>NZ_CP017260.1:1243386-1989272 GCF_001735745.1 Formosa sp. Hel1_33_131
TTAGATTTGGTATAATGGTCTTTCAGTTTAAAAATAAGCGTTAAAACACGTTCAATCGCTTTGTTAGGCTGGTCGTTCCAAGTCGCAAACAAAAGCTCTAAATTTTCTTTATGATTGGGAGCGATGGCAATGATTTGATCTTTAGAGAGGCTTATTAAGTTTTGATGTTTAATCGTCGTGATGATCAATTGAGCCGCATCTTCCTCTTGAGTTTGAAACAAGGGACGCACAAATTGGTGCGACAATACGCCAATCACATCTTGGTAATAGTACAGGGGTGTAGGGTCTTTATGAAGCTGAAACCATTGATCGATAAAGGCTGAAAAAGGGATTTGCTTTAAAGGCAATCCCATGGTGATATTAATGTCCTCTATACAGCTCGGAATTGAATTCAATATCGGAATCAATAAATCCTCATTCCCTAAAACCAAGGCTGTATTTTGGAGTTTGTTTTCGGTATATAACTGTTGTAAAAGTGCACCCACATATTTAACCTGACCTATGTTTTTAGGGGTTCCAACGACGGATATATTTTTGGGATTGGTATAATGATTAGAAACCCACTTAAAGGGTTGAGATTTAAAATGTCTCCACGTTTTTTGATGTTGTCTTATAAAGTATCCCGCATCGTGTTGGGGAGTCTCTATAAACGTTTGGTCGATGTCCCAATAAATTTTTGCTTTGTCTTGTTGTAACAACTCCTGAATGATGGTGGATTCAGAAGCATTCAAAGCATTAAACCCTAAAAAGACATGCGACTTATCTGGATGGTTTTGAATGTAGGCCTCTAGGTTTTCGACGGCTTCTCTGTAAATTAAGCCTTGATAGCCTGCTCCTTTTTGAAGAAGATGCGCCGTGAATTTGGTGTAATACGTATGCACCTTTTTCCAAAAAGACAAATAGCCTTTGATAAGGGGAGTTGAATTTGGCTCTAAAGACCAATGATTGATCTCCTGAATGGCGGATAGGTATTCAAAAATCTGATTTTGAGGAATTAAATAGCGGTCAATTTCATTAAAATCTTGAAGTACAATGGGCGCCCATTTTGAAAAACTATCAAATGAATCTCTTTCTTTTAGGGGTGTAAGCTCTAAATAGACTTCGTAAAACTCAAAGATAAGTTCGGTACTGCTAAGGAGTCTTAATTGAGATAGCTCTTCTATAAAGGTCTCAATGGCAATTATTTCAGGTAAGAAGCCTGTTGTTTTGTTTAATTTGGACCACTCCATTTTAAGAAATATCCCGGCCCGCTTATTCGGGAGAATAAGGCTGAGTTTGGAAACATCTTTCGAATGTATTTCCAGGTCTTTTAAAACGTCATAAATAAAACTTGTCATGTTATAAAAATAAAAAAACGCTTCGCAATAGCGAAGCGTTTTAAGCTTTTTATTATGTAATAGTAAAAACTATTCAGCCAATTTAACTTCTACACGTCTGTTAGCCGTTCTTCCTGCGGCAGTCATGTTAGATTCAATTGGGTTGTTTTCACCAAAACCAATCGAAGTTAATCTATCTGCTGCAACACCATTTTCCACTAAATAATCTACAACTTTTTGAGCTCTTCTTTCAGAGAGTAATTGGTTGAAATTTTTATTAGTACCCGTGCTGTCTGTATGTCCTTCAACAACAAAGTTAGCTGTAGGGTATTCTTTTAGAATTGCTGTAATAGCCTTTAAAGTTGGGTATGCTGATTGTTTCAAATCTGATTTCCCTAAGCTAAAGTTGATTGTTCTTGCGTAACTTGTAAGTTTTGTCTGTAATTCATCCGTTGGAATCATTTCAGGACAACCATTGTTAGCAACAGTTCCTGCTTCCGTAGGACAGTTGTCATCTTTATCTAAAACACCGTCACCGTCACTATCTTTCCAAGGACATCCGTTGTTAGCCACTGGGCCTGCTTCATTTGGACATTCATCTTGAGCATTTGCAAGACCATCTGCATCTGCATCTGGACAACCCGCTAATGCTTTTAATCCAGCTTCATTAGGACATGTGTCATTGTTATCAGATACACCGTCTCCGTCTGTATCAGGACATCCGTTGTACTCAGCTAGACCAGCTAATTCAGGACACGTATCTTTTGAATCTTCAATGCCATCTCCATCTGTGTCAGGACATCCGTTGAATTCTTCTAAACCAGGTACTTCTGGACAAAGATCATGTTTGTCATATATACCATCTCCATCTGTGTCAACTCCTCCAAATTTGAAAGCAACTCCTACAGAATGTTGGAAATGTTTTGTTAAGTAATCTTTAAAAGAATGCTTGTATGTAGACTGCGCTGTGATTCCAACGTTGTCAGAAAACCAATACGCCAAACCAACAGTTCCATTTAAAGTTCCAGCTCCCACTAAAGCGGAGCCCCCTGCACCAGAGTTGCTATTAAAAGCACCTTCTTCGATCCAAGTATATCCACCACCGATACCAACAAATGGCTCTAGTTTTTTTGTATTCAACAATCCTGAAAGGCTGTATTTCACGTTTCCATCAACTGCATAATACATTAGATTGTTTACAGAAACAGGTGTCCCATCTTGAGTTTGTCCCCATTTGTCCAGTCTGTTTATAGACCCTGAAAACCCTACAGAGAAACCATCTTCAACATATTTTTGTAAAGAAATTAAAGAAATTGAGGGAAGAATACTCCAGTTTTCTTCTACGTTATAGAATTCTTGGAAATAATCTCCTTGAGGAGCGTCTTCACCGACAGGAAATACATCTACAGCATTTACACCAATTGTAAGTTGCCATGGGTTGTTTTCGTCTTGTGCATTTACATTGCCAATCGCGAAGACTAGTAATGTTGTTAGAATTAATCTGTTAAGATTTTTCATGTGTTCGTGATTTTAATTTATTAAGTTAAGTAAACGCAAAAATAAGATGTTATTCTTACAAAACAAATATAATATATAAAAAAACAATATTAATTTCCAAAAAGACTTGAGATTAATGTTATTTTTTTATCTAAAACATGTTAAAACTAGCACACTTTAACCTGTAAACTTGCATTTATGTACACGAGTATTTTTTTGACAACCTTATACCCCATTTCTTCAATAATTTCCGAATAATTTGCCAGCTGGGCTTCGTATTTGTCGTAAGGATCTCCTGTCTTATAATCAATAACTACGGCTGTTGCGTCCTTAAAAACGACCAATCGATCTGGAATAATGATTTTTCCGCTGGAAGTCATAATTTCTCTTTCGTTATAAACCTCTACATCTGAGCTATAATAGGAAGCTAGTAATGGGTGGCTAACAATCGCGTTTAAAGTGCCCGAAAGTTCATCACTTTGAGTCGATGAGATTACACCTGCATTAAAAAAATCATTCAGCGTAATTTCAATATCTACTTTGGTGTAAATTTTTGACATTAATAAATGAATCAAATTACCCTTCTCAAGCGCTTCTTTTTGTGTCGTATCCCATAAATACCCTGCGTTGGTGGCCATTGACACGTTGAGGTGTTCTTTTGGTGTGGATATAAATTCGCGCTGAAAAACTGTCGGGTATTTTGCGGATTTTGGAGCGTCTATGCTCTCAAACGATCCAAACTCGTATTCCACCGTTCCATCTTCCCATCGCCCCGATGATTTTAGATAATTGATCAGAAGCCCTGAATATGTTTTTAGATTTTCTGCTCCGTTTTTGGCAACCGCTGCATTTCCTACAATATATAATTGTTCAACCGCCCTAGTGAGCGCTACATATAATAGGTTGATATTATCAAGCTCTAATTTTGATTGATGATCTTTAAAAATAGCAGCCCCTTCCGAGCCAAATGACTCAAAATCTTTATTGTAGTTTAATAAAAAATGTGGGAAAGGAGCATAAGAGGCATCCATTGGCATCCATTCTTTTGGCTCCAATTCTTTATAAATGTCCAATTCTGCAAAAGGAAAAATAACAACTGGAAACTCCAACCCTTTCGATTTATGAACCGTCATAATTTGAACGGCATTAATGCCTTTCGGGGTCACAACGCTTAGACTGTCTTTTTTGAGGTTGAAGTGGTCTATAAATTGACGGATACTCGACGTTGGTTTTTGAGTAAATTCGACCACAAAGTCCAAGAAAAATTGAATGTAAGCATTCGATGTTTTTGCCAATTGAAAGCTACTAATGATATATTCTACAGATTCATAAATAGAAAGCTGTAAAGCAGTTTTAGGAGAAAAGATCAACCCTAAAGGCTCTAGGACTTTAAAAAACGTGGCGCGATTTAATGGAATACACTTTACACGGAACAAGTGCGGGTCGCCGACATCTACGTGGGATGCGATATAATTGATCACCTCCAATTTGGCTTCCATATTAGACGGTTCATGGACATACTCCAACACGCTCATAATGTGTTTTACCTCTGGAGATTGCGCCACTAAAAGCGTCTCGCTTGAAACAATATCAATTTTTGACTGGCTTAATAAATTTGCCACCGCAACACCGTCTTTTCGTTTTCGGACCAAGACACAAATATCTTTCAAGGCAGCATCCTCGCTTGATTCTAAATAAGATCTAATGATTTTTAGAACTTTTTCTGCATATAAAAGCGATTTGTCTTCACCCTTTTCAAACTCTAAAAAGGAAATATTTACATAACCCGTTTTGTCATTAAATTCCAATTGAGGAGGTGATTGGTATAAGGACTTATAAGTCTCATTTGAGAACACAACCGTCGAGAGGTGTTTGAAAAAATTATTATTAAAATTGACCACCTGTCTGCAACTTCTATAATTTGTTGGAAGGTGAGAAAGCGATGCATCAAAAGGGAATTCGGTTGCATTGTTGTGTAAATTGATGAACTGCTCTGCCTTTCCACCTCTCCAACGATAAATGGCCTGTTTGGCATCGCCCACCAACATAGCGCTCCCATTTTCTTCCGCCAAAGTGTTTGTTAATAAGGGCACTAAATTTTCCCATTGCAATTCGGAAGTGTCTTGAAACTCATCAATAAAAAAGTGATTAAACTTTTCTCCGATGCGCTCATAAATAAAAGGCGCTGGCTGGTCTTTTATTTGCTGACTTATGATGGTATTAAATTCAGAAATCATCAATAAGTTTTCCTCGTCTTTGATTGTTTTTATCTCTTGGTGTATTAAATTCAGAACCGATAGTGGAGTGGTGTTTTTTCGAATATTTTTTAAATACCGAATTCTATAAACCGCTTCTTTTGTTTTATGGAATACTTCTACAAGCTGAGGACGAAGCCCGTCAATAGCAGCGGCAACGTGCGGCGGTGCTTTTTTAGTGTACAGCGAGGTCGTTTCTATAGATTGTTGCCATACGGCTACATATTTAATGTCAAATTTTCCGGAGGCTAAGTCCTTAAAGTGTTTTGGCAAAGACCCTCGTGTAAAATCTGAAAACTCAATACCATTGGCTGTAATCACATCTAAAATTTGGGTGGACAGCTCTAC
This sequence comes from Formosa sp. Hel1_33_131, assembly GCF_001735745.1. Lineage (NCBI taxonomy): Bacteria > Pseudomonadati > Bacteroidota > Flavobacteriia > Flavobacteriales > Flavobacteriaceae > Formosa > Formosa sp. Hel1_33_131. The sequence continues at coordinate 1,248,803 of NZ_CP017260.1, forward strand.
AACTTGTATTTCTGTTTCACTAATGTCTTTTGTTAAGGTTGATTTCAACGCGCCAAATTCCTGTAATGAACGTTGCGAAAGCACCTCTAAAAATGGTGCATCCGTCTCCCTTGTTAACAGCTTGGCTGTTTTTGCTAGGTCTAAAGCAATGTTCCAACTTTTATCGTCGTCCGCTTTTTCTATCGCAAATTCAACCAACACTTTTGTGAGTGCCTTGTTTTTTCCCGCTTTGGAGAGCAAACGACTGACGGCTTTTTGGAGTAAAAGATCAGTGTCCAATTCGACCTCAAAATTCATCGGGAGTTTTAAATCAAAGGCAAAGGTGCGAATCAACTTTTGAGTAAACTTATCAATCGTAGAGATGTCAAAGGCAGCATAATTATGCAGTATTTTACTGAGAAGTTGTTTGGATTTCAGGTGGATTTCTTTTGGGGAACTTCCCAATTCACTCACAACTTGCTCAAACAAGGAATCTGATTGACTTAAAATAGAGGGCGCCGCAAATGTCATCAATGCTTCTACAATCCGCGTTTTCATTTCATCCACAGCCTTATTGGTAAAAGTAATCGCCAAAACATGCCGATGCGGTAAGAATTCTTTAGAAGTCAGAACTATTTTTAAATAGTCTTTGACTAAGGTAAATGTTTTCCCACTTCCAGCCGAAGCATTATAGATATTGAATGTTGATGCGCTCACTAAATAAAATTTATACCAAAATAAACAATCTTAATTATATATGCTCGTAATTTTTATTTGAATATTGTAAATTTGAAATAATTATTTAAACACTTAAAATAAATTCTTATGGCTTTTGAATTACCAAAATTAAATTATGCTTACGATGCGCTCGAGCCTAATATTGATGCACGAACAATGGAAATCCACCATTCTAAGCATCATAATGGGTATACAAACAATCTAAACGCTGCAATTGCAGGAACTGATTTAGAAAACAAATCAATTGAAACAATTCTTGGAAACTTGGATATGTCTAACAAGGCTGTCCGAAATAACGGTGGTGGATTTTACAACCATTCACTTTTCTGGAACGTTATGAATCCTGAAGGAAAAGAAGCACTTTCTGGAGAGCTTAAAGAGGCGATTCTTGCCGCTTACGGTTCTTTCGAAGATTTTAAAACCGCTTTCAGTAAAGCTGCTGCAACACAGTTTGGGTCTGGATGGGCTTGGTTATGTGTTCATAAAGGGGGGAAAGTAGAAGTATGTTCTACACCAAACCAAGACAACCCATTAATGCCAGGTGTATCATGTGAAGGAACTCCAATCTTAGGATTAGATGTTTGGGAACATGCTTATTACTTAAACTACCAAAACCGTCGTCCAGATTATATTGAAGCGTTCTTTAATGTTATTAATTGGAAAGAGGTTGAAACACGTTTTGCTGCTGCAAAATAAGTTTTAAAAAACAATGGAAAATAAAAAAGGTGAACTTGCGTTCACCTTTTTTGCCCCAAATCTACCATGAACTTAACCTACTTATGTTATGGTGAGTCAAAGATAGCAGTTTAATACATAGTGAAAATTTATTTTAGACGAACTGCGTATTTATTAGATAAACTGTACTTTACATCAGTAAGCTCTTTCATTATTCTCTTCAAAAAAGTTGATATACGCCCGATTCACCACTCGATTACCTCCTGGAGTTGGATAATTTCCTGTGAAATACCAGTCTCCTAAGTTTTTCGGACAGGCTTTATGTAAGTTTTCTATGGATTGAAATATGATTTTAACCTCAGCGTTGATCCCGTCTTCACTCAGCAGCTCCGCTATTTTATCCGACACTTGTTCTGGAGTAAAGGGTGCATAAATTTCTTTCACAAAATTTTGAACTTCTGTGTCTATTAAATTTTCTTGTGCTTTACAGCGTGCGTAGATATCTTCAACAATATGGTACTTGTTCGCATCTTTTAACAGAGATAATGCCGCTCTAAACGCCACCAATCCTTCAAGGTTTGCCATGTCAATTCCATAACAATCTGGATAGCGAATTTGTGGAGCTGAAGACACCACCACAATCCGTTTAGGTGACAATCGGTCCACCATTTTTAGAATACTTTTCTTTAAAGTCGTCCCGCGAACAATACTATCATCAATGATAACAAGGTTATCTTCTGGCTTGATCACACCATAAGTCACATCGTACACATGCGCCACTAAATCATCGCGACTGCTGTCTTCTGTAATAAAGGTTCTTAGTTTGACGTCTTTAATAGCAATTTTTTCGACACGTGTATGTTCCGAAAGAATTTGAGTCACTTTTTCGGCAGAAAGCGAACGAGTCCCTTTCAATATTTGTTCTGTTTTCTTTTTGTTCAAATACTCCTCAACATTTTCAATCATCCCAAAAAACGACGTTTCAGCCGTATTAGGAATGTATGAAAACACCGTATTTTTTATATCATAATCCACGTGCTTCAAGACTTCGGGAACAATAAGTTTTCCGAGTAATTTACGTTCTTGGTAAATTTCAGCATCACTTCCTCTGGAAAAATAAATACGTTCAAACGAACAAGCCTTCCGCTCTAAAGGTTCCAAAATTTGATCGATCGAAGTTTCTCCCGATTTTTTAGTAATAATAGCACTCCCTGGTGGCAATTCGTGAACCGCATCATAATCGACATTAAAAACGGTTTGAATTACTGGACGTTCAGAAGCAACAACCACAACTTCGTCGTCCATATAATAATAGGCCGGTCGAATTCCTGAAGGATCTCTCAATACAAAAGAGTCTCCATGCCCTAAAAGTCCCGCCATAGCATAACCGCCATCCCAGCTTTTAGCCGCTTTTTTTAATATTTTTTTAAGGTTTAAACGTTCCGCAATCAATGGCGAACACTCCATTTTGGTGTACCCTTCTTTTTTGAGTTTTTTGTAAAGTTTTGAAACCGCATCATCCAGAAAATGTCCAATTTTCTCCATAATGGTGATGGTGTCCGTATACTCTTTAGGGTGCTGTCCAATCTCAACAAGGTTTTTAAACAAACTTTTAACATTGGTCATGTTAAAGTTTCCTGCTAATATTACATTTCGATGCATCCAATTGTTTTGTCTTAAAAAGGGGTGGACGCTTTCAACACTGTTTTTTCCAAATGTCCCATAACGAACATGCCCCAACATCACTTCTCCTAAATAAGGTACTACCTTTTTTTGTGCCTCCGCATCCTCTGCGACTTCCGGATGCTCTGCCAAAACATCATTAATTCGATTGTTGATCTGATCAAAAATATCTTGAATTGGCTGCTGTGCTATCGAACGGACACGACTTATATAACGCTCTCCAGGTTGCATATCTAATTTAATACTTGCAAAACCCGCGCCATCCTGACCACGGTTGTGCTGCTTTTCCATAATGAGGTACATCTTATTGATGCCGTAAAAAGCCGTTCCGTATTTCTTTTTATAAAACTCTAAGGGTTTTAAAAGTCTGATGTGTGCAATTCCACATTCGTGTTTTATAGCATCGCTCATTTAAGTGTCCTAATTAAATAATTAATATATATTAAAAAAGAAACGCGCCAAATTGGCGCGTTTTATTATGTTGTTAATTCTATTTCAAATCGTGTCAGATCCTTAAAAGCCTTGAGACGCGTGTGAATCTCTTCGGGTTGTAAAGACTCTAATCGGTCGGTGCCAAATTTCTCTACACAAAACGATGCGAGCGCGGATCCGTGTATGACCGCTTTTTTCATATTCTCAAAGGATATGTTTTCTGTCTGTGCTAAAAATCCTGCGAACCCTCCTGCAAAAGTATCGCCTGCCCCCGTAGGGTCAAAAACAGATTCTAATGGCAATGCGGGTGCAAAGAACACATTGGAGTCGTTAAATAATAACGCCCCATGTTCTCCTTTTTTAATGACTACATACTCAGGACCCATAGTATGTATTTTTTTTGCCGCAGCTACTAAAGAGTGTTCTCCTGTAAGTTGACGAGCTTCTTCGTCATTAATGGTAATGATATCCACACGCTTGATTACCTCTAAGAGGTCATTCAATGCATGATCCATCCAAAAATTCATCGTATCCAAAATAACCAATGTTGAAGGATCTGTCATTTGATCTAAAACACTCGATTGAACTATCGGGTGTAGGTTTCCTAACACTAAGATCTTAGCATCTTTATAAGCATCGGGAACTATGGGTTGAAAATTTTCTAATACATTCAGCTCTGTTGCCAAGGTATCACGCGTATTCATATCGTTGTGATAGCGTCCACTCCAGAAAAATGTTTTGCCTTCTTTTATAATTTCAATACTTGAAGTATCGATGTCTCTTTTTACAAAAAGATCTAAATAGTCTTGAGGAAAATCGCCGCCCACAACAGAGACGATAGCACTGTCAACTTCAAATTGTGCGGCAGAAAGCCCTATATAAGAAGCGGATCCACCGAGTATTTTATCAGTCTTTCCAAAAGGAGTTTCAACAGCATCAAATGCAACGGTTCCAACAATTACCAATTTACTCATAGAATATTTTAAAAATTAAAGAGCAAAGTTACGTATTTTTTAGTCTTTATAAAACAATAAACTGCGCCCTAATGACTTAATTTATTTCCGTCCAAAATCGGCAGGGATTTCACCCCAAGCCTTGGTTTCCCACTTGACAATTACGGTCGTGTAAGCGTTGTTTTTTAACCATACCACAGCACGGTCTACAAGATTAAATAAAGCTACATTCCTTTCTGAACGCTCTAACTTTGTATTGCATTGTTTTTTTTTGACCCAACTCATCGCGGTTCTTGAATCGGTATAAAGAATTCGGTTGCTGTTATTTTGTTTTAAAAATGCCAATCCATGTACAAGCGCCAAAAACTCACCGACATTGTTAGTTCCTTGCTCGTAAGGGCCTTTGTGAAACAATTGTTTTTTGGACTGGGTATCCACCCCTCTATACTCCATAATGCCCGGGTTTCCACTGGAAGCAGCATCCACCGCAATTGAGTCGTAGTTCGGCTGACCTATGAGCTTTAATCGGGTTTCAGACAAACCGCTTGAAAACTTTTTGGTTTTCCCGATGTAGTCTCTATAATTTCCATTCAGAGCCGTTTTTGCCAATTCAAAGGTTGGAAATGATTTGTATTGCGCCCCTTCAAAATTTGCGATTTGTGCTTTGCAATCGTTCCAAGTCTCAAAAACCCCTGTGTGGTGTCCTTTCCAAACCGTGTAATATTTTTTTTTGGGTTTAGCCATCTGTCGAAAGTATCTGCTGAACGACCTCTGGGAAGTATTTCATTTCTAATTCATGAATTTTAGCGGCGACATCGTTGGGGGTGTCTTTTTTATTAATGGAGCATTTTGCTTGAAAAATAATGGCACCTTCGTCATAATGTTCGTTCACATAATGAATTGTAATGCCTGATTCAGCTTCGTTATTTTCAACCACGGCTTTGTGCACATGCATGCCATACATGCCTTTTCCGCCATATTTTGGCAATAAAGCGGGATGCACGTTCACCACTTTGTTTTTGTAAGTTTCTAATAAGTGTTCCGGAAATTTCCATAAAAATCCTGCTAAAACAATTAAATCAAGATTTTTTAAATTTTCAACCGCCCATTTAGAATCGTTCAATTGTTCTTTGCCAAATGTCAAATTCTTAACGCCCAACTTCGTAGCGCGCTCTAAAACTAGAGCGTTTGGATTGTTTGAAAGAACCAAAACCACCTCCGCTTTTTTGTTGTTTTGAAAATATCTAATTATATTTTCGGCGTTCGATCCAGATCCAGAAGCAAAAATTGCAATTCGTTTCATTAAAAATTTTTAGGTTGGGATTGTTCTACAAAAAAAAGAAAAAGAATTCACATTGAGAAGTAAAACAGCAACACATCATCGATTTCTACACAAATAAGTACACATTTTTAAACTATTTATGTTTTTTAATGTAAAGTTTTTTACTTTTGCATCCTAATTAAAACTTAAAATTAAAGATTATGTCAGACATTGCATCAAGAGTAAAAGCGATTATCGTAGACAAATTGGGCGTTGATGAAAACGAAGTGGTTACAGAAGCTAGCTTCACAAACGACCTAGGCGCAGATTCGTTAGATACTGTAGAGCTTATAATGGAATTTGAAAAAGAATTCGACATTCAAATCCCAGATGACCAAGCAGAAAACATTGCGACTGTAGGTCAAGCTGTTTCATATATTGAAGCTGCAAAATAATACCTTTTAATTTTTTATGGAACTAAAGCGCGTTGTAGTAACAGGTTTAGGAGCATTGACTCCTATTGGCAATAACATAGACACTTATTGGGAAGCCCTGATAAGTGGTAAAAGTGGTTGTGCCCCTGTGACTTATTTTGATACCGAACATTTCAAAACAAAGTTTGCTTGTGAATTAAAAAATTTCGATGTATCGGACTTCTTTGACCGAAAAGAAGCCCGAAAAATGGATCGGTTTGCGCAATATGCTATGGTGGCTTCTGACGAAGCCATCATAGATGCCAAACTAGATTTAGACGCCTTAAACAAATTTAGAGTCGGCGTTATTTGGGGTGCTGGAATTGGCGGAATTGAAACCTTCCAAAACGAAGTGATGAACTTTGCCAATGGTAATGGAACCCCGAGATTTAATCCCTTTTTTATTCCCAAAATGATTGCAGATATTGCCCCTGGTAATATTTCTATCAAACATGGGTTTATGGGACCAAACTATACAACTGTATCTGCTTGTGCATCCTCAGCCAATGCGATCTTTGACGCTTTAAATTTAATTCGTCTTGGGCATTGTGATGTTATTGTCACTGGCGGAAGTGAAGCGACCATCAACCAATCAGGAATGGGTGGCTTTAATGCAATGCATGCATTGTCTACAAGAAATGAAAGCCCAGAAACTGCTTCGAGACCTTTTGACGGTACCAGAGATGGTTTTGTTTTAGGTGAAGGTGCAGGAGCTCTTATTTTAGAGGATTACGACCACGCCAAAGCAAGAGGCGCAAAAATATATGCAGAACTTATCGGTGGCGGACTCTCTTCGGATGCCTACCATATGACCGCACCACATCCCGATGGGATTGGCGTGATTGCAGTGATGAAAAACTGTTTAGAAAATGCAGGAATTAAACCAGAGAACGTAGATGCTATTAATACGCATGGAACTTCTACACCTCTAGGAGATGTCGCAGAATTGAAAGCGATATCGGAAGTTTTTGGAGCGCATGCCAAAAACATAAATATAAATTCTACAAAATCCATGACTGGACACTTACTTGGTGCCGCTGGAGCAATTGAAGCTATTGCCGCTATTTTATCGATAGAGCATGGCATTGTACCTCCAACGATCAACCACGTTACTCCAGACGAAAATATTGACCCTGAATTAAATCTTACCTTAAACAAGGCTCAAAAGCGAGACGTTAAAATCGCCATGAGTAATACGTTTGGTTTTGGTGGTCATAACGCCTGTGTTGTATTCAAGAAATTAGATTAACTTCTGTTGATTTCTTTTCGAAACATATTCAAACCAAATACTCCAAAAAACACTGCACTAGCGGCTTCCATAAAACAAGTAGTTGGATATAGCCCTAAAAAATTATATTACTACATAAAAGCCTTTACGCATGGCTCAACAAATCAAAAGGATTCTTTTGGAAATCCAATAAGCTACGAGCGCTTAGAATATGTGGGTGACGCTGTATTAAGTGCCGTCATCGCGCATTATTTGTTTGAAAAGGTTCTTGAAGGCGACGAGGGTTATTTAACAAAAATGCGTTCTAAAATTGTCAGTAGAGAACACCTTAACGAAATTGGAAAAGAATTAGGTCTTTCATCTTTTATGCGTACAAAAATTCCAATCACTCAATTTGGGGATAACATTCATGGAAATTTGTTAGAAGCCTTAATTGGAGCTGTTTTTTTAGATAAAGGATACGTCGCTTGTGAAAAATTTATTTACAAAAGATTGATTACTCCTCATGTAGATATTGATCTTTTGGAAGGAAAAGTGATCAGTTACAAAAGCCTTATTATTGAATGGTGTCAAAAGGAAAAGAAACATTTTAACTTTGAAAGCCTAAAAGATGTAGGTCAAGATATTCTTAAACATTTTTCTGTAAAACTTCTCATTGATGGAAAAACCATCGCAAAAGCACGCGCAACTTCTAAAAAAAAGGCAGAAGAAAAAGTTTCAAAACGCGCGTATTTCGTCTTGCAAGGAAAGATTGATAAAACATCTTAATCAAAATATTTTCTGCAAGACTATAACGTTTTCGTAATAAATTAGCCCTAAGAAGCGCCAATACGAAGTCAACTATTGTGTTAATATCTTATATTTACAAAATGTTTATTAAGACACATGGCAGTACACAAACTTCTTGTTGATGATTTTGAAGATGCAAATTACTCGCTATTAGCGATTCATTGCGATATTGAAGACTATCGCTTGGCATACTTTTTAAACCAAAATTTAGCAACACGGTTGGTGCGCACAAAAGAAGATTTAGACTTTACAAATTCAACAGCTTCCTTTCCCGTTTTTGAATGGAATAATAAACCTTTACAAACAGCTTGGCATCTCATTAAAAACAATTGCCTTGTAGAAAATGTTGCGCCCATTTCGACGGGCTTATTTGCAGAAAGTAAAGATCACGCTTGGATCGTGCATTCCTTGCTATCAGACCATTCATCGGTTGATTATTTTTTAAAAATCAATAATGGTGGTGGATTTATAAACGAAAAAGAAATCTTGAACACGATTCAAAACATATCCAAAATATCCACGGCTTATAGTGTGGATGTTTTACAACTAAAATCAAAAGAACATTTAATATTTAATTAATGTCACACAGAAGAAAGAAAACAAAAATAGTCGCCACTTTAGGCCCAGCAATTAGTTCGAAGGAGATGCTCCTAAAAATGGTTGCCGCCGGCGTCAATGTATTTAGAATTAATTTTTCTCATGCAGACTATGAGGATGTAAAAACCCGCATCAAAGACATTCGAGACATCAATGAAGAGCATGGTTACAATGCTTCCATTTTAGCGGATTTACAAGGCCCTAAACTCCGTGTTGGCGTCATGAAGGACGATGTAGTTGTAAACCCAGGCGATGAAATTATTTTTGCGACAGGCGAACGTTTTGAAGGCACCAAAGAGCGCGTATATATGACGTATGAGCGTTTTCCGTTAGATACCAATCCTGGAGAGCGTATTTTATTGGATGATGGAAAACTTCTTTTTGAAGTAATTTCAAGCAACCAAAAAGACGAGGTGAAGGCCAAAGTCATTCAAGGAGGGCCTTTGAAATCTAAGAAAGGTGTTAATTTACCTAATACTGATATTTCACAGCCAGCATTGACCGAAAAAGATAAAGAAGATGCGTTGTTTGCAATCCAACAAGAAGTGGATTGGATGGCACTTTCGTTTGTAAGACATCCTGAAGATCTAATGGAATTGCAAGATTTAATAGCTGAACACAGTTCTTATAAAATTCCAATTATCGCCAAAATAGAAAAACCAGAGGCGGTAGAAAATATTGATAAAATTGTGGCGTATTGTGATGGACTGATGGTTGCCAGAGGCGATTTGGGTGTTGAAATTCCTGCTCATCAAGTTCCATTAATTCAAAAACAATTGGTTTTAAAAGCCAAGCAAGCACGAATTCCGGTTATTATTGCGACCCAAATGATGGAGTCCATGATTGACAGCCTTACACCCTCGCGTGCGGAGGTAAATGATGTTGCCAACTCTGTAATGGACGGCGCAGATGCCGTGATGCTTTCTGGTGAAACATCAGTAGGACAATACCCTGTTCAGGTGATTGAAAAAATGTCGGACATTATTAAAACTGTTGAAAATTCAGAATTGATTAATGTACCTCAAAACCCACCGCACATTCGTACCAAGCGCTACATTACAAAATCTATTTGCTACCATGCTGCAAATATGGCCAACGAAATTAATGCGCGTGCAATCTCAACATTAACGAATAGTGGATATACGGCTTTCCAAATTTCGGCTTGGCGTCCTGATGCTCATATTCTTGTATTTTCATCTAACAAACGTATTATTTCTCAGTTGAATTTACTGTGGGGAGTCCGTGCGTTTTACTATGACAAATTTGCGTCCACTGACCAAACGATTAACGACGTGAATAAAATTGCTTATGAAAAGGGCTATGTTGAAAAAGACGATATGGTCATTAGCTTGGCTGCCATGCCAATGAAAGACAAAGGGATGGTGAATACGCTAAGAGTCTCTGAAGTAAAAGACTACTCGAAAGAATAAGTCGATATTAAATATAGGAATTATCTAAACTAAAAACTGAAACAACTCTGGTTTTTCGTTTAGATAATTTCCATAAAAATTTTGCTCTTTCATCTTTGCAATCAAGGGTTCTAAATCCTCTGGCGATTTAATCTGAATCCCCACAACTGCAACATCATTTTCTCTGTTCACCTTTTTGGTGTATTCAAAATGTGTGATGTCATCATTCGGTCCTAATATATCCACTACAAATTCTCGCAAAGCACCCGCCCGTTGAGGAAACGTAATGATGAAGTAATGTTTTAGGTTCGAGTAGAGCAAAGCACGCTCTTTGATCTCAGCTGTTCTTGTAATGTCATTATTACCTCCGCTAATAATACAAACGACGTTTTTGCCTTTGATTTTATCTTTATACGCTTCCAAAGCAGACACACTTAGTGCGCCAGCAGGTTCGGCTATAATGGCTTCCTTGTTATATAAATCTAAGATTGTTTGACAGGCGTTGCCCTCATGAATCGTGATCATGTCATGTAGGTTTTTTTGACAAATCGCAAAGTTTTTGTCACCAACACGCTTGACCGCTGCACCATCTACAAAATTATCAATAGATTCTAATTCTACAACTTTTCCTTTTTGAAACGCCGACTTCATTGAGGGAGCTCCTTCCGGTTCCACGCCAATGATCTTAGTATTTGGAGACAGCAGTTTAAAAACCGTGGACATCCCCGAAGCGAGTCCGCCGCCGCCAACAGCTACAAAAATATAATCGATGGGGGCCGCTGTTTGATGGATCAACTCTAATCCTAATGTTGCCTGACCCTCTATGACCTTTTCGTCATTAAAAGGGTGTATAAACGTTTTCTGGCGCTCCGTACAATCTTTCATGGCGGCATTATAGGCATCATCAAAACTGTCGCCAGTCAATATAATTTTGACATAATGCTCCCCAAACATTTTGGCCCGTTCAATTTTTTGATTGGGTGTCGTGGTTGGCATAAAAATAGTGCCTTGTATTTTTAATAATTTACAAGACAATGCGACTCCTTGAGCGTGATTTCCAGCACTCGCACAGACCACGCCGTTATCCAATTTTTCTTCAGATAAAGAAGACATTTTGTTATAAGCACCTCTAATTTTATAGGAACGAACGACTTGCAAATCTTCGCGTTTAAAACTAATGTTACAATCATACACTGATGAATACTGCACATTTGGAATTAAAGGCGTCACGTTGGCAACGCCTTCTAAGTTTTTAGCAGCAGCTTCAACTGCTTCGATCGTTGGAAAATAAGTAAGTGTTTCAGACATTCGTTTTAGGCGTCTGTTTTTATAACTTTCATCGCCGTCATTGCAGAACGTAGTACTTTCCCCGTAGCTTCTATCGGGTGATTTCTGATCGCATCATTGACCTTAATCAACTCTTGGTTGTCCACATCGTTGCTTGTTGCAAAAGACGTTCCGATCACATCGGTTTCAACCGTTTTCATAAAGTCTACTAATAATGGCTTGCACGCATGGTCAAATAAATAACATCCGTATTCTGCCGTATCAGAAATAATTCGATTCATTTCGAATAATTTTTTTCGTGCAACTGTGTTTGCAATTAATGGCAATTCATGAAGCGATTCGTAGTAAGCCGACTCTTCAACAATTCCTGAATTTACCATTGTTTCAAATGCCAATTCAACGCCTGCTCTTACAAATGCAACCATCAACACACCGTGATCGAAATACTCTTGTTCAGAAATTTGGTCTGCGGTAGCTGTTGTTTTTTCAAACGCCGTTTCACCTGTTGCAGCACGCCATTGTAATAAGTTTACATCGTCATTTGCCCAATCTTCCATCATTGTTTTTGAGAAATGTCCAGACATAATATCGTCCATGTGTTTTTCAAACAAGGGCTTCATAATCACTTTCAACGTTTCAGATAATTCAAACGCTTTAATCTTCGCTGGATTTGATAAACGGTCCATCATTGTGGTGATGCCTCCGTGTTTCAACGCTTCCGTGATGGTTTCCCAACCGTATTGAATCAGTTTAGATGCATAGCTGGCGTCGATTCCTTTTTCGACCATTTTGTCAAATGATAAAATAGAGGCTGTTTGCAACACCCCACATAAAATCGTTTGCTCGCCCATTAAATCACTTTTAACCTCCGCTACAAATGACGATTCTAAAACCCCCGCTTTGTGACCTCCAGTCGCCGCTGCATAGGCTTTGGCTTGTGCCCATCCTTTTCCTTCTGGATCATTTTCGGGGTGAACCGCTGTGAGTGTTGGCACGCCAAATCCTCTTAAATATTCTTCGCGAACTTCACTTCCAGGACATTTTGGTGCAACCATAATAACCGTTAAATCTTCACGAATTTGTTTTCCTTCTTCTACAATATTAAAGCCATGAGAATACGCTAGGGTTGCGCCTTGTTTCATGATTGGCATAATCGTATCCACCACATTTGAGTGTTGCTTATCTGGAGTGAGGTTTAAAACCAAATCTGCCGTCGGAATGAGCTCTTCATACGTTCCAACGGTGAAGCCGTTTGAAGATGCATTTTTAAACGATTGACGTTGATCGTCGATCGCTTGTTGACGTAATGCATAAGAAATGTTCAATCCAGAATCTCTCATGTTGAGTCCTTGATTCAGTCCTTGCGCACCACAACCTACAATTACAATCGTTTTTCCAAGTAAAGCGGTTACACCTTCTTCAAACTCAGAAGATTCCATGAATCTACATTTCGAGAGTTGATTCAATTTTTGACTTAGTGATAAGGTGTTAAAATAATTTGCCATTTTAGTTAGTTTTTGAATGCGTTTAGCATTTCAGTTATTTTTAGTTTTTCTTTAGTTATTGCGATGCGTCCCGATCGTACAAATTGCATGATCCCGAAGGCATTTAATTCTCTGTGTAAAAGTTCTAATTCACTGCGACGTCCTGATTTTTCGAGTACAAAAAACTCTTTATTTACAGTAACGATTCGCGCATTGCTTTCTTTGATGATGTTTTGAATTTGACGCTCTTCAAATAATAAATCTGATTTAATTTTGAACAAGCATGATTCTTGATAAATCGTATCATCATCGGTGTGGTAATAGGCTTTTATGACCTCCACTTGTTTTTCAATTTGACCTAGAATTTTTTTGATTTGGTCTTCGTCCATATTCACCAAAATAGTGAATCGTGATACGCCTTCAATTTCAGATACAGAGGTATTGATACTTTCAATATTGATGTGTCTTCTCTGAAAAATTGCTGAAATTCGATTGAGCAATCCGATATTATTTTCGGTATATATCGAAATCGTATAAAGTTGTTTTTCTGTTCCCATTCTTATTCTAATCTTATGTCTGAAACCGAAGCTCCCGAAGGAACCATTGGAAATACATTGTTTTCTTTTTCTACACAAACCTCTAAGAAATACGGTTCATCACTGGCAATCATTTCTTTTACTGCCAATGCAAGGTCTTCTCGTTTGGTTACTTTTTGTGCTTCTATATAATAGCCTTGTGCGATGGCTACAAAATTAGGATTTACCATTTCGGTAGAGGCATAACGCTTGTCAAAAAACAATTGCTGCCATTGACGCACCATTCCTAAAAATTCATTGTTTAAAACGACTATTTTTACAGGTACTTTGTTCTGAAAAATAGTGCCTAATTCTTGGATGGTCATTTGATAACCGCCATCGCCAATAATCGCAACGACCTCTCTGTCTGGAGCCGCCATCTTCGCGCCAATCGCCGCGGGTAATGCAAAGCCCATAGTGCCAAGTCCACCAGATGTGATGTTACTTTTACTCACGTTAAAGTCGGCATAACGACAGGCAATCATTTGGTGTTGTCCCACATCAGAAACAATGGCTGCTTCACCTTTGGTTTGAATGTTTATTTCTTTAAGCACCTCGCCCATGGTAAGGCCTTCAGTGGTTGGATGAAGGTCATTTTTGATGACTTTATTGTATTCAATGGTATATAGATCCTTAAATTTCTGCAACCATTCTGGATGTGAATTGGTATTTAGTAAGGTCAATAATTTTGTCAAACTCGTTTTGGCATCGCCTAAAACTGCGACGTCTGTTTTTACGTTTTTGTCTATTTCTGACGGATCAATTTCAAAATGAATGATTTTGGCTTGGGTCGCATACTCGTCCAATTTTCCTGTCACACGATCGTCAAATCGCATTCCAATCGCAATCAATACATCGCATTCATTGGTGAGCACATTGGGAGCATAATTTCCATGCATTCCTACCATTCCAATATTTAATGGGTGTGACGTTGGAATTGCAGAAGCACCCAAAATAGTCCATGCTGCAGGGATTCCTGTTTTTTCTACCACAGCCTTTAATACTTCTTCGGCTTTACTAAGAATCACTCCTTGACCCCAAACAATCATAGGTTTTTTAGCGGCATTAATAATGGCAGCAGCAGCAGCGACAGAGCCCTCTTCGGTTTCTGGAACTGGCACATAACTACGAACACCTGTACATTTTTTGTATTGAAAATCAAATTCTTCAAACTGAGCATCTTTTGTGATGTCGACTAAAACAGGTCCTGGACGTCCGCTTCTTGCAATGTAAAATGCACGCGCGATGATTTCAGGAATTTGAGATGCTTTTGTAATTTGGTGATTCCACTTGGTGACGGGTGTCGAAATTCCAACAATGTCGGTTTCTTGAAATGCATCACTTCCCAATAAATGAGAGGGCACTTGCCCTGTGATACATACAATGGGTGTTGAATCTATTTGTGCATCTGCTATTCCTGTTATTAGATTGGTTGCGCCAGGTCCTGAAGTGGCCATGGCAACACCTACTTTTCCAGAAATACGTGCATAGCCTTGAGCGGCATGAGCTGCACATTGTTCGTGTCTTGTAAGGACATGATTTATTTCCCCTTCATATTTATAGAGCTCATCATAAACTGGCATAATAGCCCCACCAGGGTAGCCATATAAGATCTCTACACCTTCGGCTAATAAACATCTTACAATGGCTTCGCTTCCTGAAATACGTTCTTTCGGTTGCTCCAAGTATTGCTTTTGTTTGGAGGTTAATATTTCCATAATTATAATTTAAAATTCATCGGTTACACATCCTTCAGATGCCGATGAAACCGTTCTTGCATATTTATATAGTACGCCTCTTGATACTTTTAAGGCGGGTGCGTTCCACTGTGTTTTTCGTTCTTGAAGCTCTGTATCAGAAACTTCCAAAAGTATTGAGTTTGTTTCAGCGTCGATGGTGATTATATCCCCATCTTTTACCAAAGCAATTGCGCCACCTTCTTGTGCTTCAGGCGTGATATGACCTACAACAAATCCGTGTGTCCCTCCTGAAAAACGTCCGTCGGTGATCAAAGCCACATCTTTTCCTAAACCAGCGCCCATAATAGCGGCAGTTGGTTTTAACATTTCTGGCATTCCAGGACCTCCTTTAGGACCTTCGTAACGAATGACAACGACATCTCCTTTATTGACTTTACCATCTCTAATACCGTCATTGGCATTGTATTCGCCTTCAAAAACTTTGGCTGGACCTCTAAATTTTAACCCTTCTTTTCCTGTAATTTTAGCAACACTTCCTTCCGTGGCTAAATTTCCATAAAGCATGCGTAAGTGTCCTGAGGTTTTGATAGGTTCTTCAATGGTTCTGATCACATCTTGACCTTCTGATAAATCTTGTACTTCTGCTAAATTTTCAGCAATTGTTTTTCCGGTTACCGTTAAACAGTCTCCGTGAAGTAAGCCTTTATTTAATAAATATTTCATCACTGCTGGAATTCCACCAACGTGGTGCACATCTTCCATTAAGTATTTCCCACTTGGTTTCAAGTCGGCTAAAAAAGGTGTGCTGTCACTGATTCTCTGAAAATCTTCAAGTGTGAATTTTATTTGAGCCGCTCTTGCAATCGCTAAAAAATGCAAAACTGCATTGGTAGAGCCTCCAAGAATTGTCACAAGTCGAATGGCGTTTTCAAGCGATTTTTTTGTGATGACATCTGAGGGTTTGATATCTTTTTCTAGTAATAAGCGCATGGCTTCACCTGCTTTGACGGCTTCCTTCTTTTTTTCTTCACCCGTTGCTGGATTGGAAGAATTAAAAGGGAGGGTCATTCCGAGTGCTTCAATGGCTGATGCCATTGTATTGGCAGTGTACATACCTCCACAAGCACCGGCTCCTGGACAGGCTTTCTCCACAATTTGGTCAAATTCAGACTCAGACATGGTGCCTGCGACTTTACTTCCCCAAGCTTCAAATGCTGAAACAACATCTAATTTTTTTCCATTGTGACAACCTGAATCAATGGTGCCTCCATAGACCAAAATAGATGGTTTGTCCACACGAATCATTGCCATTAAAGCGCCTGGCATATTTTTATCACAACCAACAACTGTAATCAATCCGTCATAGCTCATCGCTTGAACGACAGTTTCCATGGAATCTGCAATAATATCTCGAGAGGGTAAGGAAAAACGCATCCCTGGGGTTCCCATTGAAATTCCGTCACTCACTCCAATTGTATTGAAAATAAGTCCTATAACTTCTTTGTTTAGCGTGCCTTCTTTGACCAGCTTCGCTAAGTCGTTAAGGTGCATATTACAGGGGTTGCCTTCATAGCCTGTACTGGCAATCCCAACCAAGGGTTTTTCAAAGTCCTCTTTGGTCAGTCCGATCGCATGTAGCATGGCTTGTGCTGCAGGTTGCGTTGGGTCTTGAGTGACTGCTCGGCTGTATTTATTTAGTTGTTTCATGTGTCTATATCTATTATTTTTAAAAGGTCACATGCTGATCGCTTTTAGTCATTCCATTGGGTGATAATAATTTTAGTATGCTCGTTTCATTATCGTTTTTATACCTTAGAAGTATCGAAATTATATTTTTACATATTTAGCGTGGAGAGTATCTCTTTAAATGGTCTAAACTCAACTGTTTAGAGTTGACGTTAAATCTTTGTTTTTTAGATAATTACCCCCCAAATTGTATGATGTTCAGTGCACAAAAATAATATTAAACTCGTGGTAAATCACTGTCATCTTTTAAAGGCAATGCCGAACTGCCCATCAAATACGTATCTACATGGTGCGCTGCCTGTCTTCCCTCAGATATAGCCCACACAATTAAAGATTGTCCGCGACGCATGTCTCCAGCTGCAAATATGCCAGGCACATTAGTTACATAATCTTTTGTGGTGGCTTTGATATTAGTTCTAAAATCCATTTCTAAACCAAATTGATCTGCCAATGTTTTTTCAGCTCCAGTAAATCCGAGTGCTAATAATACCAAGTCACAGTCCCAAAGTTTTTCGGAGTTGGGAACTTCTTTTAATTCTGGACGTTCGCCTTTTCTAAAAATCCATTCGACCTCAACGGTTTTTAATGCTTTTAAGTTTCCTTTATCATCTCCAATAAATTCTTTGGTAGAAATACTAAAAAATCGTTCTACGCCTTCTTGGTGAGAAGAGGTTGTTTTAAGCTTCATCGGCCAATAAGGCCAAGGTTGATTTGCAGGACGTCCTTCAGATGGTTTCGTTAAAATTTCGAAATTCGTGACAGAGGTTGCGCCATGACGGTTGGACGTTCCAATACAATCGGAGCCTGTATCTCCTCCACCAATGACAATCACATTTTTTCCTTCAGCAGAAAGGATGTCTTTAAAATCTACTAAACCATCCACATATTGATTGTTTAGTTTTAAAAATTCCATGGCTTGATATACACCTTTGAGATCCGCACCTGGAATTGGAATGTTTCGTTTGACGGTTGCACCCCCACATAATACCACGGCATCAAAATCGGCTTTTAATTGATTTGCATCTAAATTTTTACCTACATGCGCGTCGGTTTTAAAGACAATGCCTTCTTCCTTTAAAACGTTCACACGACGGTCGATAACATTTTTTTCCATCTTAAAATCCGGAATTCCATAGCGCAATAACCCACCCACTTTTTTATCACGTTCAAAAACAGTGACGGTATGACCAGCTCTATTTAGTTGTTGAGCTGCCGCGAGTCCCGCAGGGCCCGATCCAATAACAGCAACGGTTTTGTCGGTTCTTACTTTGGGTGGTTTTGCTGTAATCCAACCTTCTGTAAAGGCGGTTTCAACAATATTTTTTTCGATATTTTCGATGCTTACCGGATCTTCATTGATTCCTAAAACACACGCTTCTTCGCAAGGTGCTGGACATAATCTCCCTGTAAATTCTGGAAAATTATTGGTGGAATGTAAAATTTCAGCGGCTTCTTTCCATTTGCCTTTGTAAACTTTATCGTTAAAATCTGGAATTAAATTCCCCAAAGGACAGCCGCTATGACAAAACGGAATTCCGCAATCCATACATCGTGCACCTTGGTCTTTTAACTTTGATTCTTCTAATGGAATTGTAAATTCCTTGTAATTTTTTATTCTTTCTTTTGGCGCTTCATAGGTTTCATCCTGACGCTCAAACTCTAAAAATCCTGTGATCTTTCCCATCCTTAAACTGTTTCTAGTTGTTCTTTTTCTAATCTTAATAACGCCTGTCTGTATTCTTCTGGCAGTACTTTTTTGAATTTAGGAAGCGTTGCCTCCCAGTTTTCTAAAATGCGTTTTGCTAAAGGACTTGACGTCGCCACAAAATGATTTTCGATTAATGTTCGTAATTGATTCACATCTTCCTGAAGTTCGATCGGGTCGATATTCAAATCTTCACCATTACAATTTTTAGTGAATGTATTGTCTGCATCTAAAACATAGGCAACACCACCACTCATTCCAGCTCCAAAATTTCTTCCGACACTTCCAAGAATCACCGCAACACCACCAGTCATGTACTCACAACCGTGGTCGCCAATGCCTTCTACAACGGCTTTGGCTCCTGAGTTACGTACACAAAAACGTTCGCCTGCTTTTCCGTTGATATAAACCTCTCCAGACGTCGCACCATAAAGCGTTACATTCCCTGTGATGATGTTATCTTCTGGAACAATGGTACTTGTTTCAGGAACTTTGATGATTAATTTTGCACCCGACAATCCTTTTCCGAGATAATCGTTTGTATTTCCATGAACCGTCATGGTCACTCCTTTAGTAGTAAAGGCTCCAAAACTTTGTCCTGCAGATCCGTTAAAGTCGATGTTTATGGTGTCTTGAGGCAAGCCATCGGCACCGTAAATTTTAGAAATTTCATTACTTAAAACCGCGCCTACTGCTCTGTCAATATTGGTGATTGGAAGTTTCAAATGTGTACGTTGTCTTCTGAAAATTCCTTGATGTGCTTGTTTGATTATTTTGAAATCTAAATGGACATCGAGGTTGTGATCTTGTTGCTCAGTGTTGTATAATTTTACATCTTCTGCTACATCTACTTTATGTAAGATTGGTGTTAAATCAATGCCTGATGCTTTGTAATGCTCAATCGCTTTGTTGCGGTTTAATTTTTGAACCTGACCTACCATTTCATCCACGGTTTTAAACCCTAGTTGCGCCATGATCTCACGCAATTCTTGTGCAACGAAATACATATAGTTCACAACATGTTCTGGTTTGCCTTTGAATTTTTTACGCAGCTCTGGGTTTTGAGTTGCAATTCCTACGGGGCATGTATTCAAATGACAGACACGCATCATAATACAACCCGAAGCGACTAAAGGTGCGGTTGCAAAACCAAATTCTTCAGC
Source organism: Formosa sp. Hel1_33_131 (assembly GCF_001735745.1). NCBI lineage: Bacteria > Pseudomonadati > Bacteroidota > Flavobacteriia > Flavobacteriales > Flavobacteriaceae > Formosa > Formosa sp. Hel1_33_131. The sequence continues at coordinate 1,268,680 of NZ_CP017260.1, forward strand.
TCCTAAGAGACATGCAATCGCGACATCACGACCGGTTTTTAACTGGCCATCACATTCCAAAACAATTCGATTTCTCAGATTGTTCATCACCAGTGTTTGTTGTGCTTCTGCAATTCCAAGTTCCCAAGGAAGTCCACAGTGTTTCAAAGAGGTGAGTGGCGAAGCACCTGTTCCTCCATCAAAACCAGAAACCAATATAACATCTGCTTTGGCTTTTGCGACTCCTGCAGCAACGGTTCCTACGCCAATTTCAGAGACTAATTTCACATTAATTCGCGCCGCTCTGTTGGCTGATTTTACGTCGTATATGAGTTGTGATAAATCTTCGATCGAATAAATATCGTGGTGTGGTGGTGGAGATATCAATCCAACATAAGGTGTTGAATTTCTTGTTTTCGCGATTTCACGATTTACTTTTGGACCGGGCAATTGACCGCCTTCACCGGGTTTAGCACCTTGCGCAATTTTTATTTGAATTTCATTGGCGCTTGTAAGGTAGTTGGAGGTGACTCCAAATCGTCCGGAAGCGACTTGTTTAATGGCCGAATTTCTCCAATCGCCTTGTGCATTTTTGTAGAAGCGATCTTCGTCTTCTCCGCCTTCACCTGAATTACTTTTTCCACCAATTCTATTCATAGCTACCGCTAAGTTTTCATGGGCTTCTTTACTAATAGATCCATAAGACATGGCGCCTGTTTTGAATCGTTTTACGATTTCGGTCCAAGGTTCTACCTCATCAATCGAAATAGGATCAAATTGATCAAATTCAAACAGACCTCTAATGGTCATCAAGCGTTTTGACTGATCGTCAACAAGCTCTGAGTATTCTTTAAACGTGGATGCTTTATTGGTACGAACCGATTCTTGAAGCTTCGCGACGGTCAGTGGATTAAACATGTGTTTTTCCTGACCACGACGCCATCTATATTCGCCGCCAATTTCAATGTCCGATTCAATGTTTGGGTTGAATGCTTTTTTGTGACGTTTGACAATTTCTTTTTCAATTTCCATCAAACCAATTCCTTGAATTCTGGTAGGCGTGTTTGGGAAATATTTTTCAACAGTATTCGTATTGATTCCAACACACTCAAATAGTTGAGACCCACGGTAGGAGTTTAAGGTAGAAATTCCGATTTTATTCATCACTTTCAAGATGCCTTTTCCGATGGCTTTGTTATAGTTCTTGATGGCTGTGAGGTATTCTAAATCTGTAATGTCAGAGTCTTTGATTTGTTTTTCAACAATTTCATTGACGATGTATGGGTTCACTGCGCTGGCTCCAAAACCAAATAAGAGGGCAAAATGATGCACTTCTCTTGGTTCTGCGGATTCAATTATCAAACTAATTCTTGAACGTTTGTTGAGTTTATGCAGTGCATGGTTCACGTAGGAACAGGCCAAAAGTGCTGGAATTGGTGCGTGATTTTCATCTACAAATCGATCGGATAGAATGATGATGTTGGCTCCTTCGTCAATTGCTTTAGATGCTTTGTCAACCAAGGCTTCGAGGGCACTTTCTAATTCGTTTAATCCTCGATTGACTTCGTACAACATAGAAATGGATTCTACTTTGAAGTTCGGGTTGGTGTCGTAATTTCTGATTTTATCTAAATCGTGTTTTGAAATTACAGGGTTTTGAATTTTAAGCTTTTTACAGGCCTCGGAGTTGCAATCAAAAATATTGGTGTCGCTCCCTAGTGTTAAACTAATATCGGTGATTAATTCTTCGCGAATTCCGTCCAAAGGAGGGTTGGTGACTTGCGCGAATATTTGCTTGAAATAATTGTAAATCAGTTGAGGTCGTTCAGACAAAATAGCGATTGGCGTATCGCTTCCCATAGAACCAATCGGTTCTTTTCCGAGCTGAGCCATTGGGCGGATAATAGTGTTTATATCCTCTTTGGTATAGCCGAAAGCAACTTCTCGTTTCTTTAAATCTACTTCCTCATATTCAATAGGACCTTTTTTAGCTGAGATGTCTTTTAAGTGTACTAAGTTTTCGTTCAACCATTTTCTATAGGGTTGTTTGGCGGCAATCTTTTCTTTGATTTCTTCATCATTGACGATGCGTCCTTCATTCATATCTACCAAAAACATTTTCCCTGGCTCAAGTCGTCCGTGAAATTCTACTTCTTCTGGTTCAATATCAACCACCCCTGTTTCAGAAGACATGATGACATTTCCGTCTTTAGTTACTGTATAGCGGGAGGGTCTCAAGCCATTTCGGTCTAATACGGCTCCAATGAAATTTCCATCGGTGAAGGGTATAGACGCAGGGCCATCCCACGGTTCCATTTGACAGGAGTTGTATTCGTAGAATGCCTTTTTAGAATCGGACATGTCTGGATTTTTCTCCCAAGCTTCAGGGACTAACATCATCATCACTTCAGGAAGTGAACGTCCCGTCATTAATAATAATTCAACGACCATGTCTAAGGTTGCTGAATCGGATTTCCCTTTCAGAATTGTAGGGATTATTTTTTTGATGTCATCGCCAAAGGCATCACTTTTTATGATTTCTTCTCTCGAAAACATACGAGAAACATTTCCTCTTAAGGTATTGATTTCTCCATTGTGACATATATATCGGAATGGCTGTGCCAAATCCCAAGTCGGAAAGGTATTGGTTGAAAAACGTTGATGTACCAATGCCAATCGGGTGTCTAAGTCCGTATTAAAAAGATCCAGATAATATTCATTGATATGCTCTGGTTTTAGCAAGCCTTTGAATATGATAATTTTGGTGGAAAGACTTGGAAGGTAAAAGAATTTTGACTCCGATAACTTTGAGTCATATATTGTATGTTCTGATATTTTTCGTGCAGCGAACAATTTGAGGTTAAAATCAAACTCTGTTTGTTTTGAGTCTGATTTGCCTATAAATACTTGCTTTACAAAAGGCTCAGTTGTTTTGGCAATTTCTCCTAAAACAGCGCTATTAACAGGGACATCTCTCCAGCCTAAAACATGTAATCCTTGCTTTTTAATTTCGGCTTCAAAAATCTCTATACAGTAGGTTCTTTGGTTTTCTTTTCGAGGTAAAAATACATTACTCACTGCATAGTCTCCAGCTTCTGGCAATTCAAATTCACAGAATGTTTTGAAAAATTTATGAGGAATGTCGATCAAAATTCCGGCACCATCACCAGTTACTCCATCGGAACTCACCGCACCTCTATGTTCTAGTTTTACTAAAATTTCTAATGCTTTGTGAATGATATCATTCGAACGCTTCCCCGTCAAACTACATATAAATCCTGCACCACAATTATCGTGTTCAAATTCGGGTAAATAAAGTCCTTGCTTTTTTAACATACTTAAAATTGTTTCTGGTTAACCTTAATAAGCATGTAATATAATTGGTAAAAGTCTATTTAGAAAAAAGCCAAGTCACTTTTTCGAAATTCCAATTTAGATTACCTATAAATGCATTTTGAACAATGAAAGGCATGTTAGACTATCGAATAATCAACGGGGAAATTGGTGGTTTTTCTTTCCCGCGAACCTAGGGGTTCCAAACCACAAAAAGTAATGATACAAAAGCAACGCACTATTGAAATATCAAAAATATTATAAATATAATTACAATACCCCCAAAATAAAGGGGGTTAAAATAATTATTACATAAAAATGACGCTAATACCCTTATTTTTTAAGGGGGGTATGTCATTTATTATTAGTTTTGAGCCGTTAACTAAAATTATTAACTACTAAAATTAACTATTATGAAAAAAATTATTTTAAGTGCTGTTGCATTCATCGGAGCTTTGTCTCTAAACGCACAGGATGAAGCCCCTAAATTATCCATATCGGGTACTGTTGATGCTTATTACCAAAGTTACTTGACTGCTTCAGATGATGCATCTGGTTCTTTTGGAACCTCGTTTGCTGATGAAACTGGATTTGCTTTAGGAATGGCCAATGTTGTTCTTAGCTATGAAGGTGAAAAAACTGGAGTTGTTGCTGATGTCGTTTTCGGCCCAAGAGCTGATGCTGCTGTTGGAGGTTACAACCTCAACCAATTGTATGCTTACTGGAATGTAAGTGAAAACACAACCTTAACAGTGGGTCGTTTTAATACTTTCTTAGGCTATGAAGTCATTTCAGCTGCTGGAAATTTTAACTACAGTACGTCTTACTTATTCTCAAGCGGTCCTTTTTCTCATGTTGGGTTAAAAGCTGATTTTGCTTTAGGTGAAGATTTTAGCTTGATGTTAGCCGTCATGAATCCTACAGATGTAAACAACAACGCAACTGGAGATTATGGGTTAGGTGCTCAATTGGGTTATGCTGGTCAATATTTAAACCTTTATTATGACAATGATTCTGTATTAGGTTTCGAAATTGACTATACAGGTGGGTTTGATTTATCTGAATCTTTTTTCTTAGGAATCAATGGTGCTTACCAAGTTAGTGACGATGCTGGTTTTTACGGCGCTGCACTTTACCCACAGTTAGCAACATCTGAATCTTTTTCTATAGGATTAAGAGGTGAACTTTTTGGACTTCATGCAAAAGATGTTGATGATTTACCAAGTGTTTTTGCTACGACCTTAACTGGAAGTTACACAGTTGAAAACTTAACAATTAAACCAGAAGTAAGATTAGATTCATGGTCTAATGACGAGCCTTATGTTGATACTGACGGTGTTGCTTCTAAGAGCTTAGCAGCATTTACTGTTGCCGCTATTTATTCTTTCTAAGGTCAATATTAACCAATCAAAATATATAATTTATGTCACATTTAATTAACAACTTACCTCTAGTAATTCAAGATGCCGCTGCGGTTGAGAATCTTGCTAGTGCTATCAAAGACGATATGGGGATGTTATGGATGCTTATTGCAGGTATCTTAGTATTCTTCATGCAAGCAGGTTTTACTTTAGTAGAATCAGGAATGACACGTTCAAAAAATGCAGTGAATATCGCAATGAAAAACTTGCTTGATATTGCTGTAGGATCTCTTACCTACTGGTTTGTAGGATACTCTCTCATGTACGGAGACACAACCAATGGTTGGTTCTTCTGGAGTGGAATTATGCAAGGTGAAGGTGCTGATTTATTCTTCCAAACAATGTTTGCCGCCACTGCTGCAACGATTGTTTCTGGAGCAATTGCTGGAAGAACAAAGTACTCAACGTACATTATCTTTTCAATCGTAATGACTGCTATTATCTACCCAATTGCAGGTGGATGGCAATGGCAAGGATCAGGTTGGTTGACTGAGCTCGGTTTTATTGACTTCGCTGGTTCTTCAATCGTGCATGCCGTCGGTGGTTTTGCTGCTTTAGTGGCTGCTTATATGGTAGGTCCTAGAATTGGAAAATACGTAAACGGAAAAGTAATGCCTATTCCAGGACACAACCAGATATTAGCAACCTTAGGGGTGTTTATCCTTTGGTTGGGATGGTTTGGTTTTAACGGTGGATCTCAACTTGCTTGGGGTGGAGACGATGCGGTTGCCGCTTCAACAGTGGTGTTGATCACGAATCTTGCTGCTGCTGCAGGTGCGTTAGGCGCGCTTATTACGACTTGGATCTGGTACGGTAAGCCAAATTTAGCGCAATCTTTAAATGGAGCGTTAGCTGGATTGGTGAGTATTACTGCAGGTTGTGGAAACATGACAGCTGGTGGTGCTGTATTGGCCGGACTCATTGGTGGTATCATTGTGGTGTTCTCTATCGAATTTATCGAAAAGAAACTTAAAATTGATGATGCTATTGGTGCTGCTTCTGTTCACGGAATCGTTGGATTCTGGGGAACAATCGTGATTGGACTTTGGGGTGTTGACGGAGACGCTGGACTTGGAATCTTCAACGGTGGTGGATCTGCACAACTTGTTGCACAACTGACTGGAGGATTGGCATATGCTGTATGGGCTGTTGTTCTTTCTTTTGTAGTGTTTGGAATCCTTAAGTACACTGTTGGATTAAGAGTTACTGAAGAAGAAGAAGTTGCTGGACTTGATATCTCTGAACACGGATCTATTGCATATCCTGGAAAAAGAGAAAGAGGTCAAGACTAACTTCAATATAGTATTGAGCGTTTAAATGCTCTCAAAAAATTAAAAATAAGTTTGTGATTTTTAGTTTGTGTTAAAAACCCTAGGGGCTCGCGCTTCTGGGGTTTTTATTTTTTAATTATTTTAGACAACAAACCTGACATACCTTCATGATAAATGGGTTAATTTTATTAATATCATAAAAATATTACACACACCCCTCTATTTATTAGGGGGATCTTTGTTTTTAATTACTTTTGAGGACAAACTAAAAATTAATTCAATGAAAAAAGTAGAGGCAATCATTAGAAAATCTAAGTTTTCTGGTGTCAAAAAAGCACTGCACGAAGTCGGTGTCAATTTCTTTTCCTATTGGGACGTTACTGGCCTAGGAAACGAAAAAGAAGGCCATGTGTACAGGGGTGTTTCTTATAGCACGAGTGATATTCAAAGACGTTATTTATCTATTGTCGTGAACGATGATTTTGAAGAGGCAACGATCAAAGCCATCCTAACAGCTGCCTCAACAGGTGAGGTTGGCGATGGGAAAATTTTTGTATCACAGGTCGATGAAGTATATAGAATTAGAACCGGCGAAAAAGGCGGAAACACATTAAAATAACAACAATGGAATTACTTACTATCAATAACGTATGGATGATGATCTGTACGGCACTCGTCTTTTTTATGCATACCGGATTTGCGTTTCTCGAAATCGGACTCACACGTCAAAAAAACACGATTAATATTTTATTTAAAAACATCTTTATTATCACGGCAGGACTTTTACTTTATTATGTCGTCGGCTTTAACTTAATGTACCCAGGTGATTTTAATGGCGTCCTTGGATTTGCAGGTTTTGGATTGGATGCACCTTTAGCAGACGGAGCTTTTGATTTAGCATATAGCGAAGGCTATACCTATTGGACTGACTTTTTATTCCAAGGTATGTTTGCCGCAACGGCTGCTACCATTGTTTCAGGTGCTGTCGCAGAGCGCATGAAAATTGGTGCTTTTATGATTTTCACGGTCTTCTATGTAGGATTCGTGTATCCAATTGCGGGATCTTGGCAATGGGGTGGTGGATTTTTATCCTCATTAACTATTGGAGAAGCCGAAGGCTTTTATGACTTTGCAGGATCTACACTTGTACACTCTGTGGGTGGATGGGCTGCTTTGGTGGCTGTTTACCTTCTCGGTTCACGTATTGGGAAATTTAACAACGGAAAGCCACAGGCTATTCCTGGGCACAGCATTCCATTAGCAACGGCTGGGGTTCTTATTCTTTGGTTAGGATGGTTTGGTTTTAACGGAGGATCTGTACTCTCTGCTGATCCAGAAGCAACGTCCTTAACGTTGGTAACGACTTGTTTGGCTGCTGCTGCGGGTGGTGTCATCGCAATGATTACCTCAACACTTTTATACAAAAACTTAGATTTAACAATGTTCCTGAATGGAATTTTAGGAGGTCTTGTAGGAATTACGGCGGGTGCCGATCAGATGAGTCCAGGAGATGCAATTCTGATTGGAGCGATCGCTGGAGCACTTATTGTATTTGCCGTGAGCTTGGTCGATAAAATAAAGTTAGACGATCCCGTAGGTGCCATTGCGGTACACCTTATTTGTGGAATTTGGGGAACCTTAGCGGTGGGTCTTTTTGGAGCCAAAGCAGGCTTTGATCAATTTCTAGTTCAACTTGTAGGGGTTCTGTGTTACGGCGTATTTTGTGTCGCAACCTCTTTTATTATTATATACACCTTAAAGAAAACAGTGGGTATTAGAGTTTCGGAGCGTGAAGAGCTCGAAGGGCTTGATGCACACGAACATAAAATGGATGCTTACCCCGATTTCAGGTTAAATGAGCACTAACCACTTATTTCAAATTAGTCAACAAAAAGCCTCTAAAATAATTTTAGAGGCTTTTTAATTTGATGTAAATTTTGATTTTATGCAGAGTTTCGACTCGCATTGATATTCCCAAATAAAGAGCGCATGACAATTTTCTCGTACGTTTCTATCTGAGCTTCGTCTCTAGGCTCTTCTTTTTCAAGTTCCTGAATTTTCTTTAAGGCATATTGTTGGATCGTTAATAACGGCAATACAATCGATTCTCTAACGGAGATAGAAGCCTTTCCAGCAGGTTCCTCTTCCATCAACTCCTCATAACCGGTTAGTTTTAATAACAATCGTTTTGTGGTGATGTATTCGCTATAAATGAGATTCCAAAAAGCACCGTATTCAGGGTCTTCAGACATGTACTTTGTCAAATCAAAGAAGGATTTAGACAAGGACATCATGCTATTTTCAATCAGTGTTTTGAAAAAATCTGAGGTTTGAAACAAGTGTTGTGCTTTGTCAAACTCGCCAATGTCTTCATAATGTTTGAGGGCGGTTCCAACGCCAAAGAATCCAGGGACATTTTGTTTCAACTGACTCCAAGAACCTACAAATGGAATGGCGCGTAAATCTTCAAACACCAAGCCTTCTGCTTTTCCACGTTTTGAAGGACGACTCCCAATATTGGTTTTCGCATAAAACTTCAAAGTACTCATGTGTTCTAAGTAAGAAATAAACTTAGGATGCGCTTTAAAATCTACATAGGCCTCATAACTCAATTTAGACAACTGCGCCATGACCTCTCTATTTTCAGGCGTCATTCTAAGGTCTTTATCACTAAGACTGTTATGAATTCCAGAGCTGATCAATTGTTCAAGATTGTATTGTGAGGAGTCTAAGGTTCCAAAATTTGAACTGATCGTTTGCCCTTGTATGGTAAGCTGCACTTCTTTATCCTCGATTGTAGGTCCTAAAGACGCATAAAAATTATGTGTTTTTCCACCCCCTCTTGCAGGCGGGCCGCCTCGACCGTCAAAGAAAATTACGGTGATGTCAAATTTTCTAGACATCTCCGTTAGCAATTCTTTTGCTTTATAAATAGCCCAATTGGCCATTAAATAGCCACCATCTTTTGTACCGTCACTAAACCCAAGCATTATGGTTTGTCTGTTGCCACGTGCTTTTAGATGTGCCATATAATTAGGATTCGAATACAAATCTTCCATTACGGAAGGTGCATTTTCTAAATCGGTGATCGTTTCAAAAAGAGGCGCCACATCAACCGTTAGTTTGTCGTGAAAAGCGACCAACTTAAGCATGGCATACAATTGCATCACATGAAGTGTTGTCTGGTTGTTGCTTATAATATAGCGGTTGGCTGCCTTCTCTCCATTGGTTTGTTGAATGGTTTTTATGGCCTCCATTGTCTTGAGAGCCTTCAATGTATCTTTGTCTGAAATTAATGACAAATCTACTGAGCCTTTAATTGTCGAAAGAATTTTAATTTGATCTTTTTCTGCTAAGCTGTGGTAGTTTTTAGGAAATACATCGCTACCACTTTCAATCGACACATTTACCATGTCATTAAACACTTTGGCGTGTTCGCGACTGTCTTGACGGATGTCTAGAGTAGAAAAATGAAATCCAAATAAATGAATCTTATTTAACAGACTGTTCACTTCAGAAACATAGAGCGACTGGTGTTTTTCAATAATAGCCTCTTTAATTTCTTTTAACTCTGCGGTTAAATACTCGACTGTTAAGCTCGACTTTTTATGTGTTATAATCTTGTAAAGCTCGACTTCCAATGCTGTTATACGCTCTTCGACGCCCGCAAAAGATAATTTTCTTTTTAGTCCGCGGATGTCTCGGTAGTAATTTTTAATGATCGTTTCACGAAGTCTCGCCGCCACTTTGAGCGTGATTTCTGGGGTCACAAAAGGATTGCCATCTCTGTCGCCTCCGGGCCAAAAACCAATGTTAATAATATCGTTATCAATATGCTTCCCATCAAAAATATTTTGTTGAATGTAATCATAAACGGTTCCAAAAGACTTGTAAAATACATGCTCTAAATACCAAATTAGACTGACCGCTTCATCGTAGGGTGTTGGTTTGGTTTGTTTGAAAAAAGGTGTTTTACCGAGTTGTGCTAACAGTTCGTTGATGCGAAATAAATCATTTTCGCGGATGGCTTCCGTTAAATCGGTGATGATCCCCAATACAGAGCCGGGGTAAAATTGCGTGGGATGCGCCGTGAGCACAATACGCACTTTAAATTCTTCTAAATATTTTTGTAGAATTTCTAATTTATTTTCAGAGGTAGCGGTTTCTTTTAAACTTCTCAAGGTTCCAATTCCGTCCATATTGTTTACAATAGGAAACGCAGCATCTTCAATGGCATCAAACAACACCACTTGACGTTCTATGTACTGTATAAAACGAAACAGTAAATTGATTTGACTTTTAGGCGAGCGTCGGGCTTGGTATTTTTTAAAAAATGAGTTTACAATTGTGGTAGGGTCTTCATTATTCGCAAATCCTTTTTGACAGGTCTCAAAAAAAAGTGGCAACAACGCGCCTGTTTTGGTAATGGAATCAAACGGCAAGGTCATAAATATACTGTTGTATATTTGATATTTGGATAATACGTTTTGATTGAACCTGGTAATTTTTGGCTGTGTGGACATTGCTTAAATACATTTAATTGCGCCCAAAATTACTAAAGCACCACCAATAGTCCTCTATCAAACTGTAATTTTTACGAATATTTATATATTGACTGACTTCTCAGGGTGAAATCTTAGCAAACCAGAGAAATCCTTCCATATTTTCTAGACATTTCTACAACGGTATTTAAGAATTTAAAAAAGTTGTTTGCTTTTTGGTATTGATAAATCGTTTGACTTACTGTAAATTTAGGGTTTCTAATTCCTATCTATTTTTTTATGATTGAAATCGAACGTAAATTTTTGGTAAGCTCAGACGCCTATCGTGCACAAGCGACCTCAGTAATCACGATGACCCAAGGGTATCTAAATTCCGATCCCGAACGGTCTGTCAGGATTCGACTCACGGATCAAAGTGGTTTTATTACTGTCAAAGGAAAAAGCAATGAAAGCGGTCTCAGTCGGTTTGAGTGGGAAAAAGAAATTTCTAAAACAGAGGCGGAAGCACTTCTTAAACTTTGTGAAAAAACCATTATTAGCAAAATCCGTTACGAGGTCGCGGTAGGAAATCAACTGTTTGAAGTCGATGAGTTTTTGGGAGACAACAAAGGCTTGGTAATGGCTGAAGTGGAGCTTGGCTCAGAGGATGAAAAATTCTCCAAACCCGATTGGCTCGGGGAAGAAGTGACGGGTGACCTAAAATATTATAATTCCAATCTCAGTAACGCCCCCTTTTGCAATTGGAAATGATTGAATAATTAGCATAAAAGTGGGGGTAAAATTATTATATTCGCAACTTGAAACGACTTTAAAAACGACACAAATGAACACAAACTCAACTGATTTTAAAATCCAAGAAGCACTGGATGCTCTTGGTGTAAAAGACATAAATTTAGGAACGTCCACGGGCGCAAATAGTTTTTCTAACGGGCCTAGTATCGACAGTTTTTCTCCTGTAGATGGTAAAAGAATTGGAAGTGTGGTTTGCACTTCTCAAGAAGATTATGAAGCAGTGATGGCAGCGGCAACGGCTGCATACCCAGAGTGGCGAACCATGCCTGCACCTCAACGTGGCGAAATTGTGCGTCAGTTTGGAAACAAGCTAAGAGATTTAAAAGAACCCCTTGGGAAATTGGTGTCTTATGAAATGGGGAAATCCCTTCAGGAAGGCTATGGAGAGGTTCAAGAAATGATTGATATCTGTGATTTTGCGGTTGGATTGTCTCGACAGTTAAACGGACAGACGATTCCTTCTGAGCGTCCTGGCCACGTGATGCGAGAGCAATGGCATCCGATTGGTGTGGTGGGTATTATCTCTGCGTTTAATTTTCCAGTGGCTGTTTGGGCTTGGAATACGGCTTTGGCTTGGATCTGTGGCGATGTATGTGTGTGGAAAGGTTCTGAAAAAGCGCCTTTATGCTCTATTGCCTGTCAGAATATTATTGCTGAAATTTTAAAAGAAAATAACTTGCCTGAAGGAATTTCTTCAATCATCAATGGCGATTACAAAGTGGGTGAAATGATGACGACGGACACGAGAGTGCCTTTAGTGTCTGCGACCGGTTCTACAAGAATGGGAAGAATTGTTGGTGCCACGGTTGCTCAACGCTTTGGAAAATCGTTGTTGGAATTAGGAGGAAATAATGCGATTATTATCACGCCAACCGCCGATTTAAAAGTGGTGGTGCCTGGTGCTATTTTTGGTGCGGTAGGAACTTGCGGACAACGTTGTACTTCTACACGACGACTCATTATTCACGAGTCTGTATATGATAAAGTAAGGGATGCGATTGTGGGTGCTTATGGGCAGTTAACCATTGGAAATCCTTTGGATGAAAAAAACCATATTGGGCCCTTGATCGATCATGATTCTGTAAATACATATTTAGCGGCTATTGAAAAAGCAAAAGCTGAAGGCGGTACTGTATTGGTTGATGGTGGTGTTTTAGAAGGTGAAGGTTATGAAAGTGGCTGTTATGTGAAGCCAGCGATTATTGAAGCTGAAAACCATTTTGAGATTGTACAGCATGAAACGTTTGCGCCTATCTTATATTTAATGAAATATTCTGGGGCGGTAGAAAATGCCATCCAAAAACAAAACGGTGTTGCGCAAGGCTTGTCTTCTGCGATTATGACCAACGAGCTTAAAGAGGCTGAAAAGTTCTTGTCTTATGCAGGTTCTGACTGTGGAATTGCCAATGTAAATATTGGAACTTCTGGAGCAGAAATTGGCGGTGCTTTTGGTGGTGAAAAAGAAACAGGAGGCGGACGTGAGTCTGGTTCTGATGCATGGAAAGTGTATATGCGACGTCAAACAAATACCATTAATTATTCGGATGAATTGCCTTTGGCACAAGGGATTAAGTTCGATTTGTAACTTCCGATTTACGAATAAACGTTAAACTATTCAATGACAAAAGCCACCAGTTTTCACGGGTGGCTTTTTTGTTTCATTTTTTTTTTGTAGTTTGCAAACGCCATGAATCTGATACAATATCCTACTATTTATCTTGAACAAAAAACGCACAAAAAAGAAAGTCAGCTTTTACTGAAATTTTCTTTTGACAACACGTTAATAGGGCTTATTAAATCTATAAGAGGCACTCATTGGAGTAAAACCATGAATGCTTGGTACCTTAAAAATTCCGAAGAGAATTTATCACTTATTTTAGAATTATTTAAAGGTGTTACTAAGGTAGATACCTCAAAAGTTATCAAAAAAACACACTTCAAAAGAAACTTAACAGAATCACAAAGAAAATTGTTAAATGCTTTTTATTTATTCTTGAAAGGTAAACGGTACAGCAAAAGCACCATACAAACCTATACTTTTTTTATAGCAGACTTTATAAATTTTCATACAAAGACACCCATAGAAGAACTTACAAACAGAGATGTAGAACTATTTATAGAAACCGTTTTTATAGAACGAAAGTATTCTGTTAGTTCGCAAAGACAATTTATAAGTGCCTTAAAGATATTTACTACTTTTTGTCCGCAAACAAAGATTAATGATTTGTCTTTAGAGCGACCAAAAAAATCTAGAATACTTCCTAATATATTGTCTCAAGAAGAGGTGATAAGAATTATACAATACACACAAAACATAAAGCATAGGGCTATTTTAACTTTAATATATTCTTGTGGATTGCGAATAGGAGAGCTTATCAATTTAAAATTAGTTGATTTTCATATTGAAAGAAAGCAACTTATTGTAAAAGAAGGAAAAGGCAGAAAAGACAGGTTTGTAAGTCTAGCAGATAGTTTTCTCCCGTTGTTATCTAACTATTATTCTTCTTATAAACCAACAATCTATTTTGTTGAAGGACAAAATGGAGGTAAGTATAGTGCTGAAAGTATTCGAAGTTTTTTAAGAAAAAGCTGTAAAAAGGCAGGTATAAAAAAGCCTGTAACACCACATACATTAAGGCATAGTTATGCTACACATTTGTTAGAAAATGGAGTAGATTTAAGATACATACAATCTTTATTGGGTCATTCAAAACCCGAAACTACTATGATTTATACCCATGTACAAAGAAAAGATTTAATGGAAATACAAAATCCTTTGGATGTGGCATTACAAAAATTAAATAAAATAAATAATAACAAACAAAAAGTTGTGTTATCCCGTAATATATAACCGTTAACACACCCTTTTGTTGACATATAACTAGTTACCCATCATTAAAAAAAACTATGATTTGGAATAAACTTCCACATTGCGATAAATTATTTGAGAAGTTTCTCAGTCCTTGGTATCCAGAAAACGAGAGACCAAAAATGACTCGTCCGGATATGTGTGTAATATCAGGGTATGAAGACAAAACCTTGGACATTGACAAAATCCAATATCTAACCAAAGAAGGCTTAAAGGAGACAAAAGATATTTTTAATACCATGAGAGAATCCTATCAAAGAGACTTTCAAAATTTCAAAGAATTCAAAGAACTGGATTTGGACGTAATAGATTCAGTTGACAAAGCATTTGATAAAAAAGAAGTAAAAGAGCTCATCAAAATGAGTGACCCTAAAGATTTCGGAAACGGGTACTTAGTTACTGTTTGTGAATTCGGTTTGGCTCTTGGTGACTTATTCGTCCAAACTGGAAAATTTAAATGGCTTTATTCATATCCATATTTTCATTCAATTGTTGTCAACCCTGAAACAGGACAAGGAATAACAGTGTTTGATTGGGCTGTTAAAAAATTCAGTTCTTATGGAATCGATGATGGCTATAAATGGAAGTTTATGAAAGTAATGGAATTGATAGAAGAAGACATTAAAAACGTTGGGTAACACTGTATATAGCAAATAGGGCGTTCGGTGGTTTACGAGAGTTCATTGCTATTTACCAACACCACCAAATCGTTGATTTGGCTTTTAAAATGAATAAATTAAAAACAAAATACAACGCTTTGGCTCAGTGCAAACTTGAAAGTTTATCACTTTCTACTGCCCTACATGCCTTATACTAAACGTTATACCCAATTCAAAAAATATTTTCCTAAGAGATAAAACAATGATAGACTTTCTAAAGGGGAAATAGATTTGATTTTTTCTAAAACAAAAGAAGGAGGGATAATAGATTTCTCCGCTACCGCTTCGAAATGAATAATTTTATAAATTTTTAATTTTTAACCTTAATTACTATGATAAATATTTTTAATAAGTTTTTTGAAAAAAAATATATGCTTGAAAAAACAAGTAAAATGTTAGATGAGAATGTATTTTGGGATATCATTGATTTGTCTTTAAAAAATACAAATAATAAAGATAGTCAAGAAATTTTTTTAGTTAAAGAAATTCAAAAGTTAAGTCCAGAAGAAATAATTGGTTTTAGACTCAGGACTGATAAATTGTTATATGACACTTATAACTCAGAAATGTGGTGCGCAGGATATTTGATGAACGGAGGTTGTTCCGATGATGGGTTTGAATATTTTAGAAATTGGGTTATTTCAAGAGGAAAAGATACTTATTATAATGCTAAAAATAATTCTGATTCACTAATCAGTGAAATAGCAGATGAAGATGAATATGAATATGATTTTGAAAGTTTTTGGTATGTTGCATTAACTGCATTTGAAAACAAAACAGGAAAAGAATTATATGATTATATATCAGATGACTTTAAAACAAATGAAGGAAATTATCCTCAATTTGAATTTAATTGGGAAGAAGAAAAACCTGAAACCATGAAGTCTATATGCCCCAAGTTATTTGAAAAGTTTTGGAATTTCAAATTAGTTTAAGTAAAATAACATGAGCAAGACAGCTGCTGAGCTAATGGCTGAATTAGCAAACAATAAAGAGTATCTAGATAAGAAAAAAAGGCAAGATGAGAAATTTGCTAATTTAGAAAAAATTTATACTGAAGATGAGCGTAAATTAGTTGCCGAATTAAGTAAATCGGGCTATCCAGTTCGATCGGTTTGGGATTTTGTTAATTCTGATAATTACTATTTAGGCGCAGTGCCTATTTTAATAAATCATTTGAAGGCTAAGCATCACCCTAAAATACTAGCTGGATTGGCGAGGTCATTGGCAGTTGCTGAGCTTTCAAGCAACGATGAACTTTGGGAGCTATTATTAAATCTTTATGATCAGACTCTTTCAGATTCTGAAATTAGTGTTCCAGAAGAACGTGGTGCGCAAGAATCCATCGCCGTAGCACTAGAATGCTTAGCTATCAGCTCCAGAGCTGATGGTCTTAAGAAACTTATAAGCAGAAATCCCAAAGGAGATGGAGTTCGCTGGCTTAAAGATAAATTAAAATATTTTTGTCAAAATTAACATTCAAATCATGAACAAAAGAACTGTTACAAAAGTCGGTGATATTTTTGAAGTAGTAATCGAAGAGGGTTATAAAAAATATATTCAATTGGTTGCCATAGATAGCCATCAATTAAATAGTGATGTTATTTGTGTTTTTGAAACAAAATATCGTTTCGACGAAAAACCATCAATTGATTTAATCACTTCAGATAGAATGGATTTCTATACACATACAACAGTTAGCGCAGGGGTAAAATGGCTGGATTGGGTAAAAATAGGAAGAAGTGATGAATTAGGGCGGTTAGATAATTTAATTTTTAAACACACAGATGACTACGGACATGGAGTAGAGCAATCTAACTTTTGGAGAGTATGGGGAGTAAGTGGTAAAATTTATCGCATAGGAAATCTTACAGATCAATATCGAAAGACTGAGTATGGCCTTATTTTCTCCCCGGAAAGTGTGGTCGAAAGAATGCGTACAGGAGAGGTTGACCCATACTACCCCGGCTGATTGGTAATTTTTCCGTAAAATGACTGATGTGAGATGCAAAAATTGCTCAAAGAAAATTTTATGAACTTAAAAGAGCTCGATATATGTTAAACTTTAATACTATTTATTTAGATGAGTCTGATAGAAAAACGAATAATTTCTAAAACCTATAAACAAGCATGTTCAAAACAATACAATTCAAAGATGTTTTCCCAGAGCATTTTGGTTTCTTTCTGATGAGTCCTAAAAAACTGTCAACTTTTCATGATTTTGGTATAGAAGGTAAAAACCTTCTAGAAATTTACTCCAATTCAGACTTAGGGGATAAAGTAACTGAAGAGGGTATTATCATTCCTATTTTGGAAGTTGAAGCTGATTATTATGATATAATTATTCATGATAAAGCAGAAGCAAGTTATATAGAAGACACCAAGAGAGCTTTCTCCTCACAAGGATGGATATTTTTTTCTACTGGAGAATTAATTTTTTCGAGTATTTCTCTTTTACTTAAGTGGGACTCAGACCATCCAAAGCTTTGTAATGCAAACCTTCCTAAAGGCTGGTACGAAGTATCTATTTATGGAGGGCTGGTTAAAGAAACCCCCACCTTTGAATTTGTATTTACTAAGTCTGATAAAAAACCTCAATACAATGGAAACTTAAATGAATTAAACCTCCGAGGTGTAGGAGTTTATAAAGTTAAAGAATTGTAATTTATGTTAAAATTAATATTCAGATTATGAAAAAAATCGACCCATTTAAAATACTTGGTACTGCTGTGAATAGTAAAAAGCAACAGCCACTAGAAGAAATTGTAATTATTGCAAGCCCTCAAACATTAAGAGAAATCGCCGTATTTCTGATTAATGCTGCTTATGAGATGGAGGTCAATGACTTTGATCATATGCATCTTCAGGATTCAATAGCTAATTTTTCATCGAAGAAGCATGCTGATATTATTGCTCACATAGATTACGATACGTCAAATCCAAAAAAATCTCTTGAGAAAAAAACTAATGAAAAATAAACAAAACAACTCATTACACATATTCGAGAGTCTTTATATAACCTAGGTTGGCTTATTAAAATAAATTTAGAAGATACTCAGTACAAAAATATTAAAATAAAAATTTTTGAAAGAGGTAACATAGATAATAAAGATGACTGGATTCATTGTAAGATTGAAAATAAAATATTCGAAGGTGCTTGTGGACCATTAAACCTAATCGAACTAATTCAATGTTTTAAGAATATAATAGAAGAACAAAAACTTGGTTAAAAAATTCATATTAACTAACGTAAGATTATTGCTATATTTAGTAGGTAGTCCAGCTTGTTTTGGTTTGTATCCTTGGGATGAATTTTATGATTCAAACTATTTTGATATGCTGCTTGTATCACTCAACAAAAAAATTTATGGAATAACTTATAAATAATAATTTTAACATCTATGAAACTAAGTGAATTACATTCTAAAATGAATGGCGGAAAACGAAGATTAAAACCCAAAAAAGGAGATATATTTTTCATTAACATTGATGGTGTTGGGCACATACCAGGGATGGTAGCCAAGGATGACATGAAATATGGCAGCACTCCATGTTTCTTGATATACATATATAATATTGTATTGAATCACAAGAATGAGAAGTTTGAGATCAACAAAGGCGATTTGTTGATGCCTCCCTGCATGGTGCTAAGAAATAACTGGGAGCCAACTATTGGGTTTGAGCATCAATTTACTCTTGAAACTGATAAGATTGATGTTTTCCTCAACCACTGCTTTGGTGACGACGTACAGCCTGGAATTTATTTTGACGAATTTCAGAATCGATGCGAATATTTCGAACCATTCGCAGATAATTCGCTAGTTAACGTTACTGTGATTGCCTGGAAAATCATGAAAATAGTCAATGGAATAGAGGTTGAGAGGGATTGAATTTTTTAAATAGAGGGTTATTTATCTTTCATTAAGATTGAAAGGTTTGTACCAAGAAATAGGGTTACAGACAAAATCAAAATATTTTAGTAAATCAAAGTCTAATTTTGCAGATTTAGCGGATTTCAAATTCGAGAAAATGACTACGGATTATTTAGATATTTACCATAAGATTAACGAGTCGGATATGAAAAGTATTTTGAATTTTGCGATTTATTTATATCACATGAGATGAAGGAATAACGGCGCACAACACCGGTAACCGTTGCACAAGCCCTCTAAAAAAGTAAAAAACCTTCCTTTTTAAGCCGATTTACAGGATGTATTATTAAAAAATGAGTGTGCTATTTTGTTTTTTTGAGGGGCTTACACAAGACCAAAACACCTTTATAAAGAGGGTTATTTCTAAAAAAACAACCCCAAGTGATTTCGCCTCACTTCTTGCCAGTTTCTGAGTGAATTTTAGATACTTTTTCAGGTTGTAAGCCATCGCAGATAAGTGCATGACTTTGTTGGCTTGTTGTATGCCAAGGGTGTTGATCTTTCTCAGGCCCATAAACTGAGTGAGTGTTCCAAAAACAGGTTCTACGGTGCTTTGACGTTTGCGTTTCATAAAGCGTCCTTGTTTGCTGTGCACTCGGGCATTGTTTCGCTCATATTCCTCTCGGTAATAGGTCACTGAAAACTTCTTTTCTTTGGCTGTTTTCCCCAAGCATTGGAGTGCTATTGGACAGCCTTTGCATTGTTTGGTCGAACCGCGGTATTCTTTCTTTCTCGTGTGGGTTCTATAATCGTTAAATACTTTTTTGAAGGGAATCACTTCCCCTTGTGGACATACGTAATGATCCTCTTTTTTATGGTAAACAAATCCCTCGGGACCACCTTTGTAGGTGCCATGCGGAGGAATGAAACTTTGTTTGTTGACGCCTTCTAAAAAGGCATAGTTCTCGCCACTGCTATATCCTGTGTCGGCGACACAGTTTTGCCATAGTAATCCTTGTTTCCATAAACGCTTGTCTAATCGTTTTACGATATCTTGCAAGTATTGATTGTCTTTCTTATCGGCATGGTAGGCTTGGATGTCGGTGATGACATGATGGGCGGTGTCCACACTAAGTTGACTCATATAATTGAGCTTTCTGGCTTTGCCTGGTTTTACACTGATTCGGGCATCGGGGTCGGTGGGACTGTAATGGGTCTTATTACTGGTGTATTTACTGCCTTTGTTCCCTGCACCGGGTCGCTGGTCTTGGTCGTTTGACCATTTCTTGTTGCGACTCTTTATTGCGCCTAGTTCTTGCTTATTGGCACTAAGGGTTTGTTGGGTTTTAGGGGCTTTATTGTCTTTGGCTTGACGATGGGGCTTATCCATTCGGCTGATATGACGGAGCTGATGCAAGTGTGTTTCTAAGTCTTCTTTGGGAACTTTGAGCTCTAAACTGTCCATGGATGCATTGGCTTTTACTGGGGCTGAGTCGATGGTTTGGGTGTGACCGCTGACCATGCCTTTGGAAATACATAATTCTAACACTTTGGTAAAGGCCTCTTAAAACAGGCTTTCGGGAAACAACTGACGTGTACGACTGATCGTTGAATGCCATGGAAGTTCATCATCGATGTCATAGCCGAGGAAATACAAAATATCCATACGCATACTGCAATGGGATATCAATTTGCGATCGCTAATGATGTTTTCTAAATATCCGACCAAACACAGTTTGAAAAAAACTACGGGATCTACGCTTTTTTGTCCACTTGTCCCATAATAAGAACGCGTCAAGCGATACAAATATTCTAATTCTAAAACGTTTCCTAACTGGCGATAAAAATTATCTTTTGGTATCCGTTCGCTCAAACTAAAGCAAGCAAACAGCTTTTCTTGGTAGGTCTTTTTTCCTTGCATCCATAAATTTAAGAATTTTTATGAAAATTTAAAACTTATTTTGTAGTTTTATCATAAATAGTTGTGCAACAGGCACAACACCTATACGCAATGCCCTTCGGGACACTGCGCATAGCCAAACCGTTATGCTCAATTAAATGCAAAGACCAATAAAAAATATATGGATTGAGAGTGAAGACAAAGGAGCAATTATTGGCGGAACTGAGGAAATAAATGACAATTCTGATGTAATTGTGACTTTTGATGATAAAAGTAAATATGTTGCTACATTCTTTACCTACGATAATATCGAGTATCTAAGACAGAAGAATAGACAAACTGGTGAATGTCTAGATGGACGATTTTTCTGGGCTTCTGATATGATAATTATTGAAAGAATTAATAGAAAGGAAGTTGTAGAAATTATTGAACACCTTATCAAAGAAAAAGAGTTTGAATCTATTTTTGACCAAATCACTGAATAATAAATGGCTACTCAAATCTGTCCTAACTGCAAAAAAGATTCATTTACTTGGAGCATAGATGAAGAAGAATCTCCTTTAACATACTGGGGATGCTACGAATGTAAATATGGAGCATACGAAGACGAATCTAAAGAAAGAATCTGTAGTAATTGTGAAAAGAAAACAGAAAGTAGATTGAAAGATGAAGAGAAAGAATATTGGTGGTGTTCCAGCTGTAACTCTATATCAGAAATCAACTAACTTTTTCAAAGGAACTTCCAAAGCTTTAGCGATTTCCAAAAGTGAATAGATTGTTGGGTTGACTTTTCCATTCTCCAACTTTTCTAATGCCTGTCTATCTTTATTGCAAGCACGAGCCAAATCTGACTGACTCCAGCCCTTCTGACTTCTTAACTCAATAATACGCTGACCGACTTTCTTTTTAAGTTGTTCTTTATCCACAAAACAAATGTCATCTAATAATATGACATTTTTGTCATACAAAAGTTTGACAACTCAATTTGAATTACTATGTTTGTCATATAAATAGTTGACAATTGAGTAAATTCAGGATTTTAAAAATATACAGTAAGTTCCGTTATCGAACGTGGGACAATACAACTGTACCTGAAATAAGACTTGAAGGAAGATGGCTTGAGAAACTCGGATTTGAGCAAGGAAATGAAGTGTTAATTGAACAGAAAAAGAATAAGTTGATAATAACTGTGAAGAAAGAAAAAGAGCATAACACTGTATAAAAAAACATAGGGCATTTCTGCAAACCCGAAAGGTCAGTGAATAATACTAAGTCCGCCAAATATAAAATTTGACGTTTAAGACAAAAAAGATAAAAGCAAAATATTATATTTGGCTAAGTACCAATTCGTAACGAAAGTGCTTTTAACCGCCCTACGTTTCTTATACGTAGACGTTGAAAAACAGCTAGTTTATAAATATAAATTCTGCTATTATTTTTATTTTTTAGTAAACGTTTTTGTTTACTAATTAAATATTTTATATGTTTACATGAAACAGCGGAATCATGTTACCAAGATTAAATAAAATTAAAGGAATACACCCAGGCACACTGTTAAGGTGGGAATTAAATAACCGAAATCTAAAAGGCAGTGAATTAGCGGATGCGATTGGCGAGCATAAACAAACCATAAGTGCTATTCTTAATAAAAGGAGGGCCATAAACCCAAGTCTTTCTATTAAGTTATCAAAAGAGTTTAAAACAGACAACGATTACTTCATGTTATTACAAGCAAGTTATGACGTAAAATTAGTAGCGGAATCTGAAATAAAAAACACACCAAATCTCAATAATATAAGGAAAGTGCTTTTTTGGGATACTAATTTTAATAACATTGATTGGAACAAAAATAAAAAAGCCGTCATACAGAGAATTTTAGAAAGAGGGAATAAAACTGAAATAAATGAACTCATTTTATTCTATGGAAGAAAAACGATTTCCAAGGAAATTAAATCAATAAAGAAAAGCCACTTACCTTCTTTTGAGAAGAATATTATAGAGCATAATTTGAAATAACAAAATGGAGTTATTCTTAAATACTGTTTCCGATTTGCTTTGGAATTCTCTAAAACAATTAATGTCAATGGAGGTCTTTAATAGTTTTAGAATTGTTGGAGGCACCTCATTAAGTCTTCAACTAGGTCATAGAGAGTCCGTTGACATCGATTTATTTACAGATGCTGATTATGATAGTATCGCGTTTTCTTTACTTGAAACTAAATTGACTAAAACCTTTCCTTATGTAGATATATCACCCGTTGATTTGGTAGGAATGGGCAAGTCGTATTTTATTGGCAACAATGAAAATGAATGTGTAAAATTAGATTTATTTTACACAGATCCTTTTGTTTTCCCTTGTATTCTGGAACAAGGAGTTAGGTTTGCAAGTATTGAAGAAGTTGCGGCAATGAAATTTGAAGTAATTGCTAATGGTGGCAGGAAAAAAGATTTTTGGGATGTCCACGAACTATTAGAAACTTACACGTTAGATGAAATGATAGACTTTTATCTCAAAAGAAGTCCATATGGTTATTCAAAAGATGAATTACTCCTGAAAGTCGTTGATTTTTCTGATGCAGAAGACGATTTTACACCAAACTGCCTTAGAGGAAAAGTCTGGGAATTAATTAAGTTAGATTTTGAAGTTAAAACCGATAAAATTATATGAATCAAAGTCAATAAATTAGAGATTTGGTGGAACCAAAACACTCCTAACTATACTTCGCCTTCCTCAAG
Organism: Formosa sp. Hel1_33_131; assembly: GCF_001735745.1. Classification (NCBI taxonomy): domain Bacteria; kingdom Pseudomonadati; phylum Bacteroidota; class Flavobacteriia; order Flavobacteriales; family Flavobacteriaceae; genus Formosa; species Formosa sp. Hel1_33_131. The sequence continues at coordinate 1,292,014 of NZ_CP017260.1, forward strand.
ATCCGCATACTTTCTTTATAAAGCGCATACACTTCGTCGCTGTGTTTATACAACAACGACTTTGCGGCTTGGAGTTGTGTCAGTGCTTCTTCAAAACCATTAAAATAACAGATTAAATAGGTCGCAGGAACATTTTTTAAATCTTTGAGCTGCGCCGCTGTTAGCTCAGTCCCTTGTTTAAGTCGGTCCATAAGTGCGTTGTTCGCATTAAAAATATGGTGTAGAATCTTTTTATCGTATTGAGGCGGCTTAAAAAGCAATTGAGAGTCAATGTTATAAATCGCATTGTTTCCAAAAGTAATCGTGGTTTCTTCTAATTCATAATACGTATTTTGACCGTTTAGACCAAGATTCACATACTCAATAATCTTAAAAGAATCATTGTCATAGGAAATCTCAACGGCATCCAAAGTCGAATAAAACAAGCGCACCTGCTCGTTAATCAACTCAATATCCACTCGCGAATAAAAGGTTTGGGTTTTAAGTGTCTTTTTCTGTCCAGACCAACACATCACAAAATATTCTTTAAAAACCTTGTATTTTGGATCGTAATCGTTCCGTTTCGCCATAAAATCAAACACCCCGTCCAACGTATATTGAATGTTGTTTTGAGAATGTGCCTCAATAGACGACACAATTTCAGAATTAGAATCCGTCAATTCAATGTCAAACACTTTGGGCATACTCATACTGCCTTCTCTAAAAAACACATTGCCGCCATAATACTTCCAAATATTTTTACGAAGCGAGGTAATCTCTTGGGGGTCTTTGGGGCGAATCGTTACCAACCCCACCACCTTATCATCGTTCAAATGCGGAAACGGAATGTTTTCATACTGAATAATTGGTGGGTGACTTAGATAGGCATTAACCAAGTTTTGAATTTTACTATCATCAAAAAAATCAACCCCAATAATGTGACTGTACTGATCGTCCACCCCAATCACGATGTATGAATTGTTATTCGGATTGCTATTGGATAGCGCACAAATATGTTTCAAAAACTTCGCTTTACCCTCTTTACTGCTAATATTAATTTTTAACTTTTTATCATAAAAACTACTCTCGTCATTATGCGCAAGAAGGTTTTTGATAAGCAGTCGTTTATTAATCATTTTTCAGAGTTTTAGAGGACTTCGTAACCTTGGCTGGCCTCTAATATTTTAAACCAATCTTGGATTGTTAAATGTATAGAAACAGCTTTCGAAGCTGCTTTGATGTGTTTTAAATTTGTACTCCCGATCACAGGGTGAATCCCCGAAGGATGTTTTAAAATCCAAGCCAATAACAACTGACCTGGAGAGGCGTTGTATTTGGTTGTCAACTTTTGTGTTTGGTCTAAAATACGTTTTTTTTGAGATGTCGTTTTAGTACTAAAAACAGCTCCTAAAGGCGCCCAGGCCATCGGAGTAATTTTATGTGTTAGCATCTGCTCCAAACGTCCATCAAACAGTGCTTGATGTTGCACTGCCGAAAACTCAATTTGATTCACATCAACCACCACTTCGCTTGACAAAAGATCAACCTGTGAAGGTGTAAAATTAGACACCCCAAAGCTAATGATTTTACCTTCTTTTTTTAATTGCTCAACAGCTTCCATAACCTCATAAGGATGCATCAACGGACTGGGGCGGTGAAGTAAAAGCAAATCTAAATACTCCGTGTTCAAATGCTTCAACGACGCCTCCGCAGAAAAAATGATATAGTCTTTTGAACAATCGTAATGTTTGAGTTCGTTTGGGCGGTTTGAACCCATCAATTGAATTCCGCATTTAGAAATAAATTGAACTTTTGAGCGTTCAATCGCCGTTTTAGAAAACGCCGTTCCAAAAGCAGACTCCGTCGTATAGCCTCCATAAATATCTGCATGGTCAAAAGTGCTGATGCCTAAATCGACTATAGTTTCAATCATGCGTTGCATCTGATTTGGATTGAACTTTTTGCCCCAAGCACCCCAAGACATGGTGCCTGCAATAATTTTTGAAAAGTTACTTTTATTCATTTTTATAGTTTGGGATCTAAAATTAACAAACAATCATTCAATATCCTATAAAATGAACTTAAGTTTTAACCAATTATTAACAAGGAGAACGAAAATATTTTAACAAATTGCGTAACATAATTTTTTGAACCCAAATACAATTTTTTAAATTATCACAATGGAAGAAAATAATACCACTGTTGACATTGCGTCAATAAATAAAAAAATTGAAAAAGAGAGTGCTTTTGTAGATTTACTTACACTAGAAATGGGCAAAGTAATCGTCGGGCAAAAACACATGGTTGAACGTTTACTTATTGGGCTTTTAGGTCAAGGTCACATTCTTTTAGAAGGTGTTCCTGGGCTAGCCAAAACACTCGCCATCAACACCTTATCACAAGCGGTTGCGGGAAGTTTCAGTCGGATTCAATTCACACCCGACCTCCTACCTGCCGATGTGGTAGGAACCATGATTTACAACATCAAGGCCAATGATTTTACCATTAAAAAAGGACCAATTTTTGCCAACTTTGTACTGGCGGATGAAATCAACCGTGCGCCTGCTAAAGTGCAGTCTGCACTCCTAGAGGCCATGCAAGAAAAACAAGTCACCATTGGCGATGAAACCTTTATTTTGGACAAACCATTCCTTGTGATGGCAACCCAAAATCCTGTGGAACAAGAAGGAACCTATCCTCTTCCTGAAGCACAAGTAGATCGTTTCATGTTAAAAACAATCATTGATTATCCAAAAATTGAAGACGAACAGCAAATTGTGAGAGCAAATCTAAAAGGCGCGTTCGAAAAAATAAAACCCGTCGTCACTGTCGCTCAAATTTTGAGTGCACAGGCCGCCGTCAGAGAGGTTTATATGGATGAAAAAATTGAAAAATATATTTTAGACATCGTATTTGCGACGCGTTATCCTGAAAAATACCGCTTGGCGGAACTCAAACCCTTAATTTCTTTTGGGGCTTCTCCAAGGGGAAGTATTAACTTGGCAACGGCAGCCAAATGCTATGCATTTATCAAACATCGTGGCTATGTCATCCCCGAAGATGTGCGTGCAATCGTCTATGATGTACTGCGTCATCGTATCGGAATCACCTATGAAGCGGAAGCGGAAAATGTAACATCCGAAGACATTATTAGTAAAATTGTCAATGTCATTAAGGTGCCTTAATTCGTAGTGACTTTATTGTTTGATTTACAAATCACACACAACTAACAGCACACTTATCAAATGGATACCAAGGAATTACTTAAAAAAGTTCGGAAAATAGAGATCAAAACACGGCGGTTGTCCGACCATGTGTTTGGGGGTGAGTACCACTCGACTTTCAAAGGCCGTGGAATGACCTTTTCTGAAGTAAGGCCCTATCAATATGGTGATGATGTAAGAAATATTGACTGGAATGTCACAGCCCGCTGCAACGAACCGCACATTAAGGTGTTTGAAGAAGAGCGTGAACTGACCATGATGTTAATGGTGGATGTGTCGGGATCCAAATTATTTGGAACTGAAGCGCAATTTAAAAATGAAATTGTAACTGAAATTGCTGCAACGCTGGCCTTTTCAGCCACACAAAATAATGATAAAATTGGATTGATTTTATTCTCGGATGGAATTGAATTGTACATCCCTCCTAAAAAAGGACGTTCTCATGTATTGAGGATTATTAGAGAATTGATTGAGTTTGAACCTAAAAGTAAACTTACGAACATCGCGGAAGCTTTAAAGTTTTTGTCGAATGTGATGAAAAAGAAAGCCATTGTCTTTTTACTTTCTGATTTTATGACGGAAGAATATCAACACAATTTAAAAATCGCTTCTGGAAAACACGACATCACCGGGATCCGCGTTTATGACAAATACGAAGCTGAAATTCCGAATTTAGGAATGGTACAAATGGAAGATCAAGAAACGGGCGCCTCATTTTTAGTCAATACCGCCTCAAAAACGGTGCGTAAAAACTACCAAGCGAATTACCAAACCAAGCTTCATTATTTCTCAGATAGCTTTAAAAAATCGGGCGCAGGCGCTCTCGACTGCAGAGTGGATGAAAGTTATGTGAAAAAATTATTAGGCTATTTTAAACAACGTGGATAAGCAATACATGAAGATAGATATCACCATAAAACACCGCTCCATTCAAAATTTACTTTTGAGTGTTTGCTGTATGCTCTTTTCTCTTGTGGGCTATGGGCAAGTGTACTCTAGTATCGATTCGACTGCTATAAAAATTGGTGCTGAATTATTTTATAAAATACAAGTAAAAACAGACTCCACCACACTCGTGGTATTCTCAGAAGAACAAACGTTTCAGCCCCTTGAAATGATCAACAGTTACGCAATTGATACTACCAAAAAAGAGGGGTATTATCAACTGACAAAGACTTATGGTCTGACTCAATTTGATTCTGGAGTTTATACCATTCCAAAACAAAAAATCATTATTGGAGACAAGGTCTTTTTTACAGATTCTTTACAAGTACAAGTAAATACGGTGATAGTCGATACGACTAAGCAAAAGCTTTTTGATATCAAACCACTTATCGCAGTTGAAAAACATCGCTCGGGTATATGGGGGACGCTTGCGCTTATTCTACTTATATTATCACTCGTCGGCGGTGTATTATACTGGTTTATTTGGCGCAAAAAACCATTGACCGAAGCCGAAAAAATTGCAGCGCTCCCACCTTATGAGCGTGCCAAACTAGCCCTTGAAAAATTAGATGAAGAGCGTTATTTTGAAAATGAAGAGGTTAAAACGTACTATTCCGATCTGACTTTAATTTTGAGACAGTACCTCGATGAAAAGGTGTACGAACAATCACTTGAAAGTACAACAGACGAATTGGTGACACGTTTAAAAACACTGGAGGCCGCCAATCAAATCACGCTAAGTAAAGATACCATTCGGAATATAGAAACCATTTTGAAACGTGCCGATTTGGTGAAATTCGCCAAATCCAAACCCGATTTTCAACTCGCAAAACTCGACAAAAGTACCATCGAACTAGAAATTGATCATGTAAAAGACGGGCTTCCGGAGCCTACCGAAGAAGAGTTACTGAAAGATTTGGAATACCGTGAGGCACTCGCGCGTCAACAAAAGCGCAAAAGAATCAAACAAATTGTAGCCATCGTTGTTGGAGTCCTTTTAATCACACTAACAGCACTTGTGATCCGCTCTGGTTTTACAAAAGTCAAAGACACGGTCTTGAGAAATCCTAGTAAACTATTGTTAGAAAAAACTCCTTGGGTAACCAGTGAATATGGCGCGCCAGGTATTACCCTTTCAACACCCGAAGTTTTAGAACGTCAGACTGTTGAACTGCCTGAAGAAATGAAAGGTAAAGTTCAAATGATCGCCTTTGCATACGCTGGAATCGACAAACCGATAGATGTGGTTGTAAACAGTTCTAAGTTTGCTGCAAAACCAGATGAAAACGGCGAAGAAAAAGAAGTTCCCATTGATGTCCTAAAAGTGGCAGAAGGGGTCTTGGATACCTTTGAAGAAAAGGGCACGAAAAACATAACCACACGCAACGAACAGTTTATAACACCCAACGGGCAGGAGGGAGTTAAAACCTTTGGAACCGCAGAGTTTCTTATAGAGGACAAACTGATAAAAGGGGAATACATCATTTTAGGATTTTCGACACCCAATTTATTACAACAAGTGATATTGACTTGGAAAGAGGAGGATGTATATGCTGATCAAATGATAGAGCGTATTCTAAATTCTATCGAACTAATTAAACTAACAGAAGACGAAAAGTAATGTTTAACGGAATCGATTTTACTCAAAAAGAATTTTTATGGCTGCTGCTATTAGTCCCTGTCTTGGTCTTTTGGTATGTACTGAAACTCAAAAAACAGACGGCTCAATTAAGCATTTCAAGTGTGCAGGGTTTTCAAAGAAATACCATTTGGAGTACGCTAAAACATACTTTATTTGGACTCAGAATGGCAGCGATTGTTTTGGTGGTTTTGGGCCTTGCGCGACCTCAAACGGTTGATGTGTCTTCCAAAACAAAAACAACCCGAGGCATTGACATCGTCATGGCGATAGATGTTTCTGCGAGTATGTTGGCAAAAGATTTAAAGCCCAATCGGCTTGAAGCCCTAAAAAATGTGGCTGCTGACTTTATCAAAGGGCGTCCCAACGACCGAATTGGGCTTGTAGAATATGCGGGTGAAAGCTACACAAAAACACCGATTACTAGCGACAAGAGTATTGTGCTTCAATCGTTAAGAGATATAAAATACAATACCATAATCACGGGGGGGACCGCCATTGGAATGGGGCTTGCAACCGCCGTAAATCGCATCAAAGACAGCAAGGCAAAAAGTAAAATAATCATTCTTTTGACAGATGGCGTGAACAACGCTGGGTTTATAGACCCTCAAACGGCCAGTGAATTAGCGGTTGAATATGGCATTAAAACATACACCATCGGATTGGGAACTAATGGGATGGCGTTGTCTCCAATTGCCATTCGAAATGGGGTGTTTCAGTACGGAAAAGTTCAAGTGGAAATTGATGAAGAACTCTTAAAAGAAATTGCGGAGGTCACTGGCGGAAAATACTTTAGAGCAAACAACAATCGGAAATTAAAGGAAATTTATAAAGAGATTGACAAGCTCGAAAAAACGGAAGTAGAAGAATTTAAGTTTTATAATTATGAAGAAAAATTTAGACCTTTAATTTGGATCGCCCTAGGTGTATTGTTGTTTGAGTTTTTATTGCGATTTACAATATTTAGAAGTTTTATTTAGATGTATCAATTAGAAGAAAAAATATGGTTTTGGCTGCTGCTCATCATCCCCGTGATGGTGGTGGTATTTCTGTGGACACTTCTCTGGAAAAAACGCGTTCAGAAAAAGTTTGGAAACACAAGTACCCTCAAACGGCTCAGTCCAGATCAGTCCGTATTTAAATCGGTACTTAAATTTTGTGTACTGTCCCTTTCTATAGGGTGTTTTGTGATTGCTTTGGTAAATCCAAAAATTGGCACAAAACTTGAGACCATCAAACGCGAAGGCGTCGATATTGTTTTTGCTATTGACGTTTCAAAAAGTATGCTTGCGGAAGATGTGGCACCCAATCGATTGGAAAAATCCAAACAGTTGGTTACACAAATTATAAATAATTTGGCAAGTGATCGCATTGGGATTATTGCATACGCTGGAAAAGCATTCCCGCAACTGCCGATTACAACAGATTATGGCACGGCAAAAATGTTTTTGCAAAGCATGAATACCGATATGCTCTCCTCGCAAGGAACTGCGATTGATGAAGCCATTCAGTTGTCGCGAAATTATTTTGATGATGAAGAACAAACCAATAGAGTATTGGTCATCATTTCTGATGGAGAGGATCATAACGACCTCAGCGTAGAGGTTGCTGAAGCAGCTTCTGAAGAAGGTATCAAAATATACACCATTGGAGTTGGAAGTGAAAAAGGAGGGCCAATTCCACTGAAACGAAATGGGGTGGTAATGAGTTATAAAAAGGATAAAAATAACGAGACAGTTATTACAAAACTTAATACGGAAACCTTGAAGCTAGTTGCTGCAGAGGCAAAAGGAGAATATATAGACGGCAACACCACTGCGGCAGTGGTGGAACAAATTCGTGACATTTTGAATAAGATGGACAAAAAAGAGTTTGAAGCCAAAGAATTTGCTGAATACAAAGATCAATTTCAATGGTTTTTAGGATTTGGCTTGTTTTTTTTAATTTTGGATATTTTATTTTTAGAACGAAAAACAGCTTGGCTGAAACGCCTCAATTTATTTAACGAAAACCTATGAAGTACTTAAATAACATACTGAAAAATCTGGGGTTTGAACCCCGTCAATCGATGCCCGTTTTGAGTTCTTACGCCTTCGTATTATTGTTTTTTCTGTTGACATTTACCGGTTCTGCTCAAGAAGTAGATCTTCAATTGTCTGAATCCAATGATTATGTATTTGAAGGAAATTCAATCGTGGAGGAAGATTTTATAGAAGCCGAAAAAAAATACCGCTTGGCAGTTTCAACAAAACAAAATAACGCCACAGGCTCTTTTAACTTAGGAAATGCCTATTACAATTCTGAGCTTTATGACGAAGCACTGCTGCGCCATTTAGAAGCTGTAGAGAACAGCAGTTCAAAAACTGAAAAACACAAGGCGTATCATAATATTGGTAATATTTTAATGCAACAAAAACAATGCAAAGAAGCCGTTTCAGCTTTTAAAAATGCCTTAAGAAATAACCCTTCAGACGATGAAAGTCGCTATAATTTAGCGCTTGCTCAAGAATGTGCCAAAGAACAAGGCGACGGCGATGGTGACGACGAGGACAAGGATAAAGATAAGGACGAGAACAAAGACGAGAAAGACGACAGCGACGAGAAAAAAGATAAGGACGAGAAAAACAAAGACAAAGGGGGCGAAGACGAAGACAAAAACGAAGGAGACGATAAGGAAGATGAAGACGGAAAACCCAAAGACGACAAAGGAGATCAGAAAAATAAAGACCCTAAAGATGACAAGGGTCAACCGCAGCAACAGCCTGGAAAACTATCTCCACAACAAGTAAAAAATTTACTTGAAGCGATGAATAATGAAGAGAAAAAAGTGCAAGAAAAAATGAATGCTTCTAAAACAAAAGGCGTTAAAGTTAAAACAGAAAAAGACTGGTAAGGAATGAAACTGAAACTATTTTTACTTACATTTTTCGTGTCCGGAATACTTTCGGCACAGGTATCCTTTGATGCAAAAGTGAGTAAAAAACAACTCGGGATCAATGAGCGTCTTCGAGTCGATTTTACTATGAACACAGACGGGGATGATTTTGAACCGCCCAGTTTTCAAAACTTTACAGTGGTTGGTGGGCCCAGTCAATCCATCAATAATTCTTGGATAAATGGAACGCGGTCGTTTTCAAAAAGTTATAGTTATTTTTTAGCACCCAAAAAACGAGGAGATTTTACTATTGGTCAGGCCACCATTGAAATTGATGGAAAAATCTATAAAACCCTTCCAATAAAAATTACGGTCACCGCCGCAATTGACAAGCCTAAGGATCCCAACGACCCTGACTATATTGCTTCAGAAAAAATTCACTTGGTCGCTGAGGTTTCAAACACAAATCCGTATTTAAACGAAGCAATAACGGTGGTTTACAAACTTTATGTCGCTCAGAACACTGGTGTAAGAAACTGGCGAGAAATAGACAATCCGAGGTACGGTGATTTTTGGAGTCAAAACATTGATGTGAAGAGCGTGAACATTCAGAACGGCACTTATAAAGGGGAGGAGTACCGCTATGTGATCCTTAGAAAAACCGTTTTGTACCCTCAAAAAACAGGAAAATTAACTATTGAGCCGTTACCTCTTGATGTAACTGTTGAAGTTCCATCACAAAGGCGTGATGTTTTTGGAAGAAGTTTTATGAGCACGGTGAATAGAACCGTCGCAAGTGGGAATCGAACGATTAATGTAAAACCCCTCCCTGAAAATGGAAAACCAGAAGATTTTTCTGGAGCCGTTGGAAGTTTTAATTTTAAACTAACAACCAATAAACAAACACTAAAGGCTACCGAAGCGCTTGAATTAAAAGTTAGTGTCTCAGGAAAAGGCAATTTAAAACTCTTCAGACTTCCAAAATTGGTACTTCCTAGCGCACTAGAAGTCTATGAGCCTGAGCATTCCGAAAACGTAAAAACGAGAACCTCGGGCATGCAAGGAAGCATTAGCGACACCTATACGGTCGTACCCAACTATCAAGGAAGTTATCCGATTCCTAACGTCTCTTTTTCTTATTTTGATTTAAAAACAAAACGCTATAAAACATTAACTTCAGAACGGCTCATTATAGAGGTCAATGAAGGCCCAGTGAGCGCAAATAATAATACTTCAGGAGTCGTCACAGAAAATGTCATTACTCAAAATTTGAATCAATTTAGTTCCTTCAAAACAACGACCACTTTGCTGCCGATTCAGTCCAAGCCTTTTTTTAACTCCAACTTGTTTTGGCTCTTATTGTTAGCCCCTTTCTTATTAATTCCACTTATTATGTTATTGGTTAGAAACCGAATGACACGCGCCTTGGATGTGAGTGGAAATAAAATTCGGAAAACAAATCGATTGGCACGAAAATATTTAAGTGCCGCAAAAAAATCCTTAGGTAAAAAAGAACAGTTTTATAACGCACTTGAACGGGCGCTTCACAATTATTTGAAATCAAAATTACGCTTAGAAACCAGTGAGTTTAATAAAGAAAAGATCGAAGAATTGCTGGGAGATAAAAGTGTAAACAGTGACACCTTAGAGGGGTTTATGTCTCTTTTAACTTCTTGCGAGCTGGCAAGATACACCCCGCTTTCTACGGTTGACATGCAAAATGATTATGGAAAAGCCGCCAGTGTAATTAATGCTTTAGACAAACAATTAAATTAAACAGATGAAGAAATTTCTTATTTTTTGGTTGATGTGTTTCGTTGGTTTTTCACAAACTACAGAGTCGTTTAAGCAAGCCAATGACCTTTACAATTCTGGCTACTATAAAGAAGCCATCGATCGGTATGACTCTATATTAGAATCGAATCAGCATTCTGCGGAGCTCTATTTTAATCTTGCCAACTGTTATTATAAATTAAATGAAATTGGCCCGAGTATCTTTTATTATGAAAAAGCGCTACAGCTGTCTCCAGACGATACGGACATTATAAACAACTTGGGCTATGCGCAAAAAATGTCCATTGACGCCATTCAAGAAGTTCCTGAAAGTGGGGTTTCAAAATTTTTAAATAAAACCCTCAACAGCTTAAGTGTGGACGGTTGGGCTACCCGAAGCGTAGGCTTGGTCTTTCTTTTTGTGTTTTTATTTTTAGGGTACTACCTTTCTCACTCAGAGGCTAAAAAACGTGTATTTTTTATTTCAAGCAGTCTGGTTTTAATCTTACTATTTATATCTCTAAGTTTATTATTTAAAAAAGACAGCTTTGACAACAGCACCCATCCAGCGATTGTTTTTGCCAAGGAGACAGAAGTGAGAGCGGAGCCAAACCTTAGAGCAGAAACGTCCTTTACTCTCCATGAAGGCACCAAGGTTTTGGTGATTGAGGATTATAATGAAGACTGGTCAAAAATAAAATTACTCAATGGCGAAACGGGTTGGATGGCGAGTTCGGAGTTAAAAGCGCTCTAATAAAAATATAAAATTTCATTTCATTTTTTATTCTATCTTTACAATTATCTATGAAATTAATGAATATCACAAAATATTTTTCTTTTTTCTGTTCTCTGTTTTTTCTACTTAATATCATAGGTCCAACACTTGTACTTCTGAATTCAAATGATGAGGTGTCAACGGTTGTCATTTCACTAGAACAAGAAACTGAAACAAAAGACATCGAAGATGTTAAGGAGTTTACGGAGCTTGATTTTAATAAAACGCACTCTCAAGATGCGCATTCATTTATAACACAGCAATCGTTATCCTTTGTATTTTATAATAAGGCTCTAAGAGAAACTCATTTAGAAAACACATCACCCCCTCCAAAATTTATATAGATTACATTCTGTATCTACAAACAAAGAGCTTCTCTTTGTGAATTTCAATCTAATATTATTACAATGAAACAATTTTTTTCAAACATAAAAGGCGATGCTTTTGGTGGCATCACCGCAGGAGTCGTCGCATTACCATTAGCATTAGCTTTTGGAGTCTCTTCTGGATTAGGTCCTAGCGCAGGTCTTTACGGCGCAATTTTTATTAGCTTTTTTGCAGCCCTTTTTGGCGGTACCAACACTCAAATATCAGGCCCTACGGCACCAATGACCGCCGTGAGTATGGTCGTCATTTCTGGAATTATCGCCGCGAATGATGGCGATTTATCAATTGCTCTCCCTGCCATATTAACTGTGTTTTTAATCGCGGGACTTTCTCAAATTGGCCTAGGAGTTTTGGGATTAGGGAAGTACATTAAATACATTCCTTACCCCGTAGTTTCTGGCTTCATGACGGCCATTGGGGTTATTATTTTACTAACTCAAATTTTACCCTCGCTTGGTTACAACCCAAAAGAAGACTTGCAATATGTGAATCAATTTAAGGCACAAGCCGAAGAAGTGATTCTTGAAAATATTTTAAAAGATGAAGCTGGAGACGGCATCTTAGTGTTAGAAGATTTCACAGAAACCATCGATCGTGCTTCTTTAATATCGCAAGACGATATCCAAAAAGAATCTGAAATATTAGCTGCTAAGAGTGCCTCGGGAACAATCGGTGCGCTAAAATTAATGCCAAGAGCACTTCAGGATATCAATTGGTTGGAGCTGTTGCTGGCTTTGGGTACGATTCTTATTATTTATGGCTTTAAACGCATTACAACCGTAGTCCCTAGTACGCTGGTCGCTTTGGTGGTCATGTCTGGAATCGCCATCGTCTTTGGATTGAATTATAAACCCATCGAAGAAATTCCTAGCGGATTGCCCATTCTTCAATATGAAATTTTTACTAAATTTAAATTAGCGACCATTACGCCTTATATTTTCACAGGGTTTACGCTCGCGCTGTTAGGTGCTATTGACTCCTTACTTACTAGTATCGTAGCGGATAATATGACCAAAACAAAGCACAACCCAAACAAGGAGCTTATTGGGCAGGGAATTGGAAACAGTATTGCGTCTATGTTTGGAGGGATTCCAGGCGCAGGAGCCACCATCAGAACGGTTGTAAACATAAACTCTGGGGGGAAAACAAAACTCTCTGGTATGATCGCCGGCGTAATGTTGTTATTTGTTTTATTGGCCTTAGGTCCTATCGCTTCCAAAATTCCTACCGCAGTACTCTCTGGGATTTTAATAACCGTAGGGATTGGTGTGATGGACTATAAAGGTCTGAAAGCAATTCCTTCCTTACCAAGAGACCTGTCGTTTGGGCCGTTCAAATTAAGTTCTGAGGTATTAATCATGCTCGTAGTATTGTTACTCTCTACGTTTTGGGATTTGATTTTCGCTGTGGGAATTGGCTTGATTATCGCTTGTTTAATGTTTATGAAAAAAATTGGCGATTTGACTTCGGAGTATTCCGATGTGAAGGTCTTAAAAGAAAAATCGTGGCCAGATGAGAAAAACTTTCCAGAGCACTTAAAAGAGTCTGTGTTTATCAAACACATCAAAGGACCTTTGTTTTTTGGATCGACCTCTGATTTTCAGCAATTGTACAAACAGATTCCAGACTCTGCAAGGACTGTAATTTTGCGTTTGGAACGTATGCAGTATATGGATCAATCTGGGCTTTATGCCATGGAGGACATGATTCAGGAGCTGCAAACAAAGAAGGTAGAAGTACTGTTTGTAAACCTATTAAAACAACCTCGCTATATGATGGAACGGATTGACATCATCCCAGATTTTATTCCGGAAGCACATATTTATGATAGTTTTGAAGCCTGTATTAACGAGTTGTCTTAGGCTTAAAATCACTTCGCCTCTTCAGGAGAATTAAGAATATTCGGGAGCTCTAGTGGTATTTCTTCATTTATAAAATTTGGAAAAATCATGGGAGCTAACGACTTTACTGGGTTGTAAAGTATGGACGTTTCGATCTCTTCATCGGAGACAAAAGGTATGGTTTTATTTAAAGTGTTAAAAATCAACAAAAGGATGCTGAGGATTAAAGCAATTTTTAAACCTCCAAAAAGGCCTCCTAGTAATTTGTTTAGAATTCCTAAGGATGCAAAATCGGCAAGCTTGGTCAGTGCTTTACCTGCAAGTGAGATCACCAATACAATCACCACAAATGTAATCGCGAAAGCTGTGATGTTTATTGTTTTTTCGCCCCATTCAAAACGGTCAGATAAAAATTCCGCTGCATAATTACTAAAATGTACGGCACCATACACCCCCACTAATAATGCGAGTAAAGAAGTGACCTCCACAAAAAAACCTTTAGAGAGCCCTTTGATTAATCCGTAAAGAATAAATGCGCCTAAAATAATATCAATGATCGCCATGGTGTTTAATTTAATTGATTTTTCAAAATTAACAATGATTCCTAACTTAACAACTCAAATGTTTCGTTTCTATTTTAATACACCCTAAATTTACGAAATAATTATGGCTCGAGACGAAGAACTTAAAAAACGATGGGAAGAGGTGGTTGAAAAACTGTCCTCTCAATTTGCGGATGGCGATCCTTTAGACCTAGATGGGATTATCTATCTCATTGGTGTACAGGAACTTGGGCAGCTACACCGAACCTTTAAAAAAGATGAAAAACTCAACCTGATGCACATTGCAATCTGTCGACTTTTAGAGCCCTACGGCTACTATGTGTTTGACTATTTCGATGAACAAGGTTGGCCACATTATACCATAAAAGAAGCCTTGCCAAATCTAAAGGCTGGCGAACAAAGTATTCTGATGAAGGATGCGATTGTAAACTATTTTATTGAGGCGGAGTTTATTAGTTAAGTTTTCTTAAATTTGGCCATTATTTAATTTTATCATGATAGAAAAGATCCATAAACTTATAGAAGAGGCTGAAGCGTTTTCGACACAATCTTTAGAAGAACTAGAAGTATTTCGTATTAAGTTTCTTGGGAAAAAAGGACTTTTGAATGATTTGTTTGCAAGCTTTAAAGAGGTTCCAAATGAACAAAAAAAGGACTTTGGACAGGCCATCAATAAATTAAAGAGTGCTGCACAAGAAAAGGTAAATTCCTTAAAGGCGTCCTTAGAAAACACCACAAGTGATGCATCTCTTTTTGGCGATTTGTCACGTCCCGGCGAGCCTTTTAATATTGGTGCTAGACATCCAATTTCATTGGTAAAAAATCAAATTATTGATATTTTCTCGAGAGTTGGATTTAATGTAAGTGAGGGACCAGAAGTTGAAGATGATTGGCATAATTTTACAGCACTAAACTTACCGGAGCATCATCCCGCAAGAGATATGCAGGACACGTTTTTTATACAAACAGATCCAGATGTATTATTACGAACGCATACCAGTTCGGTACAAGTGCGTTATATGGAAAATAACCAACCGCCCATTCGTACCATTTCTCCGGGAAGGGTCTATAGAAATGAAGCTATTTCGGGGCGTTCACACTGTTTTTTCCACCAAGTAGAGGGCTTGTATATTGACAAAAATGTCAGCTTTGCAGACCTGAAGCAAACACTCCAATATTTTACAACGGAGCTTTTTGGGAAATCAAAAATCAGACTACGACCTTCTTATTTTCCGTTTACAGAACCGAGTGCAGAGGTGGATGTGTACTGGGGGTTAGAAACCGAAACAGACTACAAAATGACCAAAGGAACTGGCTGGTTAGAAATTATGGGCTGTGGAATGGTAGATCCGAATGTGCTTGAAAATTGTGGCATTGACTCCAAAGAATATTCTGGTTTTGCCTTTGGTATGGGAATCGATAGAATCGCATTGCTCTTACACCAAATTAGCGATATCCGATTGTTAAGTGAAAATAATATGCGCTTTTTAGAGCAATTTAAAAGTGCTTTGTAAACTTTTATTTTGAAAAAAGATATCCTGATTCCAGAAGTAAAAGACGTATATATCGCCGTTGTGCATGAGTATAATGACACCTACAAGGTCTATGATTGGAATGCGTACATCATCAACGATAAATCCGTAGATTTAGAAATGGTGATTATTGTAACCAAAGGTTATTCTGAAGACAAAAAAACGGCCACTTTTAGAAAAAAAATTGAGGCACTTCCCGCTAAAAGTTACACAAAAATTGAGATGCTTCTAGAAGATGTTTTGTCAATAAACAACCTTTTTAATGTCTCATTTTTTGAAGATAATAAACTGTTTGAAAAAGCATTTGAATTCAGAAAAAACACGATTAACGAAAACGCACTTCAACAAATTCCACTCATGAAGCTAAAAGGGGTTTTAAAATCTTAAACCTAACTCAGTTTTTCTGTTAGTTTTTTAAACGCTTTTTTGGGGTTTTTGTGCATGTATAAGACTTCATAAACGGTATCAATAATTGGGGTTTGAGCCGGTGTTTCCTTACCTTGATTGATCTCATAAGCACTTTTTGTAGCATAATACCCTTCGGCAATCATGCTCATTTCCATTTGTGCAGATTTTACGGTGTAGCCTTTGCCGATCATGTTTCCAAACATTCTATTTCTAGAAAACAAGGAGTAGCACGTCACCAATAGATCCCCCAAATAAACCGTCTCATTAATGTTCCGTTTCATTTTATGGGCTTTTTTAATGAATCGTTTCATCTCGCGTGTGGCGTTGCTCATTAATACACTTTGAAAATTATCTCCGTATCCTAAGCCGTGCGCCATTCCAGCGGCAATGGCATAAATATTTTTGAGCATGGCCGCAAATTCTGCGCCCACAACATCGTCATTTGTACTCGTTCTTATGTAGTTACTCGAAAACTGATCGGCAATAGTACTCGCGATGTCAAGGTCTGCGCAAGCAATTGTAATGTAAGAAAGACGCTCTAAAGCAACTTCCTCAGCATGGCAGGGCCCTGCTAAAACAACAATATTATTTAAATCAACACCGTGTTTCCGATGAAAATGTTCGCCTACTAAAAGTCCAGATTCCGGAATAATTCCCTTGACGGCTGACATAATTATTTTAGAAGAAATATCAATCGTTAATTTTTGAAGTTCACTTTCTATAAATGCGGATGGAATCGCAAAGATTAATACATCGGCATAGTCGGCCATTTTATTGATATCGGCATCAATATAAAGTTGATCGGTATTAAATTCGACAGAGCTCAAATAAGAAGGATTGTGCTCTTCGGAGAGAATATGGTCAATGGTTTGTTGTTTTCGTACATACCACCCTACTTGCTCACGGTTTTCACAAAGCATTTTCACAATTGCTGTGGCCCAACTTCCACTTCCAAAAACTGCGTATTTTAAATCTGAAGACATTTAGATAGTGTTTTAGCGGTCAAAAGTACTAAAAATAATACGTTCTCAGCTGTGATGCGATAAGGCTTACTTAAATTTATTTTCTATAATTTCCAAAAATCGGGCTTCCATTTCTTCTTGGTCCTCCCAGTTCTTATAGTCTGGCTTGATGATGGAGTCTAATAAGTGTGTTGCCTCCTCATACGAATCTAAGGTGCTCAATTGAGACAACACCCGCTCATAATCTTCATTGCTATTTTCAAATAAATTTTTAACAAAGGCGAGTCGGTCGTTTAAACCGATTTGAAATCCTTGTGTTTTTAGTTGATCATTTAAAGAGGCTTGTGCTGGCTCGGGCTCCACAGCATCAAAAATTGGAAGCTGCGCATAACTTGGTGACAACTCATTTAGATCGAATTCAATCGCTTCTTGCGGATCTTCTGGTTCTGGTTCCTGTACTTCTTCCTCTGGCTCCTTTGGTTCATTTATAGCGTCTATAATTGTGTCAACTTCTATGGTTTCTTCTGGCATTTGAGCGACCATGTCTTTAATTTTTTCGATCGCTGGCTCCATAATAGACTCCTCTTCCTCGGTATCTATGTTCACAAATGTTTTGTCGGCAACCTCAACTGAATCTGTAACGGTATTATTAAACGCCCCTTCAAGTGAGTTGAAAAATGAAGCGTCCATTCCAACCAAATCTGGTGCTTCACCATCATGATTATTTTCTATAAACTTTAAAATGGTGATTTTTTGATACAACAACGCAATTTCAGATTGCATTTTTTCAAGGTCTTCTCTCCCTGTAAGTTTAAGGATTCTATGAGCGATACTTATTAATTCCGACTCTAGTTTCTTTTTCATGATGTTCTATTAATTTGTTTATACCCGTTTTTAAGTGCTTGTAAACTCTATATTAATGACATTTTATAACTTTTAAATTTATACTTTTGATTTTTAATAAATTTATGTCACCTTTATAAAAACGAAAGTAAATTTCGTTTGGTGTTAAAATTACAAAATGTTTCTCGAAAATACAGTAAACCCTAAAGAACAATTTGGTTGGATCGAAGTCATCTGCGGATCGATGTTTTCTGGAAAGACTGAAGAATTAATTCGTCGCTTACGACGGGCTCAATTTGCCAAGCAAAAAGTTGAGATTTTTAAGCCTGCCATTGATGTGCGTTACGACGATGAAATGGTGGTGTCTCACGATGCCAATGAAATTCGTTCTACGCCCGTACCTTCCGCTTCCAACATCCCGCTTTTAGCAGATGGATGCGATGTGGTTGGTATTGATGAAGCGCAATTTTTTGATGATGAAATTGTAAACGTGTGTAACGCCCTTGCCAATAAAGGCATTCGGGTGATTGTTGCGGGTCTGGATATGGACTTTAAAGGAAACCCTTTTGGGCCGATGCCAAATTTGATGGCAACCGCAGAATATGTTACCAAAGTGCACGCTGTGTGTACGCATACAGGAAATTTAGCCCAGTACAGCCATCGTAAATCTAAAAATGACAATCTGGTTCTTTTGGGCGAAGTTGATGAATATGAGCCACTCAGTCGAGCCGCTTACTATAAAGCACTCCTAAAAGAAAAGTTGCAAGACATGGATGTTGTAAACCCAACCGATGTTGACACCAACAAAAATAACTCAAATGCCTAAAGTCACAGAAACCACTTTAGAAATTAACTTGGCTGCTTTAAAGCATAATTTTGAATTCCTAAAATCAAAACTCCAAAATAACACACTATTTTTGGCAGTCGTCAAAGCATTTGCTTACGGCAGTGACGCTGTGGTGGTCGCTAAGTGTCTTCAAAAATTGGAGGTAGATTATTTTGCAGTCGCCTATATCAATGAAGGAGTTGCGCTGAGAAAAGCAGGAATCACAACCCCTATTTTAGTGCTGCATCCTCAGGTGAGTAATCTGAATCTCGCTATAGAACATTGTTTAGAGCCTAGCTTATATACCTTAAAAATACTGCAAGCGTTTGAGCGTGTGGCGCATCAACGCAATCAAAAAAATTATCCTGTTCATATTAAATTTAATACCGGTTTAAATCGTCTCGGGTTTGAAGCAAATGAACTCGATTTGGTTGTAGAAGAGTTATCGAAAACCAGCACTTTAAAAGTGAAATCCGTATTTTCTCATTTAGCGGCAAGTGAAGATTTAGAAGAAAAGGCATTTACTTTAGGTCAGATTAATCTTTATAAATCCCTTTCTACAAGCTTTATTGAAAAGCTAGGATGCCCCGTTATCCGGCATTTGTGTAATACCTCGGGGGTACTCAATTATCCCGAAGCACATTTTGACATGGTGCGTTGTGGAATTGGCTTATATGGGTATGGCAACACTGATAAAGAGGCTCAAAATTTCCAACCAATAGCGACCTTAAAATCTGTGATTTCACAAATACACCTTGTTACAAAAGGGAAAAGTGTGGGATATAACCGAGGCTTTATAAGTCCTGAAGGTTCAAAAATTGCAACCATTCCTAT
This sequence comes from Formosa sp. Hel1_33_131, assembly GCF_001735745.1. Lineage (NCBI taxonomy): Bacteria > Pseudomonadati > Bacteroidota > Flavobacteriia > Flavobacteriales > Flavobacteriaceae > Formosa > Formosa sp. Hel1_33_131. The sequence goes on from NZ_CP017260.1 coordinate 1,311,420, forward strand.
TGGTCATGCCGACGGAATTGGAAGGCATTTTGGTCATGGCGTAGGCATTGTGGAGATTGGTTCTAAAAAAGCGCCTATTGTGGGAAATGTGTGTATGGATATGATTATGGTGGATGTGTCAGATATTGAGTGTAACGAAGGGGATGAGGTGGTGTTCTTTGGCCCTGAATTCTCAGCGGAAACAAGTGCCGCGGCAGCAAACACCATTTCTTACGAACTCATTACAGGAATCTCTCAGCGTGTGAAGCGTGAGGTCTTGGACGTATAAGAAGTACGGAATCGTTTTTTATTTCAATCGTTTCTTTACATCCATTCTTTGATGTAGAATTCTGACGATTTCAACAATTTCATTTTCAAATTTTCTGTAAAAAATTAGATGGGATTTAATTTTCGTCACTCTGTAATTTTTTCTGGTTTGCTCCGACGGTTTTCCAATCAAATAGTTATCAGCAATAAATTCAATCTCTTCGATTATCAAGTCATAATATCGATCCGCTTGCTTTTTAGACCATTTACGAAGTGTATAAATCCATCTCGCATTCAAATCCTCAATGGCTTGTTTGCTAATTCGGTATTTGGTAGTGCTCATAAATGTTGCCGATGTAATTCGGTTAAATTTTGATTTGAATCAAAATCATCTACAAACCCACTTTGTTCTCCTATTTCAAGAGCCTTAATCAATTCTCTTTCTTTTCTATCTTCTGATTCCAACATTCGTAATGCGGAACGAATAACCTCGCTTACAGAACTGTACCTGCCAGATTTTACTTCACCATTTATAAATTCTTCAAAATGATTTCCGAGTGATATGGATGTGTTTTTTCCCATTTGACTTATAATTTAATTAAATATACCTAATCTTGGTAACACCGCCAAATTGCAAATAGTTTTAATCTACAATGCATTAGGGATTTACTAAAAAAATAGACCTTTTTAACGAAATTCACAAAGACAAATAAATTCGTTCTTCTTTTTTAATTTTACTTCTTTTATTCTCGGTTTATTTACTAATTTTATCGTCTTAATTAAAGACCTGAAATTATGAAAATTGCAGTTGTAGGAGCTACCGGAATGGTAGGTGCCGTTATGTTAAAATTACTCGAAGAACGTCAGTTTCCACTTACGGAACTTATTCTTGTAGCTTCGGAGCGTAGTGTTGGTAAAAAAATAAGCTATAAAGGAGTTGACCACACGATTGTGGGGCTTGCGACGGCTGTTGAAATGCGTCCGGACATCGCTATTTTTTCTGCAGGTGGAGAGACTTCTCTTGAATGGGCTCCAAAATTTGCTGAGGCTGGAACGATGGTTATCGATAACTCTTCTGCCTGGCGAATGGATCCCACAAAAAAATTAATTGTTCCAGAAATTAACGCCTCCATTTTAACAGCGGACGATAAAATTATAGCCAACCCAAACTGTTCAACAATTCAATTGGTGATGGCATTATCGCCACTCCATGATAAATATAAAATGAAACGCGTGGTTATTTCTACCTACCAATCTGTTTCTGGGTCGGGTGCCAAAGCTGTTCAGCAGTTAGAAAACGAAATCAATGGTGTTAAAGGCGAAATGGCATATCCTTACCCCATAGGAAGAAATGCCTTGCCACACTGTGATGTGTTCCTTGAAAATGGATATACAAAAGAAGAAATGAAATTGGCAATGGAGCCACAAAAAATATTAGACGATCACTCCTTTGCAATTACAGCCACAGCGGTTCGAATTCCTACCGCAGGTGGGCACTCTGAATCTGTAAATGTGCAGTTTGAAACCGATTTTGAACTTCAAGAAGTCCGCGCCATTCTGAGTCAATCAGACGGGGTGACGGTTCAAGATAATACCGATACAAATACGTACCCAATGCCTATATACGCAAACGGAAAAGATGATGTTTTTGTGGGACGTATCCGACGTGATGAAACACAAGAAAACTCCTTGAATCTATGGATTGTTTCAGACAATTTACGAAAAGGTGCTGCGACAAATACCATTCAAATTGCAGAATATTTAGTGGCTCATATTTTATAGCGACTTAGATGCTTTCAATCACCAATGTCTCTTTTCGGTATAATGAACGTGCGGTCTTAAATGCCGTTTCTGCCCGCGTTCATAGCGGAGATTGTTTGGCTATTGTAGGAGAAAGTGGCTCTGGAAAAAGTACGCTTCTTAAGCTTATCTTTGGTCAAATGGATGTCGATGGTGGTACAATCTTCTGGAAAGACCAAGCTATTTTAGGGCCTAAAAACAAACTTGTTGTAGGGCATGATTTTATGAAGTATGTGGCACAGGAATTTGACTTGATGCCCTATACAAGTGTTTTCGAAAACATCGGCGATCATCTTTCTAATTTTTATCCAGATGAAAAAAAAGCACGGGTCAAAGAATTGATTGAGGTGGTAGAATTAGAAGGGTTTGAAAACACAAAAGTGCAGTTTTTGAGTGGAGGTCAAAAACAACGTGTTGCCTTGGCAAGGGCTATTGCAAAACGCCCTGAAATTATTCTTTTGGACGAACCTTTTAGTCATATCGATAATTTCAAAAAACAATCGTTAAGGCGTAATTTATTTGACTATTTAAAAACAAATAATATCGCTTGTGTGTTGGCAACACATGATAAAAATGATGTGCTTTCGTTTGCAGATCAAATGATGGTACTTCATGGCGGGAGTGTTTTGGTCACAGAGAGCCCAAGCAATATCTATTCCGACCCAAGGCATCCGCTAGTTGCTGCTTTTTTTGGCGAATACAGCAACATTAACGGCGAATTCTATTATGCACATCAAATCACTTTGGTGGACGATAGTCTTCTTAAAGCAACTGTCAAACACAGCTTCTATAAGGGGCATTATTACTTGATTGAAGCAGACCTCAACGGAGTGCTCGTTTGTTTTAAAAATGCGACCGCTCTCAAAGAAGGTTCGGTGGTTTCATTAACGTTAAAGCGTTAAGGAGGTTATTTTAACTCTGGAACATTTCGGTTTATCAATTTAAAATATTAAATTACAACTCTAAGTCTAATTAAGTCTAATTAAAATTTTAAACTATGTCATTCTTTTTACTCCCCTTTGTTATTTTAGGATTAATTATTTTGTTTGCCGCATTTTTCACGGTCAAGCAACAAACCGCTGCCATTATTGAACGTTTTGGAAAATTTCACAGCATTCGACAATCTGGTCTCCATTTAAAAATTCCTTTAATTGACCGTATTTCTGGTCGTTTAAGTTTAAAAATCCAACAGCTGGATGTCTTAATTGAAACCAAAACATTGGATGACGTATTTGTGCGCCTCAAGGTTTCTGTTCAATTTAAAGTAATTCGTGAAAAAGTATATGATGCTTTTTATAAGTTAGATTATGCCCACGATCAAATCACTTCGTATGTATTTGATGTGGTAAGAGCAGAAGTGCCAAAAATGAAGCTCGATGATGTCTTTGTTAAAAAAGATGATATTGCCATTGCTGTCAAATCAGAGCTAAACCAAGCCATGATGGATTATGGGTATGACATCATAAAAACCTTGGTAACGGACATTGATCCAGATGCTCAAGTTAAGGAAGCGATGAACCGAATTAATGCCTCTGAACGTGAAAAAATAGCCGCTCAATTTGAAGGAGATGCCGCCCGTATTTTGATTGTTGAAAAAGCAAAAGCGGAAGCTGAAAGCAAACGTCTTCAAGGTCAAGGAATTGCTGATCAGCGTCGTGAAATTGCACGTGGTTTAGAAGAGTCTGTTGAGGTCTTAAATAAAGTGGGAATCAATTCTCAAGAAGCATCTGCTTTAATTGTTGTAACACAGCATTATGACACCCTTCAATCAATCGGACAAGAAACAAACAGTAACCTTATATTATTACCAAATTCTCCACAAGCAGGCAGTAATATGTTGAACGATATGGTAGCGAGTTTTACGGCAAGCAACCAAATTGGTGAAGCCATGAAAAATGGACCTAAGAAAATTCTTCCTAAGAAATAATTTGTCTTTTAGATATTAAAAAGAGGCTGTCTAAAAAGCTACATTTTGTCAATCTGAACTAGTTTCAGATTCTGAAATAAATTCAGAATGACAGGTTTTCATACTTTTTAGACAGCCTCTTTTTTATTAGGAATAAATCGCTCTAACGCATTTATCTCATCACTGAACCACTAGGGTTAGATGCTGCAGCATTGTTTCCCATTGAAAGTGAGGTGTGTTGCATTGCATTAGCCGGAATCATTGCGACTAACGGTTTTAGCAAAAATGGATTTGGACTGTTATCTGGGTCAGGCTCTACAGAAATGACCACTTTTTGTCCTGACAAATCTGTAGGAAACGTAAGTCCTGCGGGGGCTCCTATTAAAAAATCTTCTCCTGGAACTGGAGGCGCTGTCTCCATTCCACTAAAGCCACTAAAATCATCTGCTCCCGTAACAGTGGTGAACTTTCCTGTAGAAACAGGTGTTGTTCCGATAACTGCCCAACCTTCATATTTCCAGCCTGTTGGCAAAGTTGGAAGTGTTAGTCCTGGCGCTGGCATCATTGGGGCTGGAAATTGTACCCACCAAACACCACTTTTCTCATTTGTGGAATCCATATCCGTTGGTGAGGCAAGGAAATATTTTCCTGTTGCCCCTGTAAAGTCAGTCCCCAATGCTGACTGGTGATTTGTAGAAACAGTCGCCGAAGTGGCGTTATTGGTGAAATCGCCTGCTAAAATATGCACACTACTTGGAGCTGTATTTGGATCGGGATTTGGCTCAATTGTAAGTACATAAGAAAGGGCATTAGAAAGCGTGTTTGTGTTCACAGAAAAGCTTGTTTTGGATAATACACCAGAAGCATTTACAGAAAACGTGCCTGCTGAAACAGGTCCACTTTCCAAAATAAGCCAGCTTTCGTAAACATAACCAGATCCTAAATCTTCAAGGCCTGTAAGGTTTAGTGTCAAATTTTTGGTGTCGTCATCATCGTTAGAACTACAACTAATTACGGTTGTAAATCCGAAGATGAGCATTAAAAAATAAAGTGTCTTGTTTCTCATAAGTATTAAGTATTAAGTTAAGTAATGCCTACTCCTGTTTAATCGTCTTTTTTCGGCTTGGTTCGACGGAACTATTTGGTTTAAAATGAATAAATTTAGAGCACGTTTAATTAAACGTTTCACTACTAAATCAATTACCGTGCCAAAAACCTTTATTTAGAGAAAATCAGATAGATCTTATTATTTAAAACAATGGTGAGTAGAATTGACAAAACACAACCGAAGAGGGTTGTGTTTTATGAAATTAGAAAATAGGGGTATTAAAAATAGATATTTAAATTTGGCCTGCAGCCTCGCTTAACAAGGGATGAGCGTCTGTCTTTGAGGTCGCTATAAAAGTGTTTATTTGATCATTTTTTTCTAGGCCGTTATCTAAAAGTACTTTTAACGTAAGTGCTACCGCTATGCGGGTTCCTACTTTTTTGGCTGCTGTATTAAATAAAGGCTCTAAATCTTCATAAGACACTTCTTTAGCTAGCAATTGAATCTCTGCTTTTACTTTTGGTTGTTTCGCTTCTGGAAGGTTTGTGTACTTTTTTCCGAGCTGTTTAATAACATCAATTGCTTTTCGTTTTGGAGCTTGGGAGGTCGGTTGCAGATTGGTGGATTGGGTTTGCTTTGGTTCTTTTTTGGTCCAGGCGTCTCTTAAGCCTACCGTTTTATTAAACACCAAGTTTGTTTCCGTGCTGTCTTTATCTACATTGAAATAGCCAATGCGTTGAAATTGAAATTGTTCTCCAACAGTTGCATTTTTAATATGTGGTTCGATAAATGCTTTTCTAACTTTTAAGGATTCTGGATTCACAAAAGTTGAAAAATCTTCTGTTTGGCCGTCGGGTGCTTCGTGCAAAAACAAACGGTCATATTCTCGTACTTCTGCTTCCACAGCATGCGCAGTGGACACCCAGTGCAAGGTTCCTTTAACCTTACGGAGACTTTCGGGGGTTCCGCTGCCGCTTAAACTTTTTGGATCATAAGTACAGTGGATTTCTAAGATTGCGCCATTAGCGTCTTTTACAACGCTTTCTGCTTTTATAATAAAGGCGTTTTTGAGTCGCACTTCTTTTCCAAGGGAAAGTCTAAAATATTTACTGTTGGCTTCTTCTTTAAAATCATCACGTTCTATATAGAGCGTTCTTGAAAAGGGTACCGTTCGAGAGCCTGTGCCTTCATCTTCTGGATTGTTTTCTGCCTCCAACCATTCTTCTTTTCCTTCGGTGTAGTTTTGAATTACCAATTTGATCGGGTCTAAAACAGCCATAATTCGAGCTGCTTTTTTGTTGAGGTCTTCCCGTACACAAAACTCTAAAAGGGATACATCGATTATGTTATCGCGTTTGGCAACACCAACCTTATCTACAAAATTACGAATGGACGTTGGTGTGTAACCGCGACGTCTTAATCCTGAAATGGTAGGCATTCGCGGGTCATCCCACCCGTTTACTGTATTATCCTCAACCAGTTTTAATAACTTTCGCTTACTCATAATGGTGTAGCTTAAGTTTAAGCGTGCAAACTCACGTTGCTTTGGAACTAAAGGCAAAGAGTTGTTTTTATAATTAGAGACGATGTTTTTAAACCAATCGTATAAATCTCTGTGAGGCTTGAATTCTAATGAACATAAGGAGTGTGAAATCTGTTCTAAATAGTCGCTTTCTCCGTGGGTCCAATCATACATGGGATAAATACACCAAGTGGATCCTGTGCGGTGGTGATCGGCGTGTAGTATGCGATACATTAAAGGATCACGCATTAGCATATTGACATGTTTCATGTCTATTTTAGCTCTTAACACATGGGTTCCTGCTTTAAATTCGCCATTTTTCATTTGGTTAAAAAGCGCTAAATTTTCTTCGACAGAGCGGTTTCTAAACGGGCCATCTTCTCCGGGTTGGGTGGGCGTTCCTTTTTGAGTCGCCATGTCTTCACTGGATTGCGAATCGACATAGGCTTTACCGTCTTTGATCATTTCTATCGCCCAGGCGTGTAATTGCTCAAAGTAGTCTGACGAGTATACTTCTTTATCCCATTTGTAACCCAGCCAAGAAATATCTTCTTTGATGGCGTCTACATATTCCTGATCTTCCTTTGTGGGGTTGGTATCATCAAAACGTAAATTGACAGGTGCCTTATAGGTTTCACCCAAACCAAAACTAATTCCGATGGCTTTTGTGTGTCCTATGTGGAGGTAGCCGTTGGGTTCTGGTGGAAACCGAAAGCGCAGCTTGTTTTGTGGCAAGCCATTTTTTAAATCTTCTTCTACTATTTGCTCTAAAAAGTTAAGCGGTTTGTGCGTTTCTGACATAATAAAGTGTATTTCTTGGATAAATACATAGCAAAATTAATCAAATAAAAAGTTTATAGATATATCTTCGGTATAATTATTATTTTTATCGAAATAAAAAAAGAGAACATGGGAGTTATTAAGGTTGAAAACATAAGAGTGTATGCGTATCATGGATGTCTGAGTGAGGAGACCACGATTGGCAGTGATTACAGAGTTGATGTGAGTGTAGAGGCGGATTTAGAAAAATCGTCTGTGACAGACGCTTTAAACGACACGGTTGACTATGTCACTTTAAACGCTATTGTGGTAGAAGAAATGCGTATTCCTGCAAAATTATTGGAAGCGGTAGCGAAGCGCATCATCAATCGGGTGTTTGAAAATTGTAAAACAGTGGTGTCGGTATCGGCGTCGGTTTCTAAAATTAACCCTCCAATTGGCGGTGATGTAGAAAAAGTAACGATTGTTCTGAGCGAATCACGTTAAAATAATTTTTTATAGATAATGGAATTTATATTTTAGGGGTGGTAATTACAGGGATTGTTAAGAGCCTCTTTTTGATGGATTCTTTTCTTTTATCTTGTGTAACGTTTAAATTTGCTTAAATTTGCATTCCTTTTTAGGCGTCTTGGCCGAGTGGCTAGGCAGAGGTCTGCAAAACCTTCTACAGCGGTTCGAATCCGCTAGACGCCTCAAGTTATGAAGACCACAACGTTTATCGGTTGTGGTTTTTTATTGCCCTATTTCTTCAATGATGGTTTGTGGGTTTAATTTGTCTTTTGGCAAAAAGCCTTTCGTAATTAGAACCAATCCACAAATAATTAAAATAATTCCAAGTAGTTTTTTAATTTTTAAAATGATCACAGGAGTCAATTGTTTTTTTAGCTGCTTGGCTAACACTATTTTAAATAAATCTGTTATAAAATACGCTAAGATCAGTGATCCAAAAAATACATAAAATCGATTGATGTCATTTTCTAAACTTGGTCCTGTAACGATGATAATGCCCAACCAAAAAATCAGTACGCCAACATTTATAAAGTTGAGTAAAAAACCTTTAATAAATAGTTCGATGTAATTCACCTTAAATGCGTTGGATAGCTGTGCTTTAAGGTCGTTTCGGTTTGGTTTTTTTAGAAAAACAATTAGACCGTAAACCGTTAAAATGGTACCTCCAAACACATACAAACCAGGTTGGTTGCTTAAGTTTTCTAAGAGTTGAAAGCTGCTAAAATAGGCCAATCCAATAAAAATAATATCTGCAATTATAACGCCCGCATCAAAAGCAACTGCAGCGCGAAATCCTTTGGTAACGCTCGTTTCTATCAACACAAAAAAGACGGGGCCAATCATAAAAGCTAAGAAAAAACCAAGTGGTATGGCAGCCTGGATATCATCTATCATAGTACTTTAATTTTAAGGAGATGGATGTTAATCTTTATAAATAACTCTTCCACCAATCATATTAATTTGTTTTACGGTTTTGGGGTTCCCGTGAATTATCAAATCTCCGCCAGCAACTATTCTAACTTCAATAACCTCAGAACTTTTTACTTCCGCTTCGCCTCCGGCCTTTATTTTTATTTCGGAATTTATTGCTTGTAATGAAGCACCTTCATAAATACCGCCTGTTCTTATCTTTATATTCTGGGATTCAGTGGTACCGCTTACTTTGATAATACCACCTGTCACACTTTTAATTGATAATAGTTTTGTGTCGGTAATGACAGAAATTTCGCCACCCTCTTGGGCTTTTAATTCCAGCTCGTATTGTTTAAATGTTGATTGTGAAGCTACTTTGGCACCTTCATTAACATCGATAATATCGATTTTGGTATAAAAGAGTTTTACAAACGTTTTATTGCCATTAAAGGACTTATTAAGATCCATTTTAATTTTAAGAAGATCATTCTTTTGAACGATAAAAACGTTGGAAGTGTCCTCCCCTGTAATTTCAATTTTATTTTCAGTAGACTGAACAAGCTCAATATTTATGAGGTCGTAAACTTTGAGTTCTGAAAATTCGCCTAAAGTTTTACTAATTGGAGTTTGAGAGCTTACTAAAAAACTAGAAAAGAGGAAAAATAAAATGTACGGTTTCATTTGTTGATATTTATTGATTTTTATAGGTCACATGCGATATCCATTTAATCATTTACTTGAGTATCAAGTTAGAGTTATGGTTGTGTCATGTGTTGGTATTTAAAAATATAATTTAAGTTAATATAAAGTCTAAATGTTTTTTGACTAAATCCGCTTTTTTGACACGAACCTCAACTTCATCACCTAACTGGTATTTGGTTTTAGTTCTTTCGCCAATTAAAGCAAACTCTTCAGCATCAAATCTATAAAAATCTCCTTTGATATCTCTGATTCTGATCATACCTTCGCATTTATTTTCTATGATTTCGACATACATGCCCCATTCAGTCACACCAGAAATAACGCCTAAAAAAGTGTCTTCTTTGTGGTCTTGCATGTATTTAACTTGCATGTATTTTATAGAATCGCGCTCTGCTTTTGTTGCAAGATATTCCATATTAGAAGAATGTTTACATTTTTCTTCATAAACACCTTCACTTGTTGATTTGTTGCCGTCCAAATAATATTGTAGCAAACGGTGTGCCATAACATCTGGGTAGCGACGAATAGGTGATGTAAAGTGGCTATAATGGTTAAAGGCAAGTCCGTAATGTCCTATATTTTTGGTGGTATAAACTGCTTTACTCATACAACGAATGGTGAGTGTATCTACAAGATTTTGTTCTTTGGTCCCTTTTACATTTTTTAGTAGGGTATTTAAAGAATGTGTGGTGGTTTCTCTACTTTTAAAATTTAATTGATGCCCAAATTGAGAAACAATTCTTTGAAGCCCAGCTAATTTTTGATCGTCTGGTTCATCATGAACTCTGTAGATAAATGTTTTTTGTGGTGATTGTTTTCCAATAAACTCAGAAACTTTTCTGTTCGCTAATAACATAAACTCTTCAATAAGTTTATTTGCATCTTTAGATGTTTTAAAAAATACGCCTACAGGGTTATTAGATTCATCAAGGTTAAATTTAACTTCAGCTTTATCAAAAGAGATGGCACCATCTTTCATGCGTTTTGAACGCATTATTTTTGCCAATTCATCTAATTTTAAAATAGCGTCTTTGATGGCTTTATCAGCAGTGTAGGCTTCGTCGGTAATGGATATTTCTGCAGGAATGGCACAGTCTTTAGTTTCTATCATATGCTGTGCTTCTTCATAAGCAAAACGTGCATCGCTATAAGTTACTGTTCTTCCAAACCACTGATTTTCGATACCTGATTTGTTGTTAATTTCAAAAACAGCAGAAAAGGTAAATTTTTCTTCTAAAGGTCTTAGAGAACAAGCATTATTTGATAGGACTTCTGGCAGCATCGGAACCACTCTATCTACTAAATAAACAGAAGTAGCACGTTCGTAAGCTTCATCATCTAAAATAGTTCCTTCCTGTAAATAATGAGATACATCGGCTATATGAATTCCAATTTCATAGTTTCCATTTTTAAGTTGTTTAAAAGATAATGCATCATCAAAATCCTTTGCATCTTTTGGATCTATTGTAAACGTAAGTGTCGATCGCATATCGCGACGTTTTACAATTTCACCTTCTGTAATCGAGGTATCTATGTTATTTGCAAAAGCTTCAACTTCGGCAGGAAATTCATAAGGCAGTCCGTATTCCGCTAGTATGGAATGAATTTCTGTATTGTGATCACCTGGTTTCCCAAGAATCTTAATAATTGCTCCATTTGGACATTCTGCTTTGTCGGGCCATTCTTCTAAACTTACAAGAACTTTATCACCATCTTCAGCTTTCATCGTTTTTGATAAAGGCACAAAAACATCCACAGGCATTTTATTACTATCAGGAACAACGAATGCAAATTTTTCATTTAACTGTACCACACCTACATATTCTGTGCGTGCTCGTTCTATAATTTGAGTTATTTCTCCTTCTTGTTTTCCGTTTTTCTTACGGTTATAAATATATAATTCTACCGTATCACCATGCAAGGCTTTATGCATATTATTAGAGGCTATAAACACATCGTCTTCAAAGGCATCACTAATGATGTAAGCATTGCCTCTTGCAGCCATATCTACTTTTCCTACAAAATATTCTGAGGACGTAATGATTTGAAATTTACCACGTTCTACTTCTTCAATTTCTTTTTGACCTGCAAGTTTGTGAAGATTTTTTATAATTTGGTTGCGACTGCTAGCGTCGTTAACCTCTAGTTTTGCAGCAATCTGCTTGTGATTGTATGACTTTTTTCTATCGGCTTTCAGAATTGTTAAGATACTCTGACTGTAATTTTGTACCGATTGTTTGTTATTCTTTTTTCTTTTCATTTAAGGTATGTAATTAAGCAAAGCTACCACTTTAATTCAACCAAGGCTCATCTCTTTTTCAACTTTATCCACATTTAATATAATCATATTAATTTTTTATTAAATTATTTAAAAACTAATGGTGTTTATTATAGTGTGTGAATAGGTTATATAAGTTTATTTAGAATACGTAGTTTTCTTCTTTATATACATTTTATAAACATATAATTAACAACTATATTATAATTAATTATCTGATTTATAATAATTTAATTGTATATGTTATGTGTTGTTAATAACCTCTATTCACATAGAATGACTCATAAGTAATTTAGTGTTTTTTGTTTATAAACATACTTTTGATATTGATAAGTAAGTAACCAAAAAAGATAACTTAATTAGTTTTATAACTTTAAGTTGGCGGTTGATAAAATTAATCGATATATAAAAATTTAGTTTTCATAATCGTTCATTAATTATTAACAACTAATTAAAAAGGCTATAAACAATTTAATTTAAGTACCACTCTTTTTTGTAAATTTACTAATAATAAAAGTTATACCAAATGAATATATCAATAGGAAATGATCACGCAGGAACGGATTATAAATTTAGAATTATAGAATTTCTTAAATCTAAACATATAGAAGTTATAAATTACGGAACAGACTCTGATTCTAGTGTAGATTACCCAGATTTTGTACATCCTGTTGCAAAAGATGTGGAATCCAAAAAATCCACTTATGGGATTTTAATTTGTGGGAGCGCCAACGGAGTTGCGATGACAGCTAATAAATACGCTAATATAAGAGCTGGGATATGTTGGACCAATGAAATTGTTTCTCTTATACGTCAACATAATAATGCAAATATTCTTTGTATTCCCGCACGTTTCACTGAAATAGAGGGTGTTTTAGAAATGGTTGACACCTTTTTAAATACAGACTTTGAAGGCGGTCGTCATCAAAATAGGATTAATAAAATACAACCTTGTTAACTAGTAATGGGACATTCTCATAAACACGCCCCCGACCGTACAGGTCGGAATCTTCTTCTTTCTATTTTATTAAATAGTGTCATTACCCTTGCCCAAATTATTGGTGGGTTTTTATCTGGAAGTCTTGCACTTTTAAGTGATGCGCTACATAATTTAACAGATGTAATTTCACTTGTTATTTCTTATGTTGCTTCTAGTTTATCTAAAAGAAAAGCCACTATTTCTAGAACGTTTGGATATAAACGTGCCGAGATTATTGCTGCGTTTATAAATGCATCCTCTCTAATTATTATTGCTATTTATTTAATGTTTGAAGCGGTTAAGCGCTTTTTTAATCCGCAAACTATTGAACCCGATTTAGTAATATGGCTTTCTATTTTAGGGATTGTTTTTAATGGACTCAGTGTTTTATTATTAAAAAAAGACAGTGCTCATAGCATTAATATACGCTCAGCATATCTACATTTATTAACGGACATGCTTGCCAGTATTGCAGTGTTAATTGGAGGACTTCTAATGAAGTTTTATCAAATTTTTTGGGTAGATGCTGCGCTCACAATCGCCATTGCGTTGTACCTCATCATTGTGGGGTATAGTTTACTTAAAGAGTCGTTTTACATTCTTATGTTGTTCACTCCAAAAGACATCAAAATTGAGGAGATTGTTGAAGAAGTTATTAAGGTCGATCAGATAAATAACATTCATCATATTCATGTGTGGCAGTTGAATGAAACCGAAATTCATTTAGAAGCACATATAGATTTTAATGTAGATTTAAAATTTTCGGAATTTAATATAATTCTTAAAAGACTAGAAGCCACTCTTTTTACAAAGTTTAAAATAAACCACTTTAACATTCAACCAGAATTTGGGAATTCAGACCCTAAATCTATAATTATTCAAGATTAATTTATGCTAGATATTTCTATTAAAACGTTTAACCAACTTTCTTTAGAGGAGCTTTATTATTTATTACAGTTAAGAAGTGAGGTCTTTGTAGTGGAGCAAGATTGCGTCTATCAAGACGTGGATGGAAAGGATCAAAACGCCTTGCACGTTATTGGAAAAAAAGACAATAGGATTATAGCTTATACACGTATTTTTAAAGCAGGCGACTATTTTAAAGAAGCGAGTATAGGACGTGTGGTTGTTTCAGAAAAAGAGCGTCATTTAAAGTACGGTCATCAATTAATGCTTGCTTCTATAAAGGCTATTGAAACGTCTTTTTATACAAAGAAAATCAAACTCTCTGCACAAAAATATCTAGAAAAGTTCTATACCAATTTAGGATTTAAAACAATTGGCGAACCTTATTTAGAAGATGGAATTCCACACATTGCCATGGTGAAAAATTAATTTCTTTTAGAAATAGAGGTGATTTTAATTTCTACACGTTTATCGTACTTTGTTGCTTTTCCTAACGGGTATTTATTCTTTAAACCCACATAGCGCATTCGGGTTCTCTTAACGCCATTTTTAACTAAATAATCATAGATATACTTAGCTCTGGCTAACGATAAATTTCGTTTACCGGTCTTTCGGTCTACAGCATCTCTTGCATTTTTTGTGCAACAGACATGTCCTTCTATCGTAAAATAGATATCGTCTCTTTCTCGCAATGCATCCGCCATCATTTCTAGAACGGGAATGGATTCTTTTACGATGTAACTATAGCCCGTTTTAAAGAGAATATTGTCAAGCGTTATTTTATCCCCAACCGCTAATTTTTTCTTTAAAAAACGATATTCTTCTTTTTCTTTAACAACCACTTCTGGCTCCGTAATTTTATACACCACATTGATCTCAACTTTTCGGTTCAATCCTCTTATAATATTTAGGTTATCAGAGGAAATCACACGTAGCAACACTTCTCCTTTTCCATCTACGTTGCTTATAAGGTTATCATCGACACCGAAACCAGAAAATATTTTTTTAATCGCATCCGCTCTGTTTTGAGAGAGCTCCAAATTATACAAATCACTTCCACGATCGTCACAAAACCCATAAATAGCGATGCGCTCTATTTCAACATCTTTTAAACTTTGAATAAATAACACAAGGCGGTTTGTTTCTATTTGAGGCACATCAAATTGCCCCGTTTCAAAATAGACCACATGCGTGTTACCCGTCTGTGCTTGAGACAAATTCATTAGTAAAAACAGTAAAAAAACAATCTTCCTCATCTTTTCTTCAAATCTCAAATGTAACTAAACATTTGTTTATTTCAATATATTTTGATAAACCGGTATGTCATTTATAATTTCTTGGGCCTTAAATACTTCGGCGTTTTCCGAAAGAAAATACGCATACATTCCTTCTCTGTAAAAATAGCGTTTTATTATTTCCCCCTCCAAAGCAGTTATAATTTCTATTTTAAAGGTCTCCACTAATTTTAATTTTTCTTCAAGAAGCGAGCGTTCTAACCCCTCAAAACTAGTCTCCATCGTTCCGAATCCCTCTTCAATTAGCAGCGTTTTTAAATGATTAATATCTTCTTGTGTTTGACCAATTGTATTGTATTTTTTTTCGGTACTCATCTTTTTAAAACGCTCAAAATCTTTTTTATCTAAACGAAAACCCTCTAAACCTTCAACGGTATTGTTGTGAAAATATTGGTTGGAATAATCAAATACTAACGCACTTTTTAAGAGTTTCTCTATAAACTTATTTGGATTTTCATTCCCAACAAGAATATCCGGATTAATTCCACCACCGTCATATACTGTTCGCCCATTTTTTGTTTT
This sequence comes from Formosa sp. Hel1_33_131, assembly GCF_001735745.1. NCBI lineage: Bacteria > Pseudomonadati > Bacteroidota > Flavobacteriia > Flavobacteriales > Flavobacteriaceae > Formosa > Formosa sp. Hel1_33_131. Next base: position 1,326,826 of record NZ_CP017260.1, read on the forward strand.
AAAGGCTGTGTATTGGTTTTCTTCATACCGAACAGCGGATCCATCTTTTTTTCTATTTCTATAGTCCAATGCCTGAATACAGCGCCCCGACGGCGTGTAGTAACGAGAGATTGTGACCTTTATTTGCGATCCGTAAGGCAAGGGTTTAGGCCGCTGAACCAATCCTTTTCCAAAACTCCTTTTTCCAACAACAACAGCACGGTCCAAGTCTTGCAAAGCACCTGCAACAATTTCACTTGCAGAAGCACTGTTTTGATTTATTAACACCACCAACGGAATTTCTAAACTTAGCGGTTGTTTTTGGGTTTCAAAAGTTTGGTTGTAATTATCTACGTTCGATTTTGTTGATACCACCAACTGCCCTTTTGGGACAAATAAGTTTACAATTTTAACCGCTTCATGAAGCAATCCGCCCGGGTTGTTTCTTAAATCTAAAATAATTCCTTTTGCCTCATCTATAAGCATCAATTTAAGTGCGCTCTCTACTTCTTTGGAAGCTGTTTTTGTAAAACGATCTAGCGCAATATAGCCAATACCATCTGGTAACAGTTTAGACACTGGAACTGCTTTTGGTTTTACATCTCCTCGCGACACAATCACTTCTACGGTTTTTCCATTTCGAAGGTAAGTTAAGGCAACCGTTGTGTTTTTTTTACCATTCAAAAACTGGGTTGCACTTTCTTGCAAATCACTTACATCCAGCCCATCAATTTTAATAATTTCATCTCCAGGTTTCAAGCCAGCCTTGTCAGCGGGTAAACCCTTATAAACTTCCACAACGACTAATTTATTTTTAGAAGTGTTGATGGTTGCCCCAATTCCAACATAGGCACCCGATTGATAGATTCGAGCTTTCTCTACATCTTGTTCGTTCAAGTAAGTGGTGTAGGGATCTAATTCTTTCAGCATCTGTTTGACGCTTGCTTGCATCAAATCAGCAGGATTCGTCTCATCCACATAATTCATGTTGACTTCTTTAAAGAGCGTGGTGAAAATATCCAACTGCTTCGCAATTTCAAAATAATCATTTTTATAGGCCGTTGTCGAAATAAAAATCAACACCAGAACTCCCAGTAACACTCCTCTTTTTTTACGATACAACTTCATTCAATTCTCTTTTATTAAAACGCTTTATTAAAAATTCAAACTGTTCTTTTAGTTGCCCCGATTCGGGCATTTCCTTTCCAACATACAAGACCATCAAGCAGTATTTTGAATCCAATGTATCGAGCGCTACTGAAAGTTGTTTTTCTACAGCCACCCTCAAAAGGCGTTTGATCCGATTCCGATCTACAGCACTTTTAAAATATTTTTTACTGACAGAAACCCCGACCAAATGTTTGTCAGTGGTTTCTAAATAGACCATTCTCAAAGGAAATGCACCAACTGAATTACCAGTTACGAACAACTGCTCTATTTGCTTTTTTCCTTTTAAACGCTCCATAGTTTATAATACTTTAAGCTTATTATTTTCTTTGTTTATGTCTGCTGTTGCTTTGTTTACATCTACGGTAATGGTATCAATTTCTGAAGGATTCATATCTACAGAAAAACTATATTCTGGATATGCCCAAGCCCAATCTTTTAACAACACCTCTCCAACCAGAAGTGGTTTTTCACCTCGCATCATCTGCAAAGGGATGTAATAATTTTTTACACTTCCATCCTTCATAAGAACCTGAACCTCTACTGGCATTGGCATTAACCCAATGCGTTCAAGCGTAATATTGGTTTTACCTTCTAAAGCAACGGCACTTTTCACTCCGTAATCAATCGTATTTGTCGTCTGTGTCCAATCCGTCAAAAACCATTCCAATTCTAAACCAGACGTCTTTTCGGCACAACGGATAAAATCATTTGGCGTTGGGTGTTTAAACGCCCAGTCGTTAAAATATTCTTTTAAGGTCTTTTCAAAATTTTCCTCTCCAATAATATATCGCAATTGCGCCAATACCAAGGCACCTTTACTATAAGTTGAGACGCTATAAGAAGCGTTATACGCAAACCGATCTGAATGTGTGCTCATGGGTTGTTCTTTGCCACTTTGCACGAGCCTGTAATAGCGATCGTAATTACGTTTCATTGGTTCAGCAGTCTCTACGCCAAATATGGTATTTTCAATAAATGTACAAGTGTACTCCGCAAACCCTTCATCTAACCAGGGGTGTTTACTTTCGTTAGAAGCCATCAAAAACTGAAACCATGTATGTCCAATTTCGTGTGCAGTCACGCCCACCAAACTCTCAAAACTGCGCTCTCCTGTAATCAGGGTACACATGCCGTATTCCATACCACCATCGCCCCCCTGAATCACAGAGTATTGCTCATAGGGATATTTTCCAACCGCACTGCTATAGTATTGCATGATTTCACTTGTTGGGACTTGTAAGTCTCTCCAGCGTTTTTTGTATTTACGCTTTAAGGACTTTTTATATAAAAAATGCAACAGCGGTCCATCGGGAACTTGTAAGGTATCGTGAATAAAATTTGGATCAGCGGCCCATGTAAAATCATGAACGTTGGGTGCTACAAAATGCCATGTTAGCACATCTGAATCTTCTTTTGTCTCTTTGGTTCCATATCCATGTCCAATTTCATTTGGGTTTTGTAAGTAACCTGTTCCGCCAACCGTATAGTCTTTATCAAGGGTTAGCTTTACATCAAAATCACCCCACACGCCATGAAACTCTCTTCCAATATAAGGGTCCGCATGCCAGCCTTCAAAATCATATTCTGCCATTTTTGGATACCATTGTGCCATAGAAAGCGCTACTCCTTCTTTACTGTTTTTTCCAGAGCGACGAATCACAGGCGGTACCTGTCCTTCAAAAGTCATTTCAAATAGGGCCGACTCTCCCGATTTGATAGGTGTGTTTAATTGAACTTCCAACACCGTTCCAACCACAGTATACTCTAAAGGGACACTGTTTTGGGTCAAACTAACAACGTTTAGAAATCCAAAATCTTCTTTTTGAAGCTTACTAATTCGATCTCCGACTCGTGAATCTGCATCTGCAATTGTAATGGAACGGACATCCATTTCACTTCCGGGTTGAAAGGCATTGAAAAATAAATGATAAAACACGCGCCCTAAATTATCTGGAGAATTGTTGGTGTAAACTAGTTTTTGAGTCCCTCCGTAATTGAAGGTATTCACATCCATTTTCACGTCCATAGTGTAGTCCACTCGTTGTTGCCAGTATTCAAAATTGTTTTGACTGTCCACAGAAGTGATTCCGATTAAAAAAGCAAGCACATAAGAAGTATGTTTCATTTGTTTGTGTTTATTGGTTTTTGTTCAAATATAACATCTATTAACTAGTTTTGCTGGTTGCCTAGTTTTAGTTATCAATGGTTCATGGTTTTAGAATCATTTAGACAGCTTTGACGCCATTAGTAATGCGTTATAAACGTTGACGATTCTTCCTGATTTTGACAGATCAGAAAAGGGCACCACAGTACCATTTTCTAAAGATACTTTTTTATTAATAGCAATCCCAGAGGTCATTAGTATTTGTTTTACTTGTGCCGCACTTAAGTTTGGATATTGCGAAAATATCAAAGCTGCCACACCTGCCACCATTGGGGAAGCCATGGAAGTTCCGCTTGCAAATTCGTAGCTATTTTTAGGATAGGTTGAATAAATTTGAGAACCTGGCGCAAACACATCTACCGTGTTTTCCCCATAATTGGAATAGCTAGCAGCCAATGTTGAGCCGTATTTTGGACCGTTTGATCCGACCTTAACAAAATTGTTAGCCACCTCAGCTCCATTGTCGATTTGATCGTTCGGGAAATAATTATTTTCATCGGTGTTTTTGCCATCATTTCCAGATCCAGCCACAATCAACACATCTTTTTTAGCTGCATAAGCAATGGCGTCTCTCACCCAATCACTATGAGGCGAAAACTTTTTACCAAAACTCATATTAATAACTTTAGCACCATTATCAACGGCGTAATACACCCCTAAAGCCACATCCTTGTCGTATTCATCGCCATTAGGTGTGTTGCGGATCGCCATAATTTTTACATTATTAGCCACCCCATTCATTCCAATTCCATTGTTGCGTTCGGCGGCTATAATACCAGAAACATGAGTTCCATGACTGCGGCCATTTTTTGGTCTTACATCATTATCACCATAAGAGCGATCGTTCAAATCGTTAGGGTTATCTCCAACAATACTTCTTCCATCAAAGTCCACATTTAAACTATAATCTAAACGATCGTTGAAAGATTTAAGCCCTCGCTTCATATCTTTCATCATCGCATCCATACTCTCAAATCCAAACCCATAGGATTGTTTGATAATATTCAGATGTTTTAATAACGCCTTATCTGTTGTAGAGATGCCTTCCACATCTTCTTTTGTATAATTAGGGTTTTTTAAATAGTCTGCTACCGCAGCATCCGCAGTGCTTAATTTCCCTATAATTCCATCGTATTGTCTTTTTAGACGGCTTGTGCTCTCCCGCTCTTTTGTAAGCAATTCTTTTGCCTCTGCATAGCGAGGGTGGGTTGTATCGCCACTTGCTATTAGTCGCACATATTCTAACTGTTCGTTGTTGGATTCCCCAAGGAAATTCCAACCATTCACATCGTCTATGTACCCGTTGTTGTCATCGTCTTTTCCATTGTTAGGAATTTCATCAGCATTGACCCAAATAGTATCTTTTAAATCTTCGTGATGAATGTCGATTCCAGAGTCAATAACCGCTACAATCACTGTTTTACTCTTTGGTTTCACCAATTTTTTATAGGCTTTATGTAAGCTTATCCCAGGGACTGTATCTGTTTTGAGGTCTAAATGACTCCATTCTTTTTCTTCGGCGTCTGTAAGATCTACTGCTTTAAGTGGAATTAAATCAATATTTTCAATGGGGGTTGATACGATGGGGGCAGTTGATCCGCAGCTTAAAATAAAGAAGACACCCAAAAGATAGGTGATTCTTTGAAGTAGTTTGTGTAGGTTTGAGTTCATTTTTTTGAGTTTTAAAATAGATTATTAAAGGCGTAAGTATCGTTCAGGCGCACCCCTTTTTCGGTATGCTTGACGGTAATTAATTCGTTATGAGCGTCATGTTCCAAAAGTAAAAAATAATTTTGATCCGCAGCCAGTTTTAAAAAACGATCTTTTTCGTCTAAAGTTAGCAGCGGTCTTGTGTCGTATCCCATGACAAAAGGCAGAGAGATATGTCCTACGGTTGGCAACAAATCAGCCATAAAACAAATGGTTTTTCCTTTATAGGAAATCATCGGTATCATCTGTTTATCTGTATGTCCGTTTGCAAAAAACACATCAAACCCCAAACTCGTATTTCGCAGTATATCTCCGTCCGGAACGGGGATATGTTTTAAGTGTCCACTTGCTTCGATTGGCATAATATTCTCTGTCAAAAAAGAAGCACGCTCCCGTTTATTGGGATTTAGAGCCCATTGCCAATGGTCCTCGTTACTCCAAAAAGTAGCATTTTTAAAGGCAATTTCATAGCCCGTTCTATCAGAATTCCATTGCACGCAACCCCCACAATGATCAAAATGTAAGTGGGTCAAAAACACATCTGTGACGTCGTCTCTACAAAACCCGTGTGAAGCAAGCGCGCCGTCCAACGAATGCGTTCCCCAACGGTAATAGTAATTAAAAAATTTATCACTTTGTTTGGTTCCCATCCCCGTATCAATTAAAATTAAACGGTTTCCGTCTTCGATCAACAAACAGCGAGACGCAATATCAATCATGTTGTTTTCGTCCGCAGGGTTTGTTTTGTTCCAGATCGCTTTTGGTACAACACCAAACATTGCCCCCCCGTCTAATTTAAAATTACCAACATTGATAGGGTATAGCCTCATCTTAAACCTTGTTTATGATTGCATTTAACCGAACCCCAAAGTCCAACAAGGCTTTGATTTCCTTTATGCTTGCGATGCGTTCTTTATTAAAAATCAATAACCCGTCTTTACTAGATTCGATATGATAATAGGCGTTGCTTTCAAAAAACCGCACGAGTTCGTCTGTAAAAAGGGATCTAATTTCCTGAGCATTTTCGCCTCTTAAATAAAATCGTTTTGAGAAATCAGCGTGGTTTTTAATCTCAATATCTCTATAGCCAGCTAAGGTGTAAAACCGTTCTAACAAGCCCTCTCGGTCCAATGTAAACACAGGAACATTTGGGGAGGTTTTGATATAAAGCATGGTGGATCGGACAACTTCCTTGGCGATAAATTCCCCTTCCGAAAAGGTGATATCAAACAAACGATAAGGGTCGTTTTTCCTTGATAGTTGATTAAAAACATGCTCCACCTTTTTTGTTTTAAAATAGATGAAGTTTTCTAAAAACACAGTGTTTCTACGCTTTAGAGGATCATAAGTCAATTTAAAATCCGCTGCGACGAGTTCAAGATTATTTTGACGTTTTGTTTTGTTGTCAGGGATGATATTTTGAAGCGGTAACAAGCGTCTCAATGCAAACGGGTGTTCTGACTTTGTACCTAAGATGTCCAATCCAATGACACCAATATTCCCCCCTTTTTTATGAAATAATTCTTGATAATCATGGATGTTTTCCATGACGGAATGGTCCACAAAACCACACAATGAAAAATCAACAATCACATCACTTTGTTCGGGAATGGCCTCTAGTTTGTTTTTGAGGATGTTAAAATTTAAAAAACTACAGAAATGCTTTATACTCAAAAAATAACTTCCATCTTCTTCCTTAAACATGAGCACATTTGGTTTTAGAATATTTTTTATAAATAAACTTAAACTTTTTGTGACTACAATATGAATGATAAAAGTGGCAATTAATCCCGCAACAATTCCAGAAATCAATCCCACTTTAAGGGTGACAAACAGGGTTGCAAAGAAGATGATGAGTTGTTCTTTTCCAATGGTAAAAATACGACGCACCACGTCAGGGGATGCGAGCTTATAGCCTGTATATACAAGAATTGCCATCAAGGCGGTGAGTGGAATTCGGGTCAACTCCTTACTAAACAGAACAATAAACACGACCAGAAACAAGGCATGAAATAAATTTGAAGAGCGATTGCTTCCGCCGTTGTTCACGTTTACCGAACTTCTTGCAATGACGGTTACGACATTTAACCCTCCTAAAAACCCACTTACAACCGTTGCCAGTCCGAGGGCCTTAATGTCTTTATTGACGTTGGATCGTCTTTTACGGACGTCTAATTTATCAACGGCTTTGATGCTTAATAAGGATTCAATACTGGCAATTAAGGTCAGTGCAATGACGCTTGACCAAAAGGAAAGTGTCCCTACCATTTCAAAGTTTGGCGTTGGGATGTCCGTTATTATTTCCTGAATATTTGGAATCCCCGGAATCATATAAGCACTTGAAATGGGGTTTGGTGTTTTCAGGATTAACTCATAATAATAACTAAATCCAACAGATAGAATGACAATCCACATGGGCGCAGGAATCAACTGAAGGTATTTGTTTCGAATCTTTGAATAAAAGACCATAATTGCCAAGCTTAGAATCCCTGCCACAGCGGCATAAATTAAGCTTTTATCCTCAAACTGAAAGACGGTAATAATGGTGTTTGGAATTTCTAACAGGTAGTCAATTCCACTGTCTCTGACAATTTTATTGCCAAGCATGATGTGGAACTGTTTGCCTAAAATAATAAGTCCAATAGCTGCTAACATTCCCTGAATTGCTGAGGACGGAAAATAGTCTGCCAATTTTCCGAGTCTTAAAAACCCAAGAATGACTAAGATGATTCCCGAGCAAATAATGGCTGCATAGGTAGCCGTTAACCCCAGTGTTGTAATGGCGACTAAAACAACGCCTACCAAGCCGTTTCCAGGCCCAGAAATGGTAACAAAGCTTCCGCCCAAAATTGAGACGATTACACCGCCAACGATTGCGGTAATGACTCCTGCAATTGGAGGTGCCTCACTCGCCATTGCCAATCCCAACCCAAGGGGCAGTGCAATAAGACTGACCACTAAGCCAGAAAACATATTTTTAGGTAAGGCTTTTATAAACCCAACAAATGAATTTTCTTTGGTTCTCATTGGACAATTAATACATCGGTTGGTAATTCAGTTAAAATATGTTCGATATCGTGTGGAAATAAACGGTCCCAAAAGGTCATTTTCGCTGGAGCATTCATCACTAATAAATCGGCTCTGGCGACTTGTGCATAATGCCCTATTGAATACCCGCGTTTTCCAAAAATAGGCTGAGATTTTATCGCCAAATCTTTTGTGTAATCCGCAGGAATTGTGTCTAATATTTTTTTAACGCGCGCCTCTTCTCTTAAACGCAAACGTTCTTTAATGATGGTTGATTTTCTAAGGGATTTGTCATCATCAACTTTTACACTTACTTCTTCTTGGTCAATTTCTTCAACGACCGTAATTTTATCAGCCCCTAAATGGTGACCAACAAAAAAGGCCGTATTGACAGTTTCTTTTGTTTTTGGATCTTTCAAGCCATTAACCACAATGTGTTTACAGGGTACCCGCTCTTTGGAAGGATTGATTAAAAGCAACACGGAACAACTTGCTTGTCGTGTGATTTTTCGTGCAATAGACCCTAGGTAGTATTTTAAAAAGTTTTCTTTTTTGAGGGCTCCAATGATAAGGAGGTCCACGTTTTTTTCTACGGTTGAGGACAGAATGACATCTACAGGATCACCAGACTTGAATAAAATCTCAAATTCTAAACCGTCATTTTCAAAGGGTTTTAAGAATTTTAAAAATGTTTTTGATTTTTTATCAGAAGATTCCCCGACATGAATCAATACTAATTTGCTACCAAAACACAAAGCCAGTCGTGCGGCTTCATTAATATTGGCCTCTAGATTTGGGGAAAAAGTAACTCCAATTCCAATCGTTTTAAAAGCAATAGTATTCAATCGGTTTTATGTTTAAAGTTTATCCTGAAATATAAGACTTTCTTTAAAAATATAAAAACTGAAAATGAGATTAATCGTTGAGCTTCAAAACAGCCATAAATGCCTCTTGCGGAATTTCTACATTTCCAACTTGTCGCATTCGTTTTTTACCCTTTTTCTGATTTTCTAAAAGTTTTCGTTTTCTCGAAATATCTCCTCCATAACACTTGGCGGTCACATCTTTTCGTACCGCTTTAACGGTTTCTCTCGAAATGATTTTTGCACCAATTGCGGCCTGAATAGGAATGTCAAATTGTTGCCTTGGAATGAGTTCCTTTAGTTTGGCACACATTTTTTTACCAATGTTTACCGAGTTATCGATGTGAATTAATGCAGAAAGTGCATCTACCGTTTGACCGTTAAGCAACACATCGACTCTTACTAATTTTGAAACTCGCATCCCAATTGGTGAATAATCGAACGAGGCATAGCCTTTAGAAACGGTTTTCAATCGGTCATAAAAGTCAAATACAATTTCAGCCAAAGGCATATCAAATGTTAATTCTACACGCTCGGGCGTCAAATAGGTTTGACTTGTAATTTGCCCCCGTTTTTCGATACACAAGGACATGACGTTTCCAACAAAATCAGATTTTGTAATGATGGACGCTTTAATGTAAGGCTCTTCCACACGGTCCAATCCAGAAGGATCAGGCAAATCGGTTGGGTTGTTAAGTATCACAACGGTATCGGGGTCTTTACGCGTAAAAGCGTGGTAAGACACATTGGGAACGGTTGTAATGACCGTCATATTAAATTCGCGCTCTAAACGTTCTTGTATGATTTCTAAGTGCAGCATTCCTAAAAACCCACATCGAAATCCAAAGCCTAAAGCCGCAGAACTTTCTGCTTGAAAGACTAAAGAGGCATCATTCAATTGGAGTTTTTCCATGGAAGCGCGCAGCTCTTCATATTCTTCAGTATCTACAGGATAGAGTCCTGCAAAAACCATTGGTTTTACATCTTCAAACCCTTCAACGGCTTCGGTTGTTGGGAAGTTGGCATCTGTAATGGTGTCTCCTACTTTGACATCGCGAGCATCTTTTATCCCCGTAATTAAGTAGCCAACATCGCCTGTTTTTATTTCTTTTTTAGGGGTTTGCGTCAGGTTGAGCGTACCAACCTCATCTGCACCATATACTTTTCCAGTCGCAATAAACTTTACCTGTTGGTTTTTTTTAATGCTTCCGTTTTTGATTTTAAAATAGGTTTCAACGCCTCTAAAAGAGTTGTAAACAGAATCAAAAACAAGCGCTTGTAGCGGTGCTTCTGGATCTCCTTTTGGAGGAGGTATATTTTCTATAATTGCGGTTAGAATCGCCTCAATACCAATACCTGTTTTTGCACTTGCAGGAATTACATCGGCTGCATCACAACCGAGTAAATCAACGATATCATCGGTGACTTCTTCTGGATTTGCGCTTGGTAAATCGACTTTATTTAAAACGGGAATAATTTCTAAATCATTCTCGAGTGCTAAATATAAATTTGAAATGGTTTGTGCTTGAATGCTTTGTGCAGCATCTACAATCAATAGTGCGCCTTCACAGGCGGCGATGGACCGAGAGACCTCGTAACTAAAATCGACATGACCGGGGGTGTCAATTAAGTTTAAAACATACTCTTGCCCTTTATAGGTGTAATCCATTTGAATCGCATGCGATTTGATGGTAATACCACGCTCGCGCTCCAAATCCATACTGTCGAGTAATTGGCTTTGTTTTTCACGCTCTGTTACGGCGCCCGTAAAATCCAATAAGCGATCTGCCAAAGTACTTTTACCGTGGTCAATGTGTGCGATGATACAAAAGTTTCTTATATACTTCATTTACTCTATTTCAGGATGCGTTGTATGCGAAGGCAAAAGTAATCAAATTTCTTACACAACATTTAGATTAATTAGTGACGGTCGATCAGTGTTTGAATCCGTTTGATTGTTTCGGTTTTCCCAATGAGATATACGATGTCAAATACGTCTGCTCCTTCCAATGCACCAACAAGTGCGACTCTTAGCGGCATCATGATTTTTCCAAAGCCTATTTCGTTTTGAGTAATCCATCCTTTTACAGTGGTTTGAAGCGTTTCAACAGTACTGTCGTCGGCGGTTTCAAGTACTACAATTAATTGTTGCATCAGGTCTTTGGAATGTTCTTTCCACGCTTTTTTAAGGGCTGCTTCTGCGTAATTTTCGGGTGCTTTAAAAAAGTAATGACTTAGTCCCCAAAATTCTGAAGGAAAGGTTGCCCGTTCTTTGATGTGCGCTACCACAAGCTCTACATAGCCAAGGTCCATCGCTGCAATTTCTGACGTGGTGTTTACAAAGGCTGTTGCCAAGTCTTCATTTTCTGCCTTTTGCATGTATTGGTGGTTGAACCATTTTGTTTTGTCTGGGTCAAATCGTGCGCCTGCTTTATGAACGTTTTTCAAATCAAACGCTTTTACAAGTTCTTCTAAGCTAAAAATCTCTTGTTCCGTGCCGGGGTTCCAGCCTAAGAATGCCAAGAAATTGATGACGGCTTCCGAAAAGTAACCACTTTCTTTATAGCCTTTTGAGACGCTATTGGTTGAGGGGTCTTCCCAGTTCAATGGAAATACCGGAAAACCGAGTTTATCACCGTCGCGTTTGCTCAGTTTTCCTTTTCCTGTTGGTTTTAAGATTAGGGGTAAGTGTGCAAATTCAGGGGCTTTCCATCCAAATGCGTTGTAAAGCAATTGGTGCAATGCCAAGGAGGGTAACCACTCTTCTCCACGAATGACGTGTGTTATTTTCATTAAATAATCGTCCACCACATTGGCAAGGTGGTAGGTAGGCATGCCGTCCGATTTGAACAATACCTTATCATCCAGTGTGTTGGTGTCAATTTTTATGTCGCCTCTGATGAGGTCTGTAAGCGCAAGCGTTTCATCTTGTGGGGCTAAAAAACGTACCACATAGGCATCGCCATTTGCTATTTTAACATCTACCTCTTCTTTGGATAAGACCAAAGAATTAACCAGTCGACCTCGGGTTCTGTTGTGCCAATTGTAAATGAAAGTTTTGCCTTTTGCCTCGTGATTTTTACGCTCTCCGTCTAGGGCTTCCGCCGTGTCAAAGGCATAATAAGCCTTGTTGGTTTCGATCAGTAAATCCACATATTGTTTGTACAGATGCTTGCGTTCACTTTGTCGGTACGGGCCAAAACCGCCGTCTTTTCCGGGGCCTTCATCAAACGGAATGTTGCACCAGTCCAGTGCGTTTACCATATAGTCTTCGGCGCCATCCACATAACGTTTTTGGTCGGTATCTTCGACACGCAGCACAAAAGTACCTCCGTGTTTTTTGGCGAATAAATAATTAAATAGAGCGGTTCGCACACCTCCAATATGGAGTGGCCCTGTGGGGCTTGGTGCAAATCGTACGCGAATGGAAGTGTTCATGGTCTTGTATTAGTGCCACAAAGATAGAATTGCTGAAGGCATTCCCCAAAGAAATAGGTGGTGTTTTTGATTCGGTTGTTTTAGGGATAATTAATCATAGTCAACCATTTTAATATCGAGTCATCTGAGATGAGTCGAAATAGTTGTAGAACTAACTTGATTAAATTCCATTATTTTCCCCCAAGTTCCATGATTATTTCTGTAAAGAGATGTAAAACCATTTCCATAGCAACGTTTCATTTTAAAGATAGAAACTAAAGCATATTTTTTGTTTTTCCACAATTTTTTTTTGTTCTAAAGCCATTTAATTTTTACAATTATCCTCACTCAACTTGCCGATTTCCCCATAGCCAGCAACCGGGTTAGTCAACATAGTATTCATGTTTGAGCTATCGCCAACACGAATACTTAGTTATTACCTGTCTGGCTTTTCTTTCCACAAACAGGCTAGCGTTGGCGAAGACATACTCTTTTACAGTTTTGGCGTTGAGCTGGCTGTAGCGACTGTAAATGTGTATGGCTTTGCGTTGGCTATTCTTCCGTTTCTATATTCCACTTAATTTTTTTTAATCTTTCAGCTACTACTTTTAACGTTTTCATTATTTTATTCTCCGACGGAAATTCGCCAAAAACTAATTCCTTAAAACTGGTTTCATAAGTGTCTTTGACTTGATTCCAAGTATTTTCAGTTTCTGAAAACAGTATTGTGTTTATTGGATGGTTTGATAACCAACTATTATTGTTTTTAAAACTTATCACATCATCTTTTGCGACCTTTAAAAGCATTACATCAAATTCTTTTGAATTGAAAAAGGATTTAAGTTCATCGTCTTTTAACATCATATGAATATCGTATGTGTGTCTAATCTTATTGCTCAAATCAGTTATTGGTTGTTCTGTTTGAGAAAAACGAACCAAACTCATCAGCTTTTCACATAGCGTTCTTTCAGTTCTTAATACTAAAACATCAAAAGGATTCATTTCGTATTGATTAATTATATCTTGTTGGTTAGCCTTCAACATCATTTCATAAATGTAAGACGATATTGTTCCTGTAGTGTATGGCTCAAAATGCCCAAGCCAAGTAGATTCTACAATAATATTGTCTCTTACTTGTCCAAAATCTCCATTAAAACTCTTTTCATAACTGTGAGCAGTTTTACGTATCATTCCCATTTTGTGAGTTATTCCTTCAACTTCTATCTCAGGAATTACTTTCGTAACGCATTTTGAAATTTTTTTAATTTTAGATTTAAGTTGATTGTTTGTCTCTCCATCTTTTCTTAAAACTACTAAATCAATATCTTCTGAAAATCGGTCAATTAGCTGATTACATTTAGATAGGGCAGTACCTCCTTTAAAAACAGTTTCTTTTCCAATCTCACTGTTGAAAATAGCGTGTAAAGCAATTGTTACCCAATAATCTTTTTCAATATAGATTTCTGGAATTCCCTTTTGTTGAGAAGTCGCAGTTATCGCATCTTGGAATAGTTCTTTATTTTCGTGTAGCTTCATATAATATTCCAATTGGTTATAGTTGGTAGTATTTTTTTATCAATTCCGTAATTATATTCGGAAAGTGGATTAAGACTCTTTATTAATGTTTTTAATTCAGAGTCAATAAAAAAGTTTATTTGTTCTAATAAAGCACCTAAAAAAGCCCTCACTCTGGGTGGATAAGATAAAGCATAGTCAATGAGTTGTTTTATCTCTTTTGTGTTCAGTTTTTTTAGTTGATTCGAAATAATTTTGATTCCTGAATTCTTGTCTAAATCTGGTATTTTTTTAAAATCTTTGAGAGCATCTAAAGTTTCTAGCAGAGAGAAATTTTTATCTGTAACATCTACATAACTTTTTACTGGATTTCCTTTAATATTTCCAACTGATACTGTTATTCGTTTGTCTCTACTTGCAATTTTTATATTTCTTGGTACTTGAGTTGTTAAACCCATTCGGTTGTATAAAGAAACACCTGTTATGTAAGCAATTCTTTTGTTGTTTTGGAATAAATAGGGTTTCAATAACTCTTCTTCATTGGGTTTTAACTCTCCAAAAATGGTTTGTTTAGGTTTATAAAAAACTCCTGTAGAAACTCTTTTGATAATTCCTTTTTCAATTAAACGTTCAATTGCTTTCGCAGCTGCACTATATTCGTTTGATTCAATAGAAAGTTGTTGGTACTTGAAAGTAGTACCTTCTTTTAACGTTTTAATTTTATTTTCTATTTTTTGAGCTACTTTCATTGTGAAACAAAAGTACAATATTTTAGTTATTTATCAAGTAAACGAAGCATAATACTTGACATTTAGTTCGATTGCTCTTGGTTCGGTTCAGATTTTATTAATTCTCGTGCAAAGTCGATGAATAATTTATATGCTTTGGTAAAAGAATATTTATCGTCTGGATGTTTAATCGCAATGTTCCTTTTCACCATAGTAGAACCAACTAACCTTTTAATACTATCAGCATCATTTAATTGTTTATTTGATTTTACAATATCAGACCAAGTACTGTTTTTTATGTATTCTATTATTTCTTCAATATGAAAGTCCGAAAATCCCAATTCATCCATAAAATTCTTTCCGTCTTTGTCTAGTTCGTAGCAAAATATTGAGAAAAAGATACTTATGTCACGAGAAGTGTTTTCGTTTGTTTCTTCGGAAATTAGGTAATAAAATTCTTGTGTGTTTTTTAATTCGAAACCAAAAGACTTCTCGAAAAACTCAATATAAAAATCTTGATATTCCTTTATAATATCGAAGTAAGAATCATCAATTGTTATAAATCTTCCATCCATTAAAGATGTAACTTTATGTTTATTTGGATACATTTTCTTTTTTAGTGATTTTTAGTTTTGGCATTATCAACTCTCCTTGTTCTGTTTTAAAAGAAATATTTCGGTTCTCTTTGTCTTGCAGAACTTCATAATCTACTTCAAAGATTAAACTTGTAACCATAAAATAGTTGTCAAAATCGAATTTCTTGTTTTCGTTTTCTAATGATGTTTTGCACCAAGTAAAAAAGTCATCAACAGGAAGTTTTAAGTTTAGTTGAGATTTGTATTCACTTTTATTGAAAATCCATTGCTCTACAATATCAGTTTCTTCTTCAATAAATACATCTTCTTCATTATTTCTTTACTTTTCACTTCTTTATAAATTTTTTCATTTCAATCCGTCCTAGCTTATCTTCAAACAAAATAAAATACAGCCCCTTTGACAGTTTTTCTACATTAAAAGATTCCGTTTTTAAATTTGAACGGTTTAATGATAAAACCCGTTTCCCATTTATATTAAAAATAGCGATACTAAAGTTGCTTAATCCTGCTATTTCGGAAATAAACAATTCATCTAATACAGGGTTCGGAGACACAGAAAACCTGTTTACTGAATACTCATGTGTGGATAATACCACACTCCCATAAACCGTTTTATCTCCAGAGGAATTGCTAACGGTTAAAGTCTTGCTACCATCACTATTACTTAAAATAGAATACTCAAAAGGGTTGTTTACATTGTTGAAGTAGTAGTTGAAATACAGGGATTCATAATTAGCATTTGATGTTTGATAACACCCCCCTCCTAGGGTTTGAGCTAAACTAGTAAACATAAAATTTTGATTCACATCATCGTAATCAACTTCACCACCTAAGCTTTCGCATACCCAACTTGAAAAATAGTTATAGTTGTTCGTGTTTAAATTGTTCGTGTTTAAAGTTAAAGAAATAGACATTACTTCACTATTAATTGGAGGTACATTATTTTGGGTATTAATGTTTAGGTTGTGTAAATACCAAGTGTTTTGAAACAATTGTGAATCTTGCGCTAAGCAACTTAGCGACATTCCGAGGAAAAGAATTAGGATGGTATTTTTCATTTTAAATATATTTAAAGTGATACGGATATATCATCTTAATGATGTGTTTATTTCTTCTCTGCTATTAACCACATTGCTCGCGCTCCCACTTTTATATCAATGGGCTCCTCTCAGTAAATAATATCTAAAACTTCGGTTAAGTTGCTTCTTGAAGATTTAGACTTGGGGTCGAAATCAAGGATAAACTTACTAAAAAAATTGAAAGCTTCCAAAAAATTAAAAATTTTAACAGTTGGAGTGAGATTGCTTAAAAATAGAATGTAGCAACAGGCGATATTGTCTATTTCAATAGACATCTAAAAAATAAAGAACAAAATAAGCTTAATTGTGAAATTATGCCTAGAAAATTATTGCACAAAATTTATCAAGAAAAGAGTTGTTTTTAGCTCAGTTCTTTGCTGGTATTATTTTATAGACCAATTCTTTTATTTATCTTTTTAAAAATTTTTTCAACTTTTTTTGGAGCATTAAATCTATACCCAAAATAAATTTTAATAAAAAACAGATCATTCGTAATATTGGTCATGCTATCTTCATTGTACCAAGTGGTTTCAAATTTAAGATTGGCTCCATAAATATACTTTCTAGAGCTATAGCCAATTTGTAACCCTCCGTCAAAAGATAAAGGCCAGTACACATTATTGTCGATAAAATCTGTTTCGTTTTCTCCACTCTTTGAAAACCGAATACCAAAAGAAGGTGATGCATATAATGAAACAAACCAATTTTTGTGAATTACTGCAGTATAATAGTATTCAGGAGCAATACCAATATCAAAACTATTTTCAAAGAATTTAGTACCCCCTGTAGTCCCAGATAAATGAGTATACCCATAACGCAAAGTCGGAATAAAACTCCCAGCACTTTTTCGTTGCCACTCTGTGTTGTACGCTACATTCCTTAATGAAAAGTTTGGATTTAAAACGTAAGAGGTAGAGCCGCCCCAAAAAATAGTTTTAAGATCGGGAAATTGAATATACAAATCTTGTCCATCAATCCAGTTTGAAATAAAATCATTTGTGTTTTCAACATAAAAGCTTTGTACTTTTTTATATTTAATTCCTTGAGTCCAGTTTCCAAGAAAAAAACGAAAACTATAGTCTTTATAAGTTGATTTACCTTTTAAATTATTGTCATTGTTTCCTGGGAGAAATTCTGGAGAAAACCCAATGCTCGCACCAATAAATTCATAATCTAGTGATAATACCAGTCTAAATTGATTATTTGCAGAAAGGCGAAAGTTTGAATCATTTTCTGATTGAATAGAATATGAGTCGGTTTGCGTATCGATATTTGCTTTTATAATAATTTTATCTGTGAAGGACAGTATAGACGTAGAATCTGTATTCCCTTTATTTTGACTTACAGCATTTGAAATGTTCAAAAGAAGGATTATTAAAAAGCTTATTTTATTCATTTGATATTCAGTTTAAAATTAATGTCAACGTGTTATATGGAGATTAAACCTCCTGTTTATAAGTTCTTATTTCTGGATAATATGTTATTATTATCCAAAACATCAGTTAGCACACCTGAATCTTTACACCTGTGCACACTGATAATTCACACTAAAATAATATCTTAAACTTCGGTTAAGCTGCTTATGAAGATTTAGATTTGGGTCAAAATCATGGTTAAACTTATAAAAAAACTCAGTTGTATCCAAAAATAAATGTGGTTTTAACAGTTTTTCATTCCTCGTTATTGGCTTAGTTTCGCTTCTCGCCCATCGCTATTTACACACATATTCAAAAAAGTGCCTCCCTATATGGATTATTATTGTAATTTTATTCTCTCAAAACTTATCATCAATTGGACGGTTTTCACAACATAGAACAAAAACTAGAGCATTTCATAAGACGTTATTATTTAAGCGCCTTATTGAAAGGTCTTCTGTTGTTTTTCGCTATTGGATTGCTCTATGTACTGCTACTGTTGAGTATTGAGCATTTTTTCTGGCTGGGTTCTTCCGGTCGCTTGTTTTTATTTTACTGCGTTTTAGGTTTTGAAGCCCTTCTTTTTTATGGGTTTATTTTCATCCCCTTAGCAAAATATTTTAAGATCCAAAAAGGCATTGATCTTGAAACCGCCTCCAAGATTGTCGGCGATCATTTCCCAGAAGTGAAAGACAAGCTTTTAAATGTCCTTCAACTCAACCAACAATCCGAACACACCGAGTTTCTATTAGCAAGCATCGAACAAAAATCGAACAACCTAAGCTTAGTCCCTTTTAAAAGTGCGGTCAGTTTTAAGGAAAACCTTAAATATATTAGGTACGCTTTACTCCCCATTCTTATTGTATTTCTGTTTATTCTTTTTGGGAAACAAGCCGTGTTCACAGACAGCCTCAAACGCGTTGTCAATTATAATACCGCCTATGCACCTCCCGCTCCTTTTGAGTTTTTTATAATGAATACCAATCTGGAGGCTATCGAAAACACCTCTTTTACGTTGGTTGCTAAAACCGTTGGAAAGTTCGTTCCAGAATCCGTTCAGATTGTTTATAACGATGAGGTTTATATATTAAATCAAACCGAATTGGGCGTTTTTGAATATGAGTTTTCACATCCCAATTCCCCTATTGATTTTAAATTAGTCACTACTGAGGTGGTTTCCAAGCCCTACCGTTTAGAGGTGTTGCCCATTCCTGTTTTGCTCAGTTTTGACATGTATTTAGACTATCCAACATATACAGGAAAATCAGATGAAAAAATTGCCAACAACGGAAATGCCACCATCCCAGAAGGCACAAAGTTGAAATGGGAGTTGCGTACCAAGTCCACTGATACCGTTTCCTTTTCTTATAAAAATACAATCGCTTTTTTTGACCATAACGATCAAAAATTTCAATTCAGTAAACAAGTTTTTGAATCTTTGAATTATACAATTCAAACAAGCAACTCCAAGCTTAAAAACTACGAAAATCTTGCCTTTTCATTACAAACCATCACAGACCAGTCGCCAGCTATTAAGGTGGAAATGAAACAAGATTCTACCTACCAAGCTTCTCTTTATTTTTATGGTCAAATCTCCGACGATTATGGAATTAAAGATTTGAAACTCTATTATTATCCAGTGGCAGATGCGTCTAACATCAACGAACTAAGCTTGCCGTCCAACACCACTACCTTTCAGGAGTTCACACATGCGTTTCCTTCTGGCTTAGAATTGATGGATGACACTCCCTACGCGCTTTACTTTGAGGTTTCCGACAACGACCCCTTCCACAAAACCAAAACCACTAGAAGCCGTGTTTTTAATTACAATTCTAAAAGTGAAAACACCATTCAAGAAATTCAACTTGAGGAACAAAGCGAATTGACCACTGCTTTTCAAAAGGCATTGAACACCCTGTCCGAACAAGACAAAAATTTGAATGAAATATCTCAAAATCAAAAAGAAAAGGAACAGCTTAATTTTAGCGATCAACAAAAATTAAAATCTTTTTTAGAGCGACAACAGGCCCAAGACAAGATGTTGAAGGAGTTCAATAAAAAAATGCAGGACAATCTAAATCAGTTTGAAAAATCAAAAGAGGAAGATCCGTTTAAAGAACAACTTGAAAAACGATTGGAAGCACAGCAAGAAGCGCTCGAAAAGGATGAGAAATTATTAGAAGAGCTAAAGAAAATCACCGATAAAATTAACAAAGAAGAACTCGCCGATAAACTGGAAAAAATGGCGAAGAAGAACAAAAACAAACAACTCAGTTTAGAGCAGTTGTTAGAGCTTACAAAACGCTATTATGTAACCAAAAAATCCGAACAGCTTTTAGATAATTTGAATGAATTATCTAAAGAGCAGATGCAGTTGGCGGAGGAATCCGAAGAACAAAACACCAAAGAAGCCCAAGAAAAATTAAATGAAGAATTCAAGGAGCTTACAAAAGAACTAGACGATTTAAGAAAAGATAACGACGCTCTTGCAAAACCTCTTGAATTGCCAGACGACCCAAATCTTGAAGAATCGATTGAAAAAGATCAGGAAAACGCAAGTGATGAGTTAGGCGAAAAAGAACAATCTCCCGACCCTCAGGAGCAAAAAGAGAAACTAAACAAGGCTCAAAAAAGTCAAAAGAAGGCTGCTCAGAAAATGCAGCAAATGAGTCAAAAAATGGCACAGCAAATGAGCAGCGGTGGCGGTCAGCAAATGAGTGAAGACATTGACTTGCTGCGTCAAATTCTGGATAATTTGCTTCTCTTTTCTTTTGATCAAGAATTGCTCATGAAGCGTTTTCAGGAATCCACCACAAACACCACCGGGCACGCCAAGCGTCTTGTGAGGCAAAGTAATTTGCGCGAACACTTTGAGCATGTCGATGACAGTTTGTTTTCGCTATCCTTACGCCAGCCCATGATTTCGGAATCTATCAACAAAGAAATAACAGAAGTCTTTTTTAATATTGATAAAAGTCTCGAACTCCTCTCCGAAAACAGTTTTAGAGAAGCCATTGGTGCGCAACAATTTGCCATTACAGCCACCAACAAATTAGCGGATATGCTCAGCAACACACTGGACAATATGGAAATGCAGATGCAGATGTCTCCTGGACAAGGCGAGGGCGAAATGCAACTGCCAGACATTATCATGAGTCAAGAGGCACTCAGTAAGAAAATGGAAAAAGAGCTTGGTAAAAAGGGTGAAAAATCTGAGGGCGAACAAGAAGGTTCTGAAAAAGGAGATGGGGAGCCAAAGAAGGAAGGTGAGGGTTCCAAAAAAGGAGAGCAAGGCCAAGAGGGCCAAGAAGGTGGAGAAGGAAAAGAAGGCCAAAACGGCAAACAAGGTCAGCAAGGACAACAGGGAAATCAAGGTGGTGAAGGCGAAGGCTCAGAAGGGGACAATGGCGAATTGTTCGAGATCTTTAAAAAACAACAAGAGTTGCGGAATGCTTTACAAGATTTATTAGACAAAAATGGCATTGGAGACAACGGTCAAAAGCTGCTTGATTCTATGGAAAAAATCGAACAAAACCTTATTAATCAAGGTCTTACAGAAAAATCTTTACAAGCAATGCAAAACCTTAAGCATCAGCTCTTAAAACTAGAAAAGGCCGTACAACAGCAGGGCGAAGACACCAAGCGCGTTTCCAACACCAGCAAAGCGGAGCGGTCACAACCGCCAATTCCTAGCGCGGAAACGATCAAACAATATTTTAATACGACTGAGATATTGAACCGACAAAGCCTACCTTTACGTCAAGAATTTAAGCAAAAAGTTCAAGAATATTTTAAGATAAAAAATGATTAGTTTTAGCTCAGAAGTCCCCTTCGAAATTTCCAATGCTGACACTACAGCCTCATGGCTCGGTGCCATTATTTCCCAAGAAGATTATAACGAGGGCGAGGTTTCCATTGTGTTTTGTGATGATGAATTTCTACACAAACTTAATGTTGAATTCTTAGATCATGACACCCTAACCGATGTGATTAGTTTCGATTACTCTATGGGGAAAGAAATTCATGGAGAAATATTTATTTCTATTGAACGCGTAAAAGAAAACGCCAACGAATTCAATCAAAGTTTCGATACGGAACTAGCGAGAGTCATGGCGCATGGCATTCTGCACTACTGTGGTTATAAAGACAAATCTGAATCAGAAGCCGCCGCTATGCGATCTAAAGAAGAGTTCTATCTTCAACAACGTGCCGATTAATTTTCTAAAGCCTTATATTTGCAGCTGCAAATGATTTGTTCCACGTGGAACATTAAAAATGTAACCAATGTTTGATAAAATTTACGATGTAATTGTAGTTGGTGGAGGACACGCCGGAAGTGAGGCAGCAGCAGCAGCTGCCAACATGGGGAGCAGTACTTTGCTAGTTACAATGAACCTTCAAAACATAGCGCAAATGTCATGCAACCCAGCAATGGGCGGTATTGCCAAAGGGCAAATCGTTCGTGAGATTGACGCCCTTGGAGGCTACAGTGGAATCGTAAGTGACACCTCTGCGATCCAATTCAAAATGCTCAACAAGTCTAAAGGCCCTGCCATGTGGAGTCCACGTGTGCAGAGTGACCGAATGCGGTTTGCAGAAGATTGGAGACTGCTATTGGAGCAAACCAAAAACCTAGATTTTTATCAAGAAATGGTCACAGGACTTGTGATTAAAGGTGATGAAGTCACAGGCGTAAAAACGTCCTTAGGATTAGAGATTCGAGCCAAGACGGTTGTGCTTACCAACGGTACGTTTTTAAATGGATTAATACACATTGGCAATAAGAATTTTGGTGGTGGTCGTGCTGGAGAGAAAGCAGCCACAGGCATCACAGAGCAACTCGTTGATTTAGGGTTTGAATCCGGTCGAATGAAAACAGGAACTCCGCCTAGAGTGGATGGGCGTTCTTTAGATTTTTCTAAAATGATCGAACAACCGGGCGATGCAGTACCAGAAAAATTCTCCTATTCAGATATCACCAAGCCGCTCACAACACAGCGTCCTTGCCACATGTCTTATACAAGTTTAGAAGTTCATAATTTATTAAGAGAAGGCTTTGACCGATCGCCCATGTTTAATGGTCGCATCCAAAGTTTAGGGCCGCGTTATTGTCCCTCTATTGAAGATAAAATAAATCGTTTTGCGGACAAGGACCGTCACCAGATTTTTGTAGAACCTGAGGGTTGGAATACCGTTGAGTATTATATCAATGGCTTTTCAACCTCTTTGCCCGAAGACGTTCAGTTTAAGGCGTTGAGTGCCGTGAAAGGATTTGAAAACGTTAAGTTTTTCAGACCGGGATATGCGATTGAATACGACTACTTCCCTCCTACGCAACTGACACACTCTTTAGAAACCAAGCTCGTTAAAGGCTTGTATTTTGCAGGACAAATTAATGGAACTACAGGCTATGAAGAAGCAGCCTCTCAAGGGTTAATGGCAGGAATTAATGCCAGTTTAAAAGTACAAGAAAAAGAGCCATTTATACTCAAACGGAACGAAGCTTATATAGGAGTTTTGATTGATGATTTAATCACCAAAGGTACTGACGAGCCTTATCGAATGTTTACGTCACGTGCGGAATACCGCACGCTTTTAAGGCAAGATAACGCCGACATTCGTTTGACACCCAAAGGGTACGAATTGGGGATTGCGAGCGAAAAGCGCCTCAAGCGGATGGAAGAAAAGCTGTCCAAAGCCGAAGCTTTTGTTGGGTTCTTTAGAACACAAAGTGTGAAGCCTGAGGAAGCAAATCCAGTTTTAGAAAGTAAAGATTCCCAACCGATTCGCCAGTCTGATAAAATGTTTAAGATATTTTCCAGGCCTAATATAGGCATTGAAGATGTTCGTAAATTTGAGGCAGTCGAAGCCTATATACAATCCAATGATTTGGATAATGAAGTCATTGAACAAGCCGAAATACAGGTGAAGTATTCTGGGTATATAGCCAAAGAAAAACTGAATGCTGACAAACTCACACGTTTAGAATATGTCAAAATCCCTAGTGGTTATGACTACTCTCAAATCAAATCCATGAGTTATGAAGCACGTGAAAAACTAAAGAAAATACAACCCACAACGGTTGCTCAAGCGTCACGCATCAGCGGGGTGTCCCCTAATGATATTTCTGTGCTACTGGTGTATATGGGGCGTTAATTAATCTAATTGTTCCACGTGGAACGTGATATGGAAACACACAAGAGCCATCTAAAACTTAAAGACCATTCCTTAAGCGGAGACTCCTTTGAACTCCTTTATGACCCGTCTAGAGAGTTGCTTTATACGCACCCCAAACCATCAGAAGAGAAATTGTCAAGCTACTACCCTGACACGAATTATATCTCCCATACCAACCAGCGGAAATCTTTATTCGATCTTTTATACCATCTAGTTCGATCTGTTTCTGTTATAAGAAAATTCAGACTTTTAAAATCCTTTCAGCCAAAACAAGGCGCACTATTGGATGTAGGTGCCGGCACTGGGTTTTTCTTAAGAGCTGCTAAAAAAAGAGGTTGGACTGTTACCGGAATTGAACCCAACCCCTCGGCGCGAAACCTTGCAAATTCAAAAGCGCCCAATACTGTTTTTGACACCGAAACCTTGGGCACGCTCCCCGAAAGGTCGTTTGATGTGATTACCCTTTGGCATGTATTAGAACACCTTCCAAATTTAGAGGACGACCTAAAAACATTCCAGAAACTTCTAAAACCAAACGGTCGCATTGTGGTGGCAGTGCCAAATTTTAAAAGCTTTGACGCAGCTTACTTTAAAGACTTTTGGGCGGCTTATGATGTTCCAAGGCACCTATGGCATTTTTCCCAACAGTCGATCTCAAAAGTGTTTTCTAAGGTTCAAATGAAATTAGAATCGACTCACCCTTTAATGATGGACGCGTATTACGTTAGTTTGCTTTCCAATAAACTTAAAACAGGGTCTCATCGAATTTTAAATAGTTTGTGGGTTGGATTTCTTTCAAATTTAAAGGCAGCAAAGTCCGGAGAGTACTCCTCGCTTATTTATATCCTCAAAAACAAGAATTAGCGTTTTAAGACCTTTTAGAGGTTGTTTCACGTGAAACATCTAATGTGCCATTCGGCATTTATATTTCTTAATTTAAGAGGTGTTTAAAGAGGCTTAATAAAATAGTTTTTTACAATTACACTTAGTTAGATTGATAGTTTTTACTTATAATGCAACTCCGACACTTATTTTTACAATATTGCAATTACTTTTTTTACTTTTGCATCCACAAACAAATTAAACTGTCATGAAAAAAATAGCAATTGTATTTTTAACAATTATTACCCTTACAGCCTGCCAACAACAAAAAATTGGTTTTGTTGACAATGGAATTCTTATTAACGAGTACCAAGAGCGTGTAGATATTGAAGCAAAACTTCAAACTAAAATTGACGCTTTCAAAATGCGGACAGACAGTTTACGATCTGCTTTTGAATTGGAAATAAAAGAAGCAGAATTAAAAGCAAGAAAAATGTCACAATCTGACATTCAGAAACTTTCACAAGAACTTCAACAAAAAGAACAAGTCTTGTCTCAAAGAGTTCAATTTGAGCAACAGCAAATCGCCCAAGAAAGTCAAACACTCAATGACTCTATCATTAATAAGGTCAAAGATTTTGTTCAAACTTTTGGTAAATCAAACAGCTATAATTTCATCTTAGGAAGTAACGAAGCAGGAAGTGTTTTGTATGGTGAAGATGCCTCGGACCTAACACAAGAAATTTTAAAGGCATTAAACGAAAGCTACACGAAAGACTAAGCTTTTTTTAGGTGTAACAAACGCGTTAGCTTGATGGATAAATCGGTCAAAACAATCTTTGGATTGGCATTGCGTTCAATATGGTAGTTTGCCAATTCGATTTCTTTTGAAATTTCAATAATGTTGGAAGCGTCTATAAATGGCGCAAAGTTCTCCAATTTAAACGACTTATCATTTAACTTCATGAAAACCAAATCTTTAGCCCCGTAATTATAAAGGAGTGCTTGCCTAAAAAAGCGCAAACTATAGTCTAAAAATTGTTTTTGTATTTCGCGACCTGCCTTGGAAATTTCATCACTCCAAGCCATCAGACTGTTGATGGACTGCTTGTTACTTTTCGCTTGAAATGCCGTTCGCACCCACGCGATAAACCAAGCTTCAAACTGGAGATCTTCGGGTTCCTGACTTAATAAATCCAACGCTCTGCTATAGCTCCCCTCCGATTGATGAGCAATGTTTTGCGCCAAACCTGCTTCTGTACTATGAGCTGTAATAAGTGTGTTTTTTATCGTTTCTTCCGAAAGTGGATTTAAATGCACGACTTGACATCGCGATCGAATGGTATTAATCAGTTGCTCTTCATCTTCTGTCACCAGAATGATCACTGTTTTATCTGCCGGTTCTTCAATTAATTTGAGTAATTTATTGGCACACATGGAATTCATCTTTTCAGCCATCCACACAATCATTACTTTATAACCACCGTTAAACGCCTTCAAAGACATTTTTGACACCACATCATGTGCTTCTTCGACCCCAATATTTCCCTGTTTATTGCCCACACCAACCACATCATACCAATCGTTTATCGATCCATACGGATTTGTTTCTATAAAAGAACGCCACTCTGTAAGGTAATTAGATGAAATGGGTTTAGACTTCACCTTATCACTTGTGGTGACAGGATATACAAAATGGATGTTAGGATGTGTGAGTGGGCTCATCGCTCCAACTCCACCCTCTTGATGCTTCATTAAATAATCGGCATACGCAATCGCCATTGGGAGCGCACCGACTCCACGTTTTCCGACGTAAAGTTGTGCGTGTGGAATACGTCCAGAATTGACGCTCTGCGTTAAGTGTGTTTTTAAAAAAGATTGCCCTATAATATCCTCAAAAGTCATGAAACAAAGATAGCAGATTTAATTGAATCTCCTCATGAAATCGAGACGTCCTCTGAACTCAAAACAACAAACCTCAGCGAGATAAACTTTTCAAGGCTTCGCTACAACTTTCTTAAACGCTCCTTGCCATAGGCTAAAAGAAATTCTTACCTTTGAATTTTATAAATCAATCCATATTATCTCGAAGAAATGAAAACCATACAGAACGTAAATTTTAAAAATACAAAAGCATTAATACGTGTAGATTTTAATGTGCCTTTAAATGCGCAATTCGAAGTTACTGACAACACGAGAATTGTTTCAGCAAAACCAACCATTTTAAAGGTTTTGGAAGATGGCGGCAGCTGTATCTTAATGTCTCATTTGGGACGACCAAAAGCTCAAGAGTCGGAATTTTCATTGCGTCATATTGTAAGTACGCTTGAAACTGTTTTAGGTGTTCAAGTGCTGTTTTCAAGTGACTGTATTGGCGAAGAAGCACAAACCGCAGCAGACAATTTACAACCAGGTCAGGTTTTGTTGTTAGAAAACTTAAGGTACCATTCTGAAGAAACAAAAGGTGATCTTGGTTTTGCAGAGGCACTTTCTAAGTTAGGTGATTTTTATATCAATGATGCTTTTGGAACGGCGCACAGAGCTCATGCTTCAACGACCATTATCGCTCAATTTTTTCCAGTAAATAAATGTTTTGGAAGCTTGCTTGCTCAAGAAATTGAAAGTATTGACAAAGTAATGCAAACGGGAGAAAAGCCAGTATTGGCAATTTTGGGAGGTGCTAAAGTCTCTTCAAAAATTACAATTATAGATAATATTTTAGATAAAGTAGATCATTTAATTATTGGTGGTGGAATGACTTTTACGTTTGTAAAAGCACAAGGCGGCCATGTTGGAGATTCTATTTGTGAGGATGACAAAATGGAATTAGCACTTGAAATTCTTGAAAAAGCAAAAGTTAAAAATGTTCAAATTCACATTCCTGTGGATGTATTGGCAGCCAATGATTTTAGCAACGATGCAAACACACAAATTGTAGACGTGCGTGAGATTCCTAAAAACTGGCAAGGTTTAGATTGTGGTCCAAAATCAAAAGCAATCTTTCATGACGTGGTTCAGAAATGTAAAACGATTTTATGGAACGGGCCTTTAGGTGTTTTTGAGATGGAAACATTTTCTAGTGGAACGATCGCCTTAGGAGATTCTATTGCAGAAGCAACTAAAAACGGTGCTTTTTCACTTGTTGGTGGTGGCGATTCTGTGGCAGCCGTAAAGCAGTTTGGGTTTGAAAACAAAGTGAGCTATGTAAGTACTGGCGGTGGTGCCATGCTTGAAAGTTTAGAGGGAAAAACCCTTCCAGGGATTGCTGCTATTTCTGAATAATTAGCTGCTTGTGGTGTTGAATAGGGTGTGAAATTAACAATGATTTTATAGAATGAAATTTAAAATCTTTTTATTTTTTGGAGTATTGAGCTGTGGTCTTTTACACAGTCAAAGTGTTGACAGTTTAGCTGTGGTTCCTACTCCAACCATTGATTCTATTCCATTGAATCTTGCGAACGTTCAGAAAATTGAAGAACGCTGGCATAATGAAGTGTACAATAATTCGCTGTATGACACGCTTACGAATGTTGTTTCCAACCAGTCCTATGAGGCAATTTACTATCCAGAATTACCAACGGATACACTCAAAAAACGATTGGCGATTCTTGATGCCAAAACACCTTTTAACATAGCCTACAACACTTCTTTGGAAAGCGTTATAAAGAGCTATTTAAAAAACCGTAAACGCTCTACTGAAACGCTCATTAATCGTAGTCAGTATTATTTTCCAATGTTTGAGGAAGTTTTAGACAAACACAACCTTCCGTTAGAAATTAAATATTTGGCAGTGGTTGAATCAGCTTTAAAACCGTGCGCAAAATCACGTGTGGGTGCTACAGGACTTTGGCAGTTTATGTTTGCGACAGGCAAACAGTATGGGCTTGAAGTCAGCAGTTACGTCGATGAACGCTGTGATCCTTTACGCTCTACCAATGCCGCCGCTAAATACTTAGCATCGCTGTACAAAACATTTGGAGATTGGGACCTTGCGCTAGCAGCCTATAATTCTGGCCCTGGAAATGTTACAAAAGCAATTCGGAGATCTGGGGGATATCAAAATTATTGGAACATCCGATCGTTTCTACCACGTGAAACTGCAGGGTATCTCCCCGCTTTTCTAGCAACGCTTTACCTTTTTGAATACGCCGATGCACATGGATTTCAAGTTGAGAAAAACCAACTTCCAAGCGTTGCAACCGATACAATTCATATCAAACAAATGATTTCTTTAGATCAAGTTGCAGAGCTTACAGATACTAAAATTGAAACACTCCAACATCTAAATCCTTCTTATAAGTTAGATATTATTCCTGTTTTAGATAATAAGAACTATACCCTTAGACTTCCACTTGCTAAAATTGGTGATTTCGTTCAAAATGAAACACAAATTTATGCGGCTGCAAAAGCTGAGTTTGAAGCACGTGAGAAACCCTTGCCTCAGTTTTTCGAAATTGATTCTAAAATCAGATATAAAGTAAGATCGGGCGACTATTTAGGAAAGATTGCACGAAAATTCAGAGTCAGAGTGAGTCAAATCAAAAAATGGAACGGATTGCGAACAAATGATTTAAAAATAGGACAACGGTTGACCATCTATTCTCGAAACCCTACAGCACACACTGTTAATAATTCAAAATCAGTCACTAAAAGTTCTAAAAATACAGCCAATAAATCGACCTATTTGGTGAAGTCAGGCGACTCTCTTTGGAGCATCTCAAATAAATTAACAGGAATTTCTATCCAAAACCTTAAAGAATGGAATGATATTTGGGACAGTCATTTAAAACCAGGGATGACCTTGATTATTTCTAACTAAAACACAAATCGATGAGACTTTATTTGAAAGCGTTCTGTTTAGTATTCCTTTTTTCTGCATGTGATGATTCGAATTCTAAAAAAGTTTATAAGCCACAATCCTCCGGAAACATCAATAATTTATCAGTGGTAATTGATAATGATTTATGGGACACATCGGTTGGTGAAACGATTCGATCGACGGTTGGAGGGCCTTTATATGGACTGCCTCAAGACGAGCCGCAGCTTACATTGCGACAAATACCCACTTCAGTTTTTACGGGCTTTGTGAAAAATACACGTCTCATTTTAAAAATAAAAAAAGGTCTAGCCGCCACCACAAAATTTTATAAAGACCCCTATGCTTCGCCTCAACGGATGGTTACGGTTAGCGGAATGACCAATCAGGAAATTAGCGATCAATTTATAGCAAATCAAGATAAGATTGTCAAGGCATTTAAAGCGCAAGAGATCCAAGAAAAGCAACGTCGAACTAGAAAATCTCTATTCAATTCAACCGCCGTTACCAAGCAGTTTGGGATCAACATTCAGTTTCCATCTATTTATCGCATTGCAAAACAAGCCGAAGATTTTTTCTGGATCCGAAGAGATATTAAAACGGGGACAGTCAATTTATTGATATATACACTTCCTTTTGATGAGACTCTTACAAAAGAAGCTCTGGCAGAACGGGTGATTACAGTGCGCGATTCTATTGGAAAACAACACATTCAAGGACCTGTAGATGGGAGTTATATGACTACAGAAAAGGCGTACACGCCCTTTTTTGGGGATACCAAAGTGGCGAATTTAACTAGTTTTGAAACCAAAAGTATTTGGCAGGTAAAAGACGCTTTTATGTCGGGACCTTTTATTAATTACTGGATAGAAGACAAGGCAAATAACCGCTACTTGATTGCAGAAGGATTTGTGTATGCGCCTTCCGTTGGAAAACGTGATTATATTTTTGAATTAGAAGCGATTATACAATCGATAACGATAAAACAATAAGGCGTTTGACAAGCAAAAGACTTTTTAGTCAGCCTTATTTAATCTTTTTTATCTTCAATATTTTCACTGTCTTTTTTTTCTTCTTGACTGGCTTTTTTGAACTCTTTAATTCCGCCCCCTAAACCTTTCATAAGTTCAGGAATTTTTTTACCGCCAAACAACAAAAGAACTACCACCACAATTAAAATAATTTGTGGCGCACCGATCGCTAATGGTAACATATATATGTTCATGATGTCATAAATTTAGATTACAAAGTTAATAATTATCCTTTAAATAAAGAGTTATTTCAAACTTTAGTCTGTTATAAACACACGAATCGCTTAATTTTTAATTAATTTTGTCTTGTAATGACCAGAAAAAAAACAAATAAAAAGAAACTCAAAAAGAAGTTGCTTCACAAATACCGCCTAGTGGTATTAAATGAAGACACTTTTGAAGAGCGATTAGCGTTCAAGTTAACTCGTCTCAATGTCTTTGTTTTGGGCTCTTTAATTGCAATTTTATTGGTGGCGATCACCACGGTTTTTATTGCGTTTACGCCTGTTCGAGAATACATTCCTGGCTATTCTTCAACTGCGCTTCAAAAGCAAGCATTGGAACTGGATTTTAAAACGGATTCGTTACTAGAGGTGATTAATATGAATGATGCTTACATTACTTCCGTTAAAAGCGTATTACGAGGCGAAGTGAGCGCGGTTGTCATTAATAAAGATTCTATTTTCAAAGCCGCTCAAGCTGATACAGATATTTTAGATTTAAACCCTTCAAAAGCGGATTCTATATTAAGAGCGAAGGTGAGCAATGAGGATAAATATAATTTATTTGAAACGGCTACGACCGCTACAGATTTTGTGTTTTTCCCTCCTGTTAACGGATCTATAAGTGCCGGATTTGATACAAATGAAAAGCATTATGCCGTTGATATTGTCATTCCAAAAAACACCCCTGTAAAGGCCACTGCCGACGGACGAGTCTTGTTTGCTTCATGGACTTCAGACGCCAGTTATGTGATCATTATAGATCATGGTGATGAATTGATTTCTGTGTATAAACACAACTCATCTCTTACAAAATCTCAAGGAGATTTTGTAAAATCAAGAGAAGTCATCGCAATTTCTGGATCTTCAGGTGAGTTGAGTACAGGGCCACATTTACATTTCGAACTTTGGAATAATGGAATCCCCCTGAATCCATCTACCTTTATTGACTTTTAAAACCAATTAAAATGCCATCAATTAAAGCGTTTGTCGCAAAACTTTATGCGGCTAGAATTTATAATAAAATAAATAGGTGGGCCTCCAACCCTATTGAGACTCAAGAACGGGTTTTTCAATCGTTGATTTCTGATGCTTCAGACACTCAATTTGGAAGGGATCACAATTTTAAAAACATAAAGACGCATGCAGATTTTGTAAAACACGTTCCTGTGCGTGATTATGAGGCTTTGAAATCTTATGTAGAAAAAATGGTTGCAGGTGAAGAAGATATTCTATGGAAAGGAAAGCCTCTGTATTTTGCAAAAACATCTGGAACAACCTCAGGGGCGAAGTACATTCCGATCACAAAAGAAAGCATGCCGAGCCATATTGAAGCAGCTAAAAATGCCATTTTACTTTACATTCATGAAACTGGAAACACCAAAATTGTGACTAGAAAAATGATTTTCTTACAGGGAAGTCCAGTTCTAGAAACCAAAAACGGCATACAACTCGGGCGTTTGTCGGGGATTGTAGCACACTATGTTCCTAAATACCTTCAAAAAAATCGATTGCCTACCTGGGAAACCAACTGTATTGAAGACTGGGAAACCAAGGTGAATACGATTGTCCATGAGACATTGAACGAAGACATGTCTGTAATTGCGGGCATTCCGTCATGGGTTCAAATGTATTTTGAAAAACTCATTGAAGAAAAGGGACAAAAGGTTGGGCATATATTTAAAAATTTCAGTCTTTTTATTTTTGGCGGTGTAAATTATGAACCGTACCGTTCCAAATTTGAAAGTTTAATTGGAAGAAAAGTAGACAGCGTAGAGCTTTATCCTGCTAGTGAAGGGTTTTTCGCATTTCAAGATCGGCAAAATCAACCCGGAATGTTGCTTCAATTAGACTCGGGAATGTTTTATGAATTTATAATAGCAGATACTTTTTTTGATGCTTCTCCTAATCGACTGACTTTGAAAGATGTTGAAATTGGTGTGAACTATGTCATCATTATTTCAACAAATGCGGGTCTTTGGGCTTATAACATTGGCGACACCATACAGTTTACATCGGTAGCACCGTTTAGGGTGATTGTGAGCGGACGCATCAAACACTTTATTTCTGCGTTTGGCGAACACGTCATAGCAAAAGAAGTTGAGCACGCACTTTTAAGTGCTTTAAAAACAACAGATGTGAGCGTAAGCGAATTTACAGTCGCGCCTCAAATAGCGCCAACTGAAGGGTTGCCGTACCACGAATGGTTTATTGAATTTGAAAACCCACCTTCAGATATAGAAGCATTTGCGACTCAAATTGATGCTGCAATGAAACTTCAAAATAGTTACTATTTGGATTTAATAGAAGGAAAAGTACTGCGGTCTTTAAAAATTACGCAGGTTCAAAAAGGCGGTTTTCAAAACTATATGAAAACCATTGGAAAGTTGGGTGGACAAAACAAAACCCCACGATTATCGAACGATCGAAAAATCGCAGATGTTTTGACTCAAAATATTCAGACTAATTAACGTATATTTGTAGTACTTATGCAGAAATCTCAAATAAAAAATATAAATCGTAGCCGTGCTCAAGAAAGTTCTCATGCCATAGAGCGCATGTATTTGACAATGCGTCATTTATTTAACCGAGGATTTTATAAGCCAATGGGTGTTTCTGGTGAGACCTTGCGTCAAGCATTACTGCAATTACGTCCCGAAATATATGGCTCTATAGGGGGTGATAAAACGGAGTTGGAAGGCTTACTTTATGTGGTTGACCGTTTACCCGTTGGGATTGAAGAGTGTGTTCTGATAAACTTAACCAGTGCTGAAGGTTTTGGAAATTCTCATTTTGAAGTGATTGTTCCCTCTAAAAGGCGTCGTAATTGTTATCGAATTGATTTTGAGCAAATGAACATCGAAATCACTCGTGGACGTTCTGAGATTTATGATATTTTGACGCATTTAACATTTATGTTTATCGAGTCTCATAAAATCGCAAAACGTGTTGTTATTGATGACAAAGGAGCAACTACAAGAGATTGGATAAAGTTAGAAGCCGCCGTACTTTCTAAGAAAAAGCTAAATCAAAAAGAGCGGGAGTTAGCCATCACTCATACAGGGAATATTCTGGGTAGAACTTTTGAGGAAATTCTAGAGGTTTATGACCAGTTTGCAACCCCAAAACAACCGGATCATTTTTTACATCTGATTTATTGGTTAGGAAAACGAGCGATTGAAGAAATTGTAGACAATTCTAAACGAACCATCAGCTTTAGTCCTGTCTTAAGAGAACGGTTGGGGCATCATATTCACGGAGAAGTCTGGGCGAATACCATTAAAGACACCCTCCAGAAGCATCAATTAATTAATCGACCAATTCATATTATCTCCGCAAACTTACACAGTGTGATGAATACGCTTCATGCACCCAAAGCGCTAAAAGACTTGTGTGCGAAGCACGAAATTTTTACGGTATATGAATTGTTGAGTAAGGAAGAAAATAAAGCCCTTCGCAATAAAACCAAACAAGTAGCGTTGCAAGAAGGTATGATCTTTATAGAAGACAAGTCGGGAACCAACATAGACGTTCAAATTTTTGATGCGTCTAAAATTGATTTTTCTAATACGGAATTCGAGTTTGAATCTACAAAAAACGCACCCGTAATTATCGTTATGGACTATGCTTTTGGAGAGCAAGCTTACGAAACGATCGATGAATTGCTAAAGCCGTTTAAAACGACTGAAAACAACATTCATCTTAATGTGGATTCTATTTCTATAATGGGAAAAGCAGGAATCTTAGAAGGCTCTAAAGGAGATATTATGATTCCATCGGCACATATTTTTGAAGGAACCGCTGATAATTATCCTTTTAAAAATGAGCTAACACTTGCAGATTTTGACACAAAAGACCTGAAGGTTTTTGAAGGGACAATGGTGACCGTTTTGGGCACGTCGCTTCAAAATAAAGACCTTTTAAAGTTTTTCCATGATTCTACATGGAATGTTATTGGTCTTGAGATGGAAGGTGCGCATTATCAAAAAGCGATACAAGCAGCCTCAAGGGTTCGACATAGTATCAATCCTAACGTTAAGGTTCGATACGCTTATTATGCGAGTGATAACCCCCTTGAAACGGGCAGTACTTTGGCATCAGGGGGACTTGGTTCAACTGGCGTCAAACCAACCTATATAATTACGAAACAAATTTTACATCAGATATTTAATTAATAATACATTATGAGCACAAATTCTAACACCCCTAACAATTCCGAAGAAGTTGATTTAGGACAACTTTTTAAGCTTATCGGAACTATTTTTGATCGTTTTTTTAATTTTATACTTCGTATTTTCAAGAATCTTTTTTTGGCGTTTGTGTGGGTCATCCTCCTTGTAAAGAAACGGATCATTATTCTTACCTTAGCAACGATTTCTGGACTTATCATTGGGGCTTTAAGCAAAAAAACCGTCGCTGCTAAATATGAGTCTTCAGTGACCGTGGTGCAAAATTACCCAACGGGTGAGAATCTATACAACTCCGTAGGTTACTACAATGACTTATTAAAACAAAAAGATTTCGAGACACTGGGCATAGTTTTAAATTTAGACCTCGAAAGAACGAAATCTATATTAACTTTTGATGTGGAGCCAGTTGTTAGTGATAACGAAAAACTCCTTGCTTTTAATAAATATGTTAAGCAATTGGATTCTTTAGCAGCGACTAAAATCGAATATGAAGATTTCTTAGATAACAATGAAGACCATACGCATAAATATCAACAAATTCGTATAGAGTCTTCTGAGCGAAATAGTTTTAAATCTGTTTTTGAAAATATTGTTAAGTCGATTAATTTAAATCCATTTTTCCTAAATGAGCAGCGTAAAGATATTGTAGAACTCAACAACACCAAAGAAGCTTTAGAGCTTGCATTGGATAAGTCGGAATCTCTTCAAGACACCTACAAGAGGGTTTTGGAACAAGGCCTAGATGCTGATGAAACCTCCAAAACTTCTGAAATTGGAATCACTTTTGAAGGTTCTAGTGAAACTGATAAAACCAAAGAATATGATTTATACCAGAGTGATTTAGAATTGAGAAGTCAATTGGTACAAATAGAAAGAGATCTGTTAGACAAGCAATACATTGTTGAAATGATTTCGAACAAACAGGACTCGGGGTCTGCGAGCACTACAAATACACTTTTTGGAATAGAATTGAACACGACCCTGTTTCTAGGTGTTTTAGCACTTTTAGTTGCTATGGCTGTTTTATTTGGGATAGAGTTTTTAAAGTTTATAGAAAAGTTTAATAAGAAAACCAACAATTAACAGGCGTCCCTTAAGTTGTAAAACATGAAAATTAGTGATACCAGCCTTATCGATTGTAAGACCATTTCTCTTCAAATTCATAATGACAGTCGCGGTTATTTTTCTGAAACGTATCGTCAAGATAAACTAAACACTGCTTTAGGTTATGAAGTTAATTTTGTTCAGGACAATGAATCGTTTTCGAAAAAAGGAACTTTGAGGGGTTTGCATTACCAGACAGGCATTTATGCTCAGGCAAAACTTATCAGGGTTATACAGGGGAGGGTTTTAGATGTCGTCGTAGATCTTCGAAAAAATTCGTCTTCATTTTCTAAACACTTCTCAATTGAATTATCAGAAGAAAATAAAACACAACTTTTTATTCCAAGAGGATTTGCACACGGGTTTATAGTTCTTAGTGATACGGCCATCTTTTCTTACAAATGTGATAATTTTTATAACAGTGCTCACGAAGAAGGAATTATTTATAACGATAAAGACTTAAATATTGACTGGCAATTAGATGAAAAAGAGTTTTTGATCTCGGAAAAAGATTTAACACTGCCAACCTTTTCAAATAAGTTTCTATGAGAAATATTTTGGTAACCGGAGCAAACGGACAATTAGCAAGCTGTATAAAGGAAATAGAAAAACTGTATGAAGGTTTAAGTATTATTTACACCGATCGCCAAGAACTAGATATTTGCGATTTAAACCGGGTAGATGCGTTTTTTAAATCCAATCCGAAAATTGATTATTGTATTAATTGCGCGGCCTATACAGCTGTTGATAAAGCAGAAACAGAAGTTGATAAAGTATTTGAAATTAACGCAACAGGGCCAAAAAACTTAGCGATCGTTTGTAGCGAACATAACACGATTTTAATCCAGATTTCCACCGATTTTGTGTTTGATGGGCAAAAGGCAAAACCCTACAAAGAATTAGACATCCCGAATCCAATTAATGTATATGGAGCTTCTAAATTGCAGGGCGAAGTTGAGATACAAAAAACATTAGAAAATTATTTTATAATTAGAACTTCTTGGTTATATTCTGCGTACGGAAATAATTTCATGAAAACCATGTTAAAACTTGCCGATACAAGCGATCAAATAAATGTAGTCAGCGATCAAATAGGATCGCCAACGTATGCAGGAGATTTAGCAGAAGTGATATTAAATATCATTAATTCTAGTAATAAGAGTTTTGGATTGTATCACTATAGTAGTGAGGGTGTGGCTAGTTGGTATGATTTCACAAAAGCTATTTTTGAAGAATCAAAAAAAGAAATAAAGATAAACCCAATTGAAACAGCCGTATATCCAACCACAGCGAAGCGACCTGTTTATAGTGTGATGGATAAGTCTAAAATTAAAAGTACTATGGAAATCGAAATCCCTCATTGGAGAGAAACAATAAGCAACAGTGTAAATTATTTATCAGAAGATTAAATATAAAAAAATGAATAAAAAGTTTGAATTAAAAGGAAAATCTATATTAATTACTGGAGGGACAGGTTCTCTTGGGAAAGCACTTACAAGTCATATTCTTGCTACATATCCCGAAACTCGAAAACTCATTATTTATTCTAGAGATGAGCAAAAGCAGTTTCAAATGGCTCAAGAATTTCCTGTACATAAATATCCACAAATACGTTATTTTATTGGAGATGTTAGAGACAAGGACCGTCTAACAAGAGCCTTTCAAGACGTTGATTATGTGATTCATGCAGCTGCCATGAAACACGTTCATATTGCAGAATACAATCCAGGAGAGTGTATTAAAACCAATATAGGCGGCGCTGAAAATGTGGTTGAAGCCTGCCTTCAAACGAAGGTTCAACGTGTAGTAGCCTTATCTACTGATAAAGCCTGTGCCCCCATAAATTTATATGGCGCCACGAAGCTTACTTCTGATAAATTATTTATAGCAGCTAATAATATAAAAGGAGACAATCCCATTCGTTTTTCCGTAGTTCGATATGGGAACGTTATGGGCTCTAATGGTTCTGTAATTCCATTTTTTATTAATAAAAAGAAAGAAGAGAATAAACTTCCTATTACCGACCCCAATATGACCCGATTTAATATTTCTCTTCAGGGAGGAGTTGATATGGTGATGCATGCGCTTGAGCACGCTTGGGGAGGGGAATTATTTGTTCCTAAAATACCGTCTTATAAAATCATGGATGTTGCAAACGCTATTGGCCCAGACTGTGAGAAACCCTTAGTGGGAATTAGACCAGGCGAAAAAGTTCATGAAGAGATGATTACCCCTTCAGATTCTTTTTACACCTACGACTTAGGAAAATATTATGTAATATTGCCCGCAACACATATGTGGAAGTTAAGGGACTTTTTAGACACTTTTGATGCCAAAAAAGCACCTCATGGGTTTAGTTATAATTCAGGTGATAATGATGATTGGGAAACCGTAGAAAGTCTTAGAAATTTAATAAAAGAACATGTAGATTATAACTTTAAAGTATAATGAAAGTGATCCCTTACGGAAGACAACATATAGACCAAGACGATATTGATACGGTTGTAAAAACGCTTTCTGCAGATTTTTTAACGCAAGGACCAAAGGTTAAAGAGTTTGAAGAAAAGTTTGCGACCTATGTAGGTGCAAGATTTGCAGTTGCTGTAAACAATGCTACTTCAGGACTGCACTTAGCAGTTTTGGCACTCGGTTTAAAAAAAGGAGAACGTGTTATTACAACGCCTATTACCTTTGCTGCATCGGCGAACTGTGTTCGATACGCGGGCGGCAAAGTTTGGTTTGCAGATATTGACAAAGATTCATACACATTATGTTTAGAAAGCACTAGAAAGCTTATTGAGAGCAAGCCAAAAGGTTTTTTTAAAGGCATAATACCTGTTGATTTTGCGGGGCTTCCAGTAGATTTAGAAGCATTTAGAGCCTTGGCCGACAAACATGATTTATGGATCATTGAAGATGCCTGCCATGCACCAGGAGGTTATTTTACAGATTCAAAAAGTAAAAAACAACTGTGTGGTAACGGAAATTATGCAGATATAGGGATATTTTCATTCCACCCAGTAAAACATATCGCGTGTGGAGAAGGCGGGATGATTACTACAAATTCCGAAACACTGTATAAAAAGCTAGCATCCTTAAGATCACATGGGATCACCAAAGATCACATGGCTGAAAACCATGGTGGTTGGTTTTATGAAATGCAAGAGTTAGGGTTTAACTACAGGCTAACAGATATACAATCAGCCTTAGGGATTACACAACTTGCAAAAAATAACGCTGGTGTAGCGAGAAGAAACGACATAGCAAAAACTTACAAACACGCTTTTAAAGGAATTGTGAAATTTCAAAACTTACAAGAAGGTGATTTAAATGCACATCATTTATTTGTCATAGAGGTTGAAGATAGAAAAGGGTTATACGACTTTTTAAGAACGCATCAAATTTTTGCTCAAATACATTATATCCCCGTACATACGTTGCCCTATTATAAAGAAATAGGGTATAAAAGTGCAGATTTAAGCAACTCTGAAGCCTATTATTCTAAATGCATTAGTTTGCCAATGTATCCGACTCTAACAGATGAAGAACAAGCATTTGTTATTGAAAAAGTGTTAACTTTTGTGAAATGAAATCAAAATATTTAGAGTCCAAAAGGCTTTATTTTGAAGCACTTTCCTCAAAACACCTTTCGGAAGTCTATGTGAATTGGCTCAACGATACGAGAGTAAATAAATACTTAGAGTCTGGTGGCGATTATACATTAAATAAACTAGAATCGTTTTTAAATGAACAAGAACAAAAAAATATTTTGTTTTGGGCGATTCACATTAAAGAGTCTAAAAAGCATATTGGGAATATAAAAATTGACCCCATAAACTTAGATAATAATTCTGGGGAATACGGAATATTGATGGGCGATTGTAACGAATGGGGCAAGGGTTATGCCAAAGAAGCTTCTGTAGCCATTATAGATTATTGCTTTAAGACTCTAAAATTCTCTAAAATTACATTAGGAGTCATTGACGAAAACAAGAATGCTGTAAAACTATATGAGAAATTAGGGTTCGCAACAGAATCTATCATTGAAAACTCAGGAGTTTACGACAACAAGATGTGTAACTCTATACGAATGGTAAAAAGAAATGATTGAAAAAATTGTATTAGGAACAGTTCAGCTAGGGCTAGATTATGGGGTCAATAATCAACATGGAAAACCTTCATTAGAACAAGCGTTTGAAATTTTAGAGGTTGCCTTTGATAACGGAATAAAGACCCTTGATACTGCTGAAGCCTATGGGAATTCTCAAGAAATTATAGGGAAATTCCAAAAAGAACAGCCCAACAAAAAGTTTCAAATTATCACGAAACTTGCTAGCAATACAGAAATTGCTCCCAAAAAATTTATTGAACATATCGCTCAAAATTGTAAAATTTTAAATAGCGATCAACTTTTTGGGTATATGTTTCATAACTACCCAAGCTTTAAAGCTAGAGAAGGGTTGTATGATAAATTATTATTAGCAAAAAAAGAAGGACTTGTTTCAAAAGCAGGAATTTCACTTTATGGTAATAATGAAATAGAAGATGTGTTAAACAACTATGATGGTTTTGATTTTATCCAAATACCATTTAACTTGTTTGACAATGATTCTAAAAGAAGTGCTCTTTTAAAAGAGGCAAAGCGAAAGGGTGTTGAAGTACACACGCGATCTGTGTTTTTACAAGGTCTTTTTTTTAAACCCAAAAGTAAGATATCAGCAAAGTTACAACCCCTGATAACGTATTTGGCTACACTGGAAAACATAAAAAATTCTACGTCAATTAACACACAAACATTAGCTTTGCAATACGTTTTACAAAAAATATATATAGACCACGTTTTGATCGGAGTAGAAACCGCAAAACAGCTAGTTGATAATATAACTAATTGTAAGATAGAACAGACAATTCCTCATCATTTAATTGATGCAATTGATGTAAAAGAAATAGAACTGTTAAACCCTTCAAACTGGAGTTAATATGGATGTTATTGTTGTCACCCAAGCAAGATCAGGATCTTCAAGATTACCTAACAAAGTCTTAAAAAAAATTCAAGGCAAAACACTGCTGCAAATTCATATAGATCGCATAAAGCAAGCGCAAGAAGTTGATGACATCTATATTGCCACTACTATTAAAAAAACAGATGATGTCATTGTTGAATTAGCAAATGCTTTAAACGTAAAACATTCAAGGGGAAGTGAAGACGATGTCCTTGATAGGTTTTATCAAACTGTAAAAAATATCAACCCCACGTTTATTGTCCGTTTAACTTCTGATTGCCCTTTGATTGACCCAAAACTTTTAGATGAAGTCATCACGCAAGCAAAACAACAAAACCTTGATTATTATTCCAATGTTTTTGAAGAACGCTATCCGGACGGACAAGATATAGAGGTGTTTAAATTTTCTGCACTTGAAAAAGCATGGAATGAAACGACTCTTAAGTCTGACCGGGAACACGTCACGCCTTATATTAGAAACAATTCCTCTTACAAAGGAGGCGTGCTCTTTAAGTCCGATAACCACGGTTTAGAACAAAATTATAATCATGTGCGATTAACAGTTGATGAACCTCAAGATTTTGAAGTGATAAAAAAGATTGTTGAAACTCTAGGCTTTGACAAAGACTGGAAAACCTATACAGATTACTACTTAAACAACCCCGAAATAAAAGCCCTTAACAGTGCTGTTATTAGAAACGAAGGTTATCAGAAATCCATCAACCAAGACAAAAACAATTAGTAACTTAGCATCCATAACTATTTTTTTGAAACTATGAGCAAAAAAACAGGTCAAGACCTTTACAAAAAAGCAAAAACGTTAATTCCGGGAGGAACCATGTTATTATCCAAGCGTCCAGAGATGTTTTTACCAGACAACTGGCCATCTTACTACTCTAAGGCCAAAGGGTGTAAAGTCTGGGATCTTGACGGAAAAGAATATACAGATATGTGCATCATGGGTATTGGCACAAACACCTTAGGCTATGGAAATGAGGAAGTAGATAATGCTGTTATAGAGACCGTAAAAAGCGGTAATATGAGCACTTTAAATTGTCCAGAAGAAGTTGCGCTTGCAGAAAAATTAGTCGAAATCAATCCATGGGCAGATATGGTCCGATTTGCAAGAAGTGGTGGAGAGGCAAATTCAATTGCGATTAGAATCGCAAGAGCAGCGTCTGGGAAAGATAATGTAGCTATATGTGGATATCATGGATGGCACGACTGGTATTTATCTGCCAATCATAATGGAGGCGATGATTTATCAGGACATTTAATACCTGGGTTGAGTCCCAATGGTGTTCCTAAAAATTTAAAAAACTCAGTATTTCCTTTTCATTATAATGACTTTGAAGAGCTCCTCGAAATTGTTAAAAGCAAAGATATTGGGGTTATAAAAATGGAAGTCATGCGAAATGTTGGTCCTGAGGATAATTTCCTTCAAAAAGTAAGAGATTTGGCAACAGCCCGAAATATTGTATTGATTTTTGATGAATGTACTTCTGGCTTTAGAGAAACCTATGGCGGAATCTATCAGAAATTCAATGTAGAACCCGATATGGCCATGTACGGAAAAACGATAGGTAATGGGTATGCACTCACAGCAGTCGTTGGAAGAAGGTCTGTTATGGAAGCAGCTCAAACAACCTTTATTAGCAGTACCTTTTGGACCGAACGTATTGGTCCAACCGCAGCGCTAAAAACACTTGAAGTGATGGAGCAAATGAACTCATGGGATATTATAACAGCGCAAGGAAAGAAAATACAAAACGGATGGAAATCATTGGCGGAAACACATGATTTATCAATTTCTTTGGGAGGGATTCCGTCGTTATGCACCTATAGTTTTAATGCTAAAGACGCCATGAAGTACAAAACATTTGTAACTCAAGAAATGCTTAAAAAAGGCTTCCTAGCAAGTACAAATTTCTATGCATGTACAGAGCATAAGGATCAACATATAACAGACTATTTTGATGCCTTAGACGGTATTTATAAAACGATTTCAGAGTGTAATAATGGCGTCAAAGACATTGATGAATTGCTAGAAGGCCCCGTTTGTCATTCAGGATTTAAGCGTCTAAATTAATGACAAAAAAGATACTTTTTAGAGCCGATGGAACAGCAGAATCAGGTCTAGGACATTTATACCGCTTATTTGCCCTAGTAGAGATTTATAAAGAACAATTTGATTTTGTTTTTTTAACGAAGAAAAGCTCTGTTTTAAGTATCATACCAAGTGATTATACATTAAAAATAATTCCTGAGGATATAGACATAAATAAGGAACCTCTTTGGATAGATAAGAATTTTTCACATAATGAGTACATTATGGTATCAGATGGGTATCAATTTACAAGTACTTATCAAAAAAAAATAAAAGAACTTGGATATTTTTTAATTTATATAGATGATTTAGCGGTTGAGCATATGTATGCAGATATTGTTGTGAATCATTCACCAAACGTAAATAAGGAGACGTTTAGTAATGAACCGTACACAGTTTTTGGATTAGGTGCGGATTATGCAATATTGAGACCAAGCTTTTTAGCTTCGGCAAAACAAGAAAAAAAACTTTCTACTATAGATACTGCTTTTGTTTGTTACGGGGGTTCGGATTACTTTGATTTCACCTTCAAAACAGTGGAGGCACTATTAAAAACAGAAAAAATTAAAAAGATAAATGTCGTTGTTGGCGGCGCCTATAACCATGAAGAAATTTATGAAATTGCGAGTAAATTTAATAAGATAGAGGTGCACAAAAACTTAAATGAAAAAGCACTAAATGACCTCATGAATAAATCTAATATTTCTTTTGTTTCAGCAAGTACAATATTATATGAAGCCATCACGATAAAAATGCCAATCTTTACAGGTTTTTTTGTTCAGAATCAAATAGATTTTTATAATGGAATAAAGGCTAAGGAAGTCTTTTTTGGAATGAATGATTTACGTAATTTTAATTTTGATACGCTCCCAAGTAAAATTGAAGTATTAACAGAAGAAAAAATAGGAAATCAAATTAAAAACCAAAAATCAATAATAGACGGAGAACAAAAAAAACGTTTTCTTGCGTTATTATAAAAGAATTTTATGAAAAAATTAGTTATTATAACGGGTGTAAATAAAGGGTTAGGTCATGCTTTTTTTAATTTATTTTTAAAAGAGGAATCCATTACCATGATAGCTATTTCAAGAAATTTTAATAACGAACAAAAAACAATAAAGAATAAGCGTGTTATTTTTATAGAAAAAGACCTATCCGAACTCAATAATGTAGAAGAAGAACTAAAATTGAATGCGTATTACACGGATCAATATAAAGAAGTCATTTTTATTAATAACGCCGCAAGTATCAACCCTATCGAAGCGATCGGAAATTTTGACAATGAAGCGATTGTAAAAGCCGTTCAACTCAATACAATTGCACCATTATTATTGACCAATAATATTGTTAAAAGCAACAGATCAAAACGTGTTAGAATAATCAATATATCTAGCGGAGCCGCCAAAAGACCAATAATTGGATGGAGCATTTATTGTAGTACAAAATCGGCTAATGAGATGTTTTTTAATACACTAAAGCTTCAAGAAGAAAACAATAAAAATATTGAAGTACATAATCTAGATCCTGGAGTCATGGATACAGATATGCAAAAAAATATAAGAAGTAAATCAGAAAATGAAATGCCAAATGTGGAACTCTTTAAAGAATATCACAAAACAGAACAATTGAAATCAGCACAGGAAGTTGCATTAGATATTGTAAGCACCTATAACCTTTTATAGTATGAAAATAGCAGTATTATC
Organism: Formosa sp. Hel1_33_131; assembly: GCF_001735745.1. Taxonomy (NCBI): domain Bacteria; kingdom Pseudomonadati; phylum Bacteroidota; class Flavobacteriia; order Flavobacteriales; family Flavobacteriaceae; genus Formosa; species Formosa sp. Hel1_33_131. The sequence continues at coordinate 1,371,663 of NZ_CP017260.1, forward strand.
AGACATACATGGAAATTACATTGCGTTGCACACAGTGCTTGAAGAAGCAAAAAGACAGCACGTAGATCATTTATTTATACTAGGCGATCAGCTGGGCTATTTTTATCGTGCTATAGAAGTTTTTAAGCTTATTAAAGAATGGTCTTTTGATATGATTTCCGGCAACCATGAACGCCTTTTTTTAGAATACTTAAGCGCTTCAGAAGGACGTAAAAACGAAATCAATAAGAAGTATGGTTCTTGTTTTTCGCACTACGAAACACAGTTTTCGGAAACACTTATAAACGAAATAAAACAATTGCCAGAACAAAAGACTGTAACAAAAGACCGGATGTCTTTTCTTCTATGTCACGGCTCGCCATCGGATAAGGATCAATACATATATCCTGACGCTTCTTTAGAGGTTTTAAACGCAAATGACACAGAAAACATAGACTATGTATTTAACGGTCACACACATTATCCTATGATGTATAAAGGCAAGAATTCCTTTCTAATAAATGTTGGCTCTGTAGGACAATCTCGAACGGTTGGTGGGATTGCGAACTGGGGAATTATAAATACCACAAACGGGGTTTATGAACCTCAAAACACTCCTTATAAAGTAGAGGACGTTGTAAGTGAGTTAAAAGAGTTTAACGAGGAAAAAGAGTACCTGTTTAAGGTGTTAAAAAGAAATAACAAGAATTATGAAAATTAATGTATTAGTCACGGGTTGTGGAGGAGATATTGGACAAAGTATAGGTAAAATACTAAACAAAAGTGCATTTGTGAATGAATTATATGGCTGTGATATTTCAGACAAGAACGCGGGCAAGTTTATTTATTCAAACTTTTTTATAGGATTACCATATAAAGACCCAAACTATCTTTCTAATTTAGAGTTCTTTGTTGAAGACAATAAAATTGATTACATCATTCCAATGTCAGAACCAGAGTTGAGGTATTTCTCAGATACGGATAATTTAAAAGCGATTGGAAGGGCTAAAATGCTTACAGCCTCGTCTGAAGCCTTAAGTATTGGGTTTGATAAACTGGCGACCGTTAATTTTTTAAAATCCAACAATCTGCCGTTTCCAGAAACGGTATTAGTTGCCAATGAAAGTACTCCTAACTTTCCAGTGATCTTAAAATCAAGAACAGGATCAGGAAGCTCTGCTATATATAAGGTTGAAAATTTAGAGGACTATAATTATATCAAATCGAAACATTCAGATTTTATTGCACAAGAGTTTTTAGAAGACAGTCAGGGAGAATTTACCTGTGGTGTTTTTAGAAGTAAAAACCAAGAAATAAGAACACTTGCTTTTAAAAGAGAACTAACGAGCGGCTACAGTGGTTATGGAGAAATTATTAATAATGAGCAAATTAATAATTTGTTATGTAATTTAGCAAACAAAATCAACCTCGATGGTTCTATAAATGTACAATTAAGGTTAACAAAAAAAGGTCCCGTTGTTTTTGAAATAAACCCAAGGTTTTCAAGCACTGTTTTATTTAGACACATGTTTGGTTTTAAAGATCTAGAATGGTCAATTCAAGACAAGCTAAATATAGAATTAGAACCTTATGAGGCTGCTAAAGCAGGGCAAACATTTTATAAAGGATTTAACGAGTTTATAAGTTAAAAAATGAAAAACATACACATAGGAAATACGGAAATAGGAGGAGATAATCCATGCTTTATTATTGCGGAGCTTTCTGCCAATCATGGAAAAGATATTAATATAGCCATTGAAACGATTCGGGCCGCTAAAAAAACAGGAGCAGATGCGATTAAGTTGCAAACCTTCACTCCAGACACAATTACATTAGATGCCAAAAATGAAGCCTTCTTAATTAACCATGGGACGCAGTGGGACGGTAAGTATTTACACGAACTATATAATGAAACGTATTTGCCTTGGGAATGGCATGAAAGACTGTTTAAAGTAGCAAAGGAAGAAGGTTTGGTCTGTTTTTCATCCCCATTTGATTTGACTGCAGTAGACTTTTTAGAAACGTTGAATACCCCTGCATATAAAATTGCATCCCCTGAAATTTTAGACATCCCATTAATTGAAAAATGTGCCAAAACCGGCAAGCCAATAATAATAAGCACAGGAATTGCCACCATTGCCGATATTGATTTGGCAATTAATACTTGTAGGAATGTAGGAAACAACCAAATTGTGTTGTTAAAATGTACAACGTCTTACCCTGCTCCAATTGAAGATGCGAATCTAAAAACAATAAACAATTTTGCTGAGACATTTCATGTTATTCCAGGCCTTTCAGATCATACCTTAGGAACAATAGCGCCAACCGTTTCAGTTGCATTAGGAGCGAAAGTTATTGAAAAACATTTTATATTAGACAAATCTGTTGGCGGAGCTGATGCTGCATTTTCTTTAGATGTTGAGGAATTTACTCAAATGGTTAAATCCGTAAGAGACGCAGAAAAAGCGATAGGACAAGTGTCATACAATATTGGAAGCAAAGCAACCAATTTATCTAAACTAGCCTCGCGCTCATTGTTTATTACTAAAGATGTAAAAAAGGGAGACCTTATTACGGAAGAAAATATTCGTTCGGTTCGCCCTGGAAATGGAATTCACCCAAAGCACTACAAAGAAATATTAGGTAAAAAATTCGCGAAAGACGCAAGTTTTGCCACGCCACTAGATTTTAAACACATTAAATAATTCACGTGAAACATCTATAACCAAAACTTGATACCCAAGTAAAATGATTATATGGATGTACTATGTGACCAATAAAAACACATGAAAGTAGCAGTTATCAGTTTTATTTCTCTTTTAAATATATCGATACAAGCTCAAATTGATGTTTTTAAAAACAGCATAATTATTTAATGAATTTACCTAAAAAACTTATTACTAAAGGGTTTGTCTTGTTTTTGAAAGCAGGGTCAATGGGAATTAAGTTTGTTTTTTTCTCTATAATACTTCCTAAAAAAATGTCAGTTGAAGATTATGGAAACATTAGTTTACTTATAACAACCATTACATTTTTTATTTTCTTGGTTGGATTTGACTTTTACAATTATGCTCATAGGGATTTTATTAATAATTCAAGAAGTTTAATAGCATCTAAGCTACTTAACCAGTTTGTTTTCAATTTTCTGTTATTTATCATTTTAACCCCTATTTTTTATTGGGTTATGAGTTATAATGATCTGCCGTTTTTTTCAGTAGCGATTATATTATTGTTTTCTGAGTATTTTGGGCAAGAAGTTTACCGTTTGTTAATTGTTTTTTCTAAGCCTGTTTTAGCAAATATAATATTGTTTTTTAGGTCTAGTTTTTGGGTTCTAGCTTTACTTTTAGCAAATAACTTTTATGGAATAAAAATTGATACACAAAACATTTTAATAAGCTGGGCTATAGGAAATAGCTTACTAGTTGTTTTCACAATTTTATACTGTTTTAGTTTAGATGACCTTGTATTCAATAAAATGAAAATTGATTTAAGCTGGATAAAACAAGGACTTTATGTAAGCATTCCATTCTTATTGAGTACAATTACTTTAAAAATCATAGAACTTTCAGATAGATTTATAATAAACTATTTCTATTCAAGCACGGAAGTAGGAATTTATTCTTTTTATTCCAATATTTCTAATAGTTTAAATGTTGTGATTAATACAACAGTGGTAATCATGATATACCCTAAAATTTTATTAGCTTTTAAAAAGAAAGACAAAAAAAACATCCCGACACTTATTAAAGCTTACAAGAAGGAAATGTTTATTTTTTTGATTATAGCGGTTATTTTACTTATTTTATTTTTGAAACCTTTATTGAATTGGATTGGCAGAGAAGAATACTTTTCAAACCTTACCACTTTTTGGGTATTATTAATGGCAAATGTATTTTTTAATATTTCATTAATTCCCCATGTTGTATTATATGCTCTGCATAAAGACAGAGAAATTATTACTCCTGTTGTTTTTGCTTGTTTAATAAATGTAGTATTAAATTTTATTTTATTACCTATTTTTGGAATGGTCGGTGCTGCTATTGCTACCTTTGTAAGCTTTTTGTTAATAATGGTTTTGAAACTTGGCTCCTTAAGGAAATTAAATTTTAGCATATGATAAAGATTAATATGTTTTTACCTATTACCCCTTATACACTATCTATATCTGAACGTATAATAGCGGCCCAAACTCATGACAACAGGAAAAGCAGAAAGAATATTCTGATAAACCCCCATGGTCTTAATTTCAATAAAGATTATTGGGACGAAGTTTATATAGGTTCAGCTTCTAGAAAGGTAAGTGATAAAAAAGTTGAAAGATATATTAATTTTTCATGGCAAATAATAACCTTTTTAAAAATATACAAGCAAATAAAAAGCCTTAAGAATAGCTCTTTAGACTTTTATTATGTTGACTTGGCACATGTTTTAAGCAATTCTATTTTTTTTGGATTCAACAAAATAGTCAACATGTATGTTATGGAAGATGGGCTGTTAAATTATTATAAGGTGACATTGAAGAATAAAATGTTAGACAAGAAAAACACTAATACTTTTCTCAATTATATAGGACTCCCCTCAAGAAAATTCAAAGGAGATATTACTGGCGTTGAGATGGATGTAGTAAATGGGCAGTATGTTTATTTTCCTGATTTAGCATTTACACCAAAGAAAAGTATCCAAATTCCTTTTAAGAAGTTATCATATGATTTGATTGACAGAGTCTTAATCTTAGGCCAAGAACCTATTGTAGGCTTAATTACTGTTACTAGTTATCTAAATTCGTTGTGTAATGTAATAGATGATAGTTTAATTGATTTTAAAGATTATAAATTTTATTACAAACCACATCACCATGGAAAAAACAAATTAGCTAATAAATTTTTACAAAAAAAACTTGGTGAAAAATTAAATATTATTGAAGATAATACTCCTATTCATATGTTAGTTGCTGAAATAAAACCTTCAGTTGTTATTTCTTTTGGCTCAACAGCTTCTCTTAATTTGAAATTAATTTTGCCAGAAAAAGTAGTAAGTAGGGTGTATTTATTAAGAAGCTCTGTTTTTCCAATTAATAATGAGCAAGAAACCATGTTTTTTAAGGCAGGTATTTCTATATTTGAATTGGACTGTAATAGCAAAGGATAAATCCCTATGAAAATAGATATAACAAAAACATCATTAACTCTTTTACTGTTATCTCTTCCGTTTAACTTTATAGCAATTAGTGGAGTAGGAAATATATACCTCTCAACAATTGTTGTTCTTGTTCAGTTCGCAATTCTATTTTCACTTGTTGGTAAAAAGTTAGTTAGTAATATTACAGCAATAGCAGCAATAGCTGTCTTTGTGATTACGCTAATCAGCACGGTATTTAATGTTTTGATCGATTCTGAATTAGTAATTGTACAATTGAAACAAACAGTTATTTATTTTCAGAATATTTTATCAATTATATTAATGACCTATTTTATAAAATCATTAGACGTAGATTATTTCTTTAAGTTGTTTTTAGTTATAATTTTAATTAGCATAATTAGGGTTTATATCGAAGAGCCAGACCATATCTTCATGCTAAGTGTTTATTGGGAAGAAAGAATTGAATCCAAATTTGTAGCAGGTGTTAATACATTTGCTTTGTTTAATGGTTTAGCTTTTACTATTTCTTTTTTTTACTTAAAGAATAAGGTTTTGAAGCTCTCTCTTTGTATTGTATTTATTATTATGATTATTCTAACGATGTCAAGAGGCGCATTATTGGCTGTTATTTTAACTGTTTTTATTACTGCTCTTTATGACACAAGAAGAGAGACCTTTAGAGATCTAATCAAATACACTTTTTATATACTACTAGTAGGTGTTTTAGTTTTAATCTTTACGGGTAAAATGGAAGGGATTATTGAGTTAATTAGTCAAAGATTTTTTAGTTTTTTTGATGAGAATATCACTATTGATAAATTTTTTACAGGAAGGGGTACGTTAATTTCTTATGTGTTTACTGATTTCATGGATTCTTCTTTATTTCAATTTCTTTTTGGACGTGGTAACGGCAGTATGGATTTTGTAATTCCAGAAACAGGACAGAAATTCGAGACTTCTCATTTAGTGATATTAGATATTTTATATAGAAATGGTATTATTTTAACCTTTTTATATATTGTTTTATTAGTTGTGATTCTGTTAAAGTTTTTGAAAAATAGAAATAGAGATAGGATTGTATTATTTGGATTATTTGTATTTTTTCAATTAGAACTTTTAGTTAATCCAATGATTTTTTCAGCCCAAGCAGGGTGGATTTATTCTATGTTTTTAGTTTTATTTTTGAGACAAAACCACCTTATTATTAAAAAACCGATAAATGATTGATAAAATTAAAGAATATCTCCTTCCTTTTTTAATATCAATTACACCTATTGTGGCAGTATTTGCTTCCGCTAAATTTCTTTCGTTGTTTCTTTTTTGCATTGGTTTTATTTATCTATTTGAAAAAAATAAAGTTAATGCATTGAAAGGGTATAAAATGTTTTTTAAGCCTTATTTAGTTTTTGTGATTTTTTGTATTGTCTCGACAATAATATCAAAAGATATTCATGTTTCGATAAAAACGTTGGAACGGTATATTTCTTTAATTGTAGTTCCAATTATTATTTTCTCGACTAATTTTAGCGAAAAAAGATATCGCTTCCTTTTAAAGTCTTTTGTTTTATCGCTACTAATTATTTCCATCTTTTCAGTCTTTAAGCTAATCTGGTTTGTTAATGTTTATTCAGATTGGATTGAAGTAATGCGAGGAGTGAATGAGAACGATACATACGTACAATTTAAATACCCTCACCTGATGTGGGATGTGCACCCTTCATATTGGAGCTATTTAATGCTAGTGGCAGTTATAATATTATTTAGTAATAAATATTTTAACTCGATTTTTAAAAAACAGACAGTAATTGTTTTATTAATATTGTTTATTGTCAATTTGTTTTATTTAGCGGCAAGACTTCCATTATTAATCTTTATTGTAATAAGTATAGTTTATTTATTCAATTATTACAAAAGTTATAAAATTATAACAGGCGTGCTTTTTTTGTTTTTCTTATTTATTATAACAGCATATTATAACTTCCCTTTTCTTGAGTATAAGATAAAATTAGTTTTGACAGATGATAGATTTTTCTTGTGGAACATGGTTTATGACAATATAAAACCAAACCATTTATTTTTTGGAGAAGGGCTAGGGTTAAGTGGAGATTTCATAGCCAATATTTTAAAAAGCTCTGAAGACACTAGGATTGACTACACCGGCGTTGAAATTCATAATCAATATTTAACAATGCTCTTAGAAACAGGAATTGTAGGGGTAATTGTTTTACTTTACTTATATGTAAAGCCTGTTATTATTCTAATGTTTCGTAAAAAATCATATTCATTGCCATTATTAGCGATAGTATTACTAACTCTTTTTGCATCTACTTTAGAACCTTTTTTTACAGTAATAAAAGGGATAATTATATTCACTATTTTCAGCTCATTGTTTAGTATGTTTCATGAAAAATATAAGACATAATTTATTTGCTTAATAAAAATGATACAAGTATGGTTGTTGATGAACTTTAAGAAATTCTTTTTACGTTAATTATTTAAATTTATATATGAAAAAGGTGTATGTGTTATTTTATGGGTCTATTATATTAGGGATTCTTTTATGGCTATTCTTTTTTATAATTACTCCAATAGAGGTTAAAAATGAATTGTCTTCCTTCATTACCTCTTTTATTATTTTAAACTATTTAGCTTTAGTTTTTGGTTTTGCGCTACCCTTATTTCCAATAAGTGTTTTTAAGAACACTGAATGGATAAAAATAAATAAATTGAAGGTACTAGAAACACTTATTGCACTAATTTTAATTTCTTTTGTATTTAGATATTGGGATTTATTCTACAATAGAAATTTGAGCTTTTGGAACTCCATTAAAGTAAATAACGCTAATGCAGGTAATCACTTTTCTTTTTTATTTAATTTATTATCCACTTTTCGTGTTATATACTTTGTACCACTGATATATTATTATAGTGGAAAAATTAAAGAAAAGAGACTATTGGTATTGTGTTTTTTTCTTTTTTTGTTGCCATTAATAGAGGGTTATTTAAGGGGCTCAAGACGAATAATATTTGAATCTTTAGGGCTCTTGTTTTTGATTTTAATTTTATCAAAAAAGATTAATTTTAGATCACTTAAGATCTACGTGATATCTTTGCCAATAGTAATAATTTTTATTGGTTTTTCTTTTTTCGTTGTTCAAGGCAGGACTGATTTTGAATCTCCAAATGAGTTTTACAAAAAAATAATTACCTCTCAATACAATGATTTTGTGCCTCCAAACAGAACTGCTCTAAGATGTTTTGAAGAGAGTGAAAACTCTTTGTTAAAAAAAGCTTTGTTTACAGAAATTCATGTAGGACAATATATTGTTCATGGCGTTTATGAAATGGATTATATGGTTTCTAAGCATGATAAGCACACCTATGGTATGTTCAACTTTTATCTTTTAATAAAGTTTTTTAATAAACTAGGAATAACAAAAGTCGATTTAGACAACCTCAACAATCCAACGGGAAGGATTACATACATCACTTTTTTTGGCGGACTATTTAACGACTTTGGATGGTTTTCCTTGATCGCAATGTTTTTACTAGGGTGGATTCAAAGACAATTATTTATACTGCGTAAAAGAAACTTTCTTGTAGAACCCTTAATTGTTATCTTCCTTTTTGCAAATATATTTTTATTAATATTTAATTTCATCAGAGCTAATCTATTGTTGGCAATAGGAGTGTATTTATTGTTTTTAATTATTCTTCAAATATTTTTAAAATTAAGGAGCATTCAAAGTGAATAATTATTATTGAAGTCAATTCAAAATAATATAGTAAATTTGAGTTTTAATATTTTAGGGATCAATTAATGAATAAAATAGCTATAATTTTTGGAGGTGCCGGATACATTGGGACAAATCTCCTTAAGTTTTTAATAGAAAAAAAAGCATTCGAAAAATATTTTATATGTGACATCAAACCATTAGTTAGTTTTGAAGACGAAATTAAGAAAGGCAAAGTTGAGTATTTGCAATTAGATGTAAGAAATAACATTGATATTAAAATAAACGATATCAATGGTGCAACAAGTTGGATTTTTAATTTTGCAGCCATTCACAGAGAGCCAGGGCACAATTACTATGAGTATTTTGACACCAATGTCTCTGGCACGGAAAATGTAAATGACTTTGCTCGACGTACAGGAATAAAGAATATTTTTTTCACAAGCAGTATAGCTCCCTATGGGAAATCCATGGAGCAAAGAACAGAACAATCAGCTTTATACCCAGAAACTCCTTACGGCATATCAAAAGCATTTGCCGAAAAAACACACCAACAATGGCTAGCTGAAGATAATGACAGAAGATTAATAATTGTTAGACCCAGTGTGATTTATGGACCGAAGGATCCAGGTAATGTTTATAGAATGATAAAGGCCTTGAAAAAAGGAACATTTGTTTTGCCTGATGGAGGAAAGGTGATTAAGTCTTATGGGTATATTTATGGGCTCATAGAAAGCATGTTGTTTACAATTGAACAAAAGAACCATATGATTATTTATAATTATGCAGAAAACCCTGTAATCCCTTTGCATAAAATGACAACTGTTGTAAAAAAAGAATTAAACATAAAGAAACCGACTTTAAAATTACCGGTATGGTTATTAGCAATCATTGCAGGTGTCTTTCAAATAGGATTTAAACTTATAGGAAAGAAAAGTGACATCCACCCTGTCCGAGTTAGGAAAGCTGGGTTTCCTACGAATATTAAACCTCAATATTTGATAGATAATGGGTTCAAGTTTAAATATGAATTTCAAGAATCATTAAAGCATTGGAGGAAAGTTTCACCTAAAGATTTTGAATAATATGAAAATTGCAATTGTACACGAATGGGTGACTGTTATTGCAGGCTCTGAAAGTTGTTTTAAGGAGTTTACTGAGATATATCCTGACGCAGATATATTTCTTTTAGTTTCTGATGAAAAAAGCTTAGAGAAATTAAATATAGACCCGTCTAGAGTTACTAATTCTTTTGTGCAAAAACTCCCTAAAGCAAAAACGAAATGGAAAAACTATCTACCGCTTTTCCCATACGCTATTGAGCAGTTTGATTTAAGTGAGTATGATGTAATAATTTCTTCATCACACTCAGTTGCCAAAGGCGTAATAACTAACGCAAGTCAAATACATATATGTTACATTCATTCCCCAATCAGATATGCATGGGATTTATATCATCAGTATATAAAAGAATCCAATTTAGCAAAAGGTATTAAAGGGGTTTTTGCAAAAGGTATTTTGCACTACATAAGAAGATGGGATCTTGGTACAGCTAATGGTGTTGATGAATTTATACCAAATTCAAACTATATTAAAAAAAGAGTATGGCGCACCTATAGAAGAGAATCTTATAAAGTAATTTATCCGCCTGTAGCTGTTTATGATTTCACATTAAATGAAGATAAAGAGGATTTTTACTTGGCTGCATCACGGCTCGTACCCTACAAGAAAATTGATCTTATAGTTGATGCATTCTCCAAAATGCCAAATAAAAAATTAGTAGTTATTGGGGATGGCCCCGAGTCTAAAAAGATTAAAAGTAAAGCAGGTACGAATGTTAAAGTTTTGGGCCATCAGGAATTTGAGGTGCTTAAAGACTATATGCAAAGAGCAAAGGCTTTTGTTTTTGCAGCTGAAGAAGATTTTGGAATTATTCCTATTGAAGCGCAAGCGTGTGGAACGCCCGTGATTGCCTTTGGGAAAGGAGGGTCATTAGAAACGGTTAAAGGGAAGTTTATAACCCAATCCATTGAAGCCAATGACACAGGGGTTTATTTTGATAAACAAAATATTGATTCATTGACGGATGCTATTTATTATTTTGAAGAAAATTACACCAAGTTCAACCCGATTAAAATTAGAGAGTTTGCTTTAACATTTGATAAAAATATATTTAAAGACAATATCAAAAGAACCTTTGCTGAGATAATAGAAAAATACAAGGCACAAAAAAATTAACAACCTTTAACCTAAAATTGGCAGTAATCAATTTAACCAATCTAAAACCAAAGTAGGGTTTTTTCTAATTTGGTTGTTTATTACTTGTGATAAGATACTAAGCTATTATCGCTTCATTTTTAAAGCTAGTAATCTTTCTTTTTTAAAGTCATTTCAATCTTGGAACAATATTTGCTTACCTTTGCAAACTATGTAACTAATTTTATGCCCAAAACCATACTTATTACCGGAGCTGCAGGATTTTTAGGATCCCATTTATGTGATCGCTTTATTGGCGAAGGATTCAGGGTTTTAGGGGTAGATAACTTCATCACGGGCGATAAGGATAATATCCAACATTTATTTGACCACTCTAACTTTCATTTTATAGAACACGATGTGACGGTTCATATAGATATTGAAGAACCCATAGACTATATTTTACACTTTGCTTCTCCAGCCAGTCCCATTGATTATCTAAAAATCCCCATTCAAACCCTTAAGGTTGGCTCTCTGGGAACTCATAACCTACTAGGGTTGGCAAAGGCTAAAAAGGCACGTATTCTCATTGCCTCAACGTCTGAGGTTTATGGAGATCCATTGGTACATCCACAATCTGAGGATTATTTTGGAAATGTGAATTCTATTGGACCTCGTGGTGTTTACGATGAAGCCAAACGATTCCAAGAAGCCATCACAATGGCGTATCACCGATTTCACGGATTGGAAACACGCATTGCCCGCATATTTAATACGTATGGTCCTCGGATGCGTCTGAACGATGGACGTGTCATTCCAGCCTTTATGGGGCAAGCACTTAGAGGTGAAGATCTCTCCGTATTTGGAAAAGGAGCCCAAACACGTTCCTTTTGTTATGTGGACGATTTAGTTGAAGGGATTTATCGATTGTTATTTAGTGACTATTCAAATCCTGTCAATTTAGGAAACCCAGATGAAATTACAATTATTGAATTTGCAGATGAAATTTTAAAATTAACAAACTCTGATCAAAAAATAAGTTTCAAAACTTTACCAGAGGATGACCCCTTAAAACGACAACCGGATATTACATTAGCTAAAAAAGTGTTAAATTGGTCACCTCAAATAGCCCGAAAAGAGGGAATGAAGATAACTTTTAATTATTTTCAGAACTTATCCGATGAAAAATTAACCAAGATTGATCATAAAGATTTCTCGAAACATATAAAACAGTAAGTGAGTTTATTTAAGCAAGGTCGATATTCAGGATTTATAAAACCCATTTCATACGCAGCCGATTTGGTGCTTATAAATGCGCTTGGGATTTTTTGTTTTTTCACAGAGATCCCCCCTCTAAACTTTATATTATTTCTTTCTTTTGGGTGGCTTGTAACGACTTTTGTATCTGGTTTTTATGAAGTTCATAGATATTCTACCGTTATAAGAATAGCTAAATTACTTTTTAGACAAATTCTCCTTTTTAGCTTATTAATGTTTGCGTATTCAGGGATTAACTTCAATCTTAATCTTAGTCCGACACTTATCATTAAATATATTTTAGCATCGTTTTTTTGCATTGCGATTTTCAAATATCTAATGTTTTTCTTACTAAAAAGGTATCGATCAATTTTTAAAGGAAATATTCGTAAAACGATTATTTTAGGTGAAACCCCTCAGTCTAAATCGCTGGAAAAATTTCTTATAGAGACCCCTGCCTATGGCTTTCTAAATAAAAAAATTGTTTGTTTCAAAGACCGATCCAAACTAGACTTAGAAGCCACTTTTGATTACATTACAAACGAAGAAATTGATGAGATTTTTTGTTCAATATCAGAACTTAACAATGAAGATCTTTTAGCAGTCGTAAACTACGCAGACAACAACCTTAAAGTCGTTAAGTTTATTCCAGATAGAACCAAAGTATTGTCCAAAAAATTGCAACATGATTACTATGGAATCATTCCAATCCTAACCTTCAGGACGATTCCTCTTGACGACCCCTTGAGTTCACTCCTAAAGCGAGCATTTGATATCGTATTTTCTTTGGCAGTAATTGTATTAATTTTGTCTTGGCTTACTCCACTGATCGCACTTGTCATTAAAGTAGAATCCAAAGGCCCCGTGTTTTTTACGCAACTAAGAAATGGATATAATTTCAAATCTTTCAATTGTTTCAAGTTTAGATCCATGGTTACCAATCCAAGGGCAGACTTAGAACAAGTCACCCGCGGGGATGATCGTATTACTAGATTTGGACAACTATTACGTAAAACAAGTATGGACGAGATGCCACAGTTTTTCAATGTACTTGTAGGAGACATGTCAGTAGTGGGGCCACGACCTCATATGTTGAGCCATACAGATATGTACGCCAAAAAAATAGATAAATTTATGGTGCGACATTTTGTGAAACCTGGAATCACTGGTTTGGCTCAAGTGAGTGGATTTAGAGGTGAGGTAGAAACTGATAATGACATCATAGGACGTGTGCAACACGATATTTTTTATATCGAAAACTGGTCCTTCTTCTTAGATTTAAAAATTATTTTTCAAACACTTTTCAATACGATCAAAGGAGAAGAAAAAGCATATTAATTCAAACAGTATCATGAATATTTTAATATTAGGTTCAGGAGGTAGAGAACATACCTTTGCCTGGAAAGTATCCCAAAGCCCATTGTGTAATGCGTTATTTGTCGCGCCAGGAAATTCTGGTACAGCATCCTTAGCCACCAATTTAGATGTTTCAGTCACCGATTTTGAAGGCATTAAAAAACAAGTTCTTGCACACGCCATTTCAATGGTTGTTGTAGGTCCAGAAGACCCATTGGTAAATGGAATTTATGATTTCTTTATGGACGATACAGAATTACAGCACGTCGCTGTGATTGGCCCTCAAAAAGCCGCTGCGCAACTTGAAGGTAGCAAAGAGTTTGCAAAAGAATTTTTATATCGACACAACATCCCAACAGCTGCTTATGAAAGTTTTACAAAAGACAATCTTGAGGCAGGCTATGCATTCCTTGAAACCCTAAAACCTCCGTATGTACTTAAAGCAGATGGTCTCGCTGCAGGGAAAGGCGTACTCATCTTGTCAGATATAAATGAAGCGAAGCAAGAGCTTAAAAACATGCTGGTAGATTCTAAATTTGGTGCTGCAAGCTCTAAGGTTGTCATCGAGGAGTTTTTAGATGGCATTGAATTAAGTTGTTTTGTTTTAACCGATGGAAAACATTACAAACTACTACCTACCGCCAAAGATTACAAGCGAATAGGAGAGGGCGATACAGGCTTAAATACAGGAGGTATGGGCGCCATTTCCCCCGTTCCTTTTGCCGATGAGGTGTTGTTAAAAAAGATAGAAGACAGAATCGTGAAACCAACGGTTGACGGCCTTCTAAAAGATCAATTGCCGTATAAAGGATTTATTTTTATTGGGCTTATTATGGTGGACTCAGAACCCATTGTGATCGAGTATAACGTTCGAATGGGCGATCCAGAAACCGAAGCTGTTTTACCAAGACTAAAAACAGACCTAGTTGAGATATTCCAAGCCATCGACAAACAATGTTTGAATGAAGTTGATATTGAAATAGACCCTCAAACCGCAGTAACAGTCATGTTAGTTTCGGGGGGGTATCCAGAAGCCTACGAAAAAGGAAAGGAAATCACAGGTCTAGACAAAGTTGAAAACTCGATTGTATTCCATGCGGGAGCAAATAATAAAGATGGAAAAATTGTAACTTCAGGAGGGCGCGTGATGGCTGTCACATCTTTTGGAGCGGATTTTAAATCGGCTTTAAACACCTCTTATAAATCAATAGAACACATCAAATTTGACGGCATGAACTATCGAAAAGATATTGGATTCGATCTATAGATAAGAATGGGAAGAGATACTTTTATCTTCTTCATTATTGTCACTAAAAGACTTCAATTGTAACATCCAATACACAAAGGCAACCAATCCAATACTCATAAATATCCAAGACATAATGTTGGCGCCAAACCAGTTTTCTACCTCAAGGACTCTTAAAGCATCAAAGGGTGCTAACAATACAGTTTCGAAAAGGTCTTGAATGGCATTAAAAAAATCTTTCATCGGTCTTTAGTTTAAAGTTTTTGGGTTATAAAATGTCAAATGATACTGTTCCTTGACAAAACATTTTTATAATAACCTTATATTTACGTGGCAAATATAGTCAACACTTTATATGATTACAAGCTTTTTTAAAACATCTAAACCAATTCACTATATAATTTTCTTAGTTGTACTGATTTGTATGTTTGTATTTCAACGAATTATTACAGTTGATTACGAAGTAAATCTCTCCAACACTCTAAGGGAAGTAGGCTATCTTTCAATACTCTTGGCGTCTTTTTTTACCTTAATTTTTATCGTCACCAAAAACAACTTAACCCACAACAATAGTTACGCCGCACTTTACTTTTGTTTGTTTATTGGACTCATGCCATCTTGCCTAGAAACGAATTCTGTACTCATTTCAAACTTTTTTATACTGCTCTCACTTCGAAGAATCGTGAGTTTAAAAACCAATTCAAACATCAAAAAGAAACTATTAGATGCTTCTATGTGGATTTGTCTAGCAGCTATTTATGAACCTTGGGCTATTTTGTTCTTTGCAGTCTTATTTTTGGGGATGGTATTTTACTCCGTTGCTCAAACAAAAAACACCGTCATTCCTTTTTGTGGGATTTTAGCCGTTGGAATACTTTTGACCTGCTATCGATTACTCACAAAAAATATGTTTCCAAACCTTATCGAATATTTACCCACCATTAGCTTTGACACCTTTTCATTCAATAACACAATAATAGAGGCACAGTCCCTTCTATTCCTAGCCTTTGTTTTATTTGGGATTGGCAGTTTTATTGCAAAAGGATTTCTTAAAAACAGAGTAGTGAACCCTAGTTTTTCAGTACTTATTTTAGCAATTCTTACAGGAATTACCATTGTGTTTCTAAGTTCGAATCACGGTCTTGCAGGTTATTTGTTTGCGTTTGCACCTTCCGCGATTGTGTTGGCAAATTTTTCTGAAACGACCAAATATCGTTGGTTATCAGAATTTGTTTTAGGAGTGTTGCTTTTTGCAGTGCTGTTTCAAGTTGGGCTGAAT
This sequence comes from Formosa sp. Hel1_33_131, assembly GCF_001735745.1. Taxonomy (NCBI): domain Bacteria; kingdom Pseudomonadati; phylum Bacteroidota; class Flavobacteriia; order Flavobacteriales; family Flavobacteriaceae; genus Formosa; species Formosa sp. Hel1_33_131. Next base: position 1,387,852 of record NZ_CP017260.1, read on the forward strand.
ATTCCATTTCCGCTAAACTAAACTAAAGAATTACTCTTATATTTGCCACATAAATAAAATAGCATGTTTTCAAACAAAGCCAATTCCATTTTTCAAGACGTTATAGCAACCTATAAAGTTTTAAATTCAGTTGATCAACCGTTTCAGAATAAACACGATAAAGGCGAAGACCTTATCGGACATTTACTCTATAGAAAAAGTTGGATTGATACCGTTCAATGGGCTTATGAAGATATTATTAGAGATCCAAATATTGATCCTGTAGCAGCCTTAAAATTAAAACGAAAGATTGATGCTTCTAACCAAGATAGAACAGACACCGTTGAGTTTATCGACAGTTATTTTTTAGAGACCTACAAAAACGTTCAGGCGAAACCAACGGCCAAAATCAACTCTGAAAGTCCAGCATGGGTAATCGATCGCTTATCGATTTTAGCCCTTAAGATTTACCACATGCAGCTTGAAACAGTTCGTGAGGATGCCACGGAAGCCCATAAACAAAGCTGTCAAACAAAGCTAAATACACTTTTAGAACAACGTACGGACTTGTCTACTGCCATTGACGATTTGCTAGAAGACATTGCCAACGGCGACAAATACATGAAGGTTTATAAGCAAATGAAAATGTATAATGACGATGAACTAAACCCCGTTTTAAGAGGAATTAAATAATTTATTTTAGTGTCGGATCTCAAACACATACTTGTCATAAGACTCTCCTCCATGGGAGATGTTGCAATGACCGTTCCGGTACTGACCGCTTTCTCAAACGCAAATCCCACTATTAAACTCACGGTGTTGACCAAAAAACAGTTTACACCACTGTTTAAAGATTTGAAAATGGTGACCGTTCTTTCTGCAGATTTTAACACCACTCACAAAGGAGTTCTTGGATTATATCGACTTTCAAAAACAGTGCGAAACACCCACATAGACGCTGTTGCAGACTTGCACAACGTATTGCGAACAAAGGTTCTAAAACTCTTTTTGCCAGGTCTTAAGTTTACTCAAATAGACAAAGGCCGCGCTGAAAAAAAGGCATTAATCACAGGAAAAATAAGCACGCCATTACGCACAACGCCACAACGCTATGCGGATGTTTTTAGAAATCTAGGTTTTGAATTTGAAATAGACACCCCTTCTTTTCCCACCCCCAAACCATTAGATACTGAAATCACAAAAGTACTTGGAGATTTTTCAAAACCCGTTATTGGAATTGCGCCTTTTGCGGCCTATGCTTCCAAAACCTATCCCATTTCAAAAATGGACAAAGTCATTTTTGAACTCCAAAAAGAGTCGAAAATTTTATTATTCGGAGGGGGACCAACTGAAACCAAACAATTAGAAACCATCGCGTCTAAATATTCAAACGTAGGTTGTGTGGCGGGGAAGTTCAGCTTAGATCAAGAATTAGATATTATTTCTAATTTAAAAGTAATGCTCTCTATGGATTCTAGTAATGGACACATGGCAGCAATGCTTGGGGTAAAAGTAGTGACGCTTTGGGGAGTCACACATCCCTTTGCGGGATTTGCACCGTTTCATCAATTGGCGACCCATAACCTACTATCCGATTTAGGAAAATATCCTAAAATCCCAACATCAATTTACGGAAACAACTATCCAGAAGGGTATGAGTTAGCGATGCAAACCATTTCAGTTGAGAGTATTATAAAAACGGTTCAAGACACGCTTTAAATATCGTCAAAATCAACTTTGATCGTCGATGAGGTTGGCTCTGCTTGACAGCTTAAAACCAGTCCTTCCGCAACTTCATTATCTGTTAAAATGTTATTTTGTCGCATCGTAGCAGTCCCTTCAGTCACCCGACAGATACAACTACTACAAACACCCCCTTGACACGAATAAGGCACATCAATATCATTGGCGAGTGCCGCTTCTAAAATGGTTTGTTTTTGAGACATTACTAAAGTCATTTCTTCCTCATCTACAAGAATCGTGACTTCTGACTCCCCTTCATTCGTACTTGTACTGGTTGATTTTACCGCGGAAGCTGTAAACAATTCAAATAGAATTTGAGAAGCTTCAATCCCTTTTTCAGTTAGAATACTATTTACGGAGTTGATCATTCCTTCGGGGCCACACAAATAAAACTTCTGAGAATCATCAACAGTAATATTGTTTTTAAGAATATAATTAACGTTGCCGCTATCAATACGACCAAATAATGCACCCTCTTCATCGGTTTCACTATAAATAAATTGTACCTTAAAACGGTCGGTATAAAGTGTTTGTAGTTTTAAAATTTCTTCGTGGAAAATAGTTTCTTTAGGGCTCTTATTTCCGTAAATCAACACAAACGTGCTGTCGGTCTTCGTTTCCAAGACGGTTCTAGCAATACTCATTATCGGCGTAATTCCACTTCCTGCAGCAAAGGCTACAATAGTATTTGCCTTATTGGTTTCTGAGTCATAAACAAAACGTCCGTTAGGGGTGCCAACCTCTAGAGTATCGCCAGTTTTTAACTGTCTATTGGCATGGGACGAAAACACACCACCTTCAATTTCCTTAACAGTCACCGTCAGTGATTCACTTTGAGGACTTGAACTTAAAGAATAATCCCTTCGAACTTCTTTAGCATCAATCACTGTTTTTAAGGTAATGTATTGACCGGCCGTAAAAGTATATTCAGTTTTTAAGGTCGTTGGAACCTCAAAAGTGATGCTCACCGCTTTATCGGTTTGCCTTAAAATGGATTTTATTTTTAAAGAATGAAATTGAGCCATGAAAGTTTTTTCAACAAAAATAAGAAAGATTTAAGATAATCATCTGTTAAGACTTCCCCAAAATTAGAACGGTTATTACTATAATTTTAGGCAAATCACTATATTTTGTTAGTTTTGTACAAAAAGATGGTTATTTTTACAACCTTGCATACGATAATGTGCTATCTTTTAGTTATGAATAAACAAAGACATCTCTGTTGAAAAACATTTTTAATTATATAGTTGTTGGGATTATAATAGTCTTAACTGTTACAAGTTGTTCTAGGAAAAAAGATAGATTCCTGAACCGTGCTTGGCATTCCGTAAACACAAAGTACAATATCCTCTATAATGGGAATGTAGCTTTGGAATCGGGAAAAACTTCTGTCATTGCTGCATATAAAGACAATTATTGGGAAATTCTTCCTGTGGAGCGTTTACAAATCACCGATGACATTGATTTCAGGAACAAAGCAAAAAACCTAAGCATTGAACTTGCGGAAGTAAAAGCCGTGAAAGCCATCCAAAAACACGGGATGAATATTAAGGGAAAAGAAAAAAATCCTCAAATTGATGAAGCTTTTATGTTATTGGGCAAAGCCCGTTATTTCGACAATCGTTTTATTCCCGCATTAGAGGCGTTTAATTATATTTTGTTTAAATACCCTGCAAGTAACAATATTAACTTAGCAAAAATTTGGCGAGCCAAAACCAATCTTCGCCTCCAAAACGAAGACATAGCGATTAAAAACCTGAAGAGACTTATTGAATTAGAAGACTTGTCCAAATACGATATCGTTGAAGCATCCTCGACCTTAGCACAAGCTTACATTACAACCAAAGCCTTGGACAGTGCGATTACCCAGTTACAAGTGGCATCGCAGCTGACGAAAAATAACGAACAACGTGGGCGTTTACATTTTATAGAAGGTCAGCTCTATTCCGCTTTAGGGAAAAAAGACAGTGCCAACCTTGCGTTTGATAAAGTGATTGACCTCAATCGGAGATCACCAAGAGCCTATATGATTAGTGCGCATTTAGAGAAAGTCAAAAATTTTGACCTCAAAAACGGTGATAAACTTGAACTTCAAGAGCTGTTAGAAGATTTGGAAACCAACAGAGAAAACAGACCTTTCTTAGATAAAATCTACCATCAAATCGCGAAGTATCAACTTCAGAACGAATCGGATTCAACAGCCATATCCTATTTCAATAAATCGCTGCGAACCAATTCCGAAGATGACTATTTGAAAGCGGTAAACTATCAAACCTTAGGAGATTTAAACTTTGATTATTCGGAGTACAGTTTGGCAGGATCTTATTATGACAGCACCTTATTAAGCCTTAAAGAAAACAGCAAATCGTTTCGCGCCATTAAACGTAAACGAGAGAATTTAGAGGATGTCATTTATTACGAATCCATTGCTCAAGATAATGACAGTATTTTAAGTGTTGTAGCCATGTCAGACGCTGATAAAGAAGTGTACTTCCAATCCTATATTGAGACCTTAAAACTAGAAGAAGAAGTATCAGAAAAAGTAGCTGCTTCCACTGGAAATTCTTTTGGAGCCTCTCAAAATGCAGTCACAAAAAAGGGAAAATCCTTTTATTTTTACAACCCAACAACTGTGGCATTTGGCAAAAATGAATTTATTAGAATATGGGGCGATCGCGCTTTAGAAACCAATTGGCGTTGGTCTAGTAAATCTGCACAATCTGACACAGAAACAACGGATGAAATAGAAAAGGCTGCAGAAGCCGCGGAAGAGGAAGAACAAAAACGTTATTCAGTGGATTATTATCTAGCGCAAATCCCAACCGAAGAAAAAGTATTGGACAGCATCGCTAAAGAACGCAATTTTGCCTATTACCAATTGGGACTTATATATAAAGACAAGTTTAAGGAGTATAAACGCGCACAGAATAAGCTCGAATACTTATTGAAACAAAACCCTGAAGAGCGCCTTGTGTTGCCAGCAAAATACAACCTCTACAAATTATATGCGCTGTTAGATTTGAAGCGCTTGCAAGCACTTGCCAAAAGCGATATTATTGAGAACTTCCCAGATTCTCGATATGCTGAAATTTTGTTAAACCCAGAATCAGCCTTGTTAAATAACGAAAATAGCCCCGAAACACTTTACAATAATTTATATGCGCAGTTTGAGTTGGGAGAATACCAACAGGTCATTGATGGGTGCGATCTACAAATTATTAGACTTGATGGCGATCAAATTGTACCCAAGCTAGAACTTTTAAAAGTAACCTCCAAAGCTCGGTTGTTTGGTTTTGAGGCTTATAAAGAAGGACTCAACTTTGTAGCCTTAAACTACCCAAGCAGCATCGAAGGGAAAAAAGCCGCTCAAATGTACGAAACAGTCATTCCACAGCTAGAAAGTGTGGAGTTTGTTCAGGACTCAACCCAAACGAATTTCAAAACTATTTTTAAATTTGAAGCGTCAGAAACCGATGAAATCAAGGCGTTTGATGAATCCTTAAGCACTGCTATTGAAGATATTGACTATTTTAAATTGAGCATTTCAAAAGACCGTTACGATACAAACACTATATTTGTAGTGGTTCATGGACTAAAAAGTGTCCAAGGTGCCTTTGGATTTGCTGAAATATTAAAAAACAAAAATGACTTTATAATATCTAAACCATTTTTTGGAATTTCTTCCAAAAATTATCAAACCGTTCAAATACATAAAAACCTAGAAGCCTACCTAGAAACCATTAATTAAAACACGACAGCTATGTTTACAGAGAACAAAAAATCAAATTCGAATACATTTTCGCAACAAAATACCATCGCTCAAGGGACCACCTTTACGGGCGATTTAATCAGCGAAGGCGACTTTCGTATCGAAGGGATTATCAACGGATCATTGAATACTTCAGGGAAAGTTGTCATCGGGAAAACAGGTTCGGTTGAAGGCTTTTTAACTTGTGCTAATGCGGATGTGGAAGGGAAGTTCAAAGGGACGTTAAACGTTTCCGACACGCTTAACTTACGTTCTTCTGCATATATAGATGGGGAAGTGCAAATAGGGAAACTATCTGTGGAGCCTGGTGCAACCTTTAACGCAAGCTGTCTTATGAAAGGTTCTGTAAAAGAATTGAAAAACGAAACAAAAGTAGACACATCTCAAAACAATTCAAAAAGTGGACAATCCGCTTAAACAACTCGGAATTCTATCTGCGATAGGTGTTCAGATGGCAGCAATCATTGCTGTAGGGACATTTGTAGGGGTCAAGCTCGATGAAAAACACCCTAACGACACTAATCTTTTTACGTTAATAGGCACTTTATTTTCAGTAATCCTATCAATTTATTTTGTGATAAGACGTGTTATTTCGGCTTCAAAAGATGATAAATAAATGAATACACTCTTTAAAAAAAGAGAATTAGACTTTCTCATTAAATTGTCGGTAATAAGTATATTGCTCTTTGGAGTGCATAGCTATCTAAATTACCATTTCGCACAAGATATCTTACTTTTTTTCCCACTCTGGCATATTTATTTATTTCATGTGGTGACCGTTTTGTTGATTTATTCTTTCATAAATTACCGCGACTCCATAGGAAAAACAGAAGTGTTTAATGTCTTTATGCTTGGGATGCTTTTAAAAATGATTCTAGTTATTGTTTTTCTATTGCCATGGCTTTTATCTAAGCCTGAACAACAAGGATATGATTTAACGAACTTTTTCGTTCCATATTTTATTTTATTGGCTTTTGAAGTGTATTCTGTGACGGAATTTCTTCAAAAAAACGAACCACTTGATACCACTCCAAAAGGCGACAAATAATCATTTAAATATTATTTGTCATTTCATTAAATGTGTGTACATTTGCAGCAAAATTAATCAAGGTATTTTTAATTAAAAGCAGCGTATTGAACTCCTTTAGAACCGTATTATTCTCAACATTATTTTTAGCAATTTCTTTTGTGGGTTTTGCCAAGGAAAACGAACCAACTCAAGATGATGCGCCTTTTGATCCAAAAGCGATGATTTTACATCACGTAAAGGATGCGCATGAGTTTCATTTATGGGACTGGAAAGGAACCCCTGTATCACTATCATTACCAATTATATTGTGGACAGACAATGGGATAACAACATTTTCTTCAAGTCAATTTCACCATGATGATGAAGGTAAAACAATTGTGCAAGCAAACGGTGGGAGCTTTGTTAAATTACACGAAAAAATTTATCAATTAGAGGCCGGCGCTACTGCCGTCGCTTATGATGCAGAACACCACCCAACAAATGCACATAAACCTCTAAATTTTTCAATTACCAGAAACGTATTTATGATGTGGGTTTCTGTGGCACTGCTATTATTGATATTCTTAACAACTGCAAGAAGCTACAAAAAGTCTAAAGATGGTGTCCCAACAGGGATTGCTGGATTTATGGAGCCCTTAATTGTATTTGTAAGAGATGAAATTGGCAAACCAATGATTGGTGAGCACAAGTATAAAAAATACATGCCTTATTTGTTAACCATCTTTTTCTTTATTTGGATCAATAACATTTTTGGGTTGATTCCAATTTTAAATGGAGCCAACTTAAGTGGTAACATAGCCTTTACGTTTACACTCGCAATGTTTACATTTATAATTACAACGTTTAGTGGTAACAAAAATTACTGGAAACACATCTTTTGGATGCCAGGAGTTCCTGTGCCAATGAAAATATTTTTAATGCCTATTGAGATTATTGGAATGTTCGTCAAACCAATCTCGTTAATGATTCGTTTGTTTGCCAACATTACAGCAGGACACGTTATCATATTGGCATTGATGTCATTAATATTTGTATTTAAGTCGGTTGCGATTGCTCCCGTCTCTGTAGCGTTTTCGTTATTTATTACAGTAATCGAAATTATTGTTACAGCAATACAAGCGTATATATTTACAATATTGTCAGCCCTCTATTTTGGAATGGCAACAGAAGAAGAACATTAATTAATTTAAATTTATAACTATGACTACTATTACAGGAATTGCAGCTATTGGAGCTGGTTTAGCAGCTATTGGAGCTGGTGTTGGTATTGGTAAAATTGGTGGATCTGCCATGGATGCTATGGCACGTCAACCAGAAATGCACGGAAAAATTCAATCTTCTGCATTAATTTTAGCAGCCTTCGTAGAGGCGGTAGCACTCTTTGGAGTTGTTGTTGCTTTTTTACAAGGGTAAAAACACAAAGAATACTGAAGTGACGGTTGGTTGCTTCAGTATTTTTTAAATTTAAGTTATTTAAAAAAAACAAAGAAATGGATTTAATTACACCGGAATTTGGATTGGTATTTTGGACGGCAATAACGTTCATTATTCTATTAGTGATTTTAAGAAAATTTGCTTGGAATCCAATTTTAGGAGCTGTTAGCGAGCGTGAAGAAGGTATCAAAACCGCTCTAGCATCTGCTGAAAATGCGCGTAAAGAAATGGAGAATCTTACTGCAGATAACGACCGTATTTTGCAAGAAGCCCGTGCCGAACGTCAAGCCATGCTTAAAGAAGCACGTGAGTTAAAAAGCAGTATGATTGAATCTGCAAAAACAGAAGCAAAAGAAGAAGCTAATAAATTAGTAGCACAAGCACAAGCCGCTATCGAATCTGAAAAGAAAGCCGCTATTGCCGATTTAAAATCAGTGGTTGCAGAACTTTCAATTTCTATTGCAGAAGCAGTGGTTCGTGAAGAGCTTTCAGACAAAGCGAAACAAGAAAAATTAGTGGAATCAATGTTGGAAAACGCTACCCTAAACTAATTAATCATGGCAGGAACAAGAGCAGCAATAAGATATGCAAAAGCCGTATTAAGCTTAGCATCAGATAACAAACAAGCAGCGGCAGTCCAGGCAGATATGACCCTTATCGGTCAAGCAATTGCAGACAATGCTTCTTTGGAAGCAGCGCTCAAAAGCCCTGTGGTCAAACTATCTGAAAAAGCAGATGTATTGAAAGCTGTATTTCCTTCTGTAAGTTCAGAAAGTAAATCGTTGTTTAATATTCTTGTAACCAACAAAAGAGTCGATATTCTAGGTCAAGTAGCTACCCAATTCGGGATTCTATACGATCTAGCAAACAATAAAGAAAATGCCTTTGTAACCACCGCCATCCCGATGACTTCTGAATTAGAAGCCAAAGTCATGGCAAAGCTTAAAACCTTAACCACAAAGGAAGTGACCCTTAGCAATTCTGTAGATGAAAACATCCTTGGTGGGTTCATTTTACGAGTTGGAGATCAACAATACGATGCGAGTGTTTCGAATCAATTAAATACGTTAAAACGTAAATTTACAATTAACTAAAACTATACTGAGATTCAATCAGAGGTATAAAATAAATTAAGATGGCAGAAGTAAAAGCAGCTGAAATATCAGCAATTTTAAAACAACAACTTTCAGGTTTCGAAGCAACAGCTTCCTTAGATGAGGTAGGAACTGTATTAACTGTAGGGGATGGTATTGTGCGTGCATACGGACTTTCCAATGCAGAATATGGCGAACTTGTACAATTTGAAGGCGATCTTGAAGGGATTGTATTAAACCTTGAAGAAGACAATGTTGGTATCGTACTTTTAGGCGCTTCTAACGTCATAAAAGAAGGTTCTATTGTAAAACGTACCGGACGTATTGCTTCCATCAATGTTGGTGAAGGAATTGTTGGCCGTGTGGTAGATACACTTGGTGCACCGATTGACGGTAAAGGCCCTATTGAAGGGAAACTTTACGAAATGCCTTTAGAGCGTAAAGCACCCGGGGTTATTTTTCGTGAGCCTGTAACTGAGCCTTTACAAACAGGTATCAAATCCATTGACGCCATGATCCCAGTAGGACGTGGACAACGTGAGTTGGTGATTGGTGACAGACAAACCGGTAAAACGGCCGTTTGTATTGATACCATCTTAAATCAAAAAGAATTTTACGATGCAGGGGAACCTGTATATTGTATCTATGTAGCTGTTGGACAAAAAGCGTCAACAGTGGCATTGATTGCTAAAACATTGGAAGAAAAAGGAGCCTTAGCATACACGACAATTGTCGCAGCAAATGCTTCGGATCCAGCACCAATGCAAGTATATGCACCCTTTGCAGGCGCCGCTATTGGTGAATTTTTCAGAGATACGGGTCGTCCAGCATTGATTGTCTATGACGATTTATCAAAACAAGCCGTTGCTTACCGTGAAGTATCACTTTTATTACGTCGTCCTCCGGGACGTGAGGCGTATCCAGGAGATGTATTTTACTTACACTCCCGTTTATTAGAGCGTGCAGCAAAAGTCATCAACAACGATGAAATTGCAAAAGACATGAACGACTTACCAGACTCCTTAAAGCCAATTGTAAAAGGAGGAGGTTCTTTAACAGCCCTTCCAATTATTGAAACACAAGCAGGCGATGTATCTGCTTATATTCCAACCAACGTAATTTCGATTACGGATGGTCAGATTTTCTTAGATGGTGATTTGTTTAATTCTGGTGTTCGTCCAGCAATTAACGTCGGTATTTCGGTATCTCGTGTGGGTGGAAATGCACAGATTAAAGCGATGAAAAAAGTATCTGGAACCTTAAAATTAGACCAGGCTCAATTCCGTGAATTGGAAGCCTTTGCTAAGTTTGGATCTGATTTAGATGCCGTCACTTTAAATGTGATTGAAAAAGGAAGACGTAACGTTGAAATTTTGAAGCAAGCACAAAACGATCCTTTCAAAGTAGAAGATCAAGTTGCAATTATTTTTGCAGGATCTAAAAACTTGTTAAGAGCCGTGCCTGTCAACAAAGTAAAAGAATTTGAAACGGAATACATCGAGTTTTTAAGAGCCAAGCACAGCGATGTGTTAGCAACCTTAAAATCAGGTAAATTAACAGACGAAGTTACAGATACGTTAACAGCAGTTGCAAAAGAATTATCAGGAAAGTATAAAGATTAAATAGTTAGGAGTTTAGAGTGATGAGTTCAGAGTTATAAGCTCATTTCTTTAACTTCATATTAATAGCTTAAAAAAAATGTCTTTAAATAACAGTCCTATACGAGTAAAGAGTTTTTAGTTTGCTTGTGAGATTGTTCATTTTACGGATAAATTAAAAAAAATAAGGATTTTGAGTTAGCTTCTCAATTGCTAAAAAGCGGAACGAGTATTGGAGCCAATACAAGAGAAGCTCAAAGAGGAGTTAGTAAAAAGGACTTTAAAAATAAATTTGGAATTGCTTTAAAGGAAGCTGATGAGACCAAATATTGGTTAGAAATTCTTGAAGCTACAGGAAGAGAAGTTCCAACAGAAATGATGAATAAGTGTGAAGAGTTAATAAGAATTTTAGTAGCAATCATTAAAAACTCATAACTCTGCACTCATAACTTGAAACATGGCAAATTTAAAAGAAATCCGAAATAGAATAGCATCCGTATCTTCAACGATGCAGATTACAAGTGCCATGAAAATGGTATCGGCTGCTAAGTTGAAAAAAGCACAAGATGCCATCACAGCGATGCGTCCTTATGCTAATAAATTAACGGAGCTTTTACAAAACCTAAGTGCCACTTTGGACGCCGATTCTGGTAGTAAATATTCAGAACAACGCGAAATCAAAAACGTGCTTATTGTAGCCATTACTTCCAACAGAGGGTTGTGTGGTGCGTTCAATTCCAATATTATCAAGAGAGCAACGGCAGTAGCGGAAAGTTACGATGCCAATGTATCTGTGGTAGCCATTGGAAAAAAAGCGAATGATGCCCTCTCAAAAAACTTTGAGATCATTTCCAATCAGAGTCCTGTTTATGACGATTTAACATTTGACAATGTTGCTGCAATTGCAGAGATGCTCATGGAGCAATTTGAATCCAAAGCATTTGACAAGATTGAAGTTATTTATAATAAATTCAAAAATGCAGCGACTCAAGAAATCATGACCGAGCAGTTTTTGCCAATTGAGCCCTTAGAAGGGGATACCAATGGAAACCTCGATTATATTTTTGAACCGTCTAAAGAAGAGATTGTAGAGACCTTAATTCCAAAGTCGTTAAAGACACAATTGTACAAGTCCATACGTGACAGTTTTGCAAGCGAGCACGGCGCCCGAATGACTGCGATGCACAAAGCAACCGACAATGCTACGGAGCTCAGAGATCAGCTTAAATTGACGTACAACAAAGCACGTCAAGCATCCATTACCAATGAGATTTTAGAAATTGTTGGTGGGGCGGAAGCTTTGAATGGCTAGTGGTTTAATTTATACTTATAAACAAGTCGCCTAAAAAGCCTTGTACTTGTCAAGCTGAACTCGTTTCAGCTTCCCATGTTTTGTTTATAACGAACATTAAAAAGTATACCCAACCCTTAAATGGAGGTCCAAAGCCGTTTCAGTTTTATTAGAAGTAAATCCATATTGTTTTAAGAAATACTTCCTAAAACCGATTCCAATGCCCAACTCATAAGTGAAATGGTTCCCAACAGTTCTTTTAATTCCCCACTTAGGGATTAATGAAAAATTTTCAGCTATAGAAACGCTTTCAATGCTTGAAATCACAAACGCATCAGGCGTGTAATTTAATTTTAAACTTAAGAAATTCCCTGAGTTCTTTAAAATCGATTGGTCGTTATTGAAGCGTTTATTCAAATTGTAATAGAACCGAGGTTCTAAATTCAACGTTGGAAACAAAATAAAATTTACATTCTTATAATAATCACCTCCAAAAAGACCGGTATCTAAGCCTATTTCACTTCTTAAAGCGATGCTATTGGACAGTCTTGTTTCATTATGAATCCAAACACCGAAAAACCCTGTTTGAATTCCATTAATTGATTTTTCAACACTGGCATTTTTTTGTGCTTCTGTTGTAACTGAAAATAGAATTACAGAAAGTATTAGATATAGATGTTTCATGTGTTTGTATTTTAGTTATAATTTAAACCCTAGTGACAGTCCGATACTAGAGATGAGATAATTTGAATTTGTTTCCTCGATCATTAAAAACTCCTTGCTTTTCACAAAGGCTTCAACCACATATTGAACACGATAATCACTTTCAAAAGTATAGCCAATCCCTAATTTTGAGCTGTATCCTTTTGAGAATCCACTTATATTCAAGCTTTTCCCTGCGTTTAATAAAACATAAGGACTGTTGATCCCATATTCTTTCAAATACCATTTTACATCTCCAACAATTGGGATGGACTTATAGTCGTCTTTAACATTAAAAGCGATGCCAACCCCCAGAGAAATACTGAGCGTCTTAAAAACAAATACACCATTGAATGTACTTAATTCAATACCAAATCCTTCATTGACAACGATGGCTTGGTTGGAGTAATTACTTTCTTTATTGGCAAAAATCTCTAAGGTGGTTGTGTTCGTAAACACGCTTTGATTCGCTTCACCTTGAGAGAGACAAAGGGAAGGGAAAATTAAAAATAAGAGATATACGGTTTTCATGACGTAGAATAGATTTGGGATCAATTCTTAATGCAAAGTAAGATAACGATTTAGATTTCACCATCGTACTTGATAAGGATAGGGTTCATAAATTTCGTTGGCTTCATTTATAGTATTGCCCAGTTGAGCATCGCGTTTAGCCGCTTCCATAGTTGTTTTTGATTCTTTATATTTTTCCAAACGCATCAAGCAAATTGCTTTATAATATTTCGCATCGGAAAAATTAGGGTACTGTTCAAGGGATTTATCAAACTGAAATATAGCGTCCTCCCACATCCCTTGTTCATACATACTTATACCATAATAGAAAATATCTAAAAAATGCGCCTCTCCCCATTGTTTTTCTTGCGCTATAATGTCCGTTTTAAAAATAGCTTCTGCCTTTTTGTATTCATTTAACTGTAAATAGCACAGTGCAATATGAAATTGATAGGTGTGATCCTGCACATAGCTATAGCCATCCATTTGAACACATAACTCAAAATCTTTAAGAGCTTCTTTATACTGTTTAGAAAAAATACACTTGATAAATGCTCTATAGCTTAACCAGCGTTCTGGCTTATAAAAAACGGCTTTATCTAAATATGCCATACCAACTTCATACTTTCTTGCTTTAAAATAAGGCATTGCTTTTTGCTGCCAAAAATAAGCGACAGTACTATCGACTTTGATTCCCTCATCTAAGCAATTTTGCCACTCCTGCATCTGATAATTATAGTTGAATTTTTCAGCACAATTGTAAACATATTTTTCAATGAGTCCTTCTTGTCGTAATTCTTTTTCTTTTGCGGTTTCAGTATGAGAATCCTTTTGCCCTTCACATTGCATAAAAATAAAGGACAGGATAATTAGTGTTAATTTATTCATTAGTTTTGAGTGGGTTTAATTTGGTGAATTCTTTGTAAGTAAAATTATAGGGTTGATTTCGGTATGAAAATTCTGTAAACGTATAGCCATATTTTTTGCAACTTCTAACACACATATCACTGATCGTTTCAAAAACAGAAATACTGTTTTTAGTTAACACCTTTTCTATACCACCATAGTGTTTTATAACATTATTAAAAGTGTTTATATCTAAGTTGTATTTTATTAAATAAAAGCCAATTCTCCCTATTGCTTCATGTGCTTGTCGCTTATCAAAACAGTTATTAGAAATACAATTATCTAAACAGAGAATAGTGGTGTAGTACGTATATAGGGCATGAAAAAGAATATAGAAACTTCTATATTCTTTGGGGTTGTTTACGATGCTTTTAATATTTAAATTTTCATCAATTAGAAAATAGTCTTTTCTTTTAAAGGTAATAGTGGTCATAATAATATGACCGGTTTGATGCGCAATGTCATCCACAAAAAAAACTTCATCATACTCTTTTTGAAATACATTTAAAAAAGCCATGCCATGGGCATTAATAGTAGCAAATGAATTTGTATTTTTTGGGTCTGTTTTAAATAGGAGTATTTTTTTACAACATTGTTCAATTAAATTATAATGATTGGAGGAGTATTTTTTTATATATGACAAGGCAATTGTTAAGGACTCTTCGTGAACTTCTACTAATTCCTTTGATATAGTTATTTTACGTTCCTCAATTGGCTGTTCATTAAAATCTCTGAAAATATATTTCAAGTAGATTATAGGGTATTGTATCAGTTCAATGTTGGTATGTGCTATGAATTTTATTTTCTCAAATGGAATAGATTCATTAACTTTAAAATATCCAATATTTGGCACATAAGCTATCCCATCCCTACTGTATGAATGGGTTAATTTCTTCTTTTTTTATAAAATAGCCCTGTAGCATCTCCTCTAGAGCTTCTTTAGGGTACGAATTGTAGCTTTTTGAGTTAAAATAAGCAAATAATAATGGCTCTAAAAAAACTTCATCATCATCAAAATTTAGTTTTTTAAAAACACTTGTATTCTCTTTATATAATAACAGTTTAATGGTATTAATAATTTCGTCTCTATTTTTCATTTTTTTTAATCCTTAAATTAAATTAAACACAATTATCGACATATTATAAAATGAGTGAATTAGAATCGTCTGAATTAAATTTTTATTTCTGAAATAAATAAAAGTAGTTACCAATCCAAACACAAAATGGGTAATATAAATATCAGGTAGATGAGATATAGCAAAATATGATGCTGACAGTAAAATAGCCAAATATGGCTTTAACTTAAGTTGCAAAAGGTTTTTAAAGACAATTTTTTTATTAAAAATCTCTTCTATAATTGGAACCGCAAATAAAACATAAATAAGCCTTGAAAAATCAAAGGTTGGTTTTTCTAATGGTTTAAAAAGATGAAATTCTGAATAGTAACTAAAAAACAACACTACACTTATACCAAGGGAAAAAAGGATTTCATTGAAACTGATTTTGTTACTTTCTAATTTAAAAATATTTATTTTAAAAGCTATATAGAACACAATAATATGAGAAATTATAACCCCGAAATAAGATAATAAATTTGTTGTTTTTATGTTTTCATTGCCAAAATGAACACTTAAAAGGACACTCAAAACACTTAGAAATGGAAGTAGTAAGCATAGTGTCAATATTTTAAAAGACAATTTCATATAAATGTTTTTATAAAAAAAGATGATTTAATAAAAAACCATCTTTTTATTTAACTTATCTACATACATTGAAAATAATGGGCTATTGCATTACCAAGTTTTAGCCACGAAGAAGCCATTCCATCTCCTGGTGCACTAGTGTCTGCATTTTGGTGACTACAAGGATGACAATCGTTTGCTGTTCCACCAGAAATGGTGTTCAATAATTCTTCTGAAGCTACTGCTCCAGCTCTTTCTTTGAGAGCGTCTAATGATAATTTACTCACAACATAATAAATTTTATTTAGTGCCTACTCTTTAGTTTTTCGGCGACCACTAGTCAATAAGCTTTTCCTAACCAACCAATTACAAAATAAAAACATCTCAATCTCATTTTATGACATTGTCTATTTTTTATAATTAAATCTCAAAATTGTAACCTGCCTCTGTATATATATAACACTGAGAATGTTTACAATATAGGATGGGTGCGCCCCGATCTCTTAATTCAGCGATCAGCCTGTAAACAGTGGCAACAGAAACATTCAATTTTTCAGCTAATTGTAAAGGCGTACCAGTTGCTTCCCTTTGGATCAATGAATGAAGGCATTTTATTCTTTCTATGTGCGTGTATATTTTCATGGTGTAGAATAGATTTGGGAGTCAATTCTTAATGCAAAGTAAGAAATTTTTTCAAATCGGCTTTTTTTATGGCATAAAACTTGTAGAAGAAAAACAAATCCAAAACTATGAATACCTACAAAAGATTAATTATTGGTTCTCTTATCTTATTTTCAAACATATCATTTTCGCAAACTCAAGGAACATCCGAAATTAATGTGAGTTTGGGGGTCGCAACTTTTGAGGACTTTAGAGTTGCACTTGACGATGTTGTATCCTCGATAGTGACGACTGTAATTTCTGGACAAGAATTAACTTACTCCGATGGAGGTAGATTAACAGGATATACGGCTCACTATGGTTACGCAGTAAAGGATCGATGGATGTTAGGAGCCTCATTAGCATACCAAACCGTAAATCGAAAGTTATTTTTAGACAATAAAGAATCAGGGAAAAGTTCAAGTGCAGTCTATTCTTTTGGGATCGAAACAAATTACCGCTACATTTCAAATCCAATATTTCAAATGTATTCTGGTTTAGGTGCAGGCTATGCTTTTGGGAAATCATCATTTACCTTAGAAGACGCTAATTTGGAGTTTAAAGATAAGAACAAGACTGATTATAAAATTAATTATTTTACATTTCATGTGACAGCGCTTGGTTTTCGAGTAGGAAAGAAATTAGCGGCCTTCGCAGAAATCGGGTTTGGTTATAAAGGGATCTTAAATGGGGGAATTTCTTATCAATTTTAGAATGTCTTTAAGGGTATAAAATCTACTCAAAATAGCACCATCAACGAATCAGTGGCTTCAGGGGTTGCCGTATTTTTAGGCTTTAATTTCAAACTCAATTAAAATCCGTATGTTTATAAATCTAAACTCAATCCAAATGAAACTCACTACCCCCCATATTTTAGGACTCGTTTTTTTAAGCATTGTCAATTGTAAGACCTCACAAGAGCCGGTATTACAATTCCAATCCACTGCGCCTTTAGGAATCACAGCACCCTATTACAACTCTTGGGTTGCGGGGGTTCAAGGAGGCGGCTCGGGGACCAATGTGTTTTTACCCCTCAAAGAAAATGGAAACATTGTCGTTGACAGTCTTCATTTTAGAGGTGAAAAGTCTGCCGTAGAAACAAGAGATAAATTGATTATTGGTCGGTTTAGACATTCTACCAATCAGAAAAAAGACATCATAATGAGCTCCAATCCACAAGACGAATACAACAACAAGCGGGTCTTGATACGAGACACCTCTCCTTTTAAGCTCACTCAAAACGAGTGTGTTATCAGTTACAGTGTCAACGGAAAACGTCTTTATTATAAGATTTCAAACCTCAAAAAAGGGGAAGTGATTGCCTATCCTTCTGCACCTCCAAAAAACCGCTAAACAACAATTATAGATTGTTCGTTAAAATGTGTATTTTTATAGGATAAAATAAGAGAGTCGTGAGCGTCCTAAAAACAGTATATAAACAAACCTTCATTTACGGACTGGCAACGGTGGTTCCCAGAATGTTGAGCTTTCTTTTGGTGCGTTTGCATACCGATAAATCGGTGTTAGAAAACGTCTCCGACTACGGCGAAGTATCTATCGTATTTGCCTATTTTGTGCTGTTTAACGTGGTGCTTGCTTATGGAATGGAAACCGCTTTTTTCCGTTTTTTCAATAAAGAACCTTCCAAAGCCAAAGTGCTCAGTACTGCCACAATTTCAATTTTAGGATCCTCTTTAGGATTTTTAGCACTCGGTTTGCTGTTTCAACAACAGATCGCCGATCTCACACATATCCATGTCAACTACATCACCCTCGTTGTGTGGACTCTGTTTTTTGATGCCATGGTCATTATTCCCTTTGCCTATTTGAGAGCGCAAGGAAAGCCGGTGAAATATACAGCGGTAAAACTCACCAATGTAGTGGTCAATCTGGCTTTAAATGTTTTCTTACTCGTGTATTTAAAAGCACTGTCGGTTGACAACAGTCTCTGGGATTCCATCTATATCGCTAATTTTGAAGTGAGTTATATTTTCATCGCCAATCTAGTCGCGAGTGGAGTTACTTTGTTGATTCTGTTGCCGTTTTATTTTAAAATCAATTATAAAATAGATACCGTTCTTTGGAAAAAAATGCTGCGGTATGCCTTGCCAGTCTTGGTGGCTGGGGTCGCATTTTCCATCAACGAAACCTTTGATCGGGTGTTATTGGAGCGTCTCCTTCCGGAGTCCATTGCCAAAACGGCCGTAGGAATGTACTCCGGCTGTTACAAGCTCGCCCTTTTTATGATGTTGTTTGCAACCGCCTACCGCTTGGGAATAGAACCTTTCTTTTTCAGTCAATCCAAAACAAAAGACGCTACCAAAAACTATGCAAAAATATTGGAATTTTTTGTCATCTGTGGCGCTCTTATTTTGCTCGTTGTTGTGGTGTTTGTCGATGTTTTAAAACTCATTCTCATTCCAAATGAAGATTACTGGGAAGCCATGAAAGTCGTGCCGATTTTATTATTGGCGTATCTTTTTCTTGGGATATATCATAATTTATCTGTGTGGTACAAAATCACAGACCGCACCAAGTTTGGGGCTTATATATCGGTGATTGGTGCGGGAATCACCCTTTTAGTCAATCTAATTTTCATCCCTTCGTTTAGTTATATGGCTTCTGCCATAGCCACCTTAGTGGCGTATGTTTCAATGACCGTATTATCATATTATTTTGGACGCAAGCATTACCCGATACCTTACAACATAAAAAAAATAGGCATCTATTTAGTCCTTGCCATCAGTTTATCAGCCCTGTCGTTTTATCAATTCAGAGCCCAGTATTTCATCGGGTCTGCCTTGATAGGAATTTTAGTACTTATTATCTGGTCCAATGAAAAAGCGACTATTAAACAATTTTTAAAACCCTCCCATGACCATTAAAATTATAAACAAATCAGCCCATCAACTTCCTGAATACGAAACAGGCGCATCCGCAGGAATGGACCTTCGCGCGAATATTTTAGAAGCGGTTATTTTAAAACCATTAGCCCGTGCAATTATCAAAACAGGCTTGTTTATAGAGCTCCCTGTGGGGTTCGAAGCACAAGTGCGACCCAGAAGTGGTCTGGCAGCAAAACATGGCTTAACAGTCCTGAACAGCCCTGGCACTGTGGATGCAGATTACCGTGGTGAAATAGGCGTTATTTTAGTGAACCTATCCAATACAGATTTCAAAATAGAAAATGGTGAACGCATCGCGCAATTGGTCATCGCAAAACACGAACGGGCAGATTGGCTCGAAGTAGAACAACTCACCGAAACCGCTCGTGGCCAAGGTGGATTTGGAAGCACTGGAAAATAATGAAGAGAACACGACATGGTTTTGTAGTTTTTTGTATCCTGATAAGTTCGTTTGGGATACAAGCACAAGCTGAGACAGACAATCTTTTGTCAGTTTCAAACGACAGTACCCATGTCAAATTTCAAAATCATTTTTATGATGCGATGAAACAAAAAGCACTTGAAAATTATTCCAAAGCGATTGATGAATTAATAATTTGTAAGTCCTTAAAACCAACGGAATCGGTGGTGTTTCATGAGTTGGGTATTAATTATTTCAAGTTGAAACAATACGAAAGTGCCGAATATAATTTCCAAAAAGCCATCGCATTAGATGCTGATAATTTTTGGTATAGAGAAAGTTTGTACCATTTGTATATAGATCAAAAACGTTTTGATGAGGCTATTTTAGCGCTCCAACCAATGCTGTCGCGCCATCCAGATTATAAACAAGATTTAGTGAATCTCTACCTAGAAGCGGGACGTTACGACGACGCACTCACCGTTTTGGATGATTTAGATAATACACTAGGAATAAAGGCATCTAGAGATCAAATCCGAAAGGAGCTATACGATTTAAGCGGGGCTGAAGACAAGCGGATTGCGCACCTTCAAAAACGCTTGCAAGAAACACCCGAAGAACCCACTAATTTTTTGAATCTCATTTACGCCTATAGCAAGTTAGATCAAAAAAAGGAAGCGTTTGAAACCGCTCTGGAATTTTTGAAACAACATCCAAAATCTCATTTGGTTCATGTGGCCTTGTATAAATTTTATTTAGATGCGAAAGAGTATGATAAGGCGATCGCCTCCATGAAAATTGTCACGACCAGTACCGTTGTGGTGCCCAGTCTTAAAGTGAAAGTGTTGAATGATTTTATGCGGTTTATAGCCGAGTTTCCAGAGTATGAATTCGCTTTGGCAGACGTTACCAATACCGTCAGTGAAAACACCCCGAGCCGCTCCGACTTAGAATGGGCGGATTATTATTACAATCAAAAAGCCTATTTAAAAGCAATTTCTTCGTATTCAAAAGCCTTGGAATTTGACCCTGATAATTTTACAATTATTAAAAACCTAGCTCTGCTATATTTGGAAACCAATCAATTTGAAACGGCCGTCTTATTCACCGATGATCAGATGGAGTTATACCCTTCTCAACCTCTATTATATTTAGTCAATGGCACTGCAAACAGACAGCTTAACAACTTAGATTTGGCGGTTGAATCCCTCACCACAGGATTGGATTATTTGTTCGATAATAAAAAACTTGAACACGATTTTTACAAACAACTCAGCACTGCCTTTGAGCTACAAGGTAATATTGAAGAGTCAGAAGCGTTTACTAAAAAAGCAATGGCATTAGAAAATAATTAATGAAACAGTTGAAAAATTTTACATACAGCATCGTTTTAACCCTTCTTTTTTTGGGGTGTAAAAGCACGAAAATAGTTCAGTCTTCTGAGACCTTGGATTCAAAGATGTCCGTGAAGCAAATCGTTAAAAACCACAATAAACTTCAGTCTAAATTTAACACCTTACAGGGCCGATTAAAAGTGGAGTACATCCAAGGCGACCGTTCTGAAACACACACCTTGACACTGCGAATGGAGAATGATAAGACCATTTGGGTCAATGCATTTCTGAATATGGTACGGGTTAAAATAACCCCAGACCGTGTGCGTTTTTACAACAAATTAGACAACACCTATTTTGATGGTGACTATGCCTTAATTAGTGAGTTTTTAGGAGCCGACCTTCAGTTTGAAAATCTTCAAAATTTACTTTTAGGCGAAGCCATTTTTAATTTGAAACCCAAGGAATTCAAAAAGAAGACCCATCCAAATTCGTATATGCTAACACCCAAACAGCCCAATGCACTTTTTGATTTGTTATATTTAATCAACCCCACGTATTTTAAATTGGATGCTCAGTTATTAAGTCAATCATTGAAACAAAACGTCTTAAAAATTCAGTACCAATCCTATCAGAAAGTAGCGGGATTGGTTCTTCCTGAAAATATGGCGATCACGGCAACCAATACGAATGAACAAACGACCTTAAATTTGAATATAAAATCCGTAAGTTTGGATCAACCATTACGATTTCCTTTTAACATCCCAAAAGGATTTAAAGCTATTGAATTAAAATGAAACCAACCAGCGCACGTTTTACCTTAAGCATCCTTTTACTGACGTTAATGCTGCATTTTAGTGGCTTTTCTCAAAGTAAGAAGCAGCAAGAATTAGAAGAACGCCGCCGCGAACTGACCCGTGAGATTCAACAAATAGGTGCCTTGTTGTTTGAAGGTAAAAAGGAACAAAAATCGGTGCTATCGGTTGTGGAAGATTTGGATTTTAAGATTAAAGTGAGAAAAAATCTTATCAGTATTACCAACCAACAAGCCAATTTATTAACGCGAGAAATTAACAGCAATCAAACAAAAATCACGAAACTAAGAGCGAAGCTCAAAGCTTTGAAAGCTGATTACGCGAAAATGATTGTCAAGTCCTATAAGAGCCGAGCCGATCAAAGTAAGCTTATGTTTTTACTGTCGTCCGCCAATTTTCAACAAGCTTATAAACGCTTACAGTATATAAAACAATACGCCAATTATCAAAAGCTTCAAGCGGAGTTGATCAAGACAGAAACGGCTAAAATGCAACAGCTAAACATTGAACTTGTCACTCAAAAAAAGAACAAGCAAACGCTTATTGAAGAGAATAAAATGGCTAAGTCGATTTTTGACAAAGAACGCACACAGCAAAACACCTTGATTAAAGACATTAAAAATAATTTATCCAAGTTTACGGCGCAGATAAAAACCAAACAACGGGAATCGAATAAGATTGATAAAGAAATTCGGAAAATTATTCAAGCCGCTATCGCAGCTTCCAATAAAAAAGCAGGGAAATCTTCAAAATCAAAAGTGTTTTCATTGACTCCTGAGCAAAAGATTTTAGCTGCAAATTTCACCTCTAATAAAGGCAAGCTTCCATGGCCTGTTGCCAATGGAGTGGTCAAATTAAGGTATGGAAATAATCCGTCTCCGATCGATCGATCTTTAACGATTAAAAGTAATGGCGTCCGAATTGCAACTAATATAGGCGAGGAAGTCCGTGCCGTGTTTGAAGGCGTTGTACAGGGTATTATGACCCCAAAAAACGGAAACAACACCATCATGATTAGACACGGAAATTACATTACCGTCTATAAAAACCTGTCTAAATTTTATGTTCAAAAAGGAGATAAGGTGACCACAAAACAAGTGATTGGAGAGGTGATTACCAACAAAGCCTCAGGGGAATCCATTCTTAGTTTTGGGATCTATAAGGACAGTTCGATACAAAACCCTTCACAGTGGATTTACCGTTTATAAGCTCTTAGCTAAAAAGGGCTTTTAGTTCCGTTGCCTCTTGTGCCTTCATTTTTCCGGCTAAGACCAAACTCAATTGTTTGCGTCTCAAAGCACCTTCAAAACGTTGAATTTCTTCTTTCGTCTCAGGCACCAATTGTGGAATTGAAACAGGAACTCCGTGACCATCTACAGCCACAAACGTGAAAATAGCTTCGTTTACTTTTACAGATGTTTCAGTCTTCTTGTCATCTACCCAAACATCAATGTACACTTCCATCGAACTTTTAAATGCACGTGTGACTTTGGCTGCAACGGTTACGATACTTCCCAAAGGAACGGCATGTTTAAATGCTACATGATTCACAGAAGCTGTCACTACAATTTCACCGGAATGACGCTCCGCAGCAATGCTGGCCGCACGGTCCATTCGCGCTAACAATTCGCCTCCAAACAGGGTGTGAATTGCATTTGTTTCGCTTGGCAGTACCAAGTCGGTCATGGTTGTTTTTGAGTCTTTAGGATGTTTAGATTCCATAGAGTTAAAATGTATAAGGGTGTAAAGTACAGAAGGCTGTACGGAATTGAATATTAATAAAATTGAAGTGTATTACGGAATGTCTTTTATCAACAACCATGCGGCACGATTTTCTGCCTTTCTAATTTTGAACAATGCTTTTTCAGCGTCTTTTCGAGTTTCAAAGCTTTCATACACAACCTGATGTAAACCGTATCTATTGACACCGATCAAACGTGCATTATAGCCCAAAGCTTTCAGTTGTTGTAATTTTCGTTCGCTATTTGCTTTCACTCTAAACGCTCCAGCTACGATATGAAAATCGCCACTTTGTTTTTTTAAACTCACCATGACAGCAGGCAATGGATTGTCAATTACAAAAGTAGCTTCTTGTATTTTAGTGTCTAAGGTTGCATTGGCGGTAGATTGTGCTACATTGTTTTGCTGCTCAATTTGAGAAAGGTATATATTAGATCCAATAGATCCACCCAAGCCAAGTGCCAGTACTGCAATGGCTGCATATTTCATGTATAATCCAGACTTACGTCTAGGAGCCAAGGCAATCGCACCCGAAGCTTCTAGTTTCTGAACAACCGCTTGATGCGCTTGTCGTTCTACAGAAGGGGATACAAAAGAAGCCAAGCCAAAAGACTCGGTCATATAATTGAGACTGTCAGCCGGTACAAACAAGATTTTGCCTTCTTCAGAAGCGGTTAATTCTCCAATATGATTGAACTCAACAGTGTCTCCTTTTTCTAAACGTGATTTTAATTGAGAAACTTGTTGCTCAATTTTGTGAGTAGCACCTTCAAAACTAATGTTTTCTACATCAGAAATATAGGAAGCCAGAAGGCCGTCATTAGATTGAAGCTGTCCATTAAATGACAACTGTTTCTGTGGCGGATAAAAATCACTCGTAGCCTCATTAATTCTCGCCGATATTGGATGCGATAAAAACGCTCCAAAGTGAGGGAGTGTAACGCATTCATAGCGGTATAGTAAATCGCTGATGTACTGACTTAGTTGCATAAATTCAAAGTTAGAAAATTTTTCATCATAAAAAAGTCTTTTTTTTATAATATCAAAGTTTTTATTTTCGAGAGCTCAGTTTTCCAAGCAATTTGAGTATTTCAAGGTACAACCAGATAAGTGTTACCAACAACCCAAACGCTCCATACCATTCCATGTATTTTGGAGCGCCATTCGCCGCGCCTTGTTCAATGAAGTCAAAATCCATCACTAAATTTAAGGAGGCGATAACGACCACAAAAAGAGAAAAACCAATGCTTAACATGGAGGCATTTGTAGGATCCATAATTGGCAAACCGCTCCCTCCAAACATACTCATTAAAAAACTAATTAAATAGACCACACCAATCCCAGCGGTTGCTGCAAATACGCCTAATTTAAAATTCTCTGTTGCTCGGATTATTTTTGTTTTGTAAGCGAATAAAAGCGCAAACAAAATTCCTAAAGTAAGTGAAATGGCTTGAGGAACAATGCCAGGTTCAAATGCATCTGCATACATTTTAGAAATTCCACCAAGTGCCAATCCTTCTAAAACCGCATAGATTGGAACCGTAATCGGTGACCATTCTTTTTTAAAGATCGTTACAATCGCGACGACCAAGCCTCCAATAGAGCCAATAAGCACATAATCCATAATCGCATTGCTATAGGTATAATAGGCCGCAAACAATAAGATTCCCATACTAATAGCGGTTTTATTTACGGCACCATCAAGGGTCATCACTTCATTTGAGGTAGATTTTAAGTTTTCAAAACTTTTTTTGCTGAGGGCGGGATTTCCTGATTTTATCATTGTGGGCTTGATTAATGTATAATTCGTTTTTCTTCTAACAAATTTATAGAAAAATAACAAAATAAAAAAGGGAGTCTGTTAAAGCTTGAATTTAAGGCAACCAATGAAATGAAAAATTCATTACTTTTGAACAGCTTATTGCCCAAAAGCTCAAATCGAAAATGCTATGAACACGCCTCAATTACTGTACGCCCTCGCCTTGCAGGCCGTGCCCAATATTGGTGATATTACCGCCAAAAAACTGATTCATCACTGTGGAAGCCCCGAAGCGGTTTTTAAAGAATCCAAAGTCAACCTTTTGAAAATTGAAGGCATCGGCACGCATACCATCAAAAATATCAGTGTCTCCAAATATCTCAAAGCGGCCGAAAAAGAGCTTGATTTTATAGAAAAACAATCGATTCAAGGGTTGTATTTTGAAGATTCTAACTATCCGTTTAAACTAAAACACTGTATTGATGGCCCCATTGTGTTGTTTCAAAAAGGAAGTATTGACTGGGACAAACAGCCCATTATTAGTGTTGTTGGCACCCGAAAAATCACGACTTATGGGCTGGCGCAGTGTGAAAAAATAATTGAAACCCTCGCGGTTTTCAACCCCATTATTGTATCTGGATTTGCGTATGGAACAGATATTGCGGCGCATAAAGCAGCATTAAAACACCAACTGCAAACGGTGGGCTGTATGGCGCAAGGCCTTCAAAATACGTATCCAAAACAACATCTCAAATATCGAAATTTGATAGAAAACCAAGGCGGGTTTGTAACCGATTTTTGGAGTACAGCGATGATGGATCCTTCTAATTTTTTAAAACGCAACCGTCTTATTGCAGGATTGAGTGAGGCCACAATTGTGATTGAATCTGCTGAGAAAGGAGGGAGTTTGGCTACAGCGACGATGGCTCTTGATTACAATAGAGAGGTGTTTGCGCTTCCCGGACGCATTACGGACAGTCAAAGTCAAGGCTGTCTGAATTTGATTAAAACTAAAAACGCACATTTGGTTTCTAATCCAGCAGACATTCCTTATATCCTAAACTGGTCGCTCGAAACCCAAAAAAAAGTGATCCAAAAAAAGTTGTTTGTAGAACTCGATTCCGACGAGAAAATTATTTATAACTATTTAAAAAAAGAAGGAACCTCTGTCTTGGATATTATAGCGATCGCATGCGAAATGCCCACCTCTAAAGCGGCTTATTTATTATTAAATCTGGAATTAAAAGGTGTTTCTCGACCCCTGCCCGGAAAACAATTTGAGTTGGTTTAGTAGCCTATTTTCTCACGAACACGTGCTAAAACAGCATCAGCCACAGCGGCGGCTTTTTTAGCGCCTATGGAGAGGGCTTGGTCTATTTCTTCTAGGTTGGACATATAATAATTGAAACGCTCTCTTGGTTCGGAGAATCGCTCACATATCAGTTCAAACAACGCCTGTTTTGCATGGCCATAGCCATAACCACCTGCTTCGTAGTTTTGTTTCATCTCCGTTATTTGCGCCTCTGAAGCTACGAGCTTATAAATGGCAAAACAATTACAGCTTGCCCAATCTTTTGGAGCTTCAAGCGCTGTGCTATCGGTTTGAATGGACATGATTTGTTTTCGCAAGGCTTTATCCGTTTGAAAAATATCAATGACATTGCCTTTACTCTTGCTCATTTTTTGTCCATCCAGTCCTGGGATGAGCATGTTTTCTTTTTGAATTTTAGCTTCAGGGATGACAAAAACCTCGCCTATTTTAGAGTGCACTCTAGAGGCCACATCTCGGGTCATTTCAATGTGTTGGAGCTGGTCTTTCCCCACAGGAATAATATTGGCATCGTACAGCAAGATGTCTGCAGCCATCAACATTGGGTAGGTGAACAACCCGCCATTCACATCTTCCAAGCGGTCTGCCTTGTCTTTGAAACTGTGGGCTAATTCCAATCGAGAAAACGGAAAAAAGCAGCTTAAATACCAAGACAACTCCGTGACTTGCGGTACATCGCTTTGTCTGTAAAAGACTGTTTTTTGGATGTCCAAGCCAAACGCCAACCAAGTAGCGGCCGTGGCATAGGTGTTTTGTCGCAGTGTGTTCGCATCTTTAATTTGAGTGAGCGAATGCATATCGGCAATAAATAGATAAGAATCGTTTTTTGGGTCGTTACTCATTTCAATTGCAGGAACAATTGCACCTAAAATATTTCCTAAGTGCGGGGTGCCTGTACTCTGTACGCCTGTTAAAATTCTTGCCATTTTCTATTTTTTATCCGAATGAAAAGCAAAGGTACTTTTTTTGAGGCAATCCCTCAATATTTTTAGGAGTTTTGAGTGTGGGGGTTCTATCTAGGTGCTATGCCACTGTCTAATTGACGCTCTACTATTTGTTCCAGCACATTTTGTTTAAATTCAAACCAACTTTGTCTGAAATTAGACTGGTCGATTTTATGTTTAAAATTCTGAAATGGCTTCTTACTCGTCAAAATAGTTTTCAACTCTGTTTTAAGTTTTTTATCAGTTATCTGACCAACAAATAATTCCATAATTTTAAATGACTCAAAACCTCTCAAGGCTTCAAATTTTATAAAATCCGACGGACTCTTTTTAATTTTTTGTAAATCGGTTTGAAAAGCTTCTTTAAAATGCTCCTCGTCCAAAAATTGCGAAAAGCTTGGGATTGCTATAATTTCATTTGTTTTTGAATTGTAATAGCAGTCAAATCCACAATCTAATTCTTGTGCGATATTTTTAACGATATTTTGTTTAGGATCATCCAAAAAAGCAACTGTATTTATCTTCTTTTATAATTTCTATTATTTTTTCTAAGTGAGAAGATTCTGGAAATGGCTCGTAAATCTCCCATTTTCCACTTGCTCTCATCCAAAATAAACTCCATTTATTTCTTGATTTGTAATATCGAATTTTTGCAAATCCAAATTGCTCTTTCTTTTTTGGGTCATTCCAGACAGGTCTAATTTCATTTAGGATTACTATTTTTCCATCATAGGAGTATCCAATATCAATTTGTTCTCGAATATCAATATTTTCTGACCGCAGTGATTCCACATATTTTCTTATTATGAATTCATTTATATCAATCGTTTTATTTGTCATTTTTTTATGTTCTGTTAAGTCAGTAAATCGAAGATTCTACGCAGTCAAACTTTGTGGATCAGGGATAATCGCTTTCTCGGTTCTATTGATTGTGAAGATTGCGATTTGGGGGTCTAAATTTCAGTTCAATGTACAAACTTTTATAATAACTTCAAAAAAGGTGCTTCTAAAATTTTGTGATTCGTGTAACGGTTTAGCGCTTTTTTACTTGCCAACACCATCAACAAAAGAAAAACAACACATCCAAAACTGTACAGTTTTGCAATTCAATTGCATAATTGTACAGTTTTTTGTAACTTTGCTGCATGATACAAAGAGAAATCACAAAGAAACTTTTAGAGATTAGTAACTATTATCAGATTATAACAGTTACGGGCCCTAGACAATCTGGTAAAACAACCTTAATAAAAGATGTTTTTAAAGAGTTGCCTTATGTATTATTAGAAACGCCAGATATTAGACAAAGAGCACAAGAGGACCCCAAAAGTTTTTTAAGCAACTATTCTAAAGGCGCCATTTTTGATGAAATACAAAACGTCCCAGAACTGTTTTCATATCTACAGGGAATAATCGACGAAAACAGCGCTATAAAATTTGTGCTTTCAGGTTCTCAAAATTTTTTGTTGTTAGAAAAAGTAAATCAAACCTTGGCTGGCAGAACGGGCATTCTAAAATTACTACCCTTTTCTACCGATGAATTGAAAGACTCTAACCATTGGAATGAAAATCCGTTAGAATTTGTGTTTAAAGGAATGTATCCAAGAATTTATGACAGAGGCATTCCCCCAGAACTATTCTACTCAGATTACATACAAACCTATGTAGAGAGAGACGTCAGAAGCATCAAAAACATAGGGAACTTATCAAATTTTAGTCGTTTTTTAAGCTTATGTGCTGGTAGAATTGGGCAGCTTCTAAATATTGATTCTTTAGCATCGGATGTAGGTATTGCCAGCAATACAGCAAAAGAATGGCTGTCTATTTTAGAAGCAAGTTATATTATTTATACCCTAAAACCACATCATAAAAATTTCAATAAACGCCTCGTCAAACGCCCAAAACTTTATTTTTACGATACGGGTTTGGCCTGTAATTTATTGCAAATAAACTCTGTGAATGAATTAGACATGCACTTTGCAAAAGGGAATTTATTTGAAAATTTTATTCTAACGGAACTCCTAAAAAAGCGTTTCAATAATGCAAAAACCTCCAATCTTTATTTTTGGAGAGATCATCATGGCAAAGAAATAGACTGCATTATAGAAAAAGCAAATTCGCTAATTCCTATTGAAATAAAATCCAGTAAAACCTATCAAAAGGAACACTTTAAACACATGAATTATTGGAATAAATTATCGGACAATTCAAAAGAGAATTCCTATTTAGTGTATGCGGGGAATGAAAGCGATCATTTAGCCTATGGTAACTTAATGAGTTGGAAGCATCTAAACAAAATTGATATGGATTGATTTTTCGATTTGCAAAGTCCCCCCAGTTGCAAAGTCTCCGACTTTGAGCCACGTATTTAATATTTTTTTATGTCCCGCTAAGTCAGGAAATCAAAGATTCGACGCAGTCAAACTTTACGGAGATGGGCTCGTTAAAATACAGCTTTTAAGCGGCTTAAAAGTTGAGAAAGTATTGTGTTGTCTAATTTAATATCAAAGCTATCGGCCACGTTACTTTGCAACTTAATAGAATCTTTGATATAGTTTTCTTGCGCTTCAAGGTCGAAGCGTTCCCATGAATTATTATTCTTTTTACCATTATGGTATTTCAACAATAATTGAATATTGTCAGGATGATGACTACCTTGATTTTCTTTACCCAAAAGTGCTTTTGCATGGTCAAGTTCGAAGTCTAAACTAAAATAATCTTTAAAAGCTTTTTGAATATTTTTAAATTCATCTAAACGGTAAATCTCAAAAATTTTCAACTTGTCTTTAGCTTGATTGATTATTTCAATACGTGTTATTGGCTCAATATCATCATTTAATTCTTTTTCTTGATTGCTTTGCTGTTCTTCAACAGTTATGTATTTCACTTTGCGTGGACGTTCGCCATCATCGATTAATACATTTTTAAAATTACCCGATGATAAACGTGATGAAATTCTTGCAGCAATTTCGCGTAAACCCGTTGTATTTTGTTTCTGAGCTTGAGCTTCTTTTTCAGCTTTTACCAACAAATCGGGATAAAGTTCACTTACTCTCTGCGCCCATTCGAAAACAGTTATAAATCCGGTAAATGTTTTTAAAGCTTCTGTGTATTTCTCATGAATTTTCATTTCACTTTATTTAAAAAAAATGGTTTCTATATAGTCTATTTAGGCTGAATCGCAAAACGTTTCATTTTTAAAAACACCGCATACATACACCGCTG
The DNA here is from genome assembly GCF_001735745.1 of Formosa sp. Hel1_33_131. Lineage (NCBI taxonomy): Bacteria > Pseudomonadati > Bacteroidota > Flavobacteriia > Flavobacteriales > Flavobacteriaceae > Formosa > Formosa sp. Hel1_33_131. The sequence goes on from NZ_CP017260.1 coordinate 1,418,700, forward strand.
CGTAACTACAGTCACTTAATATCTTACTTGAAAGTTGAATTGGTTAATAGAAGAATCAGATTTGAGGTCTAAATCCGAGATAAATGTAGCAAAAATTATTTAATTGCGGCTAGATAGGCGTCAATTTTAACTGAAAACATCCCTAAATTAGCGTTCTGTTTTTTCTGAATAGCAGTAAAATCATTTTTTTGTCCAACGGCTCAATTTTTTTAGTAGTTTTGAATTTCATGAAAATTATAAAATATCCGTTATGGGTTTTGTACAGAATTTGGTTCTATATGCTAGTCACATTGCCAATTCTCATCATGTTTCCTTTTTTGTTTTTGTCCGTATTAAAACAAAAATGGTACCCCATGTTTTTCAGGCTTGCGCGCATTTGGGCCAAGTGCATCCTTGTCGGAATGGGGTATTTTTGGACCGTGAAACACTCAGAGCCCCTCGTCAAAGGGCAGAGTTATGTGTTTGTAGCCAACCACACCTCCATGGCAGACATCATGCTGATGTTGGTAGCGTTTAAGAACCACCCCTTTGTGTTTATAGGTAAAAAAGAATTGGCTAAAATTCCAATTTTTGGATTCTTTTACAAACGCACCTGTATTTTAGTCGATCGCAGCAGTCCAGAAAGCCGAAAAGCAGTTTTTATACGTGCTCAAAACCGCATCAAACAAGGCTCTAGTATTTGTATTTTTCCAGAAGGAGGCGTACCAGAAGAGTCCGTTGTTTTAGACCGCTTTAAAGCAGGGGCATTCCGATTGGCAATCAATCACAAAGTACCTTTAGTACCCATGACATTTTTTGACAATAAAAAACGCTTGTCTTATACTTTTTTTAGTGGAAGTCCTGGAAAAATGCGGGTACAAGTACACCCAACCATCTCTACAGAACACTTAGAAATTGAGGACACTAAGGAACTAAGCGAAGAAGTTTTTAGTCTCATTTCAAATTCTTTGGAAGCAGATTTAAAGGCATAAAAAAGAGGCTGTCTGAAAAGTTTTTTTTCTTGTCAAGCTGAACTCGTTTCAGCTTCTCATCATTATTGTTTTTCAACATTTTGAGATTCTGAAATAAACCTGCCTACCGTCAGGCAGGTTCAGAATGACAGTTTTTCTACTTTTTATACAGCCTCCTTAAATTAAGCTATTTTTTTTAAGCCTCTCCTTTCAAAACTACTTTTATCTTAGCTTCTAGCTCATCCATCAATTCTGGATTGTCTTTGATCATTTGCTTTACAGCATCACGACCTTGCCCCAGTTTTGTATCTTCATAACTAAACCATGAGCCACTTTTCTTAACAATCTCATGTTCTACAGCCACATCTAAAATCTCTCCTACTTTAGAAACGCCTTGACCATACATAATGTCAAATTCTGCCAATCGGAACGGCGGTGCCACTTTGTTTTTCACAACTTTCACACGTGTTTTATTTCCTAAAACATTTCCATCACTGTCCTTTATTTGTGTCGAACGACGAATGTCTAAACGAATAGAAGCATAAAACTTTAAGGCGTTACCACCCGTAGTCGTTTCAGGATTCCCGAACATCACACCAATCTTTTCACGCAATTGGTTAATAAAAATCATCGTACATTTAGTTTTACTAATAGACCCTGTTAGTTTTCTTAAAGCTTGAGACATCAAACGGGCATGAAGTCCCATTTTAGAATCGCCCATTTCTCCTTCAATTTCACTTTTTGGAGTCAATGCCGCTACAGAATCAATCACCACCATATCAATGGCTCCAGAACGCACTAAATTATCGGCGATTTCAAGAGCTTGCTCGCCATTATCGGGCTGAGAAATAATAAGGTTGTCAATATCAATTCCTAAGTTTTGAGCGTAAAAACGGTCAAAGGCGTGTTCTGCATCAATAAAAGCTGCAATACCACCCGCTTTTTGGGTCTCAGCAATTGCATGTAAGGTCATGGTTGTTTTACCTGAAGACTCAGGACCATAGATCTCAATCACACGACCTCTTGGATAACCTCCAACGCCCAAGGCGATGTCCAATCCTAAAGATCCTGAAGAGGTAACCTCCACATCCACCACAGGGGCGTCACTCATTCTCATTACGGTGCCTTTGCCATACGCTTTGTCAAGTTTGTCTAACGTAAGCTGGAGGGCTTTTAATTTTGCATCTTTTTCGCTGCTCATAAGTCTTTTTGTATCTAGTTCTTTCTTCTTGCTAAAATAAGATATCTTTTGGAAAGTTTGAAAATTTTAACGAACCTTTTTGTAATATTTATGAAACGCTTTCTAACCCTCTTTTACTGAGGTATTCTAAAAATGAGTACCTTTGCAGTTCAATTAGTATAAACTTAAAAATTAGTATAGCATGCAACTGTACAATACGTTAAGCAATATTGAAAGAGCGGACCTCATCCAACAGGCAGGCAAAGAACGCTTGACGATCTCTTTCTACAAATATTCGAAAATCAACAACACCGAGTTGTTAAGAAACCACTTATTTCTATCTTGGAATCGTATGGATGTCTTAGGGCGGATTTATGTCGCACAAGAAGGGATTAACGCACAGCTTTCAGTTCCTGCCGATAACTTTGAGGCGTTTAAAACCCATTTAGACACCATTGATTTTCTAGAAAATGTCCGTCTGAACGTCGCGATTGAACACGACTTATTTTCGTTTTTAAAACTAAAAGTCAAAGTGCGTGATAAGATTGTTTCAGACGGTTTGAACGACGACACTTTTGACCCTTCAGACATAGGGATACACGTGAACGCTTCAGAATTCAATGCATTGATTGAAGATGAAAACACGGTGGTAGTGGACATGCGAAACCACTATGAAAGTGAAATCGGTCATTTTAAAAATGCCGTCACTCCTGACGTGGATACCTTTAGAGAATCTTTGGATTTAATAGAAGAAGACCTCAAGGATCATAAAGAAACCAAAAAATTGGTGATGTACTGTACTGGAGGAATCCGTTGTGAAAAAGCCAGTGCCTATTACAAGCATAAAGGCTTTAAAAATGTATACCAATTGGAAGGTGGGATTATTAACTATGCCCGACAAGTTGGGAATGCAAAAATTGAAAATAAGTTTATTGGAAAGAATTTTGTGTTTGATCAGCGCCGTGCCGAAAAAATCTCGGACGATGTCATTGCGAGCTGTCACCAGTGTGGCGCACCCGCAGACATTCATGTGAATTGTGCCAATGATGCCTGTCATTTACTTTTTATTCAATGTGATTCTTGTAAAGAAAGCATGGAAAACTGCTGTTCTTCGAATTGTATAGCCACCATCCACATGTCGTATGAAGAGCAAAAAGCACTCCGAAAAGGACAAGGCAATAGCAATGATATTTTCAAAAAAGGCCGTGCAGATCATTTGCCTTACAAAAAAGATTTGAGAAATATTTTTGCGACACTCGCTAAGCCCTAGCATTCTTAAATTTAAGAGAACCGCTTAAGTTTTCATAAGTTCAGAAAATAGCGCTCACCTCATTTTTTAAGTCCTTAAATAATCTTATATTTACGTTTTAGATCATAGAGTTAACACGCATTTGTAATGCTCATGCATTGACAAATTCAATATATATAAATTATGGGATGTACAAGCTGTTCAACAGGGAAAGACGGTCAGCCAAAAGGCTGTAAAAATAATGGAACATGTGGAACAGATAGCTGCAATAAGCTAACGGTTTTTGATTGGCTTGCGAACATGACCCTCCCCAATGGCGCAACTCCTTTTAATTGGGTAGAGGTTCGTTTTAAAAATGGACGGAAAGTATATTATAAAAACACCGAAAATTTAACCCTAAGTATCGGAGATGTAGTGGCAACTCAAGCCGCTTCTGGACATGATATTGGCATGGTGACCCTTTCGGGTGAATTGGTAAAGGTTCAAATGAAACGAAAGAAAATTTCTGAAAACCCAGAAGAAGTTTTTAAAATTTACCGAAAAGCTTCTCAAAGAGATATTGACATCTGGATTGAAGCCAGAGACAAAGAAGATGCCATGAAAGTCAAAGCAAGACAATTTGCGATTGACCTTAGGTTAAAAATGAAAATTTCTGACATTGAATTTCAAGGGGATGCCAGCAAGGCGACCTTTTATTATACAGCCGATGAACGGGTAGATTTTAGAGAACTCATCAAATTATTTGCAAGAGAATTCAGAACCCGCATCGAAATGAAACAAGTAGGCTTGCGACAAGAAGCAGCGCGACTTGGAGGCATTGGGTCTTGTGGGCGCGAATTATGTTGCTCAACGTGGTTGACCGATTTTAGATCGGTAAACACCTCCGCAGCGCGTTACCAACAACTGTCCTTAAACCCTTTAAAATTAGCAGGGCAGTGTGGGAAATTAAAGTGTTGTTTAAACTATGAATTGGACTCCTATTTAGATGCTTTAAAAGCATTTCCAAAAACAGAAGTCAAACTAAGAACAGAAAAAGGGACCGCTGTTTGTCAAAAAACAGATATTTTCAAAGGACATATGTGGTATGCTTACGAAGGAGAATGGATGAATTGGCACAAACTAACCACCACTCAGGCCAACGAGATTATTGCTCTGAATACTAAAAACCAAAAGGTTGCGAGTTTAGAAGATTATGCAGTCGAATTAGTTGAAGATACTAAAGCAGATTTTGAAAACGTTGTAGGTCAAGACAGTTTAACACGATTTGACGCCCCTAAAAATCAAAAGCGTAAAAACAACAACAGACGTAAAAACAACAACCGGAACAATAGAAATAACAGAAAACCTAGACCTCAAAATAACAATGCAAAGTAAATCAGTATTATGGGTCCTTCTTTTTGCTTTTGTAGCATTCTCATGTCAGCAAAACAAAGCGTTTGACCGCTATACATCTATTTCAGACCGTTGGGATAAACAACAAGTAATTAGTTACGATTTTATAGCCCCCGACACTATAAACCCTTATAACTTATTCGTTAATTTAAGAACGACCACTGATTATAAATTTAGTAATTTATTCTTGATCGTCGAGTTAGATTACCCAAACGGAAAAGTGACAAAAGACACTTTAGAGTATCTCATGGCGAAACCAAACGGGGAACTTCTAGGTTCTGGATTTACATCTGTAAAAGAACATAAACTTTGGTTCAAAGGTTTTGACGATTCTTTTGTGTTTAGTGAAGAAGGCAGCTATAAAATACAGATTCAACAAGCAATGCGCCATCGGGGAGAGCCGAATGGAGTTGCTCAACTCGAAGGAATTATTGATGTCGGTTTTAGTATTGAATCTCCAAATAAATAGATATTATGGCAAAAAAAAAGGCAGCATCTCTTGATTTTTCAAAACCCATTCGTTGGTTTTGGATGTGTTTTTTAGCAGCTGTTTTAGGGATTGCCCTCATTTTTCTTTCGGCCTCTTTTGGGCTTTTTGGCGACATGCCAGACACCACTGCCTTAGAAAACCCACGAACCAATTTAGCCACTGAAATCATTTCATCGGATGGGCAAACCCTTGGTAAGTTTTATTATGAAGACAACAGAACGCCTGTCGCATTTAGTGAATTGCCCAAGCATCTTGTAGATGCTCTTATTGCGACCGAGGATGTGCGGTATTTTGACCATGCAGGAATTGATGCGCGAGGCACTTTACGAGCGTTTGCATTTTTAGGGAAACGCGGCGGCGCGAGTACAATTTCCCAACAATTAGCACGTCAATTATTTGTAGGCGTCAGGTCTAAAAACAAACTAGAAACGGCGATTCAAAAAATCAAAGAGTGGGTGATTGCCACACGCTTAGAACGCCAATACACCAAAGAAGAAATTATTGCTCAATATTTTAACATCTATGATTTCGGAAACCAAGCCGACGGAATTCGATCGGCATCTAGAATTTATTTTGGAAAAGAACCTATAGATTTAACACTTAACGAATCTGCGATGTTAGTGGGAATGTTTAAAAATTCATCGCTTTATAATCCGCGTCCAACATCCAACCCTGTAGGCACCAAAAACCGCCGAAACGTCGTGTTAAGCCAAATGGCTAAATACGGATTTCTTGAAGAAACCATTAAAGACTCGTTACAACAATTGCCTTTAGGACTCAACTATTCTCCAGAATCACATCGGGAAGGGATTGCTACCTATTTTAGAGCCTACCTTCGAGGATTCATGAAAGAATGGGTCAACACCCCACAAAACACAAAACCCAATGGAGATAAATATAACATCTATAAAGACGGTCTGAAAATTTATACCACAATAGACGCGCGTATGCAGACTTTTGCAGAAACCGCGACTAAGGAGCATATGGCCAATTTACAAGCGGAGTTTTTTGTTCAAAATACGCCAAGACGAAATCGAACCGCCCCCTTTCTGGATTTAGAACCAGAAGAAATTAAGAGCCTGTTAGAGACAAGTATGCGCCGTTCCGAACGGTGGCGTAAAATGAAGTACGATCTAAAAAAATCTACTGAGGAAATTAAAGCCTCCTTTAAGAAACCTGTTCCCATGAAAATATTTTCATGGACCGCTAAAACCAATGAAATAGATACCATCATGACGCCCATAGATTCGATGCGTTATTATAAGTCCATTTTAAGAACAGGAATGTTGTCCATGGAACCTCAAACAGGGCACGTAAAAGCATGGGTTGGAGGCGTGAATTACAAGCACTTCCAATACGACATGGCCAAACAAGGCAAGCGTCAAGTAGGATCCACCTTTAAGCCTTTTGTGTATGCAGCCGCCATTGATCAATTGCACTTGTCTCCTTGTGATACCTTTCCAAAATCTCAAATCACGATTGAAGCCATGAAATATGGAAACATGAAGCCGTGGTCGCCTAAAAACTCAGGGGGTAACTATGGAGGATTTGAAACTCTGAAGTCGGCTTTGGCAAATTCTAGAAATACCATTACAGCACGCTTGATGAACGAAATTGGGCCACAACCCGTCATCAATTTAGCCCGCAGTTTAGGAGTAGAACAAAACATTCCCGCAGTGCCTTCAATTGCACTCGGAACCCCTGACTTAAGTGTGTACGAAATGGTGGCAGCATACTCCACCTTTGCAAATCAAGGCGTTTATACGACTCCCGTTATGGTCACTCAAATAGAAGATAAAAACGGAACGATACTTTACCAATACGCTCCAGAAACAAAAGATGTTCTTAGTAAAGAAGTGGCGTATGTGACGGTTAAATTGATGGAAGGAGTCACACAATTTGGTTCCGGGCAACGTTTGCGCCATTCGGCGCTTAAAAATGTACCGGTCTATAAAGAAATTGTCACAGGTTACCCTTATGAATTTACAAATCCAATTGCTGGAAAAACAGGGACTACACAAAATCAAAGTGATGGCTGGTTTATGGGAATGGTTCCCAATTTGGTCACTGGTGTATGGGTAGGTGGAGAAGACCGAGCCACTCATTTTAAATCAATCACTTATGGACAGGGTGCTGCTATGGCACTTCCTATCTGGGCAAATTACATGCGAAGCTGTTATACAGTTGAGGAATTAGGAATTTCAATAGAAGATTTTGTGGCGCCCGAGGACCTCACCATTGAAGTAGAGTGTGAGCCCATCCTTGAAGAGGGCGATCCGATCCCTGTTGACACCACTACAATTACGCCAGACATCGATTTCTAGTGAAATCGTTCAATTAATAAAATATTTTTTGTACTTTTTTATCCTAAATTAAAACCATGATAAATAAACAAGTAGCAGACGTAAAAGAAGCCCTCGACGGCGTCTCCAACGGAATGACCTTAATGCTCGGTGGTTTTGGATTGTGTGGAATACCTGAAAACGCAATTTCTGAACTAGTCGCCATGGACATTAAGGACCTCACCTGTATTTCAAACAATGCAGGAGTTGATGATTTTGGACTTGGATTATTACTCCAAAAACACCAAATTAAGAAAATGATTTCGTCCTATGTTGGCGAAAATGACGAGTTTGAACGCCAAATGCTTTCAGGCGAATTGGATGTAGAACTGATTCCACAAGGTACTTTGGCAGAACGCTGCCGTGCTGCACAAGCAGGGTTTCCAGCCATTTATACACCAGCAGGTTATGGAACCGAAGTTGCCGAAGGCAAAGAGACCCGCGAGTTTGATGGAAAGATGTATGTTTTAGAGACTGCTTTTAAGGCCGAATTTTCTTTTGTGAAAGCATGGAAAGGCGATGCCGCAGGGAATTTAATATTTAAAGGCACCGCAAGAAATTTTAATCCAAACATGTGTGGAGCGGCGACCATTACGGTAGCTGAGGTTGAAGAATTAGTACCCGTTGGATCTCTCGATCCCAATCAAATTCACATTCCTGGAATTTTTGTACAACGCATTTTCCAAGGAAAAGATTACGAAAAACGCATTGAAAAACGAACTCTAAGACAAAAATCATAAGCATGTTAGACAAAAATGGTATTGCTAAACGCATCGCACAAGAAGTCCAAAACGGATATTATGTAAATCTTGGTATTGGGATTCCAACACTCGTTGCCAACTTTGTTCGCGAGGATATTGAAGTTGAGTTTCAAAGTGAAAATGGTGTCCTAGGGATGGGACCCTTTCCTTTTGAAGGAGAAGAAGATGCCGATCTGATCAACGCAGGAAAACAAACCATTACGACCCTTGACGGCGCTAGTTTTTTTGATTCCGCCACCAGTTTTTCTATGATTCGTGGAAAGCATGTACACCTCACAATTTTAGGGGCGATGGAAGTTTCAGAAAATGGAGACATTGCCAATTGGAAAATCCCAGGCTATATGGTCAAAGGGATGGGCGGTGCGATGGATTTGGTTGCCAGTGCCGAAAATATTATTGTAGCGATGATGCACACCAATAAAAAAGGAGAGTCGAAGCTTCTGAAACGTTGTTCGCTTCCGTTGACGGGCGTTGGATGTGTTAAAAAAATCGTCACCAACTTAGCAGTTTTAGAAGTCACAAAAGACGGTTTTAAACTTTTAGAACGTGCACCAGGAATTTCTGTAGAAACCATTCAAAAAGCGACCGAAGGACATCTTATTATTGATGGGGTGGTCCCGGAGATGGAGTTGTAGGTTATTTGGAGTTAGATTGAATTACGATGATGAAAATAAAACGTCTAGTAATAATCCAAACATTATTTTTGATGTAGTTTTATTATATTTACAATATAAATAGTTTTTGATTATGACACATATAGAAGAAATTAGACAAAGTATTATAGATAAACTACTCTCGATTAACAGTGAAGAGTTACTATCTGCATTTAATAAGATTTTAGAATCAAAATCGGAAGATTTCATACAATTAACAAAAGAGCAGAAAGAGATGTTGCAAATGGGTAAAGATGATATTGTTAATGGGCGCATGATTCCACAATCTGAGGTTGATAAAATGGATGCTGAATGGCTAGGCTAGAATTGTTTTGGACAGAAACTGCTTTAAAACAACGTACAGATACATTCAAGTTTTGGAAAAAAAAAACAATAGTAACTTATATTCTAAACGACTTTCACGGGAGATAAAAGACCGAGCAAATAGATTACTAATTTTTCCGGAAATGGGTAAAAAAGTTGACTTTGAGAATATTAGAGTCATTTCTATTGAACATTTTAGTTTGTTCTATGAAATAGCTAAAAATAAAATTATCATAATTTCTTTTTGGGATAATAGAAGAAATCCTAAAAAATTATTGAAGCTATTAAGAAATAACTAAGACATTATTTTTATAGCATCGTTTAACTCAAAAGCCTCCCATAATACTTACACTCATACATAAATTTAATATTATTAATTATGATTTTAAATATGGCTACTCACAAGGCTTCATTTTTAAGTGCTGAAAACAAAGCGTATAGAAATAATTCAGAGGTTATTTTTGATGTAATTTTCTAGAACATCAGCTTTTTAACAATACATTTGAAATATAGAAGAACACTACATGACGATTTTCCACCTCAACAACGTCTCTACACACAAGGCGTTTCCAAAACCGCTTAAGACACCTGTCTTAAATTTTAAGTACCTTTCATTCAGTATTTTAGATTCAATTATCTTTACCAATTGAAGTTTTTTTCTCGTTGTATATTTTTTGTATAGGTAAAAATTTACACAACACAATGATTCCTATGTAGATTTATTGCAACCTAAAACTAAACTACTTATGAGGAAAATGTTCTTAAAAATCCTAGCACTGTTTTTTGTGGCTTTTACGAGCGCACAAACTATAGATGTTAGTGGAAATGTAAATGACAATGCGGGGATTCCCATCCCTGGTGCAAATGTTATTGTGAAAAACACGAGTAAGGGAGCGATTACCGATTTTGATGGTAATTTTATTATCTCGGGTGTTGAAATTGGTTCAACAATTACGGTCAGTTATATTGGATATATAACCAAAGAAATTGTGGTAACCGATAATTCAAAATTGACAATTCAATTAGAAGAAGACTTGGCGCAACTAGACGAAATCGTTGTGATTGGTTATGGAACGCAGAGGAAAAAAGAAGTCACAGGCGCCGTGAGCGTTGTGTCTAATGCTACAATTGAAAAGCTGAAGCCAACGCGTATTGAGCAAGCCTTACAAGGTCAAGTGGCCGGTGTAAATATTACTACCAATTCAGGGTCTCCTGGAGGGGCTTCAACAATAAGTATTAGAGGGGTCTCCACTAACGGTGATAGCCGCCCATTAATTTTAGTCGATGGAAATGTTGTGGAAGACCTGAGTGTTATAAATCCGAATGACATTGAAAGCATGAACATCCTTAAAGATGCGACTGCAGGGATTTATGGAGTAAGGGCTGCAAATGGAGTGATTCTAATAACCACTAAAACTGGGCGTAAAAATATGCCTTTGAAAGTTGAATACAGTGCTTATACGGGGTTTCAAGAAACGACTCGAAAAATACCTGTATTAAATGCGACGGAGTATGCCTTCATAGTGAATGAAGCTTATGCCAATGGGGGGAGTACACCACCATTTACTGATATATCTGACTTTGGAGTTGGTACCAATTGGCAAGATGAGGTCTTTCAATCAGCCGCGATACACAATCACAATATTGCATTTAAAGGAGGTACAGAAAAGTCGTCTTATTCTTATAGTGGTTCATTTTTAACACAAGATGGAATTGTTGGAGGGAGTAAATCCAATTTTACCCGTTTCACAAACAGTGCAAGCTATAATTTAGACTTCTTAGACAATTTTAAATTTAAGTCTGGGATTACTTTAACAAGGACTAATAAACGAAACCTCATAGAAAACACTTTAGGGTCTGTCCTTTTTAACGCCTTAAACATGGCACCCAATTTATCGGTAAGAGATGAAAATGGCGACTATTCCTTAGCCGACGGTTTAGGGGCTGAGGTCATTAATCCCCTCGCTCAAATGGAGAACACATACAATCGAACCAAGGTGATGAAAATTTTGGGGTTTGGAGGATTGTCCTATGATTTTTTAGATCATTTTACGGCATCTGCAAACATTCAATTTAGCTATGCTGAAGTAGAAAATAAAATATTTGATCCAATTGACAATTATGGTATAGGAAAAGTTTTTAATACCCAGAGAAGTATCGTTCAAGAGCTTTTGGACTTCTATCATGATTACACCTTCGATGCCTTTGTAAAGTACGAAAATACGTTTAACGATGTACATAAATTAAATGTCCTTCTAGGAACGTCTATTAATAAAACTACAGGTGAGCTTACAGGTAAAATAGGCTTTGAAATTATTGATAATAACATTGCAAATGCAAACATCAACCAAGCTATTGATGTTGAAGATAGATTTAAAGACCTAGGACGAAACGTAACGTTTGACTCCAGATTATTATCTTATTTTACGAGAGTGCAATACGATTATAAAGGCAAGTATTTATTCTCAGCTGTACTGCGTAGAGATGGGTCCACAAAGTTTGGTCCAGAGAATAAGTTTGGATATTTTCCTTCCGCATCCATTGGTTGGGTTGCGTCCGATGAAGAATTCATGGGCGAAAACAACTTTTTTGATTTATTAAAAGTGAGAGCCTCTTATGGAGTTTTAGGAAATGACAGAATTCCAAATTTCAGATACACATCCTTATTGAACGGAGAGGGCGTTTATTTTTTTAATAATCAAGAATATATAGGAACTGCTAGCGGCCCCATATCGAATCCAGCAATTAAGTGGGAAAAACAAAAAACCTTGGATATAGGATTGGATCTGCGATTTTTAAATGGAAAAGTGGACATTACAACCGATTATTTTAAAAGAAGAACAGAAGATTTGTTGGTACAATCTCAAGTCTCAGGACTGTTAGGGACTGGAGCAGCTCCGGTTGTAAATGCTGGAATCGTTGAAAACGAAGGTATTGAATTTGCTGTCGGGTACTCAGACAATTTTAGTGAAGATTTTAAATTCAATATCAAATACAATGTGACGGCCATAAAAAATGAAGTGGTTTCTGTAAGTGGAGAAGGTGAATATCTTGAAGGGGGCTTTTTTGGAATATCGCAACCCGCTATATCAAGAATGGAAGCAGGATTCCCGTTGGGTTATTTTATTGGATACCAAACAGACGGAATTTTTCAAACACAAGCCGAAATAAACAATTCAGCTGTGACCGCTGTGGCACCGCAACCTGGAGATTTTAAGTTTGTAGATCAAAATGGAGATGGCGTTATTAATTTAGATGATAGAGTCGATTTAGGGAATCCCTTGCCCGTGGCAACGATGGGACTTAATATATCGTTCGATTATAAGAATTGGGATTTTGCAGCTTACACCTTTGCATCCTTAGGAAATGAGATCGTCCGTAATTACGAACGGAATCAGCAATTGGTAAATAAACCCAATACGTATTTAGACCGTTGGACGGGCCCAGGCACCAGCAATAGCTCACCTAGAGTCACAACGGGAGCAACTTCAAACACCTCTTTTTCTGATTTTTATGTAGAAGATGGTTCGTTTGTTCGCCTACAGAATGCCCAAATAGGCTACACGTTTACGAGTAATGACGAAACCACGAAGCTAGACAAGCTCCGAATCTATATATCCGGAAGCAATTTGCTGACATTGACCAAGTACAGTGGTTACGATCCAACTGCTGGTACAGGAGCCCCTATTGGAGGCGGAATCGACCAGGGGTTTTACCCAACTGCTCGCACAATTTTATTAGGTGTTAACGTAAAATTTTAATTAATAATTATGAAAAATTTAAAAATTATTTATAGCCTCTTTACAATTTTTATCATGCTTTCTTGCAGTGATGATTTTGTAAATGTGGACCCACAAGACCCAAGTTCTGAATCCTTTTTTAACTCAGAACAAGATTATCAAGATGCACTAGTTGCAGCCTATGACTACTTACAAACAACCTCAAAATTTGTTCAATTTGCAGAAATAGCATCAGACAATACCTTGTGTGGAGGCGAAAGCGCAATAGACTCTCCTTACATTCAGCAAATTGATGATATGATTCATTCTGCTGTTGGTCAGGGGGATGGAGGATTACGGACCATGTGGCAATGGATGTATGAAGCCGTCAACCGTTGTAATTATATTATGGAGTTTCAAGACAAAACAGATTTTCCAAATAAAACAAGTGTCATTGCTCAAACGAGGTTTTTAAGAGCTTACTATAATTTCATCTTGGTAAAATGGTGGGGCGATGTCCCTATGTTGGTTGATCAGCGCATCCGACTTGGAGGTCAATACACTATTGACCGAACACCAAAAGCAGAAGTTTATGCATTAATTGAACAAGATTTAATTTTTGCGGCTGCCAACCTGCCCTATGTTCAAAGTCAAACTGGGAGAGCGACCAAAGGTGCTGCCGAAGCATTGTTAGGGAAAGCCTATTTGTATCAAGATAAATTTACGGATGCAGCTACAGTCTTAGAAAGTTTGATTAACAATGGACCACATCGATTATTGACCCCTACAGAATATCCTAATATGTTTGAACGTGATTGGGAAAACAATATAGAATCAGTTTTCGAGGTTCAGTACTCTGATGTTGATGGCGGAAGCTTTGACTGTTTCCAATGTCTTGAAGGGAATTACGCTTCATATTTTAATGGGCCAAGAGGATTTGTAGATTCTACTGGAAAATTTGATGCTGGCTATAGTTTTAACGTGCCAACTCAAGAAGTTGTTGACGCTTTTGAAGCCGGAGATCTTCGTTTAGAAACATCAATTTTAGACATTCAACAATATATAGCAAATAACCCAGGGTCTTCTTATGCTGCAAATCAAGGGTATGAACAAACAGGTTATTTTAATAGAAAAATAATGGCTAGAAAAGGGGACTTAAACATAGGAGATGCCGCGCTTACAAACCCTGATAATTACCGAGCCATTAGATATGCAGATGTGTTATTAATGGCAGCAGAAGCTTTAAACAGAGGAAGTATTAGTGACGCCAGAGCCTTGGGCTATTTAAATGAAGTTCGCACTAGAGCTATGTTACCTGATGCTGCATCATCAGGATCTAATCTTACCAATGACATTTACAAAGAACGTCGCGTAGAGTTAGTAGGCGAAGGACACCGTTTCTTTGATTTGGTAAGAACAGGGAGAGCAGCTGCAGAAATCGATGGATTCCAAGCTGGAAAAAATGAACTTTTCCCAATCCCTATTGAAGAGATCGTATTGTCTGGAAATCGATGGGATAATAATCCAGGATATTAAAATTTAAAAAATAATAAATATGAAAATATTAAAATATATACTTAGTTTAACTTTAGTCCTCGGTATAGGTTGCGCTAAAGACGATAATGATTTGAGCTATCTTGATAAGGTGGCAGCACCAACCAATGTGTCTGCCCAGTTTCTCATCACTCAAGACAACACAGGATTGGTGACAATAACACCTAATTCTGATGGAGGCGTTTTCTACAACATCACCCTTGGAGATGCTACAACAGAGCCTGTAACTGTTGACCAAGGAGAAAACATTGAGAATACGTATGCCGAAGGCACATATACGATTACCACTGAAGCCGTGGGTATTACGGGACTAAAAACCTTGGTTTCGCAAGAACTCGTTGTTTCGTTTCGAGCCCCAGAGAATTTAGTAATCACTGCCGACATAGATGCTTCTAACCCATTTGCAGTAAATGTATCTGCAACCGCGGATTATGCAGCATCGTTTTTGGTGTACTTTGACACCTCAAATACAGCTGAAGTTCCAACACCTTTGATGTTAGACGGCACAGTAAGTTTTGAATACCCTTTAGTAGGCGACTATACACTTAAAGTGGTCGCTTTAAGTGGTGGTACAGAAGTCACTGAGGCAACAGAAATTGTTACAATCTCTACACCAACCCAACTTCCTATTGATTTTGAAATTTTTGATTCTACGACCTATATTGGTTTTGGTGGCGCTTCAGCAGCTGTTGTAGATAATCCAGACCCTAATGGAAACATTTCGTCTAAAGTAGGTCAAGTTATTAAAGGAACTCCAGAACCTTGGGCCGGAAATGTGATTACGACCTCTGCACCGATAGACTTTAGTACTAAAAAAATAATTAAGCTAGATGTATGGTCGCCACGACCAGGTGGAAAGCTGTTGTTTAAAATTGAAGATTTAGATGATACGACTTCAAATATATTCATTGAAAAAGAAGTGACTCTCGTAGGAAATAGTGCTTGGGAAGAAGTTTTAATTGATTTTAGCGATATTGATGTCTCACAATCGTATCAAAAATTAGTATGGTTCTTTGATATTGGAACTGTGGGAGATGGAAGTGCAGATTGGACTTTTTATGTAGATAATATTAAACAAGTTGCACCAGGCCCATCCGTATTTCCAATAAATTTTGAACCTCCTTATCAATTAAGTTCATTCGATGGAGGAGAAATATCAGTTGTAGCTAATCCAGATACAAATGGCAACGCATCAAGCACCGTTGCACAATTGATAAAAGGAGCAGGGCAAACATGGGCGGGCTCAAAAATCACAATTGACAATCCATTTAGCTTACAAGAAAACTTAACAGTCACTGCAAAAGTATGGTCTCCAAGAGTAGGTTTAAATTTACTAATGAAGTTTGAAGATGCACAAGCATGGCCCAACACAATTGCAACCGATGAAATCACTGCGACGACTACGGTAGCGAATGCTTGGGAAGAATTAACATTTGTAATAACAGGAGTAGGTCCAACTGTGGATTACTTTAATCTTGTATTCATAATGGACAATGGGACGAGTGGTGACGGATCAGATAACTTTAAGATTTTTGTCGATGATATTTCTGTTGTTTCGTTTTTAGATTTTGAAGCACTTCAAGAATTAAGTTCATTTGATGGAGGAGAAATATCAGTTGTAGCTAATCCAGATACAAATGGCAACGCATCAGGAATGGTGGCTAAAATGGTCAAAGGAACAGGACAAACTTGGGCGGGTTCTAAAATCACTATAGACACCCCTTTCCCTATTGTTAATTCAACCACAATAACTTTAAAAGTATGGTCTCCAAGAGTAGGTTTAAAATTACTACTAAAGTTTGAAGATGCACAAGCTTGGCCTAACACAGTTGCAACCGATGAAATCACTGCGACGACTACAGTAGCGAATGCATGGGAAGAATTAACATTTGTACTTACAGGAGTAAATCCAACTGTGGATTACTTAAACCTCGTATTAATAATGGACAACGGGACTAATGGAGATGGATCTGCAGATTATACCATATATGTGGATGACATTTCAAATAATTAAATTCAAATTTTTAAAATAAAGAATTATGAAAAACATAAAAAACGTATTAAGCCTTTTTCTTTCTTTGGCACTTCTGATGAGCTGTCAAGAAGATGATCGTACCATAGGAGAAATTAAAGCACCGAGCAACATTGAAATATCTGCAACTTATATTGATGATGGAACGGCATCTGCTGCTCCTGGATTGGGAAGTGGCGTTGTAGAATTTACGGCTTCAGCAACCAATGCAACTGCATTTCACTTTGTAATACAAGGAGTAAAGGCGCTTCAAACAGATGGAGTTCTATCACATAGTTTTACGTTACTGGGGACAAATACGTATGCGGTTACTGTAATTGCTTATGGAACAGGAGGAGTCTCTACAAGTAGAACCATGGAAGTTGAGGTTTTGTCACTTTATGACCCGCCAGTAGATTTGCTTGAAATGCTCCACGCAAATAGTTCAAGAACTTGGAAAATAGCTTCTGAAGTTGATAAGCATTTTGGATTAGGACCTGTCGGAGGAACAGCCAATGCTGAATGGTATGGCGCAGGACCAGGAGATAAAGTGGATACAGGTATGTATGACGATAGATATACGTTTAATGCAGATGGCACCTTCACCCACGATGTAGGTCCAGATGGGTTTGTGTTTGGTCGCGAGGTTTTAATTGATGAACTAGGGGGGTCTGGTGGCATTGTCAACGGTGCAGATATAGAACAATATGTATTTGGTTCTTACGACGCTAATTATTCGTTAACAGCGCCCGGGGCCGTAGAAACTATAAATCTAAGTGGCCTTGGTTTTGTTGGATATTACGCTGGAGGAAATCATAAATATGAAATTCACAGCCGTTCAGCAAATGAAATGATAATTAAAACAACCGATGGAAACGTTGAGTTTGATTGGTGGTTTACGCTTATTCCTGAGTAAAATTAAGGATATATGAGGTTGTCTGAAAAAGCTTTGCTTTGTCAATCTGAACTCGTTTCAGATTCTAAAAAAAGTTGAATTTCAGTTAATTGTCATTCTGAAATAAATTTAGAATGACAAATTTTCTACTTTCCAGACAGCCTCATTTTTTAACTAATAGCTAAAGCACAAAATATTTTTAGTCCCTAAAACTACTTATCCTGAAGGCAATTCAAGCGTTTATGGTATTAGAGGTTTTGATATCCACCAACAAATAACCCAATAAAATCAAATAAGCCTCAGTACAACTCACATCCCTTTCGGAATGGCCGCTATCAACGCTTTGGTATATGCCTTTTGAGGCGATTCATAAATAGCATCTGCTTCGCCAAGCTCCTCTATTTTTCCTTTATTCATCACCATCAATTGATCGGACATAAACTTTACTACAGACAAATCGTGGGAGATGAAAATATAGGTAAATCCATAATCTTCTTTTAGTGCATTTAACAAATTCAGTACTTGTGCTTGAACCGAAATATCTAGCGCAGATACCGATTCATCACAGATAATTAATTTCGGCTCAACCGCGATGGTCCGGGCAATGCCAATCCGTTGCCGTTGTCCTCCAGAAAACTCGTGCGGATAGCGGTCAAAATGGGATGCTTCTAGTCCTACCTTTTCTAAAATTTCAATAGTTTTTGCTTTGCGTTCTGCGTCGGAGCTAAACAGCTTATGAACTCTCATGGGCTCCATAATCGCTTTTCCCACCGTTAGGCGTGGATTGAGAGAGGCATAGGGATCTTGAAAAATAATCTGAATTTCTTTACGTAACGAACGCAACTCTTTTTTGTTGAGGTTTGTAATGTCGTTGCCTTTATACTTTAGAGTGCCAGCCGTGGCTTTGTCGAGTTGTAAAATGGCCTTTCCAAGGGTTGATTTCCCACAACCAGACTCGCCCACAAGTCCCATTGTTTCTCCTGCATAGACCTTAAAATTTACGGCATCTACCGCCTTAAAAGCAGTTCTTGTTCCAAAAAAGGAAGCTTTTGAAAAATATGTTTTTTCAAGATTTATTACTTCTAATAGGGGTGCTTGGCTATAAATTTCTTTATGTTTTTTAGCCCGAGTACTTTTTGAAATGACCGTTTTTGAAATGGTGTCAGATAAAAAATCACTGATGGTGGGCAGTCGTTTTAAACGTGATTTGAGGGTTGGGCGTGCGCCAATAAGTGCTTTTGTATAATCTTCTTTGGGGGTTTTAAAAACGGATTTTGTAGTGCCACTTTCTACAATGTTTCCTTTATACATCACTAGGATGCGATCGGCAATTTCAGAGACCAAAGCCAAATCGTGACTGATAAAAATCACACTCATTTTGGATTCTTTTTGCAGACTTTTTAAGAGCGCAATAATGTCTTTTTGAACCGTCACATCCAAGGCCGTTGTGGGTTCGTCAGCGATCAGAATATCAGGTTTACATGCAATTGCCATGGCAATCATCACACGCTGTTGTTGCCCTCCAGAAATTTCATGCGGATATTTGTTAAAAGTTTCGTCAGGTGTTGGGATTTTTACATCATTAAACAAACGCATCACTTCGTTCTTTGCCTCCTTTTGCGCGATGGAGGAGTGCTGTAACAAGATTTCTTCAACTTGTTTCCCGCAACACATAGAAGGGTTTAGAGCACTCATAGGCTCTTGAAATATCATTGCTATTTTTTGACCACGAAGACTCTCTAATTGTGTCTGCGAGTATTGAAGAATGTCTTCATTTTTAAATGTAATTTCACCAGAACTAATCACACTATTTTTAGGAGGCAATAAGCCCATAATCGCGAGGGACGCCACCGATTTTCCACTTCCAGATTCGCCTACAATTCCAAGAATTTCATTTGGAAACAAATCGTAGGATATGCCATGCAAAACTTCGTTTAAACCCGTATTGGATTTAAAAGCGACGCTAAGGTTTTGAATACTTAAAACAGGTGTTTGTTTCATTGCTTAAATATAAGCAATTTCATCCGTTTCTAATAAGGCCTCTCCACGGAGTCTTAAAATAATTTGTGCCACGGCTATGGTGTCTTTTTGACAATAGGTCACAATCCGCTCAACATCATTATCCTCATAGTACACCCGAAATATTTCACTGCCATCAATGTCATCTTTTGGAGAGGGGATTCCCAACACACTGGTCAATAATTTCAGGGAAGTATAATGTTTATAATCTCCAAACTTCCACAATTCAAGGGTGTCAAGGTGGGGCACTTCCCAAGGTTTTTTCCCGAATAAATTTAGTTTTGGAGGCAATGCTATGTTATGGATGATCATTCTTCGCGCGATGTAAGGGAAATCAAATTCCTTTCCATTATGCGCACAGAGCAAATGTTTTGGTTTTGAAAAATGCGTTTCAATAAGTGTTTTAAACTCTAAAAGAAGGCTGCGTTCTTCGCCATAAAATGAGGTGATTCTAAACCGACGTTCCGAATTTACAAAGGCAAAATAGCCAACAGAAATACAGACAATCTTTCCAAACTCTGCCCAAATTCCGGCACGATCATAAAACGCTTCGGGACTGTACTCTTCTTTGCGTTGGTATTTTGATTTTTGTTCCCAAAGCAGTTGTTTTTCTTCTGAGAGCTCTGAAAATTGAGCGGTTTCTGGAACCGTTTCAATGTCTAAAAATAGTAGATTTTCAAGGTTGAGTTTTTGGAGCATCGGATAACATTTTATAAGCTTCTTCGATGTAAACTGAAATATCATCAGAGAAAATTTGTGTGTCAGCATCAGGAGATTTTTGATGACCGAGCCTTACAATAATCACATTGTCAGTTGGCTCCACAATTACATATTGTCCCAAATGGCCTCGCATCATAAAAAAGGATTTATCACCCCGTTTTTGAAGCCACCATCCATACCCATATTGCGGACTTTCTGCAAATCGTGGGATTAAAGATTTGGCTACAAACGCAGAATCTAGCACTTGTTTGCCATTCCATTTTCCATGGTCTTTATAAAGTTTTCCAAAGCGTGCAAAGTCTTTTGCGTTACTCGCAATGCAGCAGTAGGCTTTCACTAAATCGTGTGCTTCGCTATCTACTTGCCAGAGTGTCGAATTTTCACTCCCTAAGGGCTTCCAGAAACTTTCTGTAAGATAATCGTATAGTTTTTTACCCGTCGCTTTTTCTATCACCATTGCCAATAATTGGGTGTCTCCACTTGCATATTTATACGACTGCCCAGGTTCATTTACCACCTTGAGTCCTAAAATTACTTTTTCTAAATCATCATCAAAATAGGCACGTGTTGTAATGGACAGTGGCGAATAATATTTCTCATCCCAATTGGTTCCTGAAGCCATAGAGGATAAATCTCCTACGGTCATTTGAGCGGCTAAGCCTTCACTAAACTCAGGAAAGAATTCTCCAACCGGCTGATCTAAACTTTTGATGTATCCATCGCTAATCGCTTTTCCTAAAAGGCCTGACACATAACTTTTGGCCATTGAAAATGAATTGGTTTTAGAATTTTTATCAAATCCATCGTAATAGTTTTCAAACCAAACACTGTCATTTTTTATGATTACATAGGCAACAGTTCCTGTGGATTTATGATAATCGACTAAGGCATCCGTTTCTTTGACGCTGTTATAAGCTTCATGACTTGGCCATGGTTGAGGCATCCCATTTTCAACAACTTCATTGTCAAATTCTTTATAATCTTCGAGATATGCGGTGCTGTAGCCCTTGGCATATATCGTACGCACAGCCTTTATAAGGTAATCGGTATCTGTGATGTAAAGTGCCGCGATGAGCACTGCAATGAGAATAAATAAGCGTGTGATGAACTTCTTCATTTATGTGTGTTTAGATTACGGTAAATATAAATATAAATAAGACACACTCAAACGTCTTATTTTAGTAAATAAAATAGTCCAGCCTCATAACTTGGAGCCGCATAAATAACCTTTCCAGAGATGGCAGAATGGTAGCCCAAGCTAACCCCTAATTTTTTAGTGAATTTCCAAGCGACTTCGCCACCAATACTGATGAACTCTACATTGTTTGCAAAAATACTCCCATTATTGTTGGAAGCGTTTAAGGAGCCGTTTTTCAAAGACTTTACCATATTGGAACGGAGTAAAAGCAATAATTTACTTCCAACAAAACTAGTGCCCACCTCAAGTCCAGCTTTGACTTCATCTGAAAAATTATTAGTTTTATTGTTAAAACCTAGGTACCCTTTGCCATAAAAAGAATGCTTAAAAAGTGAAAAGGACGTTCCGGCATTGAACCGAAGTTGCTGGTTAAATTCGCCATCACCCGTTTGATAACTTCCATCGCTGCCCCCTTTGCTATCCCCCGAAGGAATTCCTAGGGTTAGCGTCGTAGAAAAGGCGTGCTTCGATTTTTTAAATAAGCGGTATTCAATCCCCAAATCCATATCTCCAAAGCTGTTAAATGCTTCGCCTTCTAGCAGTGTTTCATTGGTGACACTAGACACTTGATGGTTTTGGTATGACTTTACAAAAAACGGAATGTAGGCAATCACATTCCAGTTATCGGAGAGACCATATTTTCCATACAGGTTTAAATTAAAAATACCTCGTGTGGCGTTGGGGTCTATCTTTCCAGAATTGGTGTAATGTTGGTCTGCTTCAAGTGACCAAGCACTCAGCTTAAAATAGCCATTTCCTTTTTTTTCTAACCATTGTGCATGGGTGAAAAATTGACAGGTAAACACGAATAGTAGGCTTAAAACAATTGATTTCTTCATAATATGGGGGGGGTTATTGAATTTGACCTTCTCCGACTTTTACGCCAAAGGGTTTGCACCAGTATAAGATGTAACTATAATCATATATACTAATGGTTGAGGGCAAGTCGTAGAAATGAGCACCTTGAAAAACAGTCACAGGGCCAATTTCGTAGGCATCTGCAATGGAGTTTGGATTGTTTCCAAGATAGATATACAACCCGGGTAAACTTGTAGAGGCTACATAATCATCGCCTAGCGAAAGTCTCAGGATGTCATTTTCATCCTCATGTACTTTTAAAACATAGCTTCCTCCAAGCTCGTAGTTACTTGTAGTGACTACCGTTCCTAAGAATTCTATGGATTCTGTTAATGTAGCTGTCGATACAGTCACAACGTCTTTATTGGTAATTGTCAGTGTTTCTTCTGGAGTCGTCAGGGTAGCAGTAACGGTTGCCATACCGAGACTCATTCCAGTAGCGAGTCCATTTTCTGAGATTGTTAAAACAGCAGCATCACTACTGCTCCAGCTTACATTAGGATTCTGAATCTCTTTCCCCACATAATTAAAATAGTTCACCTCAAATGGATGGGTGCCACCATTTTCTAATGTTATTAAAGGATTTGAAATGAATATTTTAGGATCAACACGATCGTTTTTATAATCTGTTTTTACACAGGAAAATAACGGTAGGATACACACCACCATGAGAATTGTTTTTTTCATAATAGATATTTAAGGGTTTTGTAAAGCTAATAAAAACCTAAATAAAAAACAACAATTAACGTATTTTAGTAAAAAAAGAGGGTGTTAGCTTATGAGCTTCACAATGTCTTTAGCAAAATAACTTGCAATAATATCTGCTCCAGCACGCTTAAACGCCATGGTGGTTTCTAAAACTGCGGCATCGTGATTGAGCCATCCTTTTTCACTTGCCGCTTTGATCATGGCATATTCGCCACTCACTTGGTAAGCCGCCACAGGCACATCAAATTCATTTTTAATTTCACGGAGAATGTCTAAATACGCCAAGCCTGGTTTGACCATCACAATATCGGCTCCTTCATCGATGTCCATTTCGGTTTCTCTCATCGCTTCAAAACGGTTGGCATAATCCATTTGATAGGTTTTTTTATCCTTAGGAATGTTTTTAGAATCTACGGGAGCTGAATCCAAAGCATCTCTAAAAGGGCCATAAAATGAAGAAGCATATTTAGCACTGTAACTCATGATGCCGGCATCAACATAGCCATCATCTTCAAAGGCTTCACGAATGCTCGAAATACGTCCATCCATCATATCACTAGGAGCCACAAAATCAGCCCCCGCCTCCATATGAGACAAACTCATTCCTGTTAAAATTTCAACCGTATCATCATTTTGAATAATCCCCTCAGAAACAATTCCATCGTGTCCATAAATAGAATACGGATCGAGTGCTACATCGGTCATGACCAACATTTCTGGACAGACATTTTTGATGGTTTTTACAGCGCGTTGCATCAAACCGTTTGAGTTCAAAGCTTCCGTACCTTTGTTGTCTTTCAGTGCGTCTGCCACTTTCACAAATACAAGTACCGACTTTAATCCTAAACTCCAAAGCAGTTTTACTTCGGCTTCGAGAGTATCCAAACTAAACCTGAAATAGTTGGGCATGGAAGGGATTTCAGACTTGATGCCTTTGCCTTCTACAACAAATAAAGGCACTAAAAAATCATTTGGTGTAAGAATGGTTTCTCTTACCAAACTACGGATTGATTCATTGGTCCGTAAGCGTCTATTTCTTTTGATTGGATACATAATTAAACCCAGTTTTTAGGGGCTTTTAACACCCGCATTAATTGTTCTTCTCTACTGTTTGGCTCTGGATGATGGTCGTACACCCACTGTACATGGGGAGGTAAACTCATAAGAATACTTTCGATTCTTCCATTTGTTTTTAAGCCAAAAAGAGTGCCTTTGTCGTGTACTAAATTAAATTCTACATAGCGCCCTCTTCGAATTTCTTGCCAGTTGCGTTCTTCAGGGGTATAGGGTAAATGGATTCTTTTTTCTAAAATAGGGACGTAGGCTTCCAAAAAGCTATCGCCGACTTCACTCACAAAATCAAACCACTGCTCCATACTCATGTCTTCTGTGGCCTTGCAATAGTCAAAAAACAGGCCGCCAATTCCACGTGCTTCGTCGCGATGGCTGTTGTGAAAATACTCATCACAGCGTTTTTTATAAGTGGAATAAAACTCGGGATTGTGTTTGTCACAGGCATTTTTACAGGTTTGATGAAAATGAATGGCATCGTCTTCAAACAGATAATAAGGGGTCAAATCTTGTCCGCCACCAAACCACTGATCAATGACGTCCCCTTGATCGTTGTACATTTCAAAATAACGCCAATTTGCATGTACTGTGGGAGCCATCGGATTTTTTGGGTGCAAGACCAAGCTTAGACCACAGGCAAAAAAATCAACATCGCCCACCTTAAAATAAGCTTGCATAGAGGCTGGTAATTTTCCATGAACACCAGAAATATTAACGCCGCCTTTTTCAAAGACCGCACCATTTTCGATCACTCGGGTACGTCCGCCACCCCCTTCGGGACGTTCCCAAATATCTTCTTTGAAGGATACACTGCCATCAATTTCTTCAAGTTTTGAAGTGATGCTGTCTTGTAAATTTTCGATGTATTTAAAGAATTTATCTTTCATTTTAAGGGATTTAATTTGATGATATAATTCGTATAACTCCATGTCCAATGGACGTTCTCTTGTAGTTTTAAATGTATTTTACTATATATTAGGTTGAATTCAGCAATCACCTATTAACTCTTATATTCTTTTACAGCGTCAATAAATGCTTTCGCATGATCAATAGGGATATTTGGTAAAATCCCATGTCCTAAATTTACAATGTATTTATCTTTCCCAAATTCATTAATCATTTGATGCACCATTTTTTTGATTTCAGCAGGAGGGGATAACAATCTCGAAGGGTCAAAATTCCCTTGAAGCGTTACATTTCCACCCGTTAAATAACGCGCATTTCGAGCCGAACAGGTCCAGTCAATTCCCAAGGCTGAAGCATTTGATTTTGCCATGTCACCCAAAGCAAACCAACATCCTTTTCCAAAAGCAATTACGGGGGCATCGTCTTTTAAAGCTTCTATAATTTGATTGATATACTGCCATGAAAATTCTTGGTAATCCGTTGGTGAAAGCATGCCACCCCAAGAATCAAATATTTGAACGGCATTGACACCGGCTTTGACTTTTTCTTTAAGATAGGCAATTGTTGTATCTGTAATTTTTTGTAATAATTGATGCGCCGCCATTGGGTTTGTAAAACAAAATTCTTTGGCTTTGTCAAAGTTTTTACTGCCCTGTCCTTGTACACAGTAGCATAAAATAGTCCAAGGCGATCCCGCAAAACCAATCAGAGGAATGTCGTCATTCAACAATTCTTTGGTCGCTTTAATCGCTTGATATACATAGTCCAATTCTACGGTCACATCTGGAACGATGACATTGTCAACGTCTTTTTGAGTTCGTACAGGATTTGGTAAATAAGGTCCAAAATTAGGTTTCATCTCCACCTCAATATTCATTGCTTGTGGAATCACGAGGATGTCACAAAACAAAATGGCAGCGTCCATTCCATAGCGTCGGATTGGTTGCACCGTGATTTCACTTGCGAGTTCCGGCGTACGACAGCGGGTAAAGAAATCGTATTTTTCTCTAATGGCGATGAATTCTGGTAAATAACGTCCCGCTTGACGCATCATCCAAACTGGTGGACGTTCAACCGTTTCGCCTCTCAATGCTTTTAAAAATAAATCGTTTTTAATCATAACGTCTAAATATAATTTTGATTCACAAGATCGATGACACTTTCTACCGTAGGAATTTTCGCTACGCGTACATCTTTAAAATATTTTTTTGCTTCCTTCGCTGTGCTTTCGCCGATACAATATGCGATACAGTCTGGGGTGTTTTTTTGTAAAAAACTTTGAATTGTAGAAGGGCTGTAAAACATAACACCCTCTATAGATTTCTCCAGTTTAGGCGCTTCCAACTTGGTGCTGTAGGCTTCAATTTCTTTAACCTTAATGTTACTGTCTCCTAAAATAGTAGGCAGGTCATCCATCCGAATGTCGCTACAAAAGTAGGTGGCTTCAGAACCTTCAATAAAATCTACCAGATAATTTGCCAAAGCCTTGGCATTTTTCTCTGAATGTTTTACAGGTCCAATTTTCTGTTCGATCAGGCGTTTGGTACGTCTGCCAACACAGTAAATCGTTTCAAAATTTAAGTCCTCAACAGGACAGTTATTTAAGATGGCTTCCACGCCGTTTTTACTCGTAATAATTACATTTTTATGCGCTGCTTTTAAATGAATGGGTTTGATTCTATTCGCCGCTGTTTTGATAAAGTCAGAACTTTCAACTTTAAGTGCGTTGTTAAATAAATCTTTTTGTCCTCTACTTAATAATTTCGATGAAAAAATAGTGGTTGGCCCGTTGTCTATCGCTGTGGTTCCAATCAAGGTTTTACCACCCCGACTCAAAATAAATTCTACGCAATCATCAACAAGGGTGTAATGTTCTCCGAGTTTTGCGGTGCGTTTGGCTTCAATTTTTTTAGTTCCATCGGTACTTAAAACAATCCCATGGAAATGAATCTCTTCTTCTTTTATATAGGCGAGGGCTCCAATGGGAGCGCTACAACCGCCTTCTAGTTTATTTAAAAATTCGCGTTCAATTTTTGTTGAAATTGCGGTTTCTTCATGGTTCAGTGGTGCACAAGCTTCCATGGCTTCTACATTTGAACTTAGAGACGCAATCATTACCGCTCCTTGTGCTGGTGCGGGTACCATCCATTCTAAATTCACAGAATCTTCGGGGGTCAATTCAAGACGTCCCAATCCGGCTGCCGCAAAAATGGCGCCATTCCAATCGCTATTTTCTAATTTATCCAATCGGGTGTTTACATTTCCTCTTATGCCTACAATACTATGTGTAGGATAGCGGTTGAGCCATTGTGCTTTTCGTCTCAAACTACCGGTTGCAATCACCGCATCTTTCTGTGCTAAAAACTCTTCATTGGTTTTAAAAACGAGTGTATCTCTGATGTTTCCACGTTTCAAAACGGCTGCTTGAACGATGCCTTCTGGCATCACGGTTGGCACATCTTTTAAAGAGTGAACCGCAATATCAATCTCTTCATTTAACAAAGCGATGTCTAAAGTTCGTGTAAAAACGCCTGTAACACCAAGCTCGTAAATGGGCTTGTTTAAGACCAAATCTCCTGTAGATTTTACGGGGACTAATACCGTTTCATGCCCTAAATGTTGGAGTTGTGATTGTACGGTTTTGGCTTGCCAAAGAGCAAGCGCACTGTCACGCGTACCGATTCGAATAATTTTAGACATGTTTTTTAGAATCTAATTGAAACACCTTTTTGATGAGTTCGAGACTTTCATTTTTTGAGATCGTTTCGTCCTTCAGATGGTGTGCAAAGTGGTTGGTTATTTTTTGAACTAGGTTGGCACTGATTAATTCCGCTTGTGCTTCATTAAATTCATTTATTTTTTTTCGTTGGGTATCCACTTCAGCCGTGGCAAATACTTGTAATTTCTCTTTGAGTGCTTTGATGGTGGGTGCAAACTTTCGGTTGTCCACCCATGCTTCAAACTCCGTTTTTATATCGCTAATAATACCTTCAGCTACGGGAATATATTGCTTTCTTTTTTCTAATGTTTCATCCGTCATTTGCGATAAATGATCCAAATGCACCAAGGTCACCATTGGTAATTCCTTTACATTTTCATTCACATTTTTAGGGATGGATAAATCGAGAATGAGTAATGGTTTTTTATTTTGAATAAGGTGCTTATCGATTGTTGGGTTTTGCGCTCCAGTCGCTACAATTAAAATATCGGTGTTTCCAATTTCTTCTTGCAACTGACTGTAGTCTTTGACTAGAAGTTTAAATTTTCCAGCCACTTTATCTGCTCTGTCGCGTGTGCGATTTATAAGCGTAATGTGTTCGTTTTTGGTATGTTTGATGAGGTTCTCACAAGTGTTTCGTCCTATTTTTCCAGTTCCAAAAAGTAAAATATTTTTGGTAGAAATTTCTTCTACTGTTTTTTTGATATAGTGTACAGAGGCAAAAGAGACGGAGGTTGCTCCTGAAGATAATTCCGTTTCTGTTTTGATGCGTTTGCTCGCTTGAATTACTGCATTGATCAACCGTTCTAAATAAGCATTGAGCAATTGGTGTTTTTTAGAAATCTTAGCACTGAGTTTCAGTTGGCTAATAATTTCAAAATCACCCAAAATCTGACTGTCTAACCCAGCACCAACCTTAAACATGTGTTGAATGGCGTCGCTGTTTTTATAAACATAAGCCACACTTTGAAAATCTTCAACAGTGCCTTGCGTATTGTCACAAAGCAATTTAATAAGTTCAAATGGATGTCTGGCAAAACCGTAAATTTCCGTACGGTTACAGGTTGAGGTTGCGACCAAACTTTCAATACCGCTCGCTTTGGCTTGCAGCATTAAGTTTGTTTTGGCGTTTTGGTCCAAACTAAATTCCCCACGCATTTTCGCATCTGCTTTTTTGTAGCTGAGGCCAATCACATAGAAATAGGTACTTGCAGATTTGTTGAATTGCTCCATTAATGTATTTGGAATATATTTCACGACAAAAATAACCGCTTTGATTTGTAAAAAATAACGCTAGAAGAACTTTATATGTCGTTTAGAGGTTTGCATCTATTATTTAGTTATTTTTGTTAAAATTTGTATTTTTGCAGATGAAAACGAACACGAATCTTAATTTTTATTTATAATGAATCTAAATAAAGACCGCTCAGAAAGTATGCAGTCTCCTCCAAAAAACACCGCTCAAGGGTCTTTTTCAGAAACAGCGGTTGAGGCGGGGTTTACTGTCATGACATATCAGAATGAAACTTCTGAAGTTCAACTCCTTGAAAAGGAAATAGATAGCTCTTTTATTCAATTTCACTTTTGTGTGAAAGGGGAGTGTAAGTTTGTGTTTAATAATGGCACTTATAGCCTTAACATTTCTGAAGAAAATTCATTATTGCTTTACAATCCCCAAAGAGACTTACCTATTCATTTAGAAGTTGACCCTTCGTCTTGGGTTGTGTCCTTATTAATTTCGATTAAAAAATTTCACGGATTATTTTCGCATGAAGCAAATTATATCACATTCTTAAGCCAAGATAATCAGGATAAAAAATATTATAAAGATGGACATATTTCCCCTTCTATGGCCATCGTTTTAAATCAACTTATTAATTACAATTTAAACTCCACCATCAAGTCTTTATACTTCAAAGGGAAAGCGTATGAGTTGCTGAGTTTGTATTTTAACAGAGGCGAAGAAGCAAACATTGAACAGTGTCCTTTTTTGGTCGATGACTCAAATGTGGTAAAAATCAGGCAAGCAAAAGACATTATCATTAACCGTCTTTCGGAGCCACCAACCTTAACGGCCTTAGCGGTTGAAATTGATTTAAGCCTCAAAAAACTCAAAGAAGGGTTTAAGCAAATTTATGGCACGACGGTCTATGGATTTTTGTTTGATTACAAAATGGAGCTCGCTCGAAAATTATTAGAATCAGGCGCTCACAACGTCAATGAAGTAGGACTTAAAGTTGGTTACAGCACCGCCAGTCATTTTATTTCAGCATTTAAAAAACAATACGGGACCACTCCCAAAAAATACATTCAATCTCTTAATTAACCAAAATATGAAAGGCGTTTTATTAGTCAACCTCGGGTCTCCAGACAGCCCCACCCCAAAAGATGTAAAAAAATATTTAGGCGAATTTTTGATGGACGAACGCGTGATCGATGTCCCCTTATGGGCGCGAACGCTTTTAGTCAAAGGAATCATCTTAAATACCCGTCCGAAAATTTCGGCAAAAGCGTATAAAAAAATATGGTGGGAAGAAGGTTCTCCACTCATTGTTTTATCAGAGCGTTTAGAAAATAAACTAAAACAAGAAGTCGAATTGCCCACAGCGCTCGCCATGCGTTATGGCAAGATGACCATTAAAAATGGACTTCAAAAACTAGTCGATCAAGGGGTTGATGAGGTTTTAATCATTCCTTTATATCCACAATTTGCGATGGCCACGACCGAAACAATTTTGGTGCTTGCCAAGGAATTAAGAGATGCTCATTTTCCGCAATTGACGCTCTCTGATTTACCGCCATTTTATAACAATCCAGAGTATATTAAAGTCCTGTCCAATACAATTAAAGAATCTTTAAAAGGAAAAACGTACGAACATTTATTATTTTCCTACCACGGAATTCCAGAACGTCACATTCGTAAAAGTGACATTACTAAGTCACATTGTAAGATTGACAAGTCATGTTGTGTGACACCTTCTGAAGCACATGCGTATTGCTATAAACATCAATGTCTCGAAGTGACTCGTTTGGTGGGCGAAGAATTAGGACTTGAGGATGCCGTGTATTCTACTTCGTTTCAATCGCGTTTAGGGTTTGACCCATGGTTACAACCTTATACCGATCGAACGATTGAACGTTTAGGGAAAGAAGGCACAAAATCGATGGCCATTGCAACGCCCGCTTTTGTGAGTGATTGCCTTGAGACGCTTGAAGAAATTGCCATGGAAGGGGAAGAAATTTTTCATGAAGTTGGAGGGAAAGATTTCACAACCATTCCCTGTTTGAATGACGATCCGGCTTGGGTGTCACTTCTTGCGAAATGGGTCACAGAATGGTCTTCAAAATAATTTAGATTGCATGCATAAATCCACTTCACAAGACTTTGGTACTGAAACCATTGGTAAATTATTAATCAAACAGGCGGTTCCGGCATCAATCGGAATTTTAGTCATGTCGCTTAATATTTTAGTGGATACTATTTTTGTGGGGCATTGGATTGGTTCGCAAGCCATTGCTGCCATTAATGTGGTGTTGCCTGTTTCGTTTTTTATTGCCGCCTTAGGGATGTCAATTGGGATTGGCGGCTCCTCTATTATTTCGAGAGCCCTCGGGGCAAAGGAGGTTCCAAAAGCTTTTAAAACATTTGGGAATCAAATCACAATGACACTCGTGTTGACGGTTGTACTTGTGTTTTTTGGATTGTTTTATATTGATAATCTTATTCCAGCCTTTGGTGGCAAGGGGACCATTTTTGAACCTGCAAAAATATACTATAGAATTGTACTCTACGGCGTTCCTTTTCTAGCACTTTCTATGATGGGGAATACGGTGATCAGAGCCGAAGGGAAACCCAAATTTGCGATGTATGCCATGATGATTCCATCGGTGTCAAACTTATTAATGGATGTTCTTTTTATAAACGTTCTGGATTTGGGGATGATGGGTGCTGCCTGGGCGACGACGGGTTCCTATGTGCTTTGTTTTGCATTTATTTTTTGGTTTTTTAGTTCTAAGAATTCTGAAATGAAAATT
Organism: Formosa sp. Hel1_33_131; assembly: GCF_001735745.1. Classification (NCBI taxonomy): domain Bacteria; kingdom Pseudomonadati; phylum Bacteroidota; class Flavobacteriia; order Flavobacteriales; family Flavobacteriaceae; genus Formosa; species Formosa sp. Hel1_33_131. Next base: position 1,450,454 of record NZ_CP017260.1, read on the forward strand.
TCATGGCCGCATTTCAAATTACAAAAATCGATTGTGTCTGAAATTAGTAATTTAGGATTGGTCACGCTATCGCGACAAGCGATTGTAAGTGTTACCTATTTGTTGATGAACAATATTTTATTCGATTTTGGTGGTGAAACTTCGGTGACTTCCTACGCAATTGTATCTCGAATGTTGATGTTTGCATTGTTTCCAATTTTTGGAATTACACAGGGATTTGTACCCATTGCGGGCTACAACTACGGGGCACATAATTATGATCGGGTCAAACAAACCATTCGAATTGCGATTATATATTCAATAGCGATGGCCTCTCTAATTTTTGTGCTGTTGATTGGATTTCCAGAACTGATTACACGGATGTTTACGACGGATCCGTTGGTGATCGAAAAAACACCTACGGCGATGCGTTGGGTGTTTGCAGCCACTCCTATTATAGCAATTCAACTGATTGGGTCCGCCTATTTTCAGGCCGTAGGAAAAGCAGTACCGGCACTGTTATTGACGCTTTCTCGACAAGGATTTTTCTTTATTCCTCTTATTTTTATACTTCCTTTATGGTATGGCGAACTCGGGGTTTGGATGGCGTTTCCAGTTTCAGACGTACTTTCTACTCTAGTCACCGCCGTTATTTTATATAAAGAAGTCAAGACGAAATTAATCTCAAAAACATAATTATGGATTTTTACAACTACATTAAATCGCTTCATTTGATTTTTGTAATCACATGGTTTGCAGGATTGTTCTACATTCCTCGTATTTTTATATACCACATTGAAGCGTCTCAAAAGGCATCTCCAGAAAAAGAAATATTAGCGACTCAATTAAAAATAATGGCCAAACGCTTGTGGTATATTATTACTTGGCCGTCTGCGATTCTGGCGATTCTATTTGGAATCTGGCTTTTAGCCTTAGCACCTCACTGGTTTGAGCAGTCTTGGATGCATGCCAAATTAGGATTTGTAGTGTTACTTATTGTGTATCACATCAAAACCCACCTTATTTTTAAGCAGCTTCAAAACGATCAAATTAACTATACTTCCAATTTTATGCGGATTTGGAATGAAGGCGCGACACTCATTCTTTTCGCCGTTGTATTTTTAGTGATATTAAAAAGCACACTTGATATGGCTTATGGAATGTTGGGGCTTGTTGGACTGGCGATTCTTTTGATGTTGGGCATTAAATTATACAAACGCAGACGTTCTGAGTAATCATTATGTGTTGGACTCGTTTTTTTTTCTATATTTAACAAAAGTCTATTTTTATGGCCAAACGTAAGTTGTCTTTAAGCTCTCGTATTTTTATTTACATGATCATGTTGGTCGTACTCGCATCTATCCTTATTGCAGGGGTGACCATCTATCAATATAGTGAGCAGTCTCAGGATTACCACCGTTTGCGTTTGGAACGTAAGGAAGCTCAACTTATTTCGAGTATAAATTATGTTTTAAAAGAAACGACTTGGGAAGTTAAAACAGAGAATTTGCCCCTAATTTTTAAAGACAAAATATACGAGATTGCGAATATTCACAATGTCAATTTTAACCTCTACGATTTAAAGGGTGACTTGGTTAAAATGTCGAAACCTAATTTTGAAAACAATACGATTGAGACCCAGTTGTCCATCGATATTTTAGACAAGCTCAATCAAAGTGTGTCCAAACGATTTGTTGAAAAAATCAAACGCTTTGGAGAGGACTATCGCTCTTCGTATATGATATTTACAGATAACAACGCTAAACCGTTGGGTGTACTGAACGTCCCTTATTTTGATGACGATTCTTTAAATTATGGAGAGCTTAAGACGTTTTTAATCCGATTGAGTTATGCGTATATCATCATGATTTTAGTCGCTATAGCCTTCGCGTATTTTGTATCTAAATACATTACAAAATCACTTCAAACGATTCGAGAAAAAATGAAGGGGACCCGTTTACAGAAGCGCAACCAAAAAATTGAGCTCAAAGGGGCGAGCTTAGAAGTTTCTGCTTTGGTAGAATCTTATAATAGTATGATTGATGAGTTGGAAGACAGTGTCAAAAAATTAGCCACCAGCGAACGGGAACAAGCGTGGCGTGAAATGGCAAAACAAGTGGCTCATGAAATCAAAAACCCATTGACGCCCATGCGTTTAAGTGTGCAAAGCTTTCAGCGCAAATTTGATCCACAAGATCCAGACATTCACAAAAAAGTAGATGAATATACAAAAACCTTGATCCAACAAATAGATACCATGAGCTCGATAGCGTCGGCTTTTTCCGATTTTGCTAAAATGCCAGCTCAAAAACTTGAAGTTTTAAACGTGGTTGAAGTTGTCGAGTTGTCCCTAGATATTTTTCCGGTAAGTGACATTAAATTCATTTCAAATGAATCTGAAATTATTGCTAATTTTGACCGTTCTCAACTGATTCGAATTATTACGAATTTAGTAAAGAATGCAGTTCAATCCATTCCGGAGGGCCGTGCGCCTCAAATTAGTGTCCACCTATTTTCTGACGACACGGACGTTGTAATCAAAGTCAAAGACAATGGCGCTGGGATTACAAAAGCAATTGAAGACCGAATTTTTGAGCCCAAGTTCACCACCAAAACAAGTGGGATGGGCCTGGGCTTGCCAATGATAAAAAACATGATCGATACGTATAACGGCAGTATTACTTTCTCTTCTATTATAGATGAAGGAAGTCAATTTACGGTGCGTTTTCCTAAATATTTTCAAGATGAATTATAATACAATTTTAAACGATTTTAGTAATGGAATTACAACCATTACCATCAACAGACCTACAAAATTAAACGCGTTAAACAAAGCTACTATTTTTGAACTGCACACCGCTTTTAAGGCTGCTGAATCTGATGTTGACACCAAAGTCATCATCCTTACGGGCAGTGGCGAAAAGGCGTTTGTAGCTGGGGCGGACATCAGCGAGTTTGCTGACTTTGATGGAGAAGAGGGGCGTGCACTGTCCAAAGAAGGTCAGGATTTGTTGTTTGATGTGGTTGAAAATTTATCAACGCCAGTAATTGCGGCGGTTAATGGATTTTCGCTTGGTGGTGGATTGGAGTTGGCCATGTCTGCACACTTCCGATTGGCCAGTACAAACGCGCGTATGGGCTTGCCAGAAGTGTCTTTAGGATTGATTCCGGGGTATGGTGGAACGCAACGCTTGACACAGTTGATAGGGAAGGGGCGCGCCATGGAATTGATTATGACGGCGAGTATGATTGATGCGGAAAAAGCACTTGCTTATGGTTTGGTGAATTATGTGGTTCCTCAGGAAGAGTTATTGCCAAAATGTTATGCCTTAGCAGATAAAATTAAATCTAATTCTTCTTTAGCAATCAGTGCTGCCATCAAAGCGGTCAATGCGAATTATACAGATGGAATGAATGGGTATGACGTCGAAATCTCTGAATTTGGAAAGTGTTTTGAAACTGAAGATTTTGAAGAAGGAACGACTGCTTTTTTGGAAAAACGAAAATCTAAGTTTACGGGGAGGTAAAACACAACAAAATGGTTTAAGGTGAGGCTTAAACGACTCTAGTACAGACTCAAACAACTTTAAGTGTATTGTGTTTTAATTAAAAAGACACTTTAAAATTTGGAAAAAGTTATCTTTTAAGTTAACTTTGTGCCATGGTTAGGGAAATAATATTCTTTGAAACACACTTTATTGAATTTTATCAAAAACAAAACGCAAAAGTAAAGGGAAAAATTCAGTATGTTTTTGAACTACTTAAACAAGTAGATCGAGTACCTGAAAAATTTCTCAAACACTTGACAGGTTCAAACGGACTCTATGAAATCCGTATTGATTACCAGTCAAATATTTACCGAATATTTTGCTGTTTTGACCAAGGTAAATTAGTAGTGCTTTTTAACGGTTTTCAAAAGAAAACTTAAAAAACACCAAAAAAGAACTTGACAAGGCTAAAAAATTGATGACCTCATATTTTGAACATAAAGACAACAGAAATGGATAAATACAAAAACATTACAAACTACGAAGAACTGATTGAGGTTGAACACGGCAAAATTGGAACTGAAAACAGAAATAAATATGAAGAAAATGCACACATGTTTATTATTTCAGAAATGTTAAAGAATGCCCGTAAAGAAGCGAAAATGACGCAAGAACAACTAGCTGATAAAGCGGGTACAAAAAAAAGCTATATCTCCAAATTAGAAAATGCAAAAGGAAATATTCAGCTTTCTACCTTAATCCGAATTTTCGAACACGGGTTAAACAAACGCATTGGATTAACATTTCTTTAAAAAAACTAACGACTGCCCAACCGCGTATATAGTTAATAACCCAAAGATTTTGGGAATAAAAAAAGCCCAAACATACGTCTGGGCTTTTCAATTTTATTCAATCAAGACTTTGTTAATCGGCTAAGATTATAATTTTATTAGCGTTCATTTCAATAGCGCCAGAATCAATGGCAAACCAATAGCCTTTTCCCTTTTGCTCAAATTGTGTTTTGTTAGAATCATCGAGGGTAATGTCTCCTGCGATTTTTACATGTCCTTCTTTAAGGATCGACACAATAGCGGCGTGATTATTTAGCATTTCAAAATCACCATTCACACCAGGGACAGAGACACTGTCTACATGGCCTTTGAATATGGTTGCTTCTGGAGTTACAATTTCTAAATACATAGTTTATTTTTTAGGCTTCAGCTAACATTTTGTCACCAGCTTCAATCGCTTCTTCAATGGTTCCTTTTAGGTTAAAGGCTGCTTCTGGAAGGCGATCTAACTCCCCATCCATAATCATATTAAATCCTTTGATGGTTTCTTTAATATCAACCAACACACCTTTCAGGCCTGTAAATTGTTCAGCAACGTGGAACGGTTGCGATAAGAAACGTTGTACACGACGTGCGCGTCCAACAGCTAATTTATCTTCTTCTGATAATTCTTCCATTCCAAGAATGGCAATAATATCTTGTAGTTCTTTATAACGTTGTAACAACTCTTTAACGCGTTGTGCACAGTCATAATGCTCATCACCTAAAATATCGGCTGTCAAAATTCTTGATGTAGAATCCAAAGGATCTACCGCTGGGTAAATTCCAAGTTCAGCAATTTTACGAGACAATACGGTTGTTGCATCTAAGTGAGCAAAGGTTGTTGCTGGTGCAGGATCTGTTAAATCATCTGCAGGTACGTAAACCGCTTGTACAGATGTAATAGATCCTTTTTTAGTTGAAGTAATACGTTCTTGCATCGCACCCATTTCGGTTGCTAATGTTGGTTGGTATCCTACGGCAGAAGGCATACGTCCTAGAAGTGCAGACACTTCTGAACCTGCTTGTGTGAATCGGAAAATATTATCCACAAAGAATAACACATCTTTTCCTTGGCCATCTCCAGCACCATCACGAAAGTATTCCGCAATTGTCAATCCAGATAAAGCAACACGTGCACGTGCTCCCGGTGGCTCATTCATTTGTCCAAATACAAAGGTTGCTTTGGATTCTTTCATGATTGATTTATCAACCTTTTGAAGGTCCCATCCGCCTTCTTCCATGGAGTGCATAAAATCATCTCCATATTTTATAATACCAGATTCGAGCATTTCACGAAGTAAATCATTTCCTTCACGAGTACGCTCTCCTACGCCGGCAAATACCGAAAGACCTCCATGGCCTTTGGCGATATTATTAATTAATTCTTGTATCAATACTGTTTTACCGACACCAGCACCACCAAATAATCCAATTTTACCCCCTTTTGCATAAGGCTCAATTAAATCGATGACTTTGATTCCTGTAAATAAAACTTCAGTAGAGGTCGAAAGTTCTTCAAATTTTGGTGCTTGTCTGTGGATTGGTAATCCAGCAGTGCCTGCTTTTGGTAAGTTTCCTAAACCGTCAATGGCATCTCCAATCACATTAAATAAACGACCGTAAACGTCTTCACCAACAGGCACCTGAATTGGTGCGCCAGTGGCGTTGACTTCAGTTCCACGACTCAATCCATCTGAAGAATCCATAGCGATGGTTCGCACAGAATTTTCACCAATATGAGATTGAACTTCAAGAACCAAAATAGACCCATCAGGTCTGTTGATTTCTAAGGAATCGTAAATTTTTGGAAGATCTGCTCCAGATGCGAATTCGACATCGATCACTGGACCTACAATTTGAGCAACTTTACCTGTAACTTTTGACATTACTTTTATGATTTTTTATTTTTAGCTAAAATGATGCGAAAAACATCGGTTTTCGCGCTGCAAAGATAGGAGATTTAATTTAAACTAAAAGTTGTTTTTGCAGCTTTTTTATGCATAAAAAAACGCCTCCATCCGAAGGTTCGGAATGAAGGCGTTTTTAATGTTTTTAATGTTTTGTTATTGCAACATCGGGGAGTAATTAGTAGGATACGTTCCTATATTTACTAGGTTCCCAGAAGCTTCAAAATTAGAACCATAAGTTGCATCAGCTGCTCTTAAATAGCAATTTGCTAAAGCGGCATAACCACGTGCTGTCATATGAATTCCGTCTAAACTAATAGCGCCGCCAGTTACTAAGTTTGCTGTCAAAACGAAGTCTCCTTCAGACCATCCAGTTGAAGTTGCTTGATCTAAAATCATTTTTAGATCTACAATTCCCAGTCCAGCACCAGTTCTAACAGTTTCAATAGACATATTATAAGCGTCTGTTGCTGTTTGTATGTTAGTGATTTCTTGAGGTGTTAAAACCAACTCATCTCCCATAGGGACAGCGACTCCAGTTCCTAAAGGAATCAAGGTTGAAGCAGTCAGTAAAATTAAATCCTCTGAAGTTGCTTGTCTCATGCTTACTAATGCAGGATTAATAGCTGTTAAGTCCGTAAGGTATTCATCCATGATTACAAGCGCATTACCCTCACCTTCAGTAAAAGTAATCGTTCTTTTTGCGATTTCCATGTCTGCATCTTCTTGGGTTACAACATTAACGCTGACCAGATAACCAAATGCAGCTGCAACTCCTGCGTTGTAAGCACCATAAGCACCAGCGCTATTCAAAACACCTGCTGTGGCAGCATCTAAAGGAACTGGGTTATGAGGTACAGTATTAAAGAACGGCACTTTAGTGACGTCAGGAACGTTTGTGACCACGCCTTTAGCACCATTTGCTGTTAATTGAGAAACCATCAATCCAAAGATCTGACCAAATGCAGCCGGATCTGTAATATCGTTGCCTCCATAAGATGCAACATCAGGATTTCCTGTTTGATCTACACCAGTACCGCCAGAAAGAGCATAACTTAAAACGTCATTTCCACCCATTAATGAAAGTGTGAAAAATGATGGGTTTTGAGCCAAAGCATCTCCCAAAACAGTCGCGTTTGGACTCGAAGCCATTCTTGCAAAATAAGGGTTAGCCAATCCTAGTGGAACTCCAGCAAGATTTCCATATCCAGGAGCTAATAAGTGAAAACTTTTTGCACCCGGTACGCCCATGTTATTAAAAGGTCCAGTTAGTATAATGCCCGCTTCTGTTGTTGGTGTTGCACCTAAACGCTCAGGTGTAGCTCCGTTAAAGAATAATCTTGGTTCTGCTATTTGAGTTCCTCCTAAGAGCAATCCACCAATATTATCGCTTACTAAAGGTTGAGTGAATGCTCCACCTCCTGCTTTAGCAAATTCTTTTGATAAGATATTAGGGTACGAATTTTCTTGTCCTGCTTTAAATACGGCTCCGTCTGTATATCCAGCCGTAAACGAAGGGCCTACAGCGACATAATTAGATAAATCTAAGTCCCCAGCAGTTAATGCTATTGGTGTCTCTGTTTCTACGGTTTCTCCATTAGCTTCAAGCACGTCTTCTACGTCATTACAGGCCGTAAATCCAAGAACTACCGTACTAAGTAATAAATATTTAATATGTTTCATAATTTTGATTATTAGTTGTTAATAGTCCATGATAAGAAGTAAATCGATCCAATGTTTCCAGTTCCGAATGCCGTATTGTATTCAGTTCCTAATAAATTGGTAGCACCTGCTTTGAACGTTGACTTTATACTTGGTACAGAGTAGTTGATTTGTGCATCCACAGTATGAAATTGTTCTACGACACCATTTCCAAAAGAAGCTTCCCAGAAATAATCATCGCTAAATCTGTAAGAGACATTAAATCCAAAGTTTTCAAATAAGGCTGTATTTCCAAAAGAGGCCTTGAATTTGTGTTCTGGTGTATTAAAGTTTGTATTGAAATCAGGAAAGTTTTTATCTTCATCCAATTTAGCATAGGTATAACTACCGCTTAAATCGAAATCACTAAACACTTTTGTTGACAATCCAATAGAAGCACCATACGATTTAATCTCCGCTCTTGAGTTTGTATACGCACTATAGGCTGTATAATCGCCATTGGCAATAGAAGCAACTGAAAGTCCGCCATCACCAGCAACACCATATAAAGGTGCTACTACAATTTCTGTAGAAATAAAGTCCTTGTATGTATTATGGTAAGCACTGAAATCAACAATTAAATTGTCAAATTTACCACGGTACCCTACTTCGAAAGCTGTTACTTGTTCTGGTTTTACGACATCTGGATTTGCAACTACTAAATCAGCTGGATTTCCAGTGACTCCTAACATTCCAACTGAACTCGCAGTATAAGAACTGTTATAAGCAGCAGATCCGGTTTGTGTGATCGTACTAGGTTGTCCAAAAGCAGCTTGTCCTGTTTGAGAAACATTAAACACATTAGAATAACGCTCCAAGTTGTTTGGTGCAGACCCTACAAGTAAGGCACGCCCCGCATCAAGACCAATAAATAAATCTTGTGTTGTTGGGTTTCTAAAACCTGTTTGTGCAGAGGCTCTAAAGTTGTGGTTTCTGTTGACAGTTACACCCGCAGATAATCTAGGTGAAAAGAAGCCATCGAAAAATTCTGATTTGTCATAACGCACAGATCCTGTTAATTTTAATTTTGCGTCAGCGCTCAATTCTAGCTCTTTTTGGATTTGTGTATAAGCTCCAAATTCAGAGTAGTTGATAGCACCGTCATAATCTGTATAAATAGTTCCTGAAGAATTTAAGCTGTATTGTCTAAATGATCCACCAACTTGAATGTCAACAACATCAGTTAAATGCGCAAAATTATAGTTACCATCTGCATGGTAGTATTTAGATGCATCTTGAAATTTAGATCCTGTAGTTAGGTCAGGATCGTTGATACTTGTATTGTAAGCACTTTGAAATCCAGCAGAACCTGGTAAAAAGCGACCGGTATCGGCAACAGCTCTTGCATTGGCATGTGCTTGTGCATCTGTAGCACCGCCTAAAGTAGACTGTACATACGTTCCTGCATATTCACCAAACCATGTTTTATCGTCTTTCCATGCTCTGTTGATGTTAATCCCTGTAAAGACCATATCGTAAGAATCACCAGCGTCATCCGAAACAACATATCCTCTTACATAGAAGTTATCGTTCTTAACTTCTAATTTATGCTGTTCTTGAAAAAAGTTGTTAATCGCATATCGGTTGATTCCTTGGTATATTGTAGAACCTGTTCCTACTTTTCCAATGTATGAGATTTCAAAGTCATTTTCAAAAGGTCTGTAATACAGTCCCCAGTCAGCTTTGATACTTTCTGCATTGTAATTTGTCAAATCTCTTTCGTTGTAACCTGTTCTACTCACTGCTACGTTTGGAACCAAAGCATTAGCGCCTGCAGGCAATACGCCCAAAGCTTCTAGTGCTACAGCAACTTCTTTAATCCCTGTAGAGACTTCATCTCCATAAACATTAATTCCGTTATAATTTAAGTTGGTTGCTCTTGTGCCACCAATCATATCACTATCAACTTCGCTTGTTGCAGCCCAGTCGGTTCCTTTCAGCCATCCAAAGTTAACTTTGGCAGCAAACTTATTGCTAAATTTGTGAGCCATTCGGATTCCGAAATCGGTGTAAGTGTTGTCGCCAGCGGCTTCTTGAGAAGTCATTCCTCTTTTTAAGCTTGTACTGATTCCATCAGTATCAAAAGGATTTTTACTGGTCATAAATAAGACACCGTTAAAAGCATTTGCTCCATAAAGTGCAGAGGATGCTCCAGGCAGTAATTCTACGCTTTGTACATCGGTTTCAATCATACCCACTAAGTTTCCGATTGGGAAGTTAAGTGCTGGAGTTGAATTGTCCATTCCATCAACGAGCTGCATAAAACGAGTGTTTGCAAAGGTTGCAAATCCACGTGTGTTTACAGATTTAAATGTTAAACTGTTGGTGTTCACATCTACGCCTTTTAAGTTTTCTAAACCACCGTAAAAATCAGCAGATGCAGAAGTCTTAATATCTTTAATCCCAAAACGCTCCACTGTTACAGGAGATTCAAAAATACGTTCTGGAGTTCGAGATGCAGAAACAATAACTTCGTCAAGGAAACTTCCTTCATTTAAAGTGATTGCTAATGTTTCATTGTTTTTTGTAATTTCTTGCGAAAGTGTTTCAAAACCTACACTACTCACTTGAATTGAGAAAGGAGGGTTCTGGCTAACGGTTAACGTAAAGTTACCATCAAAGTCAGTAACGACTCCTGTAGAAGTTCCAACTACAATAATGTTGGCACCTGGTAATGGTAATCCACTGGCATCGTTGACAGTTCCTTTCACTGTTGTTTGTGCAAAAGATGCAACACAGAAAAGTAAGACAAAAGTCTTTAAAATTGTTTTCATAAATTAAATTGTTTAAAATCTTAAATGGTTATAGTAATATCAAATTTAAGTATAAATATTAAACAATTCTTAAATTTCGATACAAATATTATTAATCACACTCTTGGATAATCTCTATACAAATCTCTTTTATATTATATTTATCTGAAAACCAATAATTTAACAAACTATCTTGATGGTTACGCTCAACTTTCATGATATAATTCTGTGGAGAGGTTGTTCTTAATCCTTTAAATGACTTTAATTTCAACTACATAAAAAATGTAAAGTATTTTTGTCATTATGTAAAAAATACTTTACATTTGAAGAAAATTAAAATAGACATAGTATGAATTATTTATTTAGTAATAAGTTTAAGAAAGTTAGTGGTTGGGTGTTTTACTTATCGTTACCTGTCGGATTATTTTTGATGTTAACAGAAAGAATACAAGATATTTTTGTTGTTAATGTTTTTTCAATTTTTTCACATGAATGGGTTGGGTCAGAACCAACAGGTTTTGGGTGGATAGAAAATGGTTTAGGAGATGAAGTTTTTACTTTGTTAATTATTATCTCCGGATTAGTAAACTCTTTTTGTAGAGAAAAAATAGAAGATGAATTAATTTCTAGGACTAGATTAGAAAGTTTGTCCTTATCTCTTTTTATTAGTTTTGGTTTAATAATTGTGTCTACTTTTTTAGTGTATAGTATTAACTATATGTATGTATTAGTATCCAATTTATTTTTAATAATTCTGTTATTTAATCTAATATTTAAATTCAGACTGTCCAAACACTATAACTCATGAAAAACAATTTAAAGTTATATCGAACAAAATCTGGATATACACAAGAAGATATTTCAAAAAAAATAGGAGTTTCTAGACAAACAATTAATTCCATTGAAAATAACAGATTTCATCCTTCAATACTATTGTGTTTGAAACTTTCTAAGGAACTAGAATGTAAAGTAGATGATTTATTTAGTTTAGAATAAATACCTCAACATTACTCCACTGTCACAGACTTCGCAAGATTTCTGGGTTGATCTACATTTCTGTCCAACATCACAGCGATATGATACGATAACAATTGTAAAGGAATGGTCGTCAGAAGTGGAGAAAGCAACTCTAAAGTTTCCGGAACTTCAATCACATGGTCTGCAATATCTCTAACTTGTGTGTCCCCTTTAGTGACGACAGCAATAATCTTCCCTTTTCTAGATTTGATTTCTTGAATGTTACTCACCACTTTTTCGTAATGTCCATATTTGGTCGCAATGACTGCGATGGGCATATTTTCATCTATAAGTGCGATGGGTCCGTGCTTCATTTCTGCTGCTGGATACCCTTCGGCATGAATGTAAGATATTTCTTTAAGTTTCAAAGCGCCTTCTAGTGCGACAGGGAAATTAAACCCTCGACCCAAGTATAAAAAGTTTTTAGCATCTTTATAGATAGCCGCAATTTCTTTGGCGAGTGCATCTGATTTAAGGGTTGCTGCTACTTTTTCTGGGATGGTCTCTAATTCTACGAGGTGTCTTCTAAAGTCCGTGTTAGACATGGTGCCTTTGGCTTTTGCCAATCGCAATGCAATCAGTGTAAGCACTGTAATTTGTGTGGTAAATGCTTTGGTAGAAGCCACTCCAATTTCGGGTCCTGCATGGGTATAAGCCCCAGCATGGGTTTCTCTTGAAATTGAGGATCCCACCACATTACAGACTCCAAATACAAACGCACCTTTTTCTTTAGCGAGTTTGATGGCGGCAAGGGTATCGGCTGTTTCTCCAGATTGAGAAATAGCGATAACCACATCATTTTCGTTAATCACAGGATTTCGGTATCGAAATTCTGAAGCATATTCAACCTCCACAGGGATGCGTACCAAGTCTTCAATAATATATTCTGCAACTAATCCGGCATGCCAAGACGTTCCACAGGCGATAATAATAATACGGTTGGCGTTCAAAAACTTGCCCATATTATCTTCTACACCTGCCATTTTGATGATGCCTTCGTCTATTAATAATCGACCTCTATAAGTATCTTTAATGGCGTTTGGTTGCTCAAAAATTTCTTTTAGCATAAAATGATCATAACCGCCTTTTTCAATTTGCTCAAGATTTATTTTCAGTTCTTGAACGTAGGGGCTGACGATTCTGTCGTCTTTAATATTCCGTACATTTAATGGCTTGTGCAATCTAATGACCGCCATTTCTTCGTCCTCTAAATAGACGGCATTGTTGGTGTACTCTATAAAAGGAGAGGCGTCACTCGCAATAAAAAATTCATTTTCGCCAACACCAATTGCAAGTGGGCTTCCTAAGCGCGCCACTACAATTTCATTTGGTTTTTTGATGTCAAACACCGCAATTGCGTAAGCACCAACCACTTGGTTGAGTGCGACTTGCACAGCTTTTCCAAGTTTTAAATCGCTATTTTTTTGAATGTCTTCAATCAGGTTTACTAAAACTTCTGTATCTGTATCTGATGAAAATTTGTAACCTCTTTTAATGAGTTCCTCTTTAAGAGTCGCATAGTTTTCGATAATCCCATTATGGATGATCACTAAATCTCCAGAATTAGAAAAATGAGGATGTGAATTGACATCGTTTGGAACGCCGTGGGTTGCCCAACGGGTGTGTCCAATTCCTAAACTACCAACTGGATTGATTTGTTCAGAAACTTTAGCCTCTAAATCGGCGACTTTCCCTTTGGTCTTTGAGAGTTTAATTTCAGAACCATCATAAAGTGCAATTCCGGCACTGTCGTAACCTCTATATTCTAAACGTTGAAGTCCTTTTAGTATTACTGGATAGGCGTCTCGATGGCCAATGTATCCTACAATTCCACACATATATTTTAGTTACTAGGTTCGGTTCTTGGTTCGGTATAATAAATATTAAGTTTTACTCTTTTGGCGACATTTGGAGAGTTACTTCCGTGTAGAACAACACTTTTGGGAGATAAAACAGTTCCTGTAGGAACGCCTTCTATAGTTGTAATATCTAAACCAATACCTACATCAATACTCGTTTGAAACCCTCTTGGGGAGGCTGACCCTACATTGGAAGAAACAACAAGACCAAGCTTCACATTTGTAGAATCGTCAATAATGATGTTATTCAAATGCTCTGTCAGTCTAATTTTATATTTCTTTTGTTCCGTACCATCCGCACTTGTTTCGGTGCTTAAAGGCACCAAATGTGTGAATTTAGAATCCGCCGAAGCCGTATTGACTGTTTGATCTAAAAAGAAATCAGTCATAGGAATATTATTATCTAAATCATAAAGATAGACTCTGTTAGGATGATCCGTATTTAGTTGGGTTTCATCGATATAAAATTCTAAATAAGCTTCGTTGATCAAGCGCTTTACGGATACCAAGCCGTTGTTGTCCACTTCTCTAAACTCATTCAGTTGGTCCTCTTCAGAGTTTCCAGCTTCGTCTGCAAACAATTCAACAATAGCCATAGAGCCTTCGCCGCCTTTTAAATAAAGGTAATCATCACCTTCTGCATCTGTAGTGGTATCATCGATAATATTGGTTACGGAAGCATTAAAGGTATTGTCAAAAATATTCACGCGATTCCCTGTGAAATTCATTTCATATTCGCCTTGAGATGTAATGGTTGAGGTCTCCCCATTTACGGTAACAGTTTCCTCGTAGGTGTAATAGATGGTTACACTTGCATCCGTCGAAGAAAAGTCCAATTGCATTAGGTTTCCACCCATCGGAGTAATAGACTCTGCCTTAAAGTAGAGGCCTCTAAAATACTCGTAAAAATTACTGGAGCTACTCAGGACTTCATCCTCTTCTTTTGAAAAGATCAAGTCGTCCCAAAATGCTGCAATAGGATTTGAGTTTTGACCAGTGGGACTGAATAAGTGCACTCTTAAGCTTGGTTGTAACGTAGATGCGACTTCAAAAACGTCAGTTTCCTCATTATCTTCCCACAAATCTATAGAATCTGCACTTGGAAAATAGCTGTTATCTTGATAAATTAATTGCCCTTCAAGATCGGTGGTTCCCATTAGTTCACCTTGAGCCAAAGTTCCGTTGGAATAATAATTTTGAGGCGCATCTAAGTCTGCGTTCGGATCAAACGTTCTTAGGTAATAATTGTTTTTAAAAATTGATAGTTTAATGGGATCGCTTCCATATAAATAATCAAGTGTATAAGTCATTGTCTCAGTATCTATAGTGCTTTTGTAAGGAACGGTTAAGACCACAGAGTCTAAAATAGTATCGTCTCCAAAATCAGGCGCAAAGGTTTTAGGTGTTAGTTGCCCTACAAAATCAACTTTTGAATCTCCAAATACAGGATCGTAATAGTAGCCCAAAAGGTTTTCAGAGAGGCCATTGGACTGAAATGGCTTCATTTTTTTATTGTAAGTTTTTACAGGATATGTACCGTTTTTAATTTCAAAATCGGGCGTTCCCACAATTCCGGTTCCAATTTCAGAAAACTCATTGTCACAAGCCTGAATCATAAAAATCAGAGATAAACAACAAACGGATTTAAACAATACGGAGTTTAGGTTTTTCATATTAAGGGACTAGTTTTAAGATTTGTGTATTGTAAAATTCAGTGTAAGCCTCTGCAAAAGCTTCAGGGTATTGGTAGTCCAAAACAGGTTTTTCACAATCAGCAAGGTAATCGTCTAATTCTTTTGGGAGGTCTTGAGACCCTCTTATCAATCCATCTGAAAAATCAACTGCGACTTTCATTAAGTTAGTATAGGAAGGTGTTTTTAACTTGTTGATGTGTGTATCCTCAATTTCATCAAACTTAATTTTGTCAACCATGCCCATATTAAGCGTCTTGTCAAAACTCTGGTTATATATAGAGGTTACAATTTTACTTTCTTTGAAAAGCGGTTCGTCTTTATAGTATTGCTTCAAATATAATGGCAATAAAGAGGCCAGCCACCCATGCACATGAATAATGTCGGGAGCCCAATTTAATTTCTTTACAGTTTCTATAACCCCTTTAGCAAAAAATATAGCACGTTCATCATTGTCATCAAATAATTCACCGTTTTCATCGGTAAACGTTGCTTTACGTCTAAAATACTCTTCGTTATCAATAAAATATACTTGAATGCGTTCCTTTGGAATCGAAGCTACTTTTATGATTAAAGGCATGTCTAAATCATTAATCACTAAGTTGATTCCCGACAAGCGAATCACCTCATGTAACTGATGCCTTCTCTCGTTGATATTCCCATAACGCGGCATGAATATTCGTATCTGCCCCCCTTGTTTATTCACCATTCTAGGCGCTTCAAACGACATGGAGGAAATCTCCGTTTCAGGTAAATAGGGTACAACCTCGGACGAAACGTATAATATTCTCTTATCTTTCATAAGTTTTATGGTTTTAGCGTTTATCAACAAAAAACACGCAAAAATACAAAATTTTATGCAGATTAACAGTAATACCTTAAGTTTGCACGTTGTTAAATATTTACTAAATGCGAGTTTACACATCTAAAGCCGAGTTGCGCACCTTCATTAGCAAGGAAAAAAACACTGCTTTTTCATTGGGATTTGTGCCAACGATGGGCGCACTCCACGTGGGGCATCTGTCTTTAGTGAAAGCTGCTTTGGCTGAAAACACGCTGGTGGTTGTCAGTATTTTTGTAAACCCCACCCAGTTTGACAATCCAAATGATTTAAGCTCATATCCACGTACGTTGACCGAAGATGTTCAGTTATTAGAAACACTTTCTGAAACACAGATTTTAGTCTATGCCCCAACCGTTAGCGATGTCTATGGATCTGAAATGAACGCCGATCATTTTGATTTTGGAGGTCTGGAATTTGAAATGGAAGGTAAATTTAGAACTGGCCATTTTGATGGGGTTGGAACCATTGTAAAACATCTGTTTGAAATTGTAAAACCCAACTTTGCTTATTTTGGTGAAAAAGATTTTCAGCAATTACAAATTATCAAAAAGATGGTTGAGATTACCAAGCTCCCAGTCACAATCACTGGCTGTCCAATTGAGCGTGAGTCCAATGGACTCGCTATGAGTTCACGAAACAGCCGTTTGTCTGCCGAAGAAATAGAAAAATCAGGCTTAATTTATAAAACGCTCCAAACCGTTAAAGAAAAATTTCAATCCGAAAACCATACAGTTATTTCCGATTGGGTAAGCACTCAATTTAGCAACCACCCTTTATTTGAGTTGGAATATTTTCAGATTTCAGAGAGTGAAAACTTAGCGCCCATTCAACAAAAAAATCAAACTAAAATATACCGCGCATTTATTGCAGTTTTTGCAGGAGATGTCCGATTAATTGACAATATCGCTTTAAATTAATTACCTTTGACAACTATGCAAATACAAGTCGTAAAATCTAAAATTCATCGTGTAAAAGTAACAGGGGCAGACCTTGATTATATTGGCAGCATTACCATTGATGAAGACTTAATGGATGCCGCAAATATTATTCAAGGCGAAAAAATCCAAGTGGTTAACAATAACAACGGCGAACGCCTAGACACCTACGTGATTCCTGGCCCTCGAAACTCAGGTGAAATTACGCTTAATGGTGCTGCGGCACATAAAGTCTCTATAGGCGATGTCCTGATTTTAATCACCTATGCGTTTATGGATGTGGAAGCCGCTAAAATATTCAAGCCGTCTTTAGTGTTTCCGAATGAAGCCAATAACCTTTTAAACTAATTTCTTGAACGAGAAACTCAAATCAGCTCTTAAAATTAGCCTTCCGCTTTTGCTAGGAGGGGTGTTGGTTTGGTATTCATTGTCTAAAATTTCGATTCCTGTATTGTTAGGGTATTTTAAAAATGCCGATTATTTCTGGATTGGGCTAGGAGTTTTTTTTGGACTGCTAAGTCATTTATCGCGCGCCTACCGTTGGAAATTCATCATTGAACCCATGGGTTACACCTTGCGTTTTCCAAACAGTATCATGGCGGTTTTTACAACCTATATTGTAAATTACACCATTCCAAGAGCTGGCGAAGTTTCACGAGCGACCATTTTAACGAATTATGAAGGCGTTCCTTTTGAGAAAGGATTTGGAACCATCATTGCCGAACGCGTCGCCGATTTAGCAGTCATGCTTTGTATTATCAGTATAAGTTTAATATTGGAGTTTGATATCATTTACAATTATCTAGTTACCGCGATTGACCCTACCAAACTGATTGTTTTAGCCCTCGTTGGAATCTTAACACTCGTTCTCGGATATCAGCTTTTTAAAAAATCAAATCATCCTTTTGTTTTAAAAATTAAAACCCTCTTGTCAGGTCTTGTTGAGGGGATTACAAGCATTTTGAAAATGAAAAAGAAATGGGCCTTTATTTTTCATACACTATTCATTTGGGGCATGTACGTACTAATGTTTTATATCACCTCTTTTTCTATCGTCGAAACAAGTCAGCTTCCGTTTTCTGCGATTCTCATTGGTTTTATTTTTGCAAGTTTCAGCATTGCAGCAACCAATGGCGGAATTGGGTCCTATCCACTCGCTATTTTTGCAGCCTTCTCTATGTTCAACATTCCTGAAGATTCGAGTATTGCATTTGGATGGGTTATGTGGACTTCACAAACCGTAATGATCATCGTATTAGGAGGTGCCTCGCTCCTCTTTTTACCGATCTACAACAGACTTTATCCAAAACAAACTTCGGAATAATATATTTCGTTTTCGGTTATTTTCTTAACTTGGCAACACAAATATTTAACTTGTTTATATGAAATTTTTTGTCCTCTCAGCCTTCCTATGTTTTAATCTAACCCTAGCTCAGACGGTTTATGAATCGATGGAATCCGAATCCTTAGGAACCTCACGCGAATTAAAAATACAACTTCCACGGAACTACGAAGAAAACACTGAAAAACACTATCCCTTAATTGTTGTTTTTGATGGGGACTACCTTTTTGAAGTCGTGGCTGGAAATGTAGATTATTATTCCTATTGGGAAGACATGCCGGAAGCCATTGTGGTAGGGGTGAATCAAGACGATTCAAGATCAGAAGATTGTAATATTTCAGTAGAAGATTACTCTCCTTCCAAAACAGGAGCTCAATTTTATGATTTTATTGAAAACGAACTCCTTACTTTTATGAGTGAAAATTACCGCAGTCTCAACTTCCGAGTCGCTGTAGGGCACGGTAAAACGGCAAATTTCATGAATCACTTTTTGTTTAATACCCGCCCTATTTTTAATGCGTTTGTTGCTTTGAGTCCGAGCTTGTCTCCTAATATGGAAGAAAATCTCACAAGAAGACTCGGTCTTGAAAGTGATTCCAAAACGTTTTATTACCTATCGACGGCTGCTTTAGATATCAAGCGAAATAAGAAAGAAATTGAGGCACTTCACACCAAGATTTCTGCTTTAGAAAACAAAAACCTCCTCTATGCATTTGACAATTTTGACGACGCAAATCATTATTCACTTGCAGCCCAATCCATTCCAAAAGCGTTACAAAGTATATTTTTAGTATTTCAACCGATTAGCAAGGCGGAGTATAAGGAACACATCTTAACTTTAGAGACCTCGCCTGTAGATTATCTCCTTGAAAAATATGATACGATCGAAACCTTATTTGGTATCGAAAAGCAAATACTCATAAATGATTTTAGAGCCATTGCAGCAGCCATCCAAAAAACAAAACAATTTGATTACTATAAAGACTTAGGGAAAATTGCTAGAGATCAGCGCCCCAATACGGTTTTAGGAAGCTTCTTTATGGCGCGGTATTTTGAAGAAATTGGGAAGCCAGAAAAAGCAATGGACATCTATAGATCGGCCTACACTCTTGAAGAGGTTGAAGGCTACACAAAAGATGAAATGCTTGAAAGAGCAGATGAAATTAAACAAGAATTCGGACTCTAATGGCTAAAGTAAAAACCACCTTTTTTTGTCAGAGCTGTGGGGCTCAATCTGCCAAATGGCAAGGACAATGTACCTCCTGTAAATCTTGGAATACGATTGTAGAAGAATTGGTTCAGAAACCCGATAAAAAAGATTGGAAAACGGGGAATCAAAGCGCCCCAAACCGGGTCTCGAAACCTTTAAAAATCTCTGAAATTGACACTACCAAAACCGTTCGAATGGATACGGCTGATGGGGAGTTAAATCGCGTTTTAGGAGGCGGGATTGTCCCTGGGTCTCTCACCCTTTTGGGAGGAGAGCCGGGCATAGGAAAAAGCACACTGATGCTTCAAGTATCTTTAAAACTACCCTATAAAACGCTGTACGTTTCAGGGGAAGAAAGTCAAAAACAAATCAAATTACGTGCAGAACGCATTCAACCACTGAATGATACTTGCTACATTTTAACCGAAACAAAAACTCAACTTATATTCAAACAAATTGAAGCACTTCAACCCGATGTGGTGATTATTGATTCGATTCAAACTTTACAAAGTGATTACCTTGAAGCTTCTGCTGGAAGCGTATCTCAAATAAAAGAATGCACAACGGAGCTCATTAAATTTGCAAAAGAAACAGCAACGCCTGTTATTTTAATAGGACACATCACCAAAGACGGTTCTATTGCAGGACCAAAAATATTAGAGCATATGGTAGATACCGTGCTTCAGTTTGAAGGCGATAGAAATCATGTGTTTAGAATTTTAAGAGCCCACAAAAACCGTTTTGGATCCACCCACGAATTGGGGATTTATGAAATGCTAGGAACAGGCTTGCGGGAAGTTACCAATCCCTCAGAAATTCTCATTTCCAAAAAAGACGAAGCCTTATCAGGCAACGCTATTGCGGTTACACTCGAAGGAGTTCGCCCCTTACTCATTGAAGTTCAAGCACTGGTCAGTACCGCGGTTTATGGAACCCCACAACGCAGTGCAACAGGTTTTAACGCCAAACGTCTCAATATGTTGTTGGCAGTTTTAGAAAAACGTGCCGGCTTTAGACTCGGCGCAAAAGATGTATTTTTAAATATTACAGGAGGTATTAATGTGGACGATCCCGCGATAGATTTAGCAGTGGTCGCAGCCATTTTATCGTCTAATGACGATGAGGCCTTGGCCAAGAATTTTTGTTTTGCCGGTGAAGTTGGTTTGTCTGGAGAAATCCGACCTGTTCAGCGTGTGGACCAACGAATTTTAGAAGCTGAAAAATTAGGCTTTGAAATTATATTTGTTTCAAAACACAATAAAATAGGACTTAAAAACACCGCAATCAAAGTTCAGCTGCTCACCAAAATCGAGGACCTGGTTCAGATTATAGGCTAGTTGAAACCAAAAAAAGCTGTCAAAAAAAGTTTTTCTTTGTCAATCTGAACCTGCCTACCGTCAGGCAGGGTCAGATTGACAGATCTTTTACTTTTCTAGACAGACTCTTGTGAAATACCGATTGCGATTAACAGTGCTCGTTATACGCATCCATTAAGTTTTCTGCAATCAATTCTGCAGGGCGTCCTTCGATATGATGACGCTCAAGCATGTGCACCAATTCACCATCTTTAAACAAGGCCATACAAGGCGAGCTTGGAGGAAACGGAACCATATGTGCTCTCGCTTTATCAACCGCTTCTTTATCAACGCCTGCAAATACCGTAACGGATTGAACGGGACGTTTGTCATTTTCTAAACTCATGATGGCACCTGGGCGCGCGTTGGCAGCTGCACAACCACAAACGGAATTGACTACGATTAAAGTCGTGCCAGATTGTGCTAAAGCAGTGTCCACAGCTTCGGCGGTATGTAATTCTTCAAAACCTACTTGTGTTAAATGTTCACGCATGGGTTTTACTAATTCTGCTGGATACATGTGTATTTATTTTTAATTAAGGTACAAAGATACACATTTGTCGGGCAATTAGATTCATTTTTAAGAATGTCAAATGTTAAATTGACTATAAATTAGTTCAGAAATCTCAGCGGTTGTCATCGGTTACTATTCTTTTTTTGTAGGTTTGATTTTTAATTTAATTTTTACAGATATATATGGGATTTTCAAAATGGATAGGTGCTACAATTGGATGGTCATTTGGAGGGCCCATTGGGGCTATTATAGGAATGGCAGTGGGCAGTATGCTAGACGCATCTTCTAAAGGTGGCAGCGTGAGAACTCAAAATCAATCGGCAACACGCTCGGGAGATTTTGAAGTGAGTTTATTGATATTGGCATCGATTGTCATCAAAGCAGATGGAAAGCAAGACCAGCGCGAGTTGGATTTTGTCCGTGCACAGTTTGTTCAAATGTATGGGAAAGATCGCGCCAATCAGGCCTTTAATTTATTTAAAGAAATTTCCAAACAAACCAATATTTCCACGCGACAAGTCTGTTTGCAGATTCGTCAAATGATGGACCATGCCTCGCGACTTCAGCTGATTCACTTCTTGTTTGGCATTGCAAAAGCAGATGGTCATGTGGCCGATTCGGAGGTGGATGCAATTTCTCTTATCGCCTCTTATTTGGGGATCAATCCTAGAGATTTTGAGAGTATTCAAGCCATGTTTTATAAGAGTTCGGATAGTGCGTATAAAATTTTAGAACTTGACACAAATGCCACCATGTCCGAAATTAAAACGGCTTACAGAAAAATGGCCAAAAAATACCACCCCGATAAAGTCTTGCATTTAGGAAAAGAACATCAAAAAGGGGCAGAAGAAAAGTTTAGAAAGGTTCAAGAAGCTTACGAACAACTTCAAAAAGAGAAAGGGATTTAGTAACTTGCACAAAATTTCAACTATCCATGGATCAAATTATTTCCTATCTCAGTAGTATCGACCCTATTTTAGCGGCTCTGTATGCGTCATTATTTACGTGGATTGTCACGGCTTTAGGAGCGTCTCTTGTATTTTTCTTCAAAGGCATGAATCGGGGGCTTTTAGATGGGATGCTCGGTTTTACAGGCGGTGTTATGGTGGCGGCTAGTTTTTGGAGTCTATTGGCGCCAAGCATTGAAATGAGTCCTGGCGAAGGTTTTGTAAAGGTATTTCCAGCAGCAGTTGGATTTGGATTGGGGGCATTGTTTCTTTTTGGACTGGACAAGGTGCTTCCTCATTTACATATTAATTTTAAAGAAAGTGAAAAAGAAGGTGTCAAATCGCCTTGGCATCGTACGACATTATTGGTACTTGCCATCACACTTCATAACATTCCAGAAGGCTTGGCCGTTGGCGTTCTCTTTGGAGGCGTTGCTGCGGGAATTCCTGAAGCGACTATTGGCGGTGCTGTGGCATTGGCCATTGGAATTGGAATTCAAAATTTCCCAGAAGGACTGGCGGTTTCCATGCCACTCAGACGACAAGGCGTCACAAAGTTTAAAAGTTTTTGGTACGGACAATTGTCTGCCATTGTTGAACCGATCGCCGCCGTTATTGGTGCAGTGGCAGTGACCTTTTTCACTCCCATTTTACCTTATGCTTTGGCATTTGCAGCGGGGGCTATGATTTTTGTAGTCGTTGAAGAAGTGATTCCAGAAACACAGCGCGATAAATATACCGACATTGCAACTCTTGGATTTATTGGAGGGTTTATTGTGATGATGACCTTAGATGTTGCTTTAGGTTAGCATCCACAACTGCCGTTGCCACAATCACCATCCTTTTTTTTGGACTTCCAGAGCTGTTTACGGAACAGATAAGCAAGCGCCAAAATTAAAATGGAAGCGATTACAACTGTTTGAAAGGTTTCGTTCATGTCCTTATTTTAAAAATTGAAACGCAATTAAAGCACAAATATAAGCGATGGCTGTCATTCCAATGAGCTGAAGTATTGGCCACTTCCAGCTTTTTGTTTCTCGTTTTACAATTGCCAATGTACTCATGCATTGCATGGCAAACGCATAAAACAAGAGTAAAGAAATCCCCGAAGCAAGTGTGAATACTTTGGTACCATCGGCATACGTTTCGTTCGCCATTTTGGTTTTGATAGTCTCTATGTTTTCACCTTCACTGGCGCTTCCTACACTGTAAATTGTTGCCAAAGTTCCTACAAATACTTCTCGAGCTGCAAAAGAGGCAACCAATCCAATACCCACTTTCCAATCATATCCCAAAGGTTTGATCAGGGGTTCAATGGTTTTTCCAACGATGCCTATATAAGAGTGTTCTAGCTTAAAAGCTGCAATTTGATCGTTTCGTTCATAAGTGGTTTGCGTGGCGGTTGTTTCCACATAAGACTCGGCATTTTTGAATTTATCACCAGGACCAAAAGACGCCATTACCCAAAGAATAATGGAGATGGCTAAAATGATTTTCCCGGCTTCAAACACAAAGGTTTTTGTTTTTTCAATGACCGTAATAATGACGTTTTTCAGTAAGGGCAATTTATAGTTGGGCATCTCAACCACAAAAAAGGTCTTGTGCTTTGTTTTTAAAATTCTATCGAGGATGTAAGCCGAAAAGATGGCCATTCCAAATCCAACGAGGTACAAGGCCATTAAGGTGAGTGCTTGGTAGCTGAGTCCAATAATAGAGCCTTCTGGGATTACCAAGGCGATGATGATGAGGTACACGGGCAAACGTGCCGAACAGGTGGTAAAAGGGACGACTAATATGGTAATGAGGCGTTCTTTCCAGTTTTCAATATTTCGGGTGGCCATGACGGCTGGAATGGCACAAGCCGTTCCAGAAATTAAGGGCACTAAACTTTTCCCACTCAATCCAAATCGACGCATCACGCGGTCCATCAAAAAGACCACACGACTCATATAACCACTTTCTTCTAAAATCGAAATAAACAAAAACAAAAAGGCAATTTGTGGGATAAAAATCACAATCCCTCCAATTCCGGAGACAATGCCTTCCGCAACTAAATCGGTTAACATTCCGCCACCGGGAAAGGTGTTTTTAACCCATTCTGCCAAGCTTGCAAAGGTGGTATCGATGAGGTCCATAGGGAAGGTTGCCCAGTCATAGATTGCTTGAAAAATGGTTAATAAAATCAAGAAAAAGATCACATATCCCCATACTTTATGAATGAGTAAACGGTCCAATTTACTTCGTAAGCCAGTGGCCTTGGAGCGGTCAATGGTTTGTCCTTCTTTTAAAATCGCATTGATAAATTGGTAGCGTTTGATGGCTTCTTTTTGCTGCAATCGCTTTAATTCCTGATTCGATTTTGTTTTAAATTTTGATATATCTAATTCCTGACGGGTGATTTTTCCAAAATTTGCATCTTGAGTAATCACCAACCATAATTTGTAAACATCCTGATTAGGAAACGCTTTTTGTAAACTTTGAAAATAAGTTGCGTCAATTGTGGAGGTGTCCAAACAGGGTTCCGTAGAAATGGTTTTATAATTCTCAATGAGCTGTTTGAGTTCATCAATGCCTCGATTTTTTCGGGTACTGACAAGTGCTATTTTGGTATGAAGCTTGGCTTCTAACAATCCGATATCCAAGGAGATGCCTTTGCGGTTCATCAAATCACTCATGTTAATCACCAAAATAGTGGGGATTTTGAGGTCTTTAATTTGTGTAAATAAGAGTAAATTTCGTTTTAAGTTTTCAACATCACTGACAATTATTGCGACATCGGGGTAGTCTTTATCGTTTTTATTGAGCAATAATTCGATCACCACATTTTCATCCAAAGAAGAGGCGTTGAGGCTGTAGGTGCCTGGGAGGTCCAACACATGGGCTTTGACGCCACGAGATAATTTACAAATCCCTTGCTTTTTATCGACGGTAATGCCAGGATAATTCCCCACCTTTTGATTGAGGCCTGTCAACGCATTAAACACCGAAGTTTTTCCGGTGTTAGGGTTTCCAATTAGCGCAACGTTTAGCTGTTTACTCATCTATTTTTTCGATTACAATCAGGGAGGCTGTTTCTTTTCTTATGGCCAAAAAGCTATCGTTTACATTCAGGTACATCGGGTCGGAAAAGGGGGCCAGTTGAAGTAAATGCACTTCATTCCCAGGGAGGCATCCCATTTCTAGTAATTTTAGAGGGATGTCTTCTGAAGAGCTGTCGGTAATAATGCCTTTTTCTCCTTTTTTAAGATCTGCAATGGTAAAGCGCATGCTTATTTAGATTCATTTTAAAGAAGCAAAAGTACTAAAAAGATTAGTTTTTATACGATGCTTTTAAAATTTTTATCTCTTCAAGAAGGCGGTCAATTTCCTCAGGATCGGTTCCATCGTAAAACCCACGGATTTGCCGTTTTTTATCAATCAACATAAAATTCTCGGTATGAATCATGTCAAAGGGGCCGCCGTCGCCTGCATCTTTCACTGCCAGATAGGATTTGCGTGCGAGTTCATAAATTTGTTTTTTGTCGCCTGTGACCAAGTTCCATTTGGAGGCATTCACCAATTTTTTTTTGGCGTAGCGTTTGAGTTGGGCAACGGAGTCAATTTCGGGCGTTACGGAATGGGATAGGAGTAAAATTTCAGGATCACTAATGGTTTTCTTTTGAATGTCGTACATGTGATCCGTCATAATGGGGCAGATGGTCTGGCAGGTGGTGAAGAAAAAATCGGCTACATAGATTTTATTTTTATAAAATTCATGTGTAATCGTTTCTCCATTTTGATTGATCAAGCTAAAATCTGCGATGCGGTGGTATTTTTTTTGATGTTGAATGGTGCTGTCTACCAATTCATAATTCACTTGTGCCGGCTGGTAAATAGGCAGTGCTTTTACAGGATTCAGGATGTTGTAAAACAGAGTGATAATAATGCAGGACAGCACAAAGAGGGTGGTAATGAACAGTTTGTATTTTTTTAAAAAGGAATTCATAGGGTTGTCATTGTGTTTGCAAAAGTACAATACAGAACAGAGAACTTTGAATATATCTTCCTATAAATTAAGCGTCTCAATAAAGTTTTTGTATCTAAACTGAAAACTTTACATTTGTTCACTTAATCCTACACATACTACATGGAATTTGTTATCAAAATATCACAGTTTTTATTGAGCCTCTCCTTACTGATTGTGCTGCACGAATTAGGCCATTTTATTCCGGCTAAATTATTTAAAACCCGCGTTGAAAAGTTTTACCTCTTTTTCGATGTCAAATATTCTTTGTTTAAAAAGAAAATTGGCGATACTGTTTACGGGATTGGTTGGTTGCCTTTGGGTGGCTATGTGAAGATTTCAGGGATGATTGACGAGAGCATGGACAAAGAGCAAATGGCACAAGAGCCACAGCCTTGGGAATTCCGCTCTAAGCCGTCTTGGCAACGATTGATTATCATGTTGGGTGGTGTGACCGTTAATTTTATATTGGCTGCGGTTATTTATGTTTTTATGGCGTTTTCGTATGGCGATTCTGATATTGATGCAAAAAGCATCAAAGATGGGTATATGATTACAAACCCTTTACTGATCGAACTCGGATTACAAACGGGCGATAATATTACAGCGATTAATGACCAAGAGATTGTGAATTATTCAGATTTAAAAAAGAACCTTTTGGCGGCGCAACTCGTGAGTTTCGAGCGTAACGGCGTGCCAATGACGGTGACGTTTCCTGAAGACTTTTTAGGTCAACTGAGCAGCAGCAAAAGCCGTTCCTTTTTTGAATTGAGACAACCATTTATGGTAAGTGAAATACAGGAAACCTCCTTAAATAAAGACCAAGATTTACAGAAAGGCGATGTGTTGACGAGTGTTGACGGGAAGCCTCTTAAATATTTTGATGAATTTGAAGCTTTGGCTTCAGACTACAAAGGGCAAACTGTGAACGTTACTGTTTTAAGAGCTGGGGAATCCCTTAACAAAACTCTTCAGATTGATGCCGATGGGAAGTTAGGAATTATCACAGGAGCTAGTTATTCTGCGATACAAGAACTGGGTTACTATAAAATTGTTGAAAACGAATATACATTTGGTGAAAGTATTGGGGTTGGTCTGAATCGTTTTACCTCACAGATGTCGGCATATTGGATGCAGTTAAAACTTATTTTCTCACCGAGTACAGGAGCTTATAAAGGGGTTGGTGGATTTAAAGCCATCTTCGATATTTTTCCAGACACTTGGAGTTGGGAAGCATTTTGGAGTATTACGGCCTTTTTATCGATTATGTTAGGGGTGTTGAACTTATTGCCTATTCCTGCTTTGGACGGTGGACACGTGATGTTTTTACTTTACGAAATGGTTTCTGGGCGTAAGCCAAGCGACAAGTTTATGGAGTATGCACAAACGGCTGGATTCTTTATTTTGATTGCCTTAGTGTTGTTTGCCAATGGAAATGATATTTTTAAAGCGGTATTTGGTTAAATATTATTAAAATTCTATTTGTATAGAATAAAAAATACTATATATTTGCGCTCGCAATAGCGAAAAAACACTCCTCCTTAGCTCAGTTGGTTAGAGCATCTGACTGTTAATCAGAGGGTCCTTAGTTCGAGCCTAAGAGGAGGAGCAAGTTATAAAGCCTTTACAGAAATGTAAGGGCTTTTTTTTGGTGCGTACACGCCCCTAAATTTTGCTGAAAAAATCACACTTTGGAAGAACGTAGAAAAACACTGTTTTTAGATTGACTCTCCCTTTTTTCAAACGCACAGACTTCTAAAATTCTGTTAAAAAATAGTTTAGCAATCAGAATTTAGTACCTTTAATTTATTATGAAACATGCATTCCATAAAATAGCGTCCTTATTAATGGCTTTTGTAGTCTTATTTTCTACACTGTCATTTACGGTTGACATGCACTTTTGTGGCGAAACTTTAGTAGATACCGCCCTATTTCAAAAGGCAAAAACCTGCGGAATGGAAATACAAAACCCACCTACTACTGATGGATGTACTATTTCTAAAAAGAATTGTTGTAACGACAAACAATTAGTGATTGAGGGTCAAAATGAATTGCAACTGTCTTTTGACAGCCTTTCTTTTGAACAACAACAATTTGTGGTTGCTTTGGTTTACACTTATAGCACCCTTTTTGAAGGTTTAGATTGTAATTCATCCTCTTTCGAAGCATACAAACCACCACGCGTCATAAGGCAAATCTTCAAGCTTGACGAGACGTATTTAATTTGATTTTTTTTTTAGTAATGAGTTGTAACGCAAAATAGTTTGCGTCATAACGTCTAAAGACTTTGTACTTAATTCTTTGTACTTAATACTTAAAACTCAAATCAATGCTAAATAAAAGCATCAAATTTTTAATAGAAAACAAACTCGTAGCAGTTTTAATGCTCGTTCTTTTTATCGGATGGGGAACCGTCAATGCACCGTTTAATTGGGATTTAGAGTTTTTACCAAGAAACCCCGTTGCTGTGGATGCCATTCCAGATATTGGCGAAAATCAACAAATCGTATTTACAAAATGGGAAGGCCGTTCGCCTCAAGATATAGAGGATCAAATTACCTATCCATTAACGACTTCTCTTTTAGGAATTCCGGGGGTTAAAACCATTCGAAGCTCCTCCATGTTTGGCTTTTCCAGTATCTATGTCATTTTTGAAGAAGATATTGAATTTTATTGGAGTCGGAGTCGCATTCTCGAAAAACTAAACTCTCTCCCAAATGGATTGCTTCCTAAAGATGTGAATCCAGCTTTGGGTCCTGATGCGACGGGCTTGGGACAAATTTTTTGGTACACCCTTGAGGGTCGTGACGAAAACGGGAACGTCACAGGTGGTTGGGATTTACAAGAATTGCGAAGCATTCAAGACTATTATGTAAAATATGCGTTATCCTCAGCGAGTGGCGTTTCTGAAGTGGCTTCCATTGGTGGCTACGTTCAAGAATATCAAGTGGATGTGGATCCAGAGTTGATGCGTCAATATAAAATTGGCTTGCATCATGTTGTAAAAGCGATTAAAGAAAGCAATACAGACATTGGTGCGCAGACTTTAGAAATTAACAAAGTGGAGTATTTAGTGCGTGGATTGGGTTATGTAAAATCCATTTCAGATATAGAAAACGCAGTCGTCACTTCTGAGGATTTTACGTCCATCAAAATTAAAGACATTGGCAACGTATCCTTAGGTCCTGCAACACGAAGAGGGGTATTGGACAAAGAAGGTGCGGAAGTTGTCGGTGCCGTGGTGGTTGCCAGATTCGGAGCCAATCCGATGGAAGTAATCAATAATGTAAAGGATAAAATTAACGAACTCAGTGCCGGTTTGCCTTCAAAAGTATTGAAGGATGGACGTACGTCACAAGTCACGATTATTCCTTTTTATGACCGAACAGAGTTAATTCAAGAAACCTTAGGAACCCTTAATGAAGCCTTATTATTGGAGATTTTAATTACCATTTTGGTCATTATTATTATGGTCTTCAATTTGCGTGCTTCGGTCCTTATTTCAGGCTTGTTACCTGTTGCGGTTCTAATGGTATTTATCGCCATGAAAATTTTTGGAGTGGATGCGAATATTGTAGCCCTTTCAGGAATCGCTATCGCCATTGGAACCATGGTGGATGTCGGCGTGATTCTTTCCGAAAATATTATTAGGCATTTGGATGAAAGTGAGAAGTTGGGAGTGGAAAGTGAGAGGTTAACGATAAATGAGGTGGTTTACAATGCGACTACAGAAGTCTCTGGTGCGATTGTAACAGCAGTGATGACCACTATTATCAGTTTTATTCCTGTGTTTACAATGATGGGTGCCGAAGGAAAATTATTCAGACCCCTGGCTTTTACAAAAACCTTTGCCTTAACAGCTTCTATTATCGTTGCGTTGTTTATAATCCCCCCGTTTGCAGCCTATTTATTTAGAAAGCAAAGGATCAAAAAAGGCTTGAGTTTTGTAATTAATACCGTTCTCATTCTGTTAGGAATAACAGCACTAATTTATGGGTATTGGCTCGGGTTTATTCTTATAGCTTTTGGAATTACAGGTATTGTAAAGAACTATTATAATGATGGGAAGATTCACTTTCAATTTTTCACTTTCAGTTTTTCACTTCTTAATATCATCATTTCTGCGTTAGCAATCATCGCTCTTTTAGCAACCTATTGGCGTCCCTTAGGAGTCGATAAAAGTCTCTTTTTGAATCTCATTTTTGTGAGTGTTATTTGCTTTGGATTGTTAGGTATTTTCTCAGTATTCAAAAAATATTACACTCGAATTTTAGGCTGGTGTTTAGAGCACAAAGCATTGTTTTTATCCATTCCTACATTCATTGTCATCGCAGGATTTTTTATCATGAAAAACACGGGTAAAGAATTTATGCCCTCCTTAAATGAAGGTTCTTTTCTATTAATGCCTACCTCAATGCCACACTCTGGAGTGGAAGAAAACAAACGGGTTTTACAGCAATTAGACATGGCGGTCGCCAGTATTCCAGAAATAAAAACAGTTGTTGGAAAAGCGGGTCGCACCGAATCTGCTTTAGACCCAGCACCTTTGTCAATGTATGAAAATATCATTCAATATAAATCAGAATATATGCTGAATGAACACGGCAAGCGTCAACGGTATAAGGTGAATGATAATGGGAGTTATCTATTAAAAAATGGAATGTCATTGCAAGCAGACCAGCGTGAAGAGTGGCTATCTATAAATGCAGAAGAACAACTTATTCCAGACAAGGATGGGGAGTTTTACCGCAATTGGCGTCCCGAGATTAACTCCCCAGATGATATTTGGAATGAAATTATAAAAGTCACCAAACTACCTGGAGTTACTTCAGCTCCTAAATTACAACCTATTGAAACCCGATTGGTAATGCTACAAACAGGCATGAGAGCACCCATGGGTATTAAAGTAAAAGGGCAAAGTTTGAAAGAAATTGAAGCTTTTGGGTTGCAATTAGAAGCCCTCTTAAAACAAGTAGAAGGCGTTAAGAAACAAGCTGTTTATGCAGATCGAATTGTGGGCAAACCCTATTTGCTTATAGATATAGACAGGGAGAAAATTGCACGCTATGGAATTTCAATTCAACAGGTACAAAATGTACTTAAAGTTGCTGTGGGTGGCATGGTACTTACCCAAACCGTTGAAGGGCGGGAACGCTATGGTATTCGGGTGCGTTACCCAAGAGAATTACGCGCAAACCCCGCCGATTTGAAGCAAATATACATTCCCGTAAAAAAAGGAAATCCAGTGCCTTTAAGTGAATTAGCGACTATTCGGTATGAACAAGGACCACAGGTCATCAAAAGTGAAGACACTTTTTTAGTAGGCTATGTGTTATTTGATAAGTTAGATGGATTTGCTGAGGTGAATGTGGTTGAAAATGCGCAAGCACTCATCCAGCAAAAGATTGATTCTGGTGCGTTGATTGTTCCGAAAGGAATCAATTATCAATTCACGGGGACTTATGAAAATCAGCTGCGAGCGGAAAAAACCTTATCCGTCGTTGTGCCCTTAGCCCTGCTTGTTATTTTCTTGATTTTATATTTTCAGTTTCGTTCGGTAGCGACATCCCTCATGGTGTTTTCAGGAATTGCGGTTGCATTTGCAGGTGGTTTTATCATGATTTGGCTGTATGGTCAAGACTGGTTTTTAAACGTCAATGTCTTTGGTGAAAACCTTCGCGATTTATTCCAGATGCATTCTATTAATTTGAGTGTCGCAGTTTGGGTCGGATTTATAGCACTTTTCGGAATTGCGACTGATGACGGCGTTGTGATGGCAACTTATCTAACACAAACATTTGATAAAAACAAACCTGAAAATAAAAAGGAAATTCGAGCGGCAATTGTAGAAGCTGGAGAAAAACGAATCAGACCCTGTTTAATGACAACCGCTACCACCATTTTAGCATTGTTACCCATTTTAACATCCACAGGTCGAGGAAGTGATATAATGATTCCAATGGCAATCCCAAGCTTTGGAGGCATGCTTATTGCGTTAATCACATTGTTTGTGGTTCCAGTGTTGTATAGTTGGAAGCAGGAATTGAAAGTGAGAAGTTTAAAGTGGAAAGTGAGAAGTGAGAAGTGAGAAGTTTAAAGTGAAAAACTAAAAGTGGAAAACTAAAAGTGGAAAGTTATGGGTAAGAGTATTTTAAAAGATAAAAGTTATGCGTTTGCAATTATGGTCGTAAAGCTGTCTCAACGATTAGTTTCTGATAAAAAAGAATACGTTTTAAGTAAACAACTTTTAAGAAGCGGCACTGCTATTGGAGCTCTTATCCGTGAAGCAGAATTTGCTCAAAGTAAAATGGATTTTATTCATAAAATGAGTATTTCTCTTAAAGAAGCCAATGAATCATTGTATTGGTTGGATTTACTAAAAGATACCGATTATATCAATGAAAATGAGCATCAGATTCATTTAGGTTTAAATAAAGAATTAGTGGCAATGCTTGTAAGTTCAATTAAAACCACAAAATCAAGAATGTAGTATGAAACAGTTGAAAGTTAAAAGTGAAAAGTTGAAAGTTAAAAGTGGGAAACTAAAAGTGGAAAGTGAAAAACTAGAAATGATAAGTGGAAAGCTAAAAGTGAATAGTGAAACGCTAAAAGGGCAAACTAAGGAGTTAGAAAGAACGAAAAAACAATCCGTTTTTCACTTTTCATTTTTCATTTTTCATTTAAAAGGAGCTCTGATTTTTATTTTTTCACTTTTAACTTTTCACTCAGTAAGCGGCCAGCAATTACAAACATTCATTGAAGAAGGATTAGCAAACAACCCGAAAATTCAAATCTTTGAATTTAGATATCAAGTTGCAAAAGAAAAAGTAAACGAGGTAAACACCCTACCAAACACGCAAATAGGGGTTGGATATTTTGTGAGTGAACCCGAAACTCGTACAGGAGCGCAACGCTTTAAGGTTTCTGCGAAACAAATGTTACCTTCATTTGGTTCAATCACCGCAAGAGAAAACTATGTAGCTTCTTTGGCAGATGCTGTTTATGAAGATGTTGTTATTGTAAAAAGAAAATTGGTAGCATCCATATCGCAATCTTACTATAATTTATATGCGTTAAAAGCGAAACAAATTATTTTAGTTGAAAATAGAAGCCTACTAAAAACTTATGAAGAATTGGCATTAACGTCTGTTGAGGTTGGAAAAGCATCCGCAGTAGATGTTTTGCGATTACAAATGCGGCAAAATGAATTACAGCAATTAGAACAAGTTTTAGAACAAGATTATTTAGCAGAACAAACGGCCCTAAACAAGTTATTAAATCGAGATAGCTATATTGAGATATCTATGGATAGTGAATTAACAATACCTCTTGAAAACATTCAAATCAATTCAGAGAACTTAGCATTACACCCTGAATTATT
Source organism: Formosa sp. Hel1_33_131 (assembly GCF_001735745.1). Taxonomy (NCBI): domain Bacteria; kingdom Pseudomonadati; phylum Bacteroidota; class Flavobacteriia; order Flavobacteriales; family Flavobacteriaceae; genus Formosa; species Formosa sp. Hel1_33_131. The sequence continues at coordinate 1,484,213 of NZ_CP017260.1, forward strand.
GAAATACGAAAAGCTCTACGAATCCGTTGAAAAATCCGAATTATTAAATCAAAAAGAAGGCAATCCAATGTTTGGATTTGGATTGGATTATATCGCAGTTTCAGAACGACCAAATGTAAATTTTAACGATAACGGAAAAGATATTGTAATGCCAATGGTTCGTATTTCAATTCCGATTTTCAATACTAAATACAAATCAAAAACTAAACAAAACGAGTTACATCAAAAAGAGATAAATTTTCAAAAGCAAGATAAACGAAACCGATTAGAAACCTTATTGGACAAGGCTGTAAAAAAGCGTACTTCCGCAAGAATAAGTTACGACACGCAAACAAAGAACTTAAAACAGGCAAAGGATGCTGAAACCATTTTAGTAAAAAGCTATGAAACAGGAACCATAGATTTTAACGACGTTCTCGATATTCAAGAGTTGCAATTAAAGTTTCAAATGAATCAGGTAGAATCGATTAAAACATATTATTTACAAACAACAATTATTAACTATTTAACAAATTAAAATTTAATTAAAAATGAAAACAGTAAAAACAATTTTAGGAGTTTTAGTATTAGGATTAATGCTAACAACAGCATCGTGTAAAGAGGCTAAAAAAGAGGGTACGACTACAAAAACAGAACAATCGAAAAAGAAAGAGCAAGACTCAGCTTATGTATGTCCAATGCACTGTAAAGGAAGTGGTAGTGATAAAGCAGGAAAATGTCCAACTTGCAATATGGATTATGTAAAAAATGAAGACCATAAGGCAAACGGTCATAAGCATTAATTAACACAGAATGTGGCAACACTTATACTGCTTTGAGTATATGTAGTTAACGATCTTTTGAATTTTAAAATATAAAAATGAAACATACCTATCACATAGACGGAATGACCTGTAACGGTTGCCGCAGTCACGTTGAAGAAACGCTTTCAAAAGTAAAAGGCATTTCTAAAGCATCGGTTGATTTAGAAAAGGCAGAGGCAACTATTGAAATGGAATCACACATTCCTATCGAACAGTTTCAACACGCCTTAAAAAATGATGGTGGTCGCTATAGCATTCATAATTTAGGAGAACATCTTCATATCAATAAAAAAGAAGAAAAACCAAAAGGTAAAGGAACGGGTATTTTTTATTGTCCAATGCATTGCGAAGGGGATAAAACCTATGACAAAGCAGGCGATTGTCCTGTCTGCGGGATGGATTTGGTTGAAGAAAGAAGTTTAATTGCTACAAACACACAATTTACCTGTCCGATGCATCCTGAAATTATAACGGATGAAGCAGGGTCGTGCCCTATTTGCGGTATGGATTTAGTACCCCTCGAAGCAGATCTTTCAGAAGAAGATAAAACCTATAAAAAATTATTAAAGAAGTTTTGGATTGCAGTTGCCTTTACGATTCCCATATTTCTAATAGCAATGTCTGAAATGATCAGCAATAATCCATTGTATAATATTTTAGAACAAAAAAATTGGAATTGGATTCAATTTTTATTGTCAGTTCCTGTTGTATTCTACGCCACTTGGATGTTCTTCAAACGTGCTTGGACATCTATAAAAACGATGCATCTAAATATGTTTACACTTGTTGGCATTGGCTCTGGCATCGCTTGGGTGTTTAGCGTATTTGCCATGCTATTTCCAGAGGTATTTCCAGCAGATTTTAAAACTTCTGATGGCAACGTATTTGTATATTTTGAAGCAGCAACCGTCATTCTCACATTAGTATTATTAGGACAGTTATTAGAAGCAAAAGCGCATAGTCAAACAAGTGGAGCAATAAAAGAATTACTAAAATTAGTCCCATCAACAGCACTATTAGTTGTGGAGGGAATAGACCAAATAATTGCTATTGATAAAATCGAACAAGGTAATTTACTGCGTGTAAAACCTGGCGAAAAAATTCCTGTAGATGGACGTATTGTCGAAGGACATAGTAGCATTGATGAATCAATGATAACAGGCGAACCTATTCCTGTGGATAAAAATATTGATGATAAAGTAAGTTCAGGAACGATCAACGGCACAAAGTCCTTTGTTATGAAAGCAGAAAAAGTAGGTTCAGAAACCTTACTTTCTCAAATCATTCAAATGGTAAATAATGCAAGTCGTTCTAAAGCACCAATTCAGAAATTAGCCGATAGAATCGCTAAATACTTTGTACCCATTGTATTCCTTGTTTCAGTGACTACATTTAGTGTTTGGTCGATTTTTGGTCCAGAACCTGCGTATGTTTTTGCGTTTATAAATGCCATAGCAGTATTGATCATTGCGTGTCCTTGTGCCTTGGGTTTGGCAACACCAATGTCCGTTATGGTGGGTGTTGGTAGAGGCGCACAATCGGGGGTATTGATAAAAAATGCTGAAGCGTTGGAAAAAATGAATACCGTAGATACACTTATTGTAGATAAAACAGGAACGATTACAGAAGGAAAACCCTCTGTTGAAAAAGTGATTTCTATAAATGAAATAGAGGGAAATTTATTACTTAAATACATCGCATCTTTAAACCAATACAGTGAGCATCCATTAGCTGAAGCTATTGTAAACTTTGGAAAGACCAAAAACGTCTCACTTTCTAAAGTAGATGATTTTGAAGCAGTGGCAGGAAAAGGGGTTATTGGGACGGTAGATAACAAAAAAATAGCCTTGGGTAATGTGAAGCTCTTAGAACAATTCTCTATTTCAATTTCAGACGATTTAATCAAGAAGGTTGTGACTGAACAGGAACAAGGTAAAACAGTATCCTACATAAGCGTAGAAAATGAAGCCGTTGGGTACGTTACTATTTTTGATGCCATTAAAACAACAAGTCAAAATGCTATTTTAGAATTACAAAAAAGTGGTGTTGCGGTGATAATGTTAACGGGCGATAATGAAAATACGGCAAAAGCAGTCGCAGAACAGTTAAACCTAAAACAGTACAAAGCTGAATGCCTTCCAGAAGATAAACTCAACGAAATAAAAATGCTCCAACAACAAGGTAAAATTGTTGCAATGGCAGGTGATGGTATTAACGACGCACCTGCATTAGCACAATCTGACGTCGGTATTGCAATGGGTACAGGAACAGATGTTGCCATCGAAAGTGCATCCATAACATTGGTTAAAGGCGATTTACAGGGCATCGTAAAAGCTAAAAAGTTAAGTCATGCGGTTGTTAAAAATATAAAACAAAATTTGTTTTTTGCATTTGTTTACAATGTCTTTGGAGTGCCAATTGCTGCAGGTGTTTTGTACCCAGTATTTGGAATACTATTATCGCCAATGATTGCAGCTTTAGCTATGAGTTTTAGTTCTGTATCCGTGATTGCAAATGCTTTAAGATTAAGAAATATTAAAATATAAACAATGAAAAAATATATAATTTACATCGGATTGGTAGTTGTTGGATTAGTATTGGGCTGGTTTCTTTTTGGAAATTCCTCCAACGAAAAAACAGAACACAATCACTCTGAAATGGCGAAAACAAATCAAATATGGACCTGTTCTATGCATCCGCAAATTATGCTTCCTGAAGCTGGCGATTGCCCTATTTGTGGGATGGATTTAATTCCAGCTGAAACAACTGCAATGGGATTGTCCGCAGATCAGTTTAAGTTAACCGATAATGCGATCGCATTGGCAAACATCCAAACTTCTGTGGTTGGAGAATCCGTTATGGAAAACAGTGGCATTAAATTATCAGGGAAAATTGTAGAAAATGAAGAAGCCAATGCCGTTCAAGTCAGTTATTTTTCGGGAAGAATAGAAAAACTGAATGTAAATTTTACAGGAGAAAAAATACGCAAAGGACAATTATTAGCCACCGTTTATTCGCCAGAACTGTATGCCGCTCAGCAAGAATTAATCACAGCAATCTCCTTAAAAGAATCCCAACCAGCCTTATATAAAGCGGTACGAAATAAACTAAAATTATGGAAACTTTCCGATAGTCAAATCAATCAAATTGAGACGAGCAGAAAAGTTCAAGAAAATGTACCAATATACGCAACAGTGTCGGGGACGGTTTCAAAAAAACTAGTAGAACAAGGCGACTATATAAAACAAGGGCAACCGTTGTTAAAAATTTCCAATCTCAATACGGTGTGGGCAAATTTTGATGTTTATGAAAATCAAATTGATTTATTTAAAAAAGGTCAAAATATTTCTATAACAACAAACGCCTATCCTAAAAAGAAGTTTAAAGCGAAGGTTGATTTTATAGATCCCATTTTAGATGCAAACACTCGAACCGTAAAATTAAGAGCTGTTTTAAACAATACAAATAACACTTTTAAACCAGGAATGTTTGTGAAAGGGGTCCTTAAAAGAAGGGGGCTTTCTTCAATGAAAATGCTGTTAAAAATTCCTGCTTCAGCTGTTTTATGGACAGGTGTTCGATCGGTAGTGTATGTGAAATCCACTGCCAATGAACCCGTTTTTGAAATGAAAGAAATTGTATTGGGCACTAAACTCGGAGGTTATTACGAAGTTATAGAGGGGTTAAATAGTGGAGATGAAATTGTAACCAATGGTACCTTTACAGTGGATGCCGCTGCACAATTGCAAGGCAAAAAATCGATGATGAATAAAGAAGGTGGTAAAACAATGACGGGACACGAAGGACATCTTGGGATGATGGAGCCAATGTCCAGTATGGACACTCATTTCAATATGAATGAGAGAATGAAGGTGTCAAAGGAGTTTCAAAACCAGCTAAAAAAGGTATTTGATCGTTATATCACTTTAAAGAATAGTTTGATAGAAGATAATTCAGAAGAGGTTGTAAAGGACGCTAAAAAATTACTTTCAGATTTAAGTAAAGTGGATATGAAATTATTGAATATGGATGCGCACTCTAATTGGATGCCTTTAGAAAAAGCACTTAAAAAGGCCGTAAATTCAATTTCAAGTGATATCGTCGCACAAAGAAAGCAATTTAAACAGCTCTCCAAACACTTAACAACTGCGATAGAATTATTTGGAATTAACGCCGAAATATACCAACAATTTTGTCCTATGGCAGACAACAACAAGGGCGCTCATTGGTTAAGTAAAAAAGAAAAAGTAATCAATCCTTATTTTGGTCAATCCATGCTGAAATGTGGCGAAGTAAAACAAGTAATCAAATAAATAATAATTAAATTTTAACACCATGAAAAAAGTAATTTTAAGTTTGGCTGTGATTGCAGCTATCGGATTAACTAGCTTTAAAAAAGCAGCGAACAAAGAAGTAGAATCAGTAAAAACTACAGTTGTTTCCAACGAAATGCAAATGACAGACCTTAGTTTTGGCGTGCGAGGCAACTGCGGGATGTGTAAAAACACCATTGAAAAAGCAGTCAACAGCCTTGAAGGAATTTCAAATGTCAATTGGGACGTTGAAAAAAAGAAAATTGATGTTTCTTTTGATGAAACAAAAACCAATGAGATGGCAATTCATAATGCCATTGCGGCTTCGGGCTATGACACCGAAAAGGTTGCTGGAAATGAAGACGCCTACAAAGACTTGCCAGGTTGTTGCCAATATGACCATGAAATGGCAATCAATAAATCAGCGGAGTGAATTAAGAATCCGATTGCCTCTAAGTATTAATCAGAAGCTCAGTTACAAAGCCTTTACAGAGATATAAGGGCTTTTTTGTGTTTGGATTCCCACGCCTCGTGATGACGAATAAAACCCCCTATTTTAGGAAAGCCTTGTTTTTTTTCCTATATTTAGAATTCACTAAATCAGATCTTATGCCCATAAAAAGTTTTCAAGGTGCCAGACGGGAACCCTCAAAAGAGGAAGTTAAATCGCTAAAAGTTAGTGATTATATGACTACAAATTTGATCACATTCACGCCCGACCAATCGATTGAAAGTGTGATGGAATTGTTAATTAAACATCGCATTTCTGGGGGTCCTGTTGTGAATGCTAAAAAAGAATTGATAGGCATTATTTCGGAAGGGGATTGTATAAAGCAAATCAGTGAAAGTCGCTACTACAATATGCCAATGCAAGACCAAACGATTGAAAAACACATGGCTAGAAATGTAGATACCATTGATGGAAACATGAATATTTTTGATGCCGCCAATAAATTTTTAGAAGCCAAAAGACGTCGATTTCCAATTGTGGAAAACGGCAAGTTAGTTGGGCAGATCAGCCAGAAAGACATATTGAAAGCAGCCATGCAAATGAAAGGACAAAACTGGAAATAATTCCCGGCTGTGTCGTCATTTACCTTCTCTAATTTTACCTAAAACAGTCCTATGTGGAATAGATTTCTTAATGTGTGTAGTTCAATAACGTATGAAGGCGTGTACTTCGACCTCAAATACAAGCGCAACTCCATTAGAATTCGTTTTCTGTAGAAGACCCTCTTTGTCCATTTTGAAACTTCTAAACCTTAGCAAATAAGTTGTTTTACATATTAACGTTTTTTACTTTCAAAAAACAATCTATAATATGTATATTTACACTCAAAATTTAAAAAACATAAAAATGAAAAAATCAATAATTTTACTGCTTTCACTCGTTATCCTGAGCTGTTCTCAACAACCAAGTCAAGAGTGTCAAACACTGGAAACCGCAAATGTAAATCTTGAAAAAAACATAGAAATGTATGTTTCGGTATGGGAAACCCTGTTTGAGAAAAGAGATATAGAGCTTATCAATATTGATAGTTTTGACCCTCAAGCAACCGTGGTAACAGCACAAGGAGACATTGTTGGGATCGATGCGTTTAGAGCCTATTACAATAATTATTTATCAGGATTTTCGGATGCTCAATTTGAAATCGTTGATATATTTGGACAAGGAGATAAAATGGTTAAACACTGGACGTTTAAAGGTACTCACGATGGTGAAATGTTTGGAATTCCAGCCACTAACAACAAGGTTGACATCAGTGGAACAACACTCATTTGGATGAAAGATGGAAAGATATTAAAAGAACAAGATTATTTTGACAACCATTCATTTTTAACTCAGTTAGGATTGCTGTAGTCAAATTTACCCAGCTGTGAATCCATTAGATTCAAAAAACAAATTAGAAAGCACTTATAGAAATAGAGGTGCTTTTTTGTTTAATTTATATTACTTTTGTTATGCAATTATTATTAACTTAAAACCAATTTAAAATGAAAAAATTAATCTTATTAGGACTGATCACAGTAACGTTTGCGGCTTGCAACACAACACCACAAGTAGAGGTGGCTCCAAAAGCAATTGGATATGAAATGGGCGATGACGGCGTTAAAATTCCATTGTATAGCGGCGATCTATCAAACGTAGCCATTTGGGAAACCTACATCACTGCACATAACGAGCGTGATTTGGAAACCATTAGCAGTTTAAATGCAGAAAAAGACTTTAAAGTATATGGACCAACCGGAGTGGTATTTGAAGGGTCAGAGGCGCATATAGAGTTTTTAACCACTTGGTTTGAGGCTACCAATCCAAAATGGAAAACAAGCTATCTTATTGAAAACGAATTCACCAACAAGAAAGGCGAATTACGTCAGTGGGTAACTTCTGGACATGGTGTGACTTTAACAGTCGATGGTGAAGAAGTCAAGCTTGGTCAAGTCCACGATGCACTTATTGTAGACGGAAAAATTCAAATGTTTTATGTAACAGAGCGTATCCTTGCAGAAGGTGAATAGTTAAGTAGTTTACAAAATCACATATTATATCTGAGGTCGTCTAAAAAGTAGAAAACCTGTCATTCTGAATTTATTTCAGAATCTCAAAATGTTGAAAATCAATAATTATGAGAAGCTGAAACGAGCCTGCCTAACCGTAGGCAGGTTCAGCTTGACAAGAAAAAGACTTTTCAGACAGCCTCTTTTGTAAAAATAAATTCAGCTTGACAAGAAAGAGGAATTATTACTCTTTATGTGCGCCGTCGCAGAAAGGCCCATCTTGAGTTTTTCCGCAATTGCACAGTGCAAATCGGTTGCGTTTAGCGATTGGATTTCCTTCGCCATCCAATAAAACGATGTCTTTTGCATTGGTAACCACAACTTTTCCAGAAGCCGTTACTTGAATAGTGGGTGATGTGTTTTGTTCCATGATATTATAGTTATAAGTTAATTGGTTTTTTATGAAAAAATGACGGTCTTATTATTATATACCATCACTTTGCGATCCAGATGTAATTTGATTCCCGTTGACAACACTATTTTTTCTAAATCCCGCCCTTTTGAGACCAAATCAGAAATAGAGTGGGTGTGTGATACGCGCGTCACATCTTGCTCGATAATAGGCCCAGCATCCAACTCTACAGTCACATAATGAGACGTCGCACCAATAATTTTAACCCCTCTTTTATAGGCAGAATGGTAAGGCTTCGCTCCCACAAACGCAGGAAGAAAGGAGTGGTGTATATTGATGATTTTATGTGGGTATTCATTTATGAGTTCCTCAGGAATAATTTGCATATAGCGTGCTAATACAATAAAGTCAATGTTGTGTTTAGACAAAAGGGACAAATGCTTGGCTTCTGCTTCCGGCTTGTTGTCTTTGGTCACCGGCACATGATAAAAGGGAATCCCAAAACTATCGGCAATGGGCTTTAAATCTAAATGGTTACTGACAATCAAAGGAATTTCTAAAGCCAATTCTCCCGACTTATAACGTCCTAAAATATCGTACAAACAATGTTCATATTTAGATACAAACAACGCCATTTTTGGGCGATAAGCCGCCGTGTAAAGTTCCCAACTCATGTCAAATTTAAGAGCAATTTCTTTTTGAAATTCAGCATTAAAATCTGAATTATTATAAGAGGAATCGTCAAACTCTCCTTCCAACCGCATAAAAAAAACGGACTGTTCTTGATCCACATGCTGATCGATATACACAATGTTTCCGTTTTTGGAAGCTATAAAATTGGTCACCGCCGCAATGATCCCCGATTGGTCCTTGCAATGGATGAGTATTGTAATCTTTTTCATTTGTTCACTATTAATCATTCTCTTTGGGCATCTATTTTAACACGCTCAGTTCATAAGTGTAAATTTAAGCAAAAAATAAAAGAACGAATACAAAAGAGAAGAGAGAATAGAGAAAAGAGAATAGAGAAAAGAACCCCGACTAGTCACCCTGAACTTGTTTCAGGGTCTCAGTTGAAGGAGTTGAGGTGTTTAATTTCAGTTAATTGAGATTCTGAAACAAGTTCAGAATGACAGATTTGCTATTTTCCAGACATCCTCGACAATTTTTTTTGAATAGTTTTTGTAGCTCGATCCTCAGAGTCATGATGTAGTTACTGTTTACCTCTCAGAACCCCGACTAGTCACCCTGAGCTTGTTTCAGGGTCTCAGTGCCATGTTTCTATATTTCCCCAATTTTCTTATATTTATCCACCTTAAACCTAATCTACAATGCCAAAACGTGTATATCATAACTACTGGGTTTATATTCTAACCAACAAACCAAGAGGCACTTTATATATTGGTGTAACTGGTGGGATAGACGATCGTATGGAGCGTCATATAAAAAAAGAAGGTAGCAAATTTACTGCGAAGTATAATTTAAAACGATTGGTGTATTATGAAGAGTTTCAATACATATTTGACGCGATCGCCAGAGAAAAACAATTAAAAAATTGGCATAGGGAATGGAAAATTAATTTAATAGAAAGTGAAAATCCTGATTGGGCTAATTTGTGGAAGCCCTTAGGGTTTTAATTATTAGGTTCCGAAACAAGCCTACCTTCGGTAGGTAAACTTGCCTGACCGTAGTCAGGTTCGGAATGATAAATTTTTCTAAATAGTTTTAGTGGCTCACTCTCAGAACCCCGACTTGTCACCCTGAACTTGTTTCAGGGTCTCAGTTGAAGCATTAAATTTCAGTTAATTGAGATTCTGAAACAAGTTCAGAATGACAGATTTGCTATTTTCCAGACATCCTCGACAATTTTTTTTGAATAGTTTTTGTGGCTCGATCCTCGGAGTCATGATGTAGTTACTGTTTACCTCTCAGAACCCCGACTAGTCACCCTGAACTTGTTTCAGGGTCTCAGTGTTAAATATTATACTCCGTACTATGAAAAATTTCTTTTAAAACAAACGAACTCTCCAAAACGCCAATGTTATCAATCTTAGAAAGTTTAAGCCTTACAAACTCGTGGTAAGCATCTAAACTCTGAAGGTTGATTTTTAAAAAAAAGTCCACTTTTCCAGCCATGTGATAACACTCTTGCACCTCACTTAAAGCCCTAATTTGCCGATCAAACGTATCAATAAACCCTTCATCGTGATAACGTAAAGAAACCATACAAATGGCGGTAATGGGTTGGCTTACCAATTTTTTATCTATTAAAGCAACGTATTTTTTTATGTACTTTTTTTTCTCCAGTCGTCGAATGCGTTCATAAACGGGGGATGCCGTAAGATGGAGTTCTTTGGCAATTTCCTTTGTTGTTTTTTTTGAATCTTTTTGTAAAATTCTTAATATTTTGAGATCGACCTCGTCTAGTTTTTCCATTGTACAGAAGATATTACTTTAAAATTAGTTTAAGACTGTTGTTTAAAGTAAATATAAATACAATTATTATTAATAGAAGTTAAAAACACTTATATTATTATATTTTGAAGATTTTTTAACCATTATGTACTCTTAATGTATAGTTTTGATCGGATTCAATTCTGTAATTAGATGCAAGAAAAAATATTAATAACGGGGGCTGGGGGGCAATTAGGATTTGTTCTAACATTGAAACTCCAAGAAAAGTTTGGGGTAGATCATGTCATTGCAACCGATCTTTATTCCAAGGTTGGATTTAGTGGACACTTTGAAACTTTAGATGCGACGGATTTTCAGAAATTAGAATCCATCGTCATTAAGCATAACATCACGCAAATTTATCACCTAGCAGCAATTTTATCCGCCAGTGGAGAAAAGACTCCAACCATGACTTGGGACTTAAACATGAAGACGCTTATCAACGTCTTAGAAGTTTCAAGAATTCATGAAGTCAATAAAGTTTTTTTCCCAAGCTCCATAGCAGTTTTTGGAGCAAATGCACTAAAAGACAATACCGCTCAAGATCAGTTTTTATTACCCTCCACTATTTACGGAGTGAGTAAAGCTGCTGGCGAAAATTGGGCAAATTATTACCACCAAAAATACAGATTGGACGTAAGATCGTTAAGATACCCCGGCGTGATAGGACACGAATCTTTGCCTGGTGGGGGCACCACAGATTATGCAGTTGATATATTTCACAAAGCCATTGACAACAAACCTTTTGAATGTTTTTTGAGTGCATCAACTCTGTTGCCAATGATTTATATGGACGATGCAATCCGAGCCACCATAGAACTCATGGACGCGCCTAAAGAAAACATCACAATTCGATCTTCTTATAATTTAGCAGGCATGAGTTTTAATCCAAATCAACTATTTTTGAGGATTAGAAACACATACCCTGAATTCAAAATCAATTACAAGCCAGATTTCAGACAACAGATCGCGGACACTTGGCCAAACAGCATTGACGATTCAAAAGCTGCCAATGATTGGGGTTGGAAACCTAAATACGATTTGGAAGCCATGACCGAGAGTATGATTAAAAATTTAAAATTAAAACAGTAATTTAATACAGAAAAGAACCATGTACGGAACCATTAAAAACGATTTTCAAAAGGATATTGATGCTATAAAATCAAGTGGACTTTATAAAGCTGAAAGAGTATTGACTTCAAAGCAAGGACCCGAAATAAATACCACATCGCAATCAAATGTATTAAATTTTTGTGCGAATAATTATTTAGGACTTTCGGCACATCCCAAAGTCATTCAAGCAGGTATCGATGCACTAAACACACACGGTTTTGGACTTTCGTCCGTACGATTTATTTGTGGAACTCAGGACATCCATAAAGAATTAGAAGAAAAAACAGCACACTATTTAGGCATGGAAGATTGCATTTTGTACGCTGCTGCTTTTGATGCCAACGGGGGGCTTTTTGAACCCTTGCTTGGGGCAGAAGATGCCGTGATTTCCGATGCACTAAATCATGCATCCATAATTGATGGAATCCGTCTTTGTAAAGCGAAGCGTTTTAGATATACCCATAACAATATGGAATCTCTTGAAGAACAACTCATACAAGCGTCTTCTTCTCGACGTAAATTAATTGTGACGGACGGGTCTTTTTCTATGGACGGCACCGTAGCGCAATTGGATAAAATTTGTGATTTGGCAGACAAGTACAATGCTCTCGTCATGATCGATGAGTGTCACTCAACAGGGTTTCTTGGAGCGACTGGTAGAGGCGTACACGAACATCACAACGTTATAGACCGCGTTGATATAATCACAGGGACGTATGGAAAAGCACTGGGTGGAGCTTCGGGTGGGTTTACAGCAGCTCGAAAAGAAATCGTGGATATCCTAAGACAACATTCTCGACCTTACTTATTTTCAAATACACTAGCGCCCGCCATTGTTGGAGCCACACTTCAGGTTTTAGATATGATTTCTGACTCCAATGAATTGAGAGACAAATTAGAAGCAAACACCACCTTTTTTCGCACAGAAATGACGGCGGCAGGATTTGATATTGTGCCAGGCATTCATCCCATTGTACCCATTATGTTGTATGATGCATCCTTGGCTCAAGAATTTTCGGAGAAACTCTTGGAAGAAGGCATTTATGTGATTGGTTTTTTCTTTCCAGTTGTGCCAAAAGACAAAGCTAGAATTAGAGTACAACTGTCTGCAGCGCATGAAAAACAACACATTCAAAAAGCCATCAATGCATTTATTAAAGTTGGAAAAAAATTAAAAGTTATTTAATATATTGCAATTTATTCGGGATGTGGCGCAGTCCGGTTAGCGTACACGGCTGGGGGTCGTGTGGTCGCAGGTTCAAATCCTGTCATCCCGACAAAAAATTGTAGTCTTTTTCATTTTATATAATTAACTTGCGTTTTACAAGTATAAGTTTTATCTTGTTCGCTCAACCAATTTAATTTTTTAAGATGAAAAAACAACTCCTTATTATTTTAACATTTTGTCTATCAACAGTCGTTTTTGGACAACGAAATTCTAAACAAGAATACTGGAACACATGGCGTTTTACTCCAAAAACGGATATGGTTCAGAAATTTGAATCTGCTGTAGCACTCAAAACAAAAACATTTAATTCAAGTCCTGAGTTAGGGATTTTCACTTATAAAGTTATCACAGGCCCAAACAATGGGACTTACGAAAGAGTAGAAGCCAACAAAAAACCTGCGGATTACGATGTGGACCGTTCAGTTGAAGGTGCGTATTGGGACAAAAATGTCGCTAAATACATTGCAAAGGAACAAGGTCAAAAAAGATGGCAACGTCTAAAAAATGGGTCCTATAATTTTGATCCTGAAACGGGAACTCCATCAAAATACATCACCAGAACGGTGTATGATGTAAAAGCCGATAAAATAATGCACTTTAGAAGATTTATGTCAAGAATCACTGAAATCCTGACGTTAAGAGAAATGGATGTCAATGTACTTTTCTTCAGACTTGTGAGCGGTGGAAGTAGAAATCAATTTGTAAGAGTTGTTGGCTTTTCGAGTTATGAGCGTATGATGAAATCAAGTGAAACGACTTGGGAAGAAGACTACAACAAATTATTTGGTTGGGGCTCATGGTCAGAAGACATCGCTAATTTTGACGCCTCTCTTGAAATGTATGGCGAAAAAGTAGAAACACTTCAACTCATGCCAGCGCTTTCTTCTGGAATGATGAACTAATGAAACCAATAACTTTTAAATATATAATAGAATGAAAAAATTAATTTTTACACTTTTAGTCGCAGCAACAACGGGCTTAAACGCTCAAATTATGGTTGTGAATGAAATAGAAACGGAATCTTCAGAAAATTTCTCAACTATGGTGACGCAATGGATGGAGGCCATCAAAACAACGCTAGAAATTGAGGATGCCAAGACGTACACATTTGCAGAACCAGGAACCAAAAAGATTCAGTTTCTACAATTTCACGAATCGCTGACCGAAATGGTTGCGTACAGAAATAGACAAGATGAAAATCAAGAAAAAATATGGAACACTTTACAAAGCATGGAACCACTTCCAGAAGGAACAGTGGATGCGTTTAATGATGTAACCAGCTTTAAAGAGTCCTCTGTTTGGGAATTCATGCCAGAACTAAGCACCACTCCTGAAACTTGGACCATTCTTTCCAGAGCAGAAAAAGACGAACAGTTTTACAGACGTATCCAATTTGTCAATGTGAAGATGAATGCAGACAATGCTTATGAAGATTGGAACAAAAAAATGAATGCTCTTGATAAAAAATTAGGCATCAGCTATCATTATGCGATCTTCAAATCTGTATTTGGAGCTAAGGACGCAGATTATATGGTGATGTGTATCGATAAATCTCAATTCGAATACTTTAGCAACTGGGAAAAACGTACAGAAATTAGAGAACAAAGTGCGGAGTACAAAGCATTGGTAGGCGAGCTTTCAATCAGTCAATGGTCGATAATTAGTGAGTTTACATGGAATCGTATTTTAGAATTAACATTCTAATTTACTGTATTTTATAATTTATAAGGAAGGGGCATTCCCTTCCTTTTTTTATGTCAAAAATTTGTTAAAATTGATGTATTTGTAATTAAACATAATAAGTTTGTAATTCACTCAAATCTATCAATTATGAGAGCCAACAGATCCCAATGCCCTTTGGTAAATGTTCTTGACATCGTAGGAGACAAATGGACTTTAATCATTATTAGAGACTTGTTTTTAGGAAAGAAAACATTTACTGAATTCATGAATTCTCCAGAAAAATTTGCCTCAAATATTTTGAGCAACCGCTTAGAATTTTTAATTAATCACGGACTACTAAAGGTGATTAAACTTCCATACGATAAAAAAACAAAAATTTACTACCTAACCGATAAAGGGATTGATTTGTATCCAATTCTTTATGAAATGATGTATTGGAGCAAGCGAAATTTAGACGAAGAATATGGCCCACTCGGTATTCAGTTTTTTAAAAACTCTAAAAGGGTGTCCTCGAAAACGTTTATTAAAAAAACCCAATCTAAATACACTGAGGCTAGAAATGAGTTTTTAAACGTATAAAGTTTTTTATTCGCTTCTTTTTATTAAATTGCGTTTAGCAAGTATTCATAAACCAATTTAATAAAAAACCAACATGAAAAAATTACTTTACACATTAACTTTTTGCTCAAGCTTATTTTTAACGGCGCAAACTGCAGGCGTATTTTTAGGAGAAGGTGAAGACAATGGAAAATCGTTTACAATCGGAAGCGATGCATCTGTTGAAGCCATACAAAAAACAGCGAAAGATTACAACTCCAAAGATGTTGCTGCGCTAATGACTAATTACACAAAAGAATTTTCAGAAAAAGCAATGGACTGGTCAGTAGATTGGTTGGGTTCTATGGAAACAATTACGATGGATCCTTATATGATTGTCCCTGTGAAAATGGAAGGCTCAGAAAACACAATGGTGTTAACGTGGTCTACTGAAGACAGAGATTTTAAAGACGGTTCAAAAGAAGATTTAGACCTCATGGAAATCTTTACAGTTGACAAAGACAACAAAGTGACAGCATTTTCTCAATGGGTTCAAAGGTTGGAAACAAGTAACTTTGGCTTGAACTACGGTGGGAAATTCATCGGAGACGGTACTTCAGAATGGTCTGGAAGACCTTTGGTATTTTCAAACAGAGGCGAAGTTGAAGCGATCGAAACATTAGTTGCGGCTTATAATAACAGGGACGCAGAAGCCTGTAATGCAGTCTTTGCTGAAGGCGCAGAGTTTTTGGATTCAGAAGGAAATAAAATGACGTTAAACACTGAACTTTGGGATTCTATGTTTACAAGCTTTACAGAATTGTCATGGGAAGTGAAATCAATCGTTCCATTAAAAATTCAAAATACAGATACAGAATCTGGAGTGACTGTTTTTTCAAGAGAAAGAAGAGTTCATACAGACGGTACTGTTTGGGAAAAGGAACTCGTAGAATGGTTCTATTTCAATAAAGAAGGAAAAATTGCTAGAGCAACACAATACGAAAGAAGCTTGCCAAAAGAATAAGGGATTTAATTTTTTATAAATCTTAGAAAATAAATAAAATTTTAACTTATATAAACCCAATTCACCATATAGGTTGTATGTCAGAACACCTACTTATTTCACAACCAAAATGGAAATGCACTAAACGACTCCTTTATTTTTTACGCTAAAATGTGACGTCCTGAAATAGCGTTACAAAATTAATAAATTAAAGGTAGTGATTTTTTATCACTGCCTTTTTTGTTTTTATATTGTTTTCTTTTGATTGTATTTTGTTTATGCATTTGTTTAGGCGTTAACATATAATTTGATAAATGGGGTCTAAAATCATTATATATTTTTATTGAATTTTGCACCAATTTACCTTTAGTTTCAAGGTTAGTATCGTATTTATCAATATCAAATTCCTGCTTTAAAATACCATTTACACGCTCTGCAATTGCATTTTCATAAGGGTCATATTTCTCAGTCATACTTGGTTTAATATTGTTTACATCTAGTGTTTTTTGATATTCATTTGAACAATACTGTAGTCCTCTATCAGAATGATGAATAATAGGTTCTTTCGTATAGTTTCTGTTTTTTAGTGCCATCTCTAAAGCATTTAAAGACCCTTTAACACTTAAACTATCGGACACATTATAACCCATGATTTTCTTGGAATACGCATCTGTTATTAATGATAAATAACTTGGATTCCTCCTATTTCCTATATAAGTAATATCACTTACCCAAACCTGTTCTGGACGTATAAACTCTAATTTTTTAATCTGATTTTTATGTTTTCTAAATCGATGATGAGAGTTTGTGGTAATGTGATATTTCTTTTTAGGCTTAATCAATAACCGATTTGCTCTTAGTATTTTAAATAATTTATCTCTGCCAACTCCAAGCTCTTTTAAGTCTTCTTTTAATAAATAATACAATTTCCTTGTACCAATTTTTGGCATGATAATACGTTTTGATTTCACTAATTCTATCACTTTAAAACTTAATTGAAGTTTTTCTTTGGTGGATTTAATAGATCGATAATAAACCTGTCTATGAACCCCAAGTAACTCACAGGTAGCTGTTATGCTTTGTTTGTGTTGACTCGAGAAGTCTTTTATTACTTGGGTTCTTGCTTTTTTCTGATAGGAATATTGAACTCTTTTTCTGCAATATCTATCATCATATCAAACAAAATAGCTTTCTTATCCGCTCTTTCTGCTAAATATTCCGCCCTGTTTTTTTGCTTCTCAAGCAATTTAACTTGTTGTTCTAATTCTAAAATACGTTGTTCTGGTGTTTTAGACATACCTTGTTGAATTGTATATTGATAATCAAAGTTACCATATTTTTTTAACCAATTCCGAACTGTAGAAGCTGCTTGAATTCCATACCTGTCTAAAGCACCTGTTGTGGTTAATAATCCTTGCTCAATTTCTTGTACAATTTGTAGTTTTAAGCTTAAACTGTAATCTTTCTGTGTTCGCTTTTTGTAAGTTGAACCTTGTGTTTCCATAATTAAATAGTGTTAGGTGTAACGCTATTTTAGGACGGGACAAAAAGTAAAAACAAAAGACCATTTATTTTGTCACCAAGAGTTTTCCTTAGTATAGAAAATGCTTTTGTAATATGACCTTCTACAGATTTTGTGGAAATATTTAAATAGTCTGCAATTTCTATATTGGTGAGTCCTTCATACTTACTTAATAAAAAGGTTTCCTTACATTTAGGAGGCAGGTTTTGAATTTCTTTTTTAACGAGCTTTATTAACCGCTCCAATGATTTTTCATCTTCTTCCTCCACAATGAAACTCAAGGCATCGATGTGTTTTTTTTCTAAGGCTAAAACGTTTTTTTGTTTTCTATATTGATCAATAAATTCATTGTAAACAGATTTATATAAATAGCTTTTAAAATTAAAATCATCTTTAAGTTTTTGACGTATTTTCCAAATTCTGATAAATACATTCTGAACAATATCTTCAGATAAATCATGGTCATTTGTAAGGCTAAACGCATAAAGACAAAGTTTATGATGGTAGCTGTCTATTAAAAAAGTATACGCTTTTGGCTCTCCTTTTTTTAGAGATTTCAGAAAAGAAATTTGATTTATAAAGATAGTAGGCATAATAAGGGGTATGCTATAAGTAGGTCGTTATAATTGCGAAAATATAAAAAAAATCACCAAAAAAGTAAGGGTTATTTAAAATACTTACGTCTTAGTAGTGTATTAAAGATTAAGTAATGTCCAAAAAAAGTCAAAAATTAATTATACAATTCCTTACAAAGCAAGCTTCTTTTGTTGAGTTAGAAGCGCTCTCTACATGGCTTGAAAACCCCAAAAATGAGAAGGAGTTTATAAACTACATCAAGCTTAACTATGCGATTGATTTCAATATGAAACAATTTGATGCTGCTAGATCAAAAAAAGAATTGCAGAAATTTATTAGTAAAGAACGCCGAATTCGTCAATTGCGTAAAATCCGAAACCTATCTAAATATGCGGCTCTACTCATAACCTTTTTGGGAATTGGGTATTTATATCAAAACAACTATTTTTCGACAGCACCTGAATTTGTGATCCCTTCGGATAGTATTACACTTCAATTAGAAAATGGGGGCATTAAAGTCATTCATGAAGACGATTCTAGTAAAGTACAGGATGCTCAAGGCCGTGTGATTGGTACTCAAAACGGCACACAATTAGTATATAGCAGTCCTCATGCAAAAGAAGAATTGGCATTTAATACACTAACGGTGCCTTATGGGAAACGCTTTGAACTTCAGTTATCGGATGGGACAAAGGTTCATTTGAATTCGGGTACCTCCTTAAAATACCCGGTTAAGTTCATAGAAGGAGCCAATCGTCACGTGTTTTTGGAAGGAGAAGCATTTTTTGATGTAACGTCAAATAAGCAGGCTCCATTTGTTGTGAACGCTGAGGATTTAAATGTAGAAGTCTTTGGAACGGCGTTTAATGTGTCGGCATATCCAGAAGATTCCTCTACGGATGTTGTTTTGGTCGAAGGATCTGTGGCGCTTTATAATGAAAATAAAACGTTAAAAGAGGGCATTACTATTGTGCCTGGAACAAAGGGTTCTCTTATAAAAAAACAAAGCAATATTACTACCGAAAAAGTAGATACAGAGCTTTATACACAATGGATGAAGGGCGGTTTGATTTTTAGAAATAGCAGTTTTGAAACGATTTCTAAAAAACTGGAGCGTCATTATAACGTGAAAATAATAAACACAAATGAACAACTCAATAAAGAGGTTTTTAATGCAAGCTTCAATGAAGATACTATAGAAGTGATCTTGATTTATTTCCAAAACAGTTACAATCTCGAATATAAAATAGAAAAAAATACCATTTATATAGATTAAACTTAAACTAAAAAAGATGAAACATCCATGTAACCGATAAAAAACAATAAATATAAACAGATGAAATAAAAACAAAAAACCTCAATCTAAAACAACAAAATCACTTTGTCTTCTTGAAAAATAGAATAAAAAAACCGGAAAATGCTGTAACATTCCCCGGTATTTATAAGTGATCAACTAAAATCAGTCATTCACTATTTAAACACTTTAAAAATATGAAAAAACTTCATGAAATGAAAGGTAAATCTCTACCTTTTATAAAATTTGATTTAAAAATGAAATTAACAACCCTTTTTGTCTTCGCTACATTTTTTAGTATGCTTGCAAGCAATACAGGGTATTCCCAGACACTCACTTTAAATGAAGAAAACACTTCGATAGTTAAAGTAATTGACAAAATTGAAGCTATGTCAGAGTACAAATTTATTTACAACACTAAATTTGTTGATTTAAATCGGATAGTTTCAATACAACTAAAAGATGCAAGTATTGAAACAGTACTTAGCAGCTTATTTAATAATACATCCACAGCCTATCAAATATTAAGAGAAACACAAATCATTCTTAAACATAAAATGGTTATTGATAAAAGCGATCATTTGGATATGCCTTTGACGACTATCAAGAAACAGCAAAATCAAATTAGCGGAACGATAACCGACGATACAGGCCAACCTTTACCGGGCGCTACCATTATAATAAAAGGA
Source organism: Formosa sp. Hel1_33_131 (assembly GCF_001735745.1). NCBI lineage: Bacteria > Pseudomonadati > Bacteroidota > Flavobacteriia > Flavobacteriales > Flavobacteriaceae > Formosa > Formosa sp. Hel1_33_131. The sequence goes on from NZ_CP017260.1 coordinate 1,504,339, forward strand.
ACTTCTACAGGGACTACAACCGATTTTGATGGCAAGTTCATCTTACAAATAGACGACGAAGATGCCGTACTTTTAGTGTCTTATATTGGTTTTACGACTCAGGAAATAACTGTAAACGGTCAAACTGAAATAAACATTCAATTAGTAGCGGATTCTGCATTGGATGAGGTTATTTTAATCGGATACGGAAGTGTTGCAAAAAAAGAATTAACAGGTGCTGTTGCCACTGCAGGTAACATTGAAGACCGTGCGGTTACCAATGTACAAGAAGCACTGCAAGGAAACGTGTCAGGAGTTACGGTCTTAGCCGACGGCGGAGATCCCACAAGCACACCAACAATTAAAATTAGAGGACTGGGAACCTCTTCAGCAGAAAAACCGTTGTGGATCGTTGATGGTGTCCCTTATTATGGAGGCCCCATCAACCCATTTGATATTGAGTCACTCACCGTCTTAAAAGATGCAGCCTCTGCCTCAATATATGGAGTTCGTGCAGCAGCAGGCGTCATTTTAGTGACGACTAAAAAAGGAAAGCAAGGGAAGATTCAAGTCGATTTTGGAGCCTTTACGGGCGTTCAAAGCGTGTATGAGAAACCTGTAGCATTAAATGCACAACAATATACCGACATGTATAATATTGCGTACGATAATTCTGGAATCCCACGATTAGATTATTTTAATGGCAACACTAACCCTGACAGATTGATGCAAAGAACCAATTGGGTTGACGAGATTTTTAGAAGTGGAATTATTCAAAACTATGACATTGGATTGCGTGGTGGTTCAGAAAAGTATTCCTTTTCATCTTCTTTAGGATACAACAAAAAAGAAGGAATTCTTATCAATACCTATGCCGACCGTATAAGTTTCCGATACAACTCCGCCATTAAGTTAAGTGATAAAATTAAAATCGGCGAAAACTTCTCCTACACCCTTACCAATGGCCAATCTGCATTTACAGGGACGCAAACAGCAGATGGAGGAACTAATTACAACGGTGTTATTGCGGCGGCAATCAAAGCACCACCCTTTGTGCCGGTGTATAACTCAGAGGGCGTTTACAGCGATGTTTCGGACGGACAAAACGGAGACGTGATTCACCCTCTAGGCACCTTAGAACGTATTAATATAGACAATCCAGAAAGAAATACGTTTGGAAATCTTTTCTTGGAATATAAACCAACAGAAAAACTTACTCTAAAATCGAGTTATGCGATCAATTACTCTGATGAATTTTATAAAGAATTTGACCCTCGTGTAGCAGAAGCTTCAAAGTTGAGCAAGACCACCAACACCTTAACTCAAATTCAGGCCAATGAAATAAATTGGTCTTGGGAAAACACATTAAATTATACAACCAAATTTAATGATGCACATGCGTTTCAGTTATTAGGAGGCTACTCCTTACAACACCAAGAGCGAGAATTAAATGGGATTGTAGCTGAGGGTTTTGAAAATGAGGATCCAAAATTTTTATTCTTACCATTGGCGGAGGAGATCAAAGATATAACCTATTCATTTTTCGAAAATAACTTGATTTCATTTTTTTCAAGAGTACTTTACGATTATGATAAAAAATATTTCTTTTCTGCCAGTATTCGAAGAGATGGCTCCTCAAAGTTAGCTCAAGACAGACGTTGGGAAAATTTTCCATCTGTTGCAGTTGGGTGGGCACTCTCTGAAGAAGACTTTTTTAAATCTGACTTTGCAAGCAATTTAAAGTTAAGAGCCAGTTGGGGGCGGGTAGGTAATATTGAAAGCTTATCGTCTTATCCAACAAATTTACCATTATCAGATGAAAATATAATCCTAGGATTAAATGGATATCAAACAGGCATTGTCCTTGATGGGCGTTCCAATCCTAACATCAATTGGGAAATTTCGGAAACGACAAACTTTGGTTTGGATTTTACTTCTGAAAATAATAAATGGAATTTAACAGCAGATTATTTTATTAAAGACACAAATAGATGGCTTAACCGAACGCCTGTGAGTTCCTTAGAGGGAATTGGGACTTCTCCATTTGTGAACTCTGGGAAAATCCGAAATAATGGTTTGGAACTTGCTTTAGGGTACAATAAAAATGAAGGGGATTTCACCTACAATGTTTCAGGGAATGTATCCTTTATCAAAAATGAAGTTCTTGAATTAGCACCTAAGTTTGACATTATTGTGGACGATATTACGCAAGTCGCAGCTCTTTATCCACTTGCAAATGCAGTGGGTCAACCTCTTTTTTCTTATTATTTAATTGAATCAGATGGTTTATTAAGAACCGATGCAGCAGTAACTGACGCAAGGGCTAATGGACAACCCAATGCCCAATTAGGAGACCTTCGTTTTATAGATAAAAATAAAGATGGTGTGATAGACGATGACGATCGAGTTTTTAAAGGGAGCGCATTTCCAACCGTGTCTTATGGATTAAACTTTTCGGCAAATTACAAGAAATTAGACTTTTCGTTATTTTTACAAGGCACAAAAGGTGGTGTGGCATATAATGGCTATAAAGCATTAGGAATCTATCCCGTGAATACATCAGTTTCTGGAGCTAATCTGTTAGATATGGCCTTAGACACTTGGCATCCAGGAAATCCAAACGCTTCCAATCCAAGATTATCAATCGATGATCCCAATAAAAACCTCCAAGCCTCTGACTTTTGGTTAGAGGATACAGATTATCTGCGTTTGAAAAACCTATCTATCGGCTACACCTTGCCAGAAAGCCCTTATTTTCAAAAATTACGAATCTATGTTACGGGACAAAACGTACTGACTTGGACAGACTATTCTGGTTTAGATCCAGAAGTTTCCAACCGTGGGGTTGATGGCGGACAGTACCCTGTTGCCAGAACATTTACTTTAGGATTTAATCTAACTTTAAAATAAAACAACATGAAAAAAATTAAATATTTATTAAGTCTCATAACGCTTGTTGTATTGTTTACGAGCAGCTGTTCAGAAGAATTTTTAGAAGTTGAACCAAAAGGTGCCCAAACGGCAGCTACTTTTTTCAAAACAGAAACGGACGTTACTAGAGCGATCAATGCCTTGTATTTAATGAATGATTTTCAAGGCATTTATGGCAGGGGAATGTTTTTATATTCTTTAATCGCAAGTGATGATTTTGTGGTTGGAAAATCCAAAGCCCAAATTGAAGATATAAAAAACTTTGTGACTACGGGATCAGGCTCCTACACTAGAGATATTTGGTCAAAACATTATCAAGTGATAAAAAGAGCAAATGACATTATTAATAATGTCCCTGGTATTGAAGGCGTTTCAGATGAGGTAAAGAATTTAGCTTTAGGAAATGCACATTTCATGCGTGGCTTGGCATATTATCAGTTAGGTATAGTTTATGGAGACGATCGGGCAGGGATTCCTATTGTTGATGAATTTACAACGGATTTTTATATTTCCAGACCTGAAAGCGTAACAGTTACTTATGAATTTGCCGCTAAAGACTTCACCAAAGCTGCTGCATTATTGCCATTATTTAGTGAGCTTTTACCTTCGAATTATGGGACAGCCCATAAAAATGCAGCCTATTCCTATTTAGCAGCCGCACATTTGCACAATGCTGAATTTGACAGTGATTCTTGGCAGAAAGTAATTGATGCTTGTAATGCTGTGACCGCTACCCAAGATGTATTGGAACCTAATTATGAAGACATTTTTAAAATTTCCAACAATTGGGGGATAGAGTACATCTGGTCTATTTCAAGCAACACTACTGGAGGGAGTATTTTACCAGGAGCTTCTTTAGAGAATAAGGGTTGGGGTAAATACAATGGATGGGGCTATTTTGCACCAACGCTTGATTTGTACGAGTCGTACCAAGTTGGAGACTTAAGAAGAGATGCAACCTTATTGGCTTTTGCAAATGAGTTTGTGTTCTTTGGAGAAACTAGAAAATATTGGTCTACTAGGAGTCTAACAGGATTCCAACTTAAAAAGTATATGGAGCCTTACAGCTATCCTGATGGAATACATCTGAATGGTAATGGAGATCATCCAACAACGGACTTAAATCCATCCTTGATGCGTTTAGCAACAGTACTTCTAATGCGGGCTGAAGCCAAAATCATGCTTGGTCAAAACGGAGATCCAGACTTAAACAGAGTCAGGGTTCGGGCGGGTCTTTCCCCTATAACAGGAGCAACGCTTGAACATGTTAAATACGAACGCAGAGCTGAATTTGCTGGAGAGGGTGTAGATGGTCGTTTTTACGACTTATGCCGCTGGGGAGATGTCGCTGAGATTAAGAAAGCATTGAGCGGCAGACAACATGACGACAAAGAAGATCCTGACTCTGGATTTAGTATAATAGAAGTTTGGTCAGAACGAAGTAATTTTGATTTAGTGAAACATCGTGTATGGCCCATTCCTCCGAATGTTATTGATAGCAGCTTAGGTCTTATAAAACAAAACGAAAGATAATTCTTTACATTATTTATCAGGGTTTAAATTAGTCAAAATCAATTCATGATTTGATAAGTGCATTCTTAATAGAATGCACTTATTTTATTTTGAATTAAGAAATAACATCTCTCATTCATTTTAACGAGTTTCAGAACTTATTTTAATTTTTTTAAAAAATCAATATGAACTTCTCCAAATTCCCACCTTTATCACAAGTACTTCCTTCAAAAGATAAAATACCAGAACATCTTGTTTCTAAAAAATATAAACATTGGAGGTGGCGCATGTTTATTGGGATGTATATAGGGTACACTATTTTTTATTTCACACGGAAAAACATATCTCCTGCATTGCCTTTAATTAGCGAAAAACTAGATATTGACATTATTCAATTAGGGATATTAAGCAGTGTTTTTTATGTGGTTTATGGTATTGGAAAGTTCATTAGTGGACTCTTAGCAGACAGAGCAAATATCAGAATGTTTATGGCCATTGGGCTTTTTCTAGCATCCCTCATACATTTGTTTATTGGATTTTTAGATAGTTTATATCTAATTGTTTTCTTTTGGGGACTCAATGGAGCCTTTCAATCCATGGGGTTTCCGCCAATTGCGAAAGGTTTAGTCCACTGGTTTTCACCACGAGAAAGAGCAACGAAATGGACTATCTTATCCTCTTCACATACGGCAGGTACCTTTGGAATTGGACTCCTAGTTGCTGGAATTATCAACCTGTACAACAAAGGAGTTGTAGGCTGGGAAGCTGTTTTCTATGTACCAGGCATTATAGGGTGTTTAACCGCTATATTTTTGTTTATTACATTGCGGGATCGTCCTGTTTCCTTAGGGTTGCCTCCAATTGAAGACCATAAGAACGAGAGACCCATAGTAGAGTTGATCGAAAAATCAAAATCGCATTGGGAGCTATTAAAAAAACATATTTTTACCAATAAATATATTTGGCTGTTAAGTTTGGCCAACATGTTCATTTATATCATTCGTTTTGGAACTTTAGACTGGGCAACAATATTCTTGTATGATATAAAAGGGATTGATCAGGTACAAGTAGCCATTTTTTGGACATTAATGCCTTTGGCAGGAATCCCAGGAGGCATAGTAGCAGGTTATTTGGCCGATAAATTTTGGAATGGACGCTGTGTTCCTATTAACGTTATTTACCTTGTGTTGTTAACATTTAGCATCGTTGTTTTTTATTTTTATTCAGGACCTAATAACATTATTCTAACGGGGGTCTTTTTGTTGCTAATTGGCTTCCTCATCGATGGACCTCAAAACTTAATAAGTGGGGTGCAAGCCTCCAGAGTCACAGTCAAACAGGCCATTTCTGCAGCCTGCGGAATGACAGGTTTTTTCGGTTACGTAGGGGCTACCTTTTCAGGAATAGGATTGGCTTACATAACGGAATCTTTTGGGTGGATGGCGATGTATGGAGTCTGTGCATTATCATCAGTTCTGTGTTTGATTTTAGTACTAATGACTTACAAAAAAGAAAAGGGGCATTCATAATCACGTAAATCGATTCGTTTCAAACTTAAAAACTCTAGTTTTAAAATACAAAGCCCAACCCTAAACAGTTGGGTTTTTTTGTGCTCTACTAATGAATTTGAATATTAACATTTACTTATTAGACAGTAATTTAATTTTTTCATTAAATTGCACATTAAAATCCTACTAAAATTATGAAAAAGCTCGCAACACTTTTATTGTTTTTAATCAGTTTTTCTGGGTTCTCTCAGATCATAAATTCTGTCAAATGGGAATTTGGCTCGGAGAAAATTTCAGAAACAGAGTACGATCTTATATTCGTAGCTAAGATTGAATCCCATTGGGCACTTTACTCACAATTTGTAGAAGAGGGGGGGCCTTTACCAACCGTTTTTTCATTTCAACCAGCTCCTGGTTTTGAGCTCATTGAAAAGGTGAAGGAATTAGAGGCAAACAAAGTGACGCAACACGACCCTGTGTTTGACATGATCGTTTCAAAATATTATGACAAAGCCATTTTTAAGCAACGCATCAACGTAAAATCTCCCGAATTTAGTATCAGTGGGAATATTGATTTCATGACCTGCGACGACACACAATGCACCTATTTACCAGACAATCCATTTACATTTAACTATTCTGCTGAAGCTGGTTTTGTAATTGTAGGAGGGACGCCAGTATCCGATTCGGAAGTTTCTGAGAATGCCGATCAGATTTTATATGGAATGTCGATCGACTCCATCTCAAAAGCCTTGGTAAAATGTAGTACACAATTAACCTCGCTATCGCAAGATATCAAAGCGTCCAACAACTCCCTCTGGAAGATTTTTGGATTGGGTTTCCTTGGCGGATTATTAGCACTTTTAACCCCTTGTGTATTTCCAATGATTCCTTTAACGGTCAGTTTTTTCACCAAAAAAGGGGGGGATGGCACTCAAAAAGGCGGCGTCTCCAAAGCTATCTTATATGGTTTTTTCATCGTACTGGTTTACCTAGCACTCAGCATTCCATTTCACTTATTAGACTCTGTTAACCCCGATATTTTAAATGAAATTTCCACCAATGTTTGGTTAAATGTCATTTTCTTTGTCATCTTTATATTTTTCGCATTTTCATTTTTTGGCTATTACGAATTAACCTTGCCATCCACTTGGACAAATTCCACGAGCAAAGGCGAAGGAATTGGTGGGATCTTAGGTGTCTTTTTTATGGCGTTGACCTTATCAATTGTGTCCTTTTCATGTACAGGCCCTATTCTTGGTTCCTTGCTTGCAGGCTCCCTTTCGGCAGATGGTGGCGCTTGGCAACTGACCGCTGGAATGGCAGGTTTTGGGGTGGCACTAGGGTTGCCCTTTGCATTATTTGCGATGTTTCCAAACATGCTAAAAGCCCTTCCAAAATCTGGGGGATGGCTCAATACAACTAAAGTTATTTTAGGGTTTTTAGAACTCGCTTTGGCCTTTAAATTTCTCTCCAACGCCGATTTAGTAAAACACTGGGGACTCCTTAAAATTGAAGTCTTTTTAGGGATTTGGATTGTTGTGTTTGCAGGATTGGCACTCTATATTTTAGGAAAATTAAAATTCCCACACGATTCTCCATTAAAAAAACTATCCTTTTTCAGAATCGCTTCTGGAGTCTTGGTTTTTGCTTTTGTGGTCTATTTAGGATCCGGGTTTAGGGTCAATAAAGAAACGCAAACATTCACACCACTCACATTATTAAGTGGATTGGCACCGCCTGTTGGCTACAGCTTTTTGTATCCAAACGACTGTCCTAATAATTTTGAATGTTTCAAAGATTTAAAAGAAGGCGTTGCTTACGCTCAAAAAGTAAACAAACCCATCTTACTTGATTTCACCGGATATGCCTGTGTAAATTGTCGTAAAATGGAAGAACATATTTGGCCAAAAGCCTCTATCAAGCCTTATTTTGAAAATGACTATGTATTGATTTCTCTTTATGTAGATGATAAAAAAGAATTGCCAGAAGATCAAAAATTAACGGTCGAACGTCTTGGAGGCGGCACACGTGTTTTAGAAAATTACGGTCATAAATGGGCGCATTTTCAAACACAGTTTTTCCAATCCAATTCTCAACCCTACTACGTGTTACTAGATTCGAATGGGAAACAGGTGTTAAACGAGCCAGTTGGCTACACGCCAGATGAAGAAGATTACAAAGCCTTTTTGGATTGCGGACTTGAGGTTTTTGAAACGCTTTAATAGATTAGTTTAAATCAAAACATTAATTTTTAGTAACTTTGAAATAAATTTAACAACGAACCAATGCTAGATAGCTTTTTTAAATTTTTAGAATTAGGACTTTATCATATTGTAAGCTTCAAAGGCTATGACCATATTTTATTTTTAGTGGTCTTATCGATCCCCTATCTTTTTAAAGACTGGAAACGCTTGCTGTTATTAATATCCTCTTTTACCTTAGGGCACACGCTTAGTTTGTTGTTAGGAGTTTATGACATCATAAACTTAAAGAGCAATGTGATCGAGTGGTTGATTCCGTTTACCATCATTATCATGGCACTTTATAATGTGTTTACCGCCGGGAAAGCATCTAAACAATCCAACCCGATCATTATATTTAGTCTTGTTTTATTTTTTGGATTCATTCACGGTTTAGGGTTTGCCAACGCTTTTGAATCGATGGTAACTGCGAATGAAAGCACCTTATTATCCGTATTGGAATTTGCATTAGGAATTGAGATTGGACAATTTGTAATTGTCTTCTGTATCTTGTTTTTCGGATTCTTAGGACAAACTATATTTAGATTCTCTGTTCGGGATTGGGTGATGGTTCTTTCGGCCGTTGTGATTGGTCTTATGCTCCCTTTGATTTTTAACAGTCCCCTTTTTTCTTAAGTAAATAATCACCCCTTTTTATGACCACACAAAAGCAACTTAAATACGACAAAGCTTATCTTAGAATGGCTTCTGAATGGGGAAAATTGTCGTACTGTAAACGCAAACAAGTAGGCGCGATAATTGTCAAAGATCGCATGATTATTTCTGACGGCTATAATGGAACCCCTACGGGTTTTGAAAATTTTTGTGAAGACGAAGAAGGCTACACCAAATGGTATGTTTTGCATGCAGAAGCCAATGCCATTTTAAAGGTCGCTGCCTCCACACAATCGTGTCATGGTTCCACCTTATACATTACCTTATCACCTTGTCAAAGTTGCAGTAAATTAATTCATCAAGCGGGGATTACTCGAGTGGTTTATAGCCAAGCCTATAAAGACCTTTCGGGAGTTGAGTTTCTTGAAAAAGCAGGCATTCAAGTTGAATTACTAACCCTGTAATTTGATGTCCTTAAATCAAAAACACCTACCATTTTTTGTTGCAGCTCTTTTGGCGATAGGCATTTATATCGGCTCAAAATTAAGCACTAACATCCCAAGTCCTTTTGCAAGCACTAAAAACATCAGCAAACAAAAATTAAATCGACTCATTGATTATTTAGAATATGAGTATGTTGACCCTGTGGATACAGACAGCATTGTGGAAGGTTTTATTGAGACCGTTTTACAGAATCTCGATCCACATTCTTCATACATTCCAAAACAAGATTTAGCCTCGGTTACTGAAAACATGAAAGGCGACTTTATTGGGATTGGTGTCCGTTTTTATAATTATAAAGACACCATCACAGTCATTCGACCTATTGAGGGCGGGCCGAGTTTTCGTGCTGGGATTCTGGCAGGCGATCGTATTTTAATGGCAGATGATGACACAATTCACGGTCAGAATTGGGGTCAAGACAAAGTCATCGATAGACTTCGAGGTGAAAAAAATTCTAAAGTTCAATTAACAATCAAACGTGCAGGTGTTGATAGTTTATTGAGTTTCGAAATCATTCGCGCCGAAGTGCCCATCAAAAGTGTGGTCACTTCTTATATGATCAATCCAACGCTTGGCTATATTAAAATTAATCGGTTTGCTGAAAGCACCTATTTAGAATTTGAAAAAACAGTTGAGGATTTACTTTCTAAAGGCGCCTCAAATTTAGTATTGGATTTGCGGGACAATCCAGGGGGGTTTTTACAAATCGCCGAACAAATTGCGGATGAATTTTTAGAAGATGGAAAACTCATTTTATTTACGAAAAACAAAACCAATGAAACTGTTGAAAGTTTTGCGACCTCAAAAGGACGTTTTGAACAGGCTGAGGTGTATGTGCTGATCAATGAAAATTCTGCGTCTGCCAGCGAGATTGTTGCAGGGGCACTTCAAGACAATGACAAAGGTACTATTGTTGGGCGCCGTTCTTTCGGAAAAGGATTGGTTCAACAAGAAATGGATTTGGGCGACGGCAGTGCCATCCGGTTGACGACCTCTAGATATTACACCCCAACAGGGCGTTCTATACAGCGGTCGTATGCCAAGGGTTCAGAATCTTATTACGACGACTACTATGAGCGCATAGACGACAGAGCGGTGGACACACTGCAATCAAAAGGGATCGCCGACAGTCTTCAATTTACAACTCCCAAAGGGAAAATCGTATATGGTGGTGGTGGAATTATTCCAGATGTTTATGTGCCTTATGATGTAAATTTTAATAACGACATTGTCGAATTCTTAAAAACTACGGGCGTTATGGACTTTTTTGTCTTTGAACATTTAGACGGTCAGCGTGCGCAGTATTCAGAACCTTCGGAGGTGGAATTTTCAAACAGCTTCGAAATTTCGGAGGCGATTTATCAGCAATTTGTAGCCTATTTCACAGAGACTACAAAACTAGAAAATGATGCGTTCGACATTTATAAAAGTTCTATAAAAACGCTTTTGAAATCTGCTTTCGCAAAACAACTTTTTGGAGACAATACAGCCGCAAAAATTTTGAGCTCATTTGATCCCATGTTGCAAAAAGTAAACGATTTAGAAGCCCTAATTGTAAATTAAGACTTTTCTTTTACCGTACGATCTATCTTTTTAACAATCCTCCATATTGTGAATAACAGAATGGCGCATCCACCTGCCAATGCGGTGATGATGGCTGTATAACTTTCCTTTTCAAAGGGCGCATCAAAGTTTATTTTTGTGAGGTTGAATGCAATAATCCCAAGAGCCACTACCGATAATAAATAAGTTAAGATTCGCATATTATAATAAAAATTTAATATTAGAAGTAAATAGTTTTACGGCAATTGCCAAGAGGACAACGCCAAACACTTTTCGTATGATATCGATCCCATTTTGTCCAATAAACCGTTCGATTCGATTCGAGGTTTTAAGGACGATAAAAATCACAACCACATTCACGATGACTGCAACGATGATGTTTTCTGTGTGAAATTCAGATTTTAAAGACAGCAGGGTTGTGAGGCTTCCAGGCCCTGCAATCAATGGAAATGCCAATGGAAACACGGAAGCGTTCATACTGGTACCTTCTTCTTGTTTATAGAGGGTAATTCCTAGGATCATTTCGAGGGCAATAAAAAATAATATGAACGCACCCGCAACTGCAAATGAATGCACATCAATACCAATAAGATTTAGGATACTGTCACCCAAAAACAAAAAGATGATCATAATAATGCCCGCAATAACCGAGGCCTTTTCACTTTGAATATGCCCAGCTTTCTTGCGCAAGTCAATAATAATAGGGATGTTTCCCACAATGTCAATCACCGCGAAAAGCACCATAAATGCCGTTAAAACTTCTTTAAAATTGAAATTCATGATTACAAATTATTTTTATGCAAAGGTCGAATAAATAATTATAATCACAAGTTTATTTTGAGCGATTATTTAGGCTTAAAATGTTCACAATTAACAGTATATTTGGCGCATGTTTCAAATAGGAAAAACCATTGTGTCCGAAGACATTATTGAGAAAGATTTTTTATGCAACCTGAGCGCTTGTAAAGGGGCCTGTTGTGTAGATGGTGATGCAGGTGCGCCGCTAGAAGCTGCCGAGGCAACGATACTAGAAAACATCTATCCCATTATAAAGCCCTACCTTAGAAAAGAGAGTATCGATGCGATTGAAGCGCAAGGCACCCATGTGGTCACCGAAGAGGGGGAACTAGAAACCCCTTTAATTAACGGAGCCGATTGTGCCTATGTGATTTTTGATGATAAAAACACCGCTTTATGTGCTATTGAAGAAGCTTACAATCAAGGAGAAGTCGATTGGAAAAAACCAGTGTCCTGTCATTTATATCCAGTGCGTATCAAAGACTACAGTGAGTTTTCTGCCGTCAATTATGACAATTGGGAGATCTGTGATGCCGCTTGTACCTTAGGTAAAGAACTACAAGTGCCCGTCTATAAATTTGTCAAAGAAGCCTTGATTCGAAAATTTGGAGCCGATTGGTACGCCGAATTAGAACAAGTCGCTGCCAAACACAGTCAAAAATAGTATTAGCGCAGTGCTTAAGGTGGTGGTGCAAAATCCATCCTCTTTTCAAATATTTTTATCAATTTTATTAAACGAAGTGTTTTTAATTCAACTTACTGCTTAATATTTCTGTAAGAGAGAGGGTCGAGTTAAGCATCTCTAAACAAGTATTTTACCTTTTTAATCTTAAATTATTTTTGTAGGAAAAAAGCTACTCGTTGTTAAAAACTCATAGGCAATGTTTATAAAAATGGCTTTCATTTAAGGCAACTATTTTGAACCTTTGTTAACCGCTCAAACGCGTATTTTTTTTTAACCCAGAATTTTAATTTAGATGTCACAAGTAGAACCGATTTTACAAGAAAACAAAGACCGATTTGTCATTTTTCCAATCCAACACCATGATATATGGGAATGGTATAAAAAATCAGAAGCAAGTTTTTGGACGGCTGAAGAAATTGATTTACATCAAGATTTAACGGACTGGGCGACGAAGCTGAATGACGATGAGCGTTATTTTATCAAGCATATATTAGCATTTTTCGCAGCGAGTGACGGGATTGTAAATGAAAATTTAGCAGAAAATTTTGTAAACGAAGTGCAATACAGTGAAGCAAAATTCTTCTACGGATTCCAAATCATGATGGAAAATATTCATAGTGAAACCTATTCTCTATTAATAGATACCTATGTAAAGGATGAGGTTGAAAAAGACAAATTATTCAATGCGATCGATAATTTTCCAGCTATTAAGAAAAAAGCAGATTGGGCTCTTAAGTGGATAGAGTCTCCAAGTTTTGCAGAGCGTTTGATTGCATTTGCAGCCGTGGAAGGGATTTTCTTTTCAGGCGCATTTTGTTCAATTTTCTGGTTAAAGAAACGTGGCTTGATGCCGGGATTGACGTTCTCAAATGAGTTGATTTCTAGAGATGAAGGCGTGCATGCAGACTTTGCAGTCCACCTCCACAACAAACACCTTATCAATAAAGTTCCTAAAGAGCGCATCAGAGAAATCTTATTGGACGCTTTAACGATTGAAAGAGAATTTATTACTGAATCTCTACCAGCAAGTTTGATTGGTATGAATTCAAAATTGATGTCTCAGTATTTAGAATTTGTAACCGATCGCTTATTACAAGAATTAGATTGCGAAAAAGAATACAACACATCAAACCCATTTGATTTTATGGACATGATTTCGCTTCAAGGAAAAACAAATTTCTTTGAAAAAAGAGTGGCTGAATATCAAAAGGCGGGGGTCCTCAACAAAGAAGAAGAGGGTGCCGATAAATACAGTTTCGATTCTGAATTCTAGAACAACACCTAGAAGAAGAACTTAAAACGAATTATACAATTCGTTTTTCATAAATCAACCTTTTGGTTTTCTTAAATGGCAACCAAACACAAAAAACAACTAAGTATTTGAGGCAACTCCAATACGTCTAGGCTAACTAACTAACCGCTTTTTTGAAGCAGTATCAAAAAAGCAAAAAAGACCAAAAAAAATGTATGTACTAAAAAGAGACGGCAGAAAAGAAGAAATCATGTTTGACAAAATCACAGCAAGAGTTAGAAAACTCTGTTATGGTTTAAATGAATTGGTCGATCCTTTAAAAGTTGCCATGCGCGTTATTGAAGGGCTGTATGACGGTGTGACGACCAGTGAATTGGACAATCTTGCCGCAGAAGTAGCCGCAACAATGACCACGGCACACCCTGATTATGCAAGACTTGCAGCGCGGGTATCTGTTTCTAACTTACATAAAAACACAAAAAAGACTTTTAGCGAAGTCATGCACGATTTATATACCTATGTCAACCCAAGAACAGGAAAAGATGCCCCTTTATTATCTGATGAGGTTTACAACGTAATTATAGAAAACAAAGAAAAATTAGATTCTACAATTATATACAATAGAGATTTTGGATACGATTACTTTGGGTTTAAAACCTTAGAGCGTTCCTATCTTTTAAAGTTAAATGGTATCATTGCAGAACGCCCTCAACACATGTTGATGCGTGTTTCTATTGGGATACATTTAAACGATTTGGATTCTGCCATCGAAACTTACGAATTGATGTCCAAAAAGTTTTTCACCCATGCAACGCCTACCTTATTTAACTCAGGGACTCCAAAACCACAAATGTCGTCTTGCTTTTTATTAACTGCAAAAGACGATAGTATTGATGGGATTTATGACACTCTAAAACAAACGGCTAAAATCTCACAATCTGCTGGAGGTATTGGTTTGGCAATGCACAACATTAGAGCGACTGGAAGTTATATTGCGGGGACCAATGGTACCAGTAACGGAATTGTTCCAATGCTGCGTGTTTTTAATGACACGGCACGTTACGTCGATCAAGGTGGTGGAAAACGAAAAGGAAGTTTTGCGATTTACCTAGAGCCATGGCATGCTGATATTTTTGATTTTCTTGATTTAAAGAAAAATCACGGGAAAGAAGAAATGCGTGCAAGAGATTTATTCTATGCCATGTGGATTCCAGATTTATTTATGAAGCGTGTGCAAGAAGATTCGTTTTGGACCTTAATGTGTCCGAACGAGTGCCCTGGATTGCCAGACGTTCACAGTGAAGAATTCGAAACACTTTACCTGAAATATGAAGAATTAGGCAAAGGACGTAAAACCATAAAAGCAAGAGAGCTTTGGGAGAAAATCACCGAATCTCAGATAGAAACAGGAACGCCTTATATGCTTTATAAAGATGCGGCCAACAGTAAATCAAACCAAAAAAACTTAGGAACGATTCGTTCGTCCAACCTTTGTACAGAAATTATTGAGTACACTTCACCAGATGAAGTGGCTGTTTGTAACCTTGCGTCCATTGCGTTGCCAATGTTTATCAAAGATGGCAAATTTGATCATCAAGAATTATATACAATCACCAAACGTGTGACGCGAAATCTAAACAAAGTGATCGACCGAAATTATTACCCAGTAGTTGAAGCCGAAAATTCAAATATGAGACACCGTCCAATTGGAATCGGTGTGCAAGGATTGGCAGATACGTTTATCAAACTGAGAATGCCTTTTACAAGTGACGAAGCAAAACAATTGAATCAAGATATTTTTGAAACAATTTACTATGCCGCCGTGACTGCTTCTATGGAAGAAGCGACCGAAGACGGGCCGTATCAAACTTATGAAGGTTCTCCAATTAGTGAAGGAAAATTCCAACACAATTTATGGGGTCTTAAAGATGAAGATTTAAGCGGTCTTTGGGATTGGGGAACATTGCGCAAGCAAGTACTAGAAAATGGGGTGTGTAACTCTCTTTTAGTGGCACCAATGCCAACGGCAAGTACCTCTCAAATTCTTGGAAACAACGAATGTTTTGAGCCTTACACTTCAAACATCTATACCCGTCGCGTACTGTCTGGAGAATTCATTGTGGTTAACAAGCACCTTTTGGAAGACTTAGTGGAACTAGGACTGTGGAACGAAGGTTTAAAGCAGGATATCATGCGTGCGAACGGATCCATACAACATGTGGATGTGATTCCACAAGACATTAAAGAATTGTATAAAACGGTTTGGGAATTGAGCATGAAAGATATTATTGACATGTCGCGTCAGCGTGGTTACTTTATCGATCAATCACAATCTTTAAATTTATTTATGGAAGGGGCCACAATGGCTAAACTCACGTCTATGCATTTCTATGCTTGGAAAAGTGGATTGAAAACAGGGATGTACTACTTAAGAACAAAGAGTGCAGTCGATGCCATTAAATTTACTTTAGATAATAAGAAAAAGGAAGCACCACAGCCAGAAACGGTTGAAGTTGCAGCCGCAGTAGAAACAGCAGTTATAGAAACTCCCGTTGTGGAAACAGCGGTTTTGGAAAAGCAACAAGAAAAAGCAGCCAACACTGCCGCCAAATTTTCTCAAGAAACAACCGTTGACGTAGCACCCATGTCTGCTGAAGAAATGAAAGCGCTGGTTCAACAAGCAAAAGAAGCTGAAGGCGATGACTGCCTGATGTGCGGGTCTTAATACAAGTTTAAATATTATATCTAACCTCCTAATGAAACTTAGGAGGTTTTTTTTGCGCCGTACAGTTTCATAGCCGTGCAGTCTCTACGACCTTTTTACGCTAAGCCGCCCCTCGCTGCCGCACGAATCCTTTCGTGTGGTCATAAAGAAAAGTAACGAGTTTGATAAAAACAAAGAATTGTATTTTAAATTTAAGAAGGAGGTTAGATGAGTAGAAATTATAAGTTTCATAATCCAGAAGAATATGTTTATAGTAGTGCCGTTGATTATGCAGATCAAAAAGGATTTATAGATGATGTGCTGGTTTTTAGAATGTTAAATCACCACACGAAAGGATTCGTGCGGTAGCGGGGACACTATTAAAGAAAAAACGAGAGTAATAAACAAGAAAAAAATAAATTTAGAGAAAACTAATAGAACTTTTATAAAAAATAATAATGGGTTAGACATAGTAATAAGAAACGAAAATAAAAGAGTTTCTACCCCGTATTTTTATCCATTAAATATAAATTCTTGCTATACGTATTTCCATCCTCTACATGGAAATGTTGAGCTTTGTTACAAAGGTAAAGTGAATTTCGATAAATTTAAAAATGTTTATAAAATTGAATACGTTCAAAAAGAGACAGATGGAATTAGTAAGGTTTTGTATTTAGATAAAGATTTTACTTTCATTGGAATATCTGAAATATATGGATCTAGTTATGATTTAGATAAAGAAATTAGAGTTTTAGAATCCGATATTCCGTTAGAAATATTAAAAGTTTTGGTTCCGAATGTTTACTATTAAAAATAATAACTACGCAATGGCAACATTGGACAATTGGTGCGTTATGGTCAAAACCCAAACAACAACTCGCAATCTAGAGGCATGGACTATTTAAAATATACCTATGACGACGGCAACCAACTGACAGGAGTAAAGGACCACTATAACAATACCACCGCCAACAGCATGGGCGGATTTAAGGATGGAAACACCACCCCAGTAGATTATGCCTACGACACCAATGGCAACATGACCGTGGATAAAAACAAAAACATTACAAGTATAACCTACAATTATTTGAATTTACCAAAACAAATACAGTTTGACAATACGTCTCCTTTAACCGACGGTACAATTTCTTATGTGTATGATGCTACGGGAGTTAAAATAGAAAAAAGCGTTTCACAGGTTGGTTCAGGAACGACTTTTACTCAATATGCTGGGAATCATATTTATAAGAAAACGGTTCCTGTGGTTAATAACCCCAATCCCCCAACATACGAATTTAAATTAGAATTCATCTCTCAACCCGAAGGTTATATAGAACCAAACGCAACTGGTGGTTTTGACTACATATACCAATACAAAGACCATTTGGGCAACATTCGGTTGAGCTACAAACAAGAAGGTTTAGAATCGGTTATAGATGATTTTAATGATGGTACAACAGGCAGTTGGGGTGCGTATGCATCAACCATTTCAAATGTAAATAACTCCCTGAAAGTAAGTGTATCAGGTGGAGGGTTTGGAGTTTATAAAACACTGTCCGTAACGGCAGGAGAACCCATTCATATCCGTTTAAATTTAGACAAAGGCACCACAGATAAAGTAGTACTTAATGAATTTTCTCAAGGCAATCTCTCTGATTTGACCGAAGGCTCTAACAACATCACTTATACCCCCACCACCACAGGAGATTTTCATTTGTTAATCGCTAAAGACCCCACAAGTAGTGATGTGGGCACACAAACGTACTTTAATGTAGACGACATAGAAATCACAATGGGAGAAGATGAGTTGGTGATTGTAGAAGAAAATAACTACTATCCTTTTGGACTTAAACACAAAGGGTATAATAATATTGTATCAGCTAACGCCAATAGTGTGGCTCGGAAATTTGGTTTTGGAGGTAAAGAACTACAAGACGAACTCGGTCTTGATTGGTATGATGTATCTGCTAGAAATTACGACCCTGCAATTGGTAGATGGTTTAATCCAGACCCATTAGCAGAAGAGTTTTCAGATTGGTCACCATATACTTATGCGTTTAATAATCCAATATACTTTATTGATCCAGATGGAATGGCTGCTGTTCCACCAGATGACTATGTGTTCAATGAAAATGGAGATTATGTTAGGAGAGATATTAATAATAAGCCAGATAAAATTGTAATTGAAAACTCTAAAACTCAAGAAATTCAAGGAAAATATAATTTTAACGACCCAAATGATGTAGTAGATATTAATTCTGGTAAAATAAATAAAGTCAGAATGGTTACTCAAAATGAAATTGGAGACGAAATAGTGAAAAACGGTTCAGCTTTAACAGTAGCAAGAGGTGAATCAGCATTTAAGTACATTGAAAGAGAAAGTAGACCTCCAGGTGATGAATCAATATTTTCAGGAATAAGTACGGGAAAACTTGATGGAGTTTCAACAAGCAAGTTAGTGCAAAATGGCATCGGTGCTTTGACACTTATTAAAGGAAACGGCTCTTCGAGGGATGGAACAGGTTATAATTATAAAGATTTTGGAAACTTTATTTGGGGAAGGTCTGGAAAAGCCCTTAATTTAGGTATTACTACATTACAATTCGGTGCACACCTTAATAATGCTTTTAATGGTAATTCAGATAATGGTGGAATGAAAACAGGAATACGTGATTCAGAAGCAGATCAAAGAGCTATACGAGCCGGATATTATTACCCTAATGGAGTTCCAATTTATAAGGATCCATTAACAAGTTCTCCTAGGGGTGAATAACATCATAAAAAAAGTAAAAAAATGAATACGAGAGTTAAAATTTTATTGTTGATTTTGTTAACATTATTTTGTTCTTGCAAAAACACAAATCAGCATTTAGATAAGAAGATTTCAATAATTCAGAACTCAAATTTTGAATTATTTGAAGGTGTAAGAATTGAATCAAGATATATTAAAGATGGCATACATCAAGCTCCATTTTTCACAAAACAACTAAATAACCGAAATTATTTTTTACCAAATGCTTCTTATTATGGATGTGATTTTGGAGATTTTAAATGTTTAGAAAAGGCTACTGAGGTAGGTTCTGATCCAATTGATTTTGCATATGAAAATAATGTGTCAAAAGAAAAGGCTAATATTTTTATTGGAGATTACACAAAAAAAATCATTAGGGAGTTTGAAAAACTTAGAGTAAGTCAGGTTCTTAGTGATTCTAAAATAGGTGATTGTTTGATTTTTTTCCTGAAGGATAATTACATACTAATTCATGTAAATATTCCTTCTGAAATTTATAATTCATATTGGAAAACTGAAATTTTAAAAGCAGAAAAAATTAACCAGAGATGGTATTTGATTAAAAAATAAATATAAAATTAATTCTAGCCATATGAAGACCTTAATAATGATATTACTGATGAGTTTAATTATTGGATACTAATACCTGCTAGAGAAACTCAAGTTAGAGAAAAAGTTGAAAACCCTATTAGGGTAGAACAAAATCCCTCGCTGCCGCACGAATCCTTTCGTGTGGTCATAAAGAAAAGTAACGAGTTTGATAAAAACAAAGAATTGTATTTTAAATTTAAGAAGGAGGTTAGATGAGTAGAAATTATAAGTTTCATAATCCAGAAGAATATGTTTATAGTAGTGCCGTTGATTATGCAGATCAAAAAGGATTTATAGATGATGTGCTGGTTTTTAGAATGTTAAATCACCACACGAAAGGATTCGTGCGGTAGCGGGGTAATAGTAAAGGAGAAAGTATAAAGCGTTTTTAGAGTTTTAAGGAAGATAACCATAAGCTTATTGTTTTAATTTACCATTGTTTTCGTCATTGTTCTGTAAATATAACTGCAGCTTGTCATTCCCAGAAGCCTGAACCAAAAATCATTTAGAAGCTTTAATTAAATTACTACCAGCAGTAATTAAAATAATAAATCCAAGAATACAAAATACTAGAGAAACTTCTGCTGCGGTAACAATATCCTCGGGATGCCAATTATATAAAATAGGTAGAATCCTAGCCATGCGAGAAGCTAAAAGCAAAGTACCTGCAATTGTGAAATTAACACCAGCCGTTTTAAGTCTTGAGTTCATGTTTTCTAAAATTTTAAAGAGGTTCGGTACAAAATTAGAAAAATGCAGTGCAGTTAAGCTTTTAATTATAGGAAACCATAAGTCATCCTATATCACAAGATGAATAGAGTTTTAATATGGGGCGCTGTTTGATGAAGGAAATTAACTTGGCTATTATATTATTTTTATGATTCGAATTCGTTTGTCGTGCTTGCTGTTTTCTTTAACAATGACCTCTTTTTTTGAGCCGATATTTTTTGAAATCACCTTATTCATGTTTTTTAAACTAGATCGTAGTTTTTTGGATTTGGATTCGTAGGACATAGTGGGCTCATAGAAATTTAGAATGTAGGGATTTTCAAGCCCCTTATTTTTAGTTTTCAATAATTCATCCAAAATATAGTTTTCATTTTCGTTTAGTTCCTCCCTTATAGCATCAATATTCTTAAGAATTTTATCTTTAGTATCTTCAGTCTTTCTCAAAATGAAACATACTAAAATCAACAAAATTAAACCACCAAAAATTAAAAAGTTAAAAAGTGAATTCGTTGCTGTAAACAAGTCATAGGTCTTTACATTATTAGTTAGAAATTCCTTTTTAGCAAAAAAAACAGGTTTCTCCTTCCCGTTTATATGGTTATTGGAAACCACCATAAATTGATTTGATGCCGGATTGTATGTAATTGACGATGCTCCCCATACGAGTTCAGAATTAAAACCTTCGAACTTTTGGATCTTATTATTTTCAATATCTATGAGTAAACAATTTTGTTGTGTGATGATTAAATACTTTCCATTATACGGGACTATTTTCACAAAGCTAAGTATCAAATTGGGTTCAACGATCTCACTGATGTTCGTTTCGCCAAGATACTGCCAGGAATGTGAATTTAGATCTAACGTCCAGACATCTTGCAAAAGCTTTGTAGAAACTTTTAATTGACCGTCTGTGTTTTTACGAAAACCACCAAAAATATACAGGCTGGAATCTTTTACACTAGCAATTGCTAAACGTCTCGGTTCTGGATGATTTTCATCTGAAAAATAATTAAACTCATACCATTCTTTAACATCGTTATCAAAATATATCAGATTATTTGTATTATTAAAAAGCCCATACCCTCCAAAAGAGTAAACCTTTTCTTGGTACTCAAATAACGAGGACTGGTATTTATTTCTATGATCAAAAGAACGATCAAGCCTCTTAAATGTATGATTTTCAAAAGAAAACACCAAGCCGATCCCCTTTGAGATTAGATAAGTTTTTTTATTAGTATTTAAATAGTCAAAATTAAAATGTGGAAATGTCGTATTATGTTTGATCACTTCAAAATTTTGACCATTTTTAGTTTTATATATCTTTTCACTATCAACAAGATAAAAATAGTCGCCTTTTTGAAATGCAATATATTGGTCACTAATCAGTTCAGGGATACTTACTAGGTTGATGAGAAGTAAAGTTGCAATTTTGAACATAGTTAAATTGAATTATATTACTAAATTAAAGCTTTTAAAACAAAATTTAACCCTCCAAATGGATTTATGTGTGATGATTTTAGTGATTTTATAATTAGTGCTTTGTGTAACACCAAGTTATGTGAAAACACTAAAAACGGTAAACACTTTAGTGCTTAAGGTTTACGGTTAGTTTATATGCAGACTTACGGATTTAAGGGGGTAGTCCCTGCAATCTCTACGACTCTTTTACACTAAGCTGTCCCGAATAAGGGGTTTGTACTGGTAGTGATTGAGGAAGCGCTGGTTCAATAAGCAAAAGAAGCTGAAGGCGATGACTGCCTGATGTGCGGGTCTTAGTAAGGTTTAAAATCAAAAAAGCACCTAGTTCAAATTAGGTGCTTTTTTACGTAGTCAAATAAATTAGTGTTTACTCATTCTCATCACTGATTTTAGCAGGTTTTACGCTACTGTCATATTCTGTGTGGTATTCTTCTAACAAGCCTGTTGTAGCATTCAACAAGTCTTTGGTTTCTAGTAACAAGCTAAAGTAAAGCGTCGTATTTTTCGGACTCGATTCCTCGGTACGGGTTCGTTGTACTTGGGCCTCAATATTAGATTTAAGAATCCCTGAAATCTCATTTTTCTGCTCAATAATCGATCCTATTTTTTCGAAGGATTCGGAGTTAAAAACCACAATCGCTTCAGAGAATAATTGTTGTATGGCATCATTGATTTGACTCAACTCTTTAATTTGATTGAACTTCAGTTTTTTGTGATTGTTATGAACGTGCTTATGACTCACTTTAGTAATATAAGTCAAGGATTGCGCCATGTCCTGAAGGTACCCTAAAATAAGAATGTAAAAATTACTGGCCCCGATACTCGATTCATCTAAGTTTTTAATAAAGTAAAAGATATTATCTCTCAATTCATCCACTTCATCCGAGAGCTTAATAATTTGCTTTTTGTTCTTTTTAAGGGAGTCTAAATTTTGTTGAGCAAGGCCGTTGAAAGCAGCTGCATAAATTTTCTTACCACGATTTAGAACGTTTCCAATATTTTCTGCACTCTCAATAATCACCCCCTGAACAGAACTACTTTCTGTTTTTTTCAAACGGTCATCCGATGCAATCTCTTGGGTCTTTTTTCTATGAACGATGGAGCTTCTAATAAGTAAAGAAATCGCAGTTAAAAGAAGAATTGGAAACATCACTTCTAAGTTCAAGTTTAGCAAGTAGGCAACCAAAGCCGCGGCACTAAAAGCACTAAAGGCCGTAAAGAACCAACCGCCAATAACATTAAGCACTCCTGCTACACGATATACAGCACTTTCTGACCCCCAAGCTCTATCGGCTAAGGAAGTTCCCATCGCAACCATAAAGGTCACGTAGGTTGTTGAGAGTGGTAATTTGTAGGAAGTTGCAATAGATATTAAAACAGCCGCTACCATAAGGTTTACAGCCGCTCTGACCAAATCAAAAGCAGGCAATTCATGCACCTTGTTTTGAGTTAATTTTATGACCGGTTGTTCAAATTGTTGTTCAATTTTTTCTTGCCAGGATGTCGGTAAAACATAAGCTGAGAATTTTGAAGCGCCCATTGCAAACCTCACAAAACCACGGGATAATGTATTGGGTTGAAAACGCTCTTTTGTTTCCCCTTGACTAGACAAATCTAAAGACGTCTTAACAACATCTTTTGCCTTCGTAGAAAACCATAAGGTCACCACCATCACCATTCCAGCGCCAAACAACAACCAGTTGTTGGTAGGAACTTTAGAGGCCAATACATCCATTGGAAATTCAGAGGCTGAAACGCCAGATGCCGACCATTCTATAAATGCATTATAAGCAGCTACGGGAACACCAATAAAGTTCACAAGGTCATTACCCGCAAAGGCCAATGCCAATGCAAACGTTCCAACAATAATAATGAGCTTATAAATATTCACTTTTGCAAAAGCAATCAGTACATAAGACAATAAAGACCAGATCACTGAACTAATCAATACAATAGTTAAGACTTGCATTTCTAAGAAATCTTTCATTGTTTCCCCACCAAGGATATCAAAAGATTGTTTGGCGTATGAAGTTCCTTTCAAACCTTTCATAAAGATAAAATAGGTAATCGCAGTCAGTGCAATTCCACTAAAAAGAGCGCCTACCCAATGTGCTTTTCTTTCGAAATTATAGGATAATAAGAGCCTAGACACCCATTGCACGAGTGCTCCAATAGAGAATGCAACCACTACCGAAAGGAGGATTCCGAATATAATTTGAGAAGCTTTTGACGTATTTATATAATTTACGACTTCGCTAAAATCACCGCCATTTGCGCCAATTTTAATCAATGCCATTGCGACGGCTGCCCCTAATAATTCAAAGACAATAGAAACCGTTGTTGAGGTTGGCATCCCTAGGGAATTAAAGAAATCCAGAAGCAAAATATCTGTGATCATGACAGCCATGAAAATAATCATAATCTCGTTGAACATAAATTCACTCGGATTAAAAATTCCTTTTCGCGCTACTTCCATCATTCCACTCGAGAAAATCGCACCAACAGCGACCCCAACACTGGCCACAATCATGATGGTCTTGAACGAAATTGCCTTGGAACCAATCGCTGAATTTAAAAAATTCACAGCGTCATTACTAATTCCAACGACCAAGTCAGCAATAGCCAAAAAGGCCAAAGCGATAATCATATATAAATAAATATTTTCCATAATATAGTTTCTATTATTTGGCTAATTTCTTAAGACTTTCGGTTTGTAAAGTTAAGTTAATGTTATGTTTTAGAAATGAATATCGAACCCGAGTCTAAAAGTGATATTATCTTCTTGACCGTCCAAGGTTGTATAGCTTATATCACTTTGAACCTTCAGCTTATGTCCAACAAGAAATCTATTGAATCCTAATGTATATTGTTTAGAAGGAAGTGTTTCTGTAATTGATTCGTAATCTAGTGTTGTAAAACGTCCTGCAATCTCGTAGTTGTTTTTAAATAAATATCCAGCCTGTAGGTTTAAAGCATTTCCTGTCAGTACAATATCGCCCGTTGGAGTAATTCCATCTGCTTCTGTAGCTATAACATTGTCCGCCGTACGTTTGGCATATTCAGCCATAAATGAAACTCCATTGTATTTAAACATTGCATCTACAAAAACAGTTGTTTGGTTGGTTTCAAAAATAGTTTCATCAGTTCTAATCATGTAGTCCCCTGCAAAACCGCGTTCACGAACTGCATTTTCATTAAAGTTGTAAGTAACCCCCACCATTAGTTTCGATGTCCCTTCTCTTTTTAGATCTGACTGGCTGTAATCTCCTTTAGATTTAAAGGCTCCAAAGGGTAAAAACTCCAGTCGAGCAGTGTACTGTAGCCCACCTTCATTTCCTTCAGTGACGTTACGACCTTCGCCTTGTGATATGGCAAATTTTTCGCGCATTAAAAAGTTACCACCTAAGTTAGATTTGTGACGGATTTGGATTCCTAAATCACGGTCAATATTAAATCGACTATTTAATAAAGAACGATCAATTAACTGCAAATTAGCAGAAGATACTACACGTTCCACATTACCTGGAAGTTTTGTTTGACCTGCCCATAGCTCCCAGTTTTTTGAAAACTCCCACATAATTACAGCATCTAAAATATATCTGGGTGTGTTTCTGTTAAATTGATTTGCCCCAGAAATATCTCTATTTGATAACCCTAACTCTAGTTTGTATCTTAATTTTGGGCTGTAAGCAAAACCGTCAAATTTTAAACGTGAACGACGAACAATAAAATTATGCTCTGGACTTACAAATTGGTTTCCGTCGTGATCCCATGAGGACATAGAACGCACTTGAAAGCGTGGTGCAAATTTCACACTAAATGTGCTGTCTTTTGCTACGAAATTGATCAGCCCTTTTCCAAAGGTAGTATCACTGATTTCTTGAGATTGAACGGTTGTAATTGCAATAAGAACGATTGCCACAGATAGAATTCTGAATTTCATTAGAGTATTAGTTTTTGTCGATGCAAATAACTTAAACTAATGTTATCTTAATGTTTCCTAAAGATTAAGATAGAATGAAAAAAAGCTGCCTGGCCAAGGGCAGCTTATTAGAAATCATCATTTTTGTAGTCGACAAAAACTAATACATTACAATGATACTAATTGGTTGTCTAGACTCTGTAAATATTATAATTAATCATGAATCTAGTGTAAGGGAAACGTTAAGGAATCATTAAACCTATGAAATGGATAGATGAATCGGTGGATTTAAAATCAAATTTTATAGGATTGTTGGGCTTCTTTATTTTTAATAGTTTACCATCAAGCTGTTGTAAAAGAGGTTCTAAATGGTATCCTTACACTGGTGTTTTTGATTAAAGCGCGTCAATTCGTAAACCCTCATGTTAATTTAATGTAAACAAATTGTTGATTTTGTGTAAATTTTTGTATATTTATAATCTAATTTAGAACTTCAATACACTTTATTATGAAAAAATATATACTTATAGGACTTGTTTTTATTGGAACATTGGCTTATGCTCAAAACACAAACCAACCAAAACTAGAAGCCAAAGGCGATGTGACATTAGCGACCTATTTTTATGAAAACGGCGCCATTCAACAAGAAGGAACCTTTGATAAAAAGGGTAAACTAGAAGGCCTTTGGACCAGTTATGATTTTAAAGGGAATAAATTATCTCAAGGTAATTATAGTAATGGAATTAAAACAGGGAAATGGTTTTTCTGGACTGAAAATTCTTTAAAAGGGGTCGATTTTGTAAATTCAAAGATTATGAATGTCAATGAATGGAATCTTAAATCGGAACTTGCAGTAAGCATGAACTAAAATCCCATTATATAAAACAAAAAAAGCACCCACAGGGGTGCTTTTTTGTGTTATAATCAAGTGACTAATTCAATTAAAATTTATAAGAATACCCTATAGATACTTCTGTGCCAGGTTGGAAGCTAGAAAAAGTTTTTGAAGCAGTCTTGTAAGATTCATAAACGCTTTCTCTTTTACTGTTAAGAATATTAGAGACCTTTACATCGATAGTTGATTTTTTGTCTTGGCCAAAACTTTTGTTAAGCGTAAAGTTGAGGCTGCTAAACGGTTTTGTATATACATCTGGAACAATTCCAGTTCCTACCACTTCCAATGTTTTGCCTTGGACATTAAAAAACAACCCAGTTTGAAGTCCTGTATCCGAGTTGGTATAGTTTAGCCCTGTATTAATAAGGAATGGGGATTGGCCTTGTAAATCTCTTGTGTCTTCAATAGACTCTCCATCTCTTGCCGCTAATACACGTCTGTTATATTCGTCTATGTTCATTGTTAATTCTGAATTAATATAGGATGCGTTGATGTTAAACTTAAGTTTATCTAAGCTTTCCAAAATAAATCCTAATGATTTTCTAAATTCAAACTCAATTCCATAAACCTTTGCAGAACCCAAGTTTTTAGGGGTTATTTGATCCGGAGCTGACTCGTAAAAAGTTAATTCTATCGGATCTGTGAAGTCTTTGTAAAAGGCACTAAAAGCAAACATTTCACTGCCCTCTCCAAATTTTTCAAAACGGACATCAAAATTATTAATATAGGATGGCGTCAAATCAATATTTCCAATAAAAAGACGGTTTGTAATGGCATCAAAAATTTGACTTTTTGAAGCTTCCTTAAATGAAGGACGTGCTGTTGTTCTTGAATAAGACCCCCTTAAGTTTTGTTCATCTGTAAGGCTGTAAATAATATTAGCAGACGGGAATACATCAAACGTATCTATTATTTTAGAATTTTTGTACACGTCTGTAGCTGCCTGGTTTTGCCCTGTATAAAAGGTCTGAAATAATTCTGTACGTATGCCCAACACTGTTTTTAGTTTTTCTGTTAAACTAAATTCATTTGACGCATACATTGCCGTGATTCGTTGCTCCCCTTCATAGGCATTAGCTTGTTCAAAAAGATCTCCTGTCACCAAATGTGTTCCAACGCCAGTTTCTGGTGTCCATAAGTTATTTTCAGTCAGTAAAGTATCTGCATCTCCATTTTCTACGGAAAGACCTGTTAATGGATTTGTGACTGTAAACGTATAATCGTCTATTTTGAAATCTCTAAATTTATAGGTATAACCACCACCAAATTTAACTTTTGCAGGGTTGTCAAAAAGCGTATATTTTTTATTGATATCTAGTTTCCCAACAAGGTTAATCTCTTCAAGAGTTCTCCAGATTCTTATGGGATAGCTGGAGGCACTTGGACTGATAAAAGAGGTCCCTTCCTGAGTCAACTGTAAGGGTGTAATTCGGTGATCTTTGTCGTACACTCTGGATAGGGATGGTGATAGTTTCCAGTCCATTTGCCACCCACTGTCTCTAAAGGAATGTGTTCCTGCTAATAAAATATTTGAAATTGATCTTTCGGTGTAAAGGAGAGCATCCTTTGTAATTGGTTCAAAACCACTTCCACCCCCTGCTTGTGCGAGTTGCTGTTCATATTTTCCAGCGGTGCTTTCACCATTTTGTATATGAAGGAAGTTTAATTTGTATTTTGAATTTTCACGCTTGTATACAAGTCCAGTAAGCACATTTAACAATACCGAATTAACCCCAACTTCTCCCAAAGTCGTACGCGTTGCCAAGAGGTCATTGTTAGAGGCATTATTTTGATCTCTCATATAGGTTCCATCCACTCTATTATCATAGAACTCCGTTTTGTTCTTATAAGAAAAGGACAGTTGATACCCCAGTTTATTGTCTCCAACTTCATATTGATTTCCCGCTGTAAATCCAAAGTCGTAATTAACTCCACTTTCTGATCTTTTTGCTGTTAATTCTTTATTGAACGCTTCCGTAAGCGCTGTTAAAACAGACGAATTTGCAAATGTACCAGGAATGGGTTGATACCTGTTTATCGGTCTTTTTCTCATGCCATCATCAAAGCCAAGCCAATCGGTATTACTCCCACTGTAGCTCAAGTAATTTGAGTTTAAATGCATATTAGGATTGTAGGATGTTCCTATTGAAAACGCATAGGATTCTTTGCTTGGGTAATCTTTGGTAACAATATCAATAACACCCCCTGTGAAATCTGCAGGATATTCGGCTGCAGCAGATTTAATTACAATCACATTTTCTAAAATATTAGTAGGGAAGATATCCATTTGAATTGTGTTTCTGTCTGGATCTAAGCCTGGGATGTCCACACCATTTAATATGGATTTAGTATAACGATCTCCCAACCCTCTAACATACACATATTTGCCACCCTGAATTGAGACCCCAGGAACACTTTTAACAGCACTGGCGATATTACTCGCACCACTACTTTTAATACTCTGAGCCGAAAGTCCGTCTAATAATGTGATCGACTTTTTCTGTAAGTCTAATACTGCAGACTCTGTATTTTTTCTTATAGTAGTTGTTATAACAATGGCATCTAATGAGTTTGTGTTAAGCGTTACATCTACAATCACCTCAGAATTTGGCGCAACGTTTACGTCAGATATTTCAATAGATTGATAGCCAATATAAGAGAAAATAATAGTGTAAATTCCTTCAGAAACTTCAAGTTGATACTTGCCATCAAAATCTGAAGTAGTTCCCGTTGTGGTGTTTTTGACGAGCACATTTGCAAATGCCATAGGTTCATTATAATCACCGTCGGTAATTGATCCTACGATTTTTCCAGATTGAGCTGTGAGTTGAAGCGCAAGAAAAGTTGTGAGCAAAAATGATGTTAGTTTGTGTATTTTCATAGTGTGTGTTTAAACAACAAACAATTGCCCGTGAATGAACACAAGCAATTGTAAAGTTGACTAATTTTTATTTTTAATTAGAATCCTAATTCTGCTTTAGTATTTGCATAAGTCCAACTGAGCAATGAGGTTGTAGCTCCAACAGTACCTGCACCTTGCGCCACAGCGGTAGCTGTAGAGCCAAATCCATTAACTTCAACTGAAGCAGCTTTATTTACAAATATGTCCGTAACCTCAGAAACACCAGCAGGCAATACAATTTCCCATGCTCCAAAAGTTAATAATCCATCGTTATAGTTTGTAGCAACCCCATCGTTGTCTAATTCTACATCTGAAGAATCTTTAAAACCGTAAGCATAAATATTTTCTGTTCTTCCCATAGCACCAGATCGATAATCTGCGTATTCACCATTTTCAGTGACAGAGTTCCCAACGATCGTTGCATTTTTTAATGTAAATGAACCTGTTGTAGTTCCTTCAGGACCATCTATCTCAAATGCATGATCAGAGTTAGCTCCCAATATAACAACCGCATTATCAATAGTTCCAGAATAAGCTTGGTCAATATCTAAAGCATCATCGCCTTGCGCCCAAACCAATAGGTTAGAAGCATTTACCGTACCTCCAAAAAACTCAATACCATCATCAACATTTGCTACCACTTCGATATTTTCGATTATAGTACCAGATCCAACGCCACCAAGCGTTAAGCCATTGATTTCATTTCCTTCTCCAATTAGAGCACCCCCATGACGAATGGAAATATATTGATAGACTCCTGAGTTATCAGAAGCATCAGTACCACCATAAAGACCGAAAGTGTCATCTGCAGGAATTCCCTCAATTTGTACGACCTCTACATCACCAGAAAACGAAGATGGAGCATAACCTAACACGATTAACCCTCCCCAAAGTCCAGAATTTGTTTCGTCTAAATTTGTTCCAGCAGTTTGTCCAATTTCAATATTATCATTTATGGATGTGAAAATTATAGGTTCTGTTGCTGTACCTACAGCATTTAATTTCCCGCCTTGAGCAACAATAAGTGCAGACGCTAAAGAACCAGTTCCTTCAGTACCCTTAATTATAGTTCCAGCTTGTATTGTTAATACAACTCCGCTTGATACCACGACTTTTTGGTTAAGCACGTATATATTGTTACTTGTCCAAGTCGTGCTTTCAGAAATCATTCCAGAAACGGACACGATATTGTCTCCTGGATTGACTGGGTTATCAGGGTCTTGAAGAATTGGCGGAGCTTCATCGTTCATACATCCAGTAAACGCAAGTCCTATAATTGCTGATAAAGTAAAAATTGTTTTTTTCATTTTAATTTTTATTAATATTTTAGTTAATTATTGTTAGCACAAATTAAAAGCTTAGAGCGCTTAATGAAGTTACATCACGTTTACATAACCATTAACAAAATGTTAGGATGTGATTCCTTATTCTGAATTTTAGAAACAATTAATTAACATTGAAATTACTATCTTGCAGGTCAATACCAGATAACATGAATTGGGAACAATTACTTTCTTTAAAGCGTCAAGGAGACACCAACAAACGACTTAGAAATGAGCAGGATGAAACCCGTTTAGGATTTGATGTTGACTACGATCGCATTATTTTTTCACCTGAATTTAGAAGTCTTCAAGATAAGACGCAAGTCGTGCCGCTTTCTTCAACAGACTTTGTGCATACACGACTCACACACAGTCTTGAAGTGAGTGTGGTGGCACGTTCTTTAGGGAGAAAAGCAGGGGTGAAAATTTTAGAAAAGCATCCCTATCTCAAAGAAGTGCATGGGTATAAAGCGAATGATTTTGGAGCCATTGTTGCTGCAGCGGCATTGGCACATGACATTGGGAATCCCCCTTTTGGTCATTCTGGTGAAAAATCCATTGGGCACTATTTTAAAAATGGACCAGGTCAAAAATTTAAAGACCAACTCAAGCCAAAAGAATATCAAGATTTATGTGATTTTGAAGGAAATGCGAATGGATTCAAAGTCTTAACGCAAGACAAACAAGGAACAAAAGGAGGGCTAAGATTGAGCTACGCCACTTTGGGCGCCTTTACAAAGTATCCTAAAGAATCACTCCCTGTAAAGCCAAATGCACATATTGCTTCTAAAAAATACGGCTTTTTTCAAACTGAAAAAACCAGCTTTTTAGATGTTGCAACCGAGTTAGGCTTAAACACACTTAGCACTGAAAACGCACAATTTTCTAGACACCCATTGGCCTTTTTAGTCGAAGCAGCCGATGATATTTGTTATACCATTATTGATTTTGAAGATGGGATTAATCTTGGATTAATTGAGGAAGATTATGCCCTCGAGTATTTGATTAATTTAGTAAGAGGCACCATCAATACCGAAAAATACAGCGCACTTCCTTCTACAAAAGAACGGGTAAGTTATTTAAGAGCTTTAGCAATTAGTACCCTGATTGAGGATGCGGTTCACATATTTATGGCGCATGAAAAAGAGATTTTAGCAGGGAAATTTCATGTTTCTATACTTGATAAAAGCAAATACCAAGCACAAATAAATGACATCATAAAACTCAGTGTAGAGAAAATATACAATTCCGACGAAGTTATCGACAAAGAAATCTCAGGCTTTGAAATTTTAAATCAGCTTTTGGATCGATTTATTTTAGCAGTTAATAATAATTATGAGAATGCGCCTACAGCTTATGACAAACTGTTGTTGAAACTTCTTCCAGACGAGATAGACGTTCATAATGACAGCCTTTACACAAGGATGCTAAATGTTTGCTATTTTGTATCCTTATTTTCCGATACAAAAGCGGTATTAACGTATAAAAAAATTAAGGGCTTGGCTTTTTAGTATCATTTTCTTATATTTGTATAGCCAATTTTGCTTTTTAAGAAACCCAAATCTTATGAAAAAGCACTACAAATTCCTATTACCCTTCGTTTTACTCTTGTCTATTTTTTGGTATTACAACCAAAATGAGGGCATTGAAACATCAAACAAACCAATTTCACTGACCTCCGAAAATTCAGAAACTTTAAAGTCTAAAGTTAAGCCCAAAAACTCAAGGCAACTTTTTGCTCAAGACCGATTGTTGCATGAATTTAACATGCAAAAAAATCCACTTTCAGGAACCATTCCAATGGAAGAAAAACAGCGTGAGTTTGACAACACGCTTTCAATAAAACAAGAGGGGCGATCAAACAGAACCACTTCGAGTACTTATGTTTCTAGAGGCCCTTCAAATTTAGGAGGCAGAACAAGAGCCTTTGCGGTGGATTTGACAGACGCAACTAGTAATACACTATTGTCTGGAGGTGTGAGTAGCGGTTTGTTTAGATCCACCAACGGCGGAACTAGTTGGACGAAAGTATCTGCTAATGATGAAATTCATAATGTCACTGCCTTGACTCAAGACCCTAGGGCTGGGTTTCAAAATAATTGGTACTACGGAACCGGGGAATGGACAGGAAATTCTGCCTCTTTAGGGGCAAGTTATAATGGGCGTGGTGTATGGCACTCTTCTGATAACGGTCTTACATGGGCACAATTAGCGGTAACCAGTTCTGTTTTTGAAAGTTATGATAGTGATTTTGACTTTATTAATGCTTTAGAAGTAAATCCTGTAAGTGGTCATTTATTTATAGCAACAGTAGGTAGTATTTACAGATACGATGGCACTAATTTCACACGTGAACAACAATCTTCAGGTTGGACTGATGTTATTATTGCTACCACGGGCAGAGTTTATGCAAGTTTAGAAGGGTCTGGCGTATGGACCTCCCCAACAGGGAATGGTTCTTGGACACGGATTGCACAAAATGGAACGCCTACAGCTTGGGCATCAACAGGTAGAATTGTCCTGGCAGAAGCCCCCTCCAATACCAATATTATTTATGCGCTCTACGAAAATGGAAATTCCAACGCTATTGAAGCAGACTTATGGAAATACGATTTAAGCACCACTACATGGACCAATTATTCTGCCAAACTTCCAGACGAACCAGGAAATGATTCACCAGGTAATGATCCTTTTGCGATCCAAGGAGGCTATGATTTAGTGGTGTCGGTAAAACCAGACAATGAAAACTTTGTAGTCATTGGAGGGACCAATGTTTATAAAATTGAAAACATTGTAAATGATGCCACTTTTGTAAGAATTGGGGGTTATGCCAACAATAATGGGTATGCTCTTTATAGCGTTGGAGGTGTCAATCACCATTCAGACATTCATGCGTTAGAATTTGATCCTAACAACGATGATATACTTTATAGTGGCACAGATGGGGGGGTTCATAAAACGGTTGACATTTCCGCTGCGACGATCCCATGGCAAAGCTTAAATAATGGTTATGTGACCTATCAATATTACCATGTAGCTTTAGACCCCCAATCAGGAAGTAATATAGTAATTGGTGGCGCACAAGACAACGGAACGACAAGAGGTGGTACGGACGCAGGTTTAGCTGACAATACGACAATGCAATCCGTCTTTTCAGGAGATGGTGTTGCCGTCGCAATAGGAAGATTAAGCACTCTTACCAATTATCAATTATATGTTGGAGCTCAGCAGGGGATTTTCTACAGGGATAATAATGGATATACTGACATTGCTCCAGCGAATTCAAACAGTCAATTTGTGACTTATTTTTATTTAGATCCGGATAATAATAATAATCTTTATTATGCAGGAAATCAAACACTATACAAAACAAATAGCGCCACTACTGTTACACCAACAACTTGGACCAATGCTGGCACTCTAAATACAAACGAAAATTTAAGAACCTTTGCAACAACAAGAGGTACTTACAGTGCAGCAAGTAGTTATATGTTAATTGGCGGTAATAATGGGAGTGTTTTTAGATTTGATGATCCAGCCAACACAGCAAGTTTAAGTGCAGCTGTGAACATCACACCGAGTACATCATCAAGCGGCTCTATTGTAAGTGGCTTGGCGATTCATCCAACGAATCCAGACATTGTATTGGCGGTTTATGCAAACTACGGAATTAATAGTATTTTTCTAACTACGAATGCTACTGCGGCTAGTCCGACTTGGACTCTGGTAGAGAAAAACTTACCTGCGCACTCTATTCGATCCGCAGCCATTACGACCGTGGGTACAGAAATTATATACTTTGTCGGAACGGCGAGAGGTCTTTATAGCAACTCAGACCCAGTAAATAATAATTGGGATCTTGAAGGCGCTAATACCATCGGATTGGCAGTCGTCAGCAGCCTTGCATACAGACCTTCAGATAAAAAACTATTGATTGGTACACATGGAAATGGGATGTTTGAGACCACTGTTGAAGGGTCCTTATCCACAAAGAACTTCAATAAAAATACGGACTTGTATTCGTTTCCAACTCCTACACTAGATGTGTTGAACTTTAGAAGCTCTACCATCGATTTTAGTAAGGAGATTGCCTATGAGATTTACAGTCTTACTGGCAAGTCTGTTTTAAAAGGAACCTTAAACAATAAAAAAATAGATGTCAGTAGATTGAATTCAGGCATCCATTTCGTGAACCTCAGAGCTGCAAACACGAATCACACACTAAAATTCATTAAAAACTAAATATTTTTTTATGCAAAGGGTTGCTCTAAGATTTATTTTTTTCATCATGATTATGGGCTGTGCTAGTAAATACAACCTTGAACCAAACACCATAATAAATACAAAAGAGTCGTATTATACGGAATGGAGCTCCCCTGTTAGAGACGGAGGTTCTGGGTATTCGACCTACATCGTTTTAGATGAAAAACTGGATTTAAATACCAAACAAATTGAAATTCAAGGGATCTATTTTCAAGATAAATACAGTGCTCTCAAATATCAAAAACCGCGTTTTTATCAGGGATTTATAAAAAAAAAAGCCAGCACCAATACTTTTGAAATGGATGAAGGAATGAGTCCCCCCTCGGATAAAGAAGCCGTTAACGAGGACATTCCATTCAAACTGACAGATCAAGAAGCGGTAATCGTTTATAAAGTCAAAAATGCTCTGAAATATATTAAAATAGGACTTCATAAAAAGGAAACTTTAGTATTTCCTATGTATAACAATAATAGTTTTTAAAAAAGGTATCGTCTAAAAAGTAATTTTAGACGATTTTTTTCGTGGTTATCAATCAATTAGGAATTTACAGGGTATTTGAACACAATTTTTTCTAGAGTCATTTTTTTTTTTTGTAGCTTGCACCTAACCAATTTGCTTTTGTAATAAAAACTAAATCTTATGAAAAAGCACTACACACTAGTATTTATTTTAGCATTCTTAGTTTCTTTAGGATGCTTTTTACTCAACAATAACACAACCACTGCCGAGACAGTGAGAGTCAAACACAAAACATTTTTAGACAACAGTCCCTTTAAAGAGACCAAAGGACTTACTAAAACACAGCGAAAAGCGAAAAGCTTACCGCCCAATGCTTATTTTGAAGAAGAGTGGGAGCTTACAATGAATCCCGAAAAGGGACGTCCAACTCCTGAAAATTTAGAGGACATACGCGAGCAGCTTAATGCAGAGATGTCTGAAAGAGTCCCAGGAGATGCAGCCGACAATAATTGGATCTCAAGAGGTCCAGACAACGTAGGTGGTAGAACCAGAGCCATTATGTTTGATCCAAACGACGCCACAAATGAAACTGTTTTTGCAGGAGGTGTGAGTGGAGGTCTTTGGAAAAACACAAACATTTCCAATGCAAACTCAACTTGGACTCGTGTTAACATCCCTGAAAACTTAAACATTTCTACGATCATTTCAGACCCTAACAGCTCGACTACATTTTATATAGGTACTGGAGAATCGTATGTTGCGGGCGATGTAAACGGGGATGGTGTATGGAAATCTTCTGATTCAGGTGCGACTTGGACTAAAATATTCGGAGGTATTTCAGGCGCCACTAGTTTTCAGTCGGCATCTGATATTACAGTAAATTCACCCGCTGGAATTGCAGGAAATTACCAATCATTTCCAACCACAGCATTTGGACCAACTATTACAGCTACTCTTACCGCAGATCTGATTTTAGCAAACGACCCTACTGGGGTTGCTACAGAAGCTTGTAACGCTTTTGGAGCCACGGTAACTGGAAAAATTGCCGTCATACGAAGAGGTAATTGTAATTTTACTGATAAAGTGAAAAATGCTCAAAACTCAGGAGCTATTGGCGTTATTATGATGAATAATGTAGATGGTGCTCCCGTTCCAATGGGAGGGACAGACTCTACAATTACAATTTCATCCGTCATGATTTCAAAAGCGGACGGAGATATTTTAGAAACCGCCTTAAATGCAGGAACGGTGAATGGGTCTCTAAATCTTGCAGCCGGAACTTTCACTGGGAATTTAGTTCCAGGGATCCAACATATTAATGACATGAAAATCAGGAACAATTCAGGCGTTTCTGAGTTGTACGTTGCAGCTGGGGACACTTTTTATGGGACTGCCAATGCGACCACATATCTCGGCGGCCCTGAGTATGGACTCTACAAGTCCGTTGATGGAGGTGCAAATTGGTCTGAAGTTTCAATGCCGTTAACGGCTAACAACCGAAAGCATTGCCCGAATGATATAGAGATTGCTTCCGACAATAAGATTTGGGTATCTACAACAGAAAGTGCTTTATTTGAGGAAGGCGGAGGAGTAATATTTTCCTCAACGGATGGAGTTACCTTTACAACAGCTTATACGGTTCCAGATGCAGACCGAACACAAATAGCAGTTTCTAGTACCACAGCAAATAAAGTGTACGTTTTAGCGGAAACTTCGACAGGGGTTACAATGAGACGAACAACAACGGGTTTTGTACCCGCATCTACCGTCGTAAATATCACCCCTCCAAATGATGCAGATACTGGGATTTCTGCAGCAGATTTCACAAGGGGGCAAGCATTTTATGACTTAATGCTTGAAGTGGATCCAACCAATGATGACATTGTTTTTGCAGGTGGAATCGATGCCTTTAAATCTTCGAATCAAGGGATTACTTGGGATCAATTAACTCATTGGTATGGGGGATTTGGATTCCAGGATATGCACGCCGATCAACATGCAGCAACCTTTGCACCTAATGACAATAATAAAATGTTGTTTTCTAATGATGGAGGCGTATTTTACTCGAGTAATGGCGGCACAACTATTTCGGAAAGAAATAAAGGACTTATTACCGGTCAGTTTTACACGGTAGGCGTAGGACCTACCACGGCGTTCCCTACTGGGGATGTCTTTCAGGAGGCTTACAAGATAATGGCACCCAGTTATTTCAAAATGCATCAACTACTGGACCAGATAGCACTACCGAACCTTATGGTGGCGACGGGGCTTACACCTTCTTTGATCAAGATGGCGCCGACCGCTATTTTATAAGAAACTATGTATTTAATCAAGGAATTAATTTATATAATTTTGACGGTGCAAACGTGACCATTAATAGTGAAGGCACAAATAATGGTTCCTTCATCAACCCTGGTGCATTAGACTCTAATTTGGATATCTTATATACCAATTACAGTACAACCGCAAATGGAAATTTAATTAGAAGGTATTCTGGAATTAAAACGCAGTGGACACTTACTAAAACCACTTTATCGGATGCAAGCTTTGATAACCGACCAACAGCCTTTACTGTTTCGCCACATACGACTACTTCTTCGACCTTGTTTGTAGGAACGGTTCTTGGGGATGTTTTTAAAATCACCAATGCCAATACAACTCCTATTTGGACTGAAATAGAATTGCAAAATGTCATCGTTGGGAGTATCTCTGATATTGAAGTAGGAGCTTCAGAAAATGAAATTTTTGTAACCATTCATAACTATGGCGTAGAAAGTATTTGGTACACAAACAACGGTGGAACCTCTTGGGTAGCAAAAGAAGGAAATCTGCCAGATATGCCTGTGAAATCTATTTTACAAAACCCATTGAACTCAGAAGAAGTCATTATAGGCACAGAACTAGGAGTTTGGTACACGAATAATTTCTCATCGGCATCTCCTAGATGGTCTTCCTCTTTTAATGGAATGAGGAATGTAAAAGTATTGGATCTGGATGTTAGAAATGATAATATGGTTTTTGCAGCCACCTATGGAAGAGGCGTTTTTTCTGGGATGTTTACTGCAGCACCGCTTAGTGTCAATGAAGAAGATGTATTTGCGAATGCAATCAAACTATTCCCAACAATTTCTAGCGGACAATTCACCCTAATATCTACCAAAACCGTTGGATCAACGCAAGTGGATATCTATTCCATTGCAGGAAAGAACGTCTATGAGACCAAGGTTGATATACAACAAGGTTTAAGAAAAGAATTTGATCTGAATTTAAATCCGGGGATGTATTTAGTTAAGTTGAAAGGATCTAATTTTGAGACCACCAAACGGATCATCATTCAGTAATAATCGACAGATATTATTTAAAAAAGGAAAGCATCGCTTTCCTTTTTTTTTGCCTTATAATTTTGATTGGATATATTTCCTCAAACTATCAGTGTCCAGATTTAACGTTTTATGCAAGAGACTTACAGATCCATGCTCTATAAACGCATCTGGAATCCCTTTTACAATTACATCATTTTTATAACTGTGAGTAGCTGCAAACTCTAAAACAGCAGTCCCAAAACCGCCGCTTACTACACCGTCCTCTAGGGTTATCAGAGTTGAATGGCTCTTAAAGATAGAATGCAACAATGGTTCATCCAATGGTTTTACAAAGCGCATATCATAGTGCGCACAATTGAGTCCATTGATGGCCTTTGAAACCGTATTAGAAACCGTCCCTACACTTAAAATAGCAAGCTCATCTCCTTGTTCTAATTGAACCCCAGTTCCAATCTCAATAGATTCAAACTCTGATTTCCAATCTGGCGTCACCCCTCTACCTCTCGGGTATCGAATTGCAATCGGATGTTTCAGCCCTTTTTGTGCCGTATACATGATGTTCCGTAATTCTTCCTCATTCCTTGGAGCAACAATGATGAGGTTTGGAATACAGCGTAGATAAGCCAAATCAAACACCCCATGGTGAGTGGCACCATCTTCGCCAACCAGTCCAGCACGATCAATACAAAAAATAACAGCTAAGTTTTGCAGCGCAACATCATGAATGATTTGATCATACGCCCGTTGTAAAAAAGTTGAATAGATGTTACAAAACGGAATCAATCCTTGCGTTGCCATCCCTGCAGCCATTGTGACGGCGTGTTGTTCCGCAATGCCCACATCAAACGCACGTTCCGGAAGTGCCTCCATCATATACTTAAGCGAACTTCCCGTTGGCATCGCAGGAGTGATGCCAACAATCGCCTTATTTTCTCTTGCCAATTCGACAAGTGTTAATCCAAATACATCTTGATATTTCGGAGGAAGGTCTTTACTGTTCTTAGAAATTAAATCGCCTGTAGTTGCGTCAAATTTTCCTGGCGCATGGTATTTTACTTGATCCTTTTCAGCCTGCTTTAACCCCTTTCCTTTGGTGGTAATTATATGTAAGAACTTAGGGCCTTTGATGGTTTTTAGGCGATCTAATTCTTTAATAAGAGCTTCCATGTCGTGGCCGTCAACAGGGCCAGAATATTCAAAATTCAGAGCTTCAAATATATTATCTTGTTTTTGAGTGCCTTTTTTTACATTCGTTAAATACTGTTTCAAAGCACCCACACTTGGATCGATTCCAATGGCATTATCATTTAAAATAACCAATAAATTAGCTGAAGTGACCCCAGCATGATTCAGTCCTTCAAACGCCATTCCACTTGCGATAGAGGCATCGCCAATCACGGCAATGTGCTGTCTGTTTTCACCTTTTAATTGAGAGGCAATCGCCATTCCTAAAGCCGCAGAAATAGAGGTGGATGAATGTCCAGTGCCAAACGTGTCATACACACTTTCTTCACGTTTTGGAAACCCACTAAGCCCTTTATATTGTCGGTTGGTATGAAACTCCGCTTTACGTCCGGTCAAAATTTTATGCCCATAAGCTTGATGGCCTACATCCCAAATCAATAAATCATCAGGAGTGTTAAACACATAATGCAATGCAATGGTAAGTTCTACCACGCCAAGACTTGCGCCTAAATGCCCTTCTTTAGTCGCAACAATCTCTATAATAAACTGCCTTAATTCTGTTGCAAGCTGCCGTAAATCATCTGCTGAAAGCCGACGTAAATCCGATGGGGAATTGATATGTTCTAGTAAATTTTTTAACACATAGCAAAAGTACAAGATTGAAATCGTATTTTTGACTTATGAATGCTATTTTTGACGACGATTATTTTATGCTAAAGGCACTTCAAGAAGCGGAAGCAGCTTTTGATAAAGGAGAAATTCCAGTAGGAGCGGTGATTGTGGTTGATAACAGAATCATTGCACGAGCCCACAATCTTACAGAACTTTTGAATGATGTGACTGCGCATGCAGAAATGCAGGCTATCACGGCTGCTGCTAATTTTTTAGGGGGAAAGTATCTAACTAATTGCACTCTATATGTGACTCTAGAACCCTGTCAAATGTGTGCAGGGGCTTTGTATTGGAGTCAAATTTCAACCATCGTATATGGTGCAAAAGACGAACATCGGGGATGTGGTGTGATGGGTACAAAACTACATCCAAGAACCATCTTAAGAGGCGGTGTTTTAGCCAATGAAGCGTCGGAATTGATGAAACGATTTTTTATTGAAAGACGAAATTTGAACTAACGACTAAGACTTTTTAGAGTCATTAAATTCTCGCATTTTGTCTAGATTCTCTTGAGTGAGCATATAATCCGCCACCTTTTTATCTTTCCAGCGGTAATAAGAAAACAATGGAAATACCACGGCACACAACCCAATCACACCAAATCCCACCAGTTTTTTTGAATAAGGGAAGTCCACAATCAGTCCTGTGAACATACTGATCATCGTTGCAATAAATAAAACCCAAATCAAGTATTTCATTTTATGAATGTCGTATTATTTTAAGTTTACTTTTAAGTGTAACTCCTTTAATTGTGTTTCATCTATGGCAGATGGTGCATCAATCATCACATCACGTCCAGAATTGTTTTTTGGAAAGGCGATAAAATCACGGATGGTTTCTTGCCCTCCTAAGATGGCTACCAAACGGTCCAATCCAAACGCCAATCCACCGTGTGGTGGTGCGCCATATTCAAAGGCATTCATCAAAAATCCAAACTGCTCTTTTGCCTCTTCTGGTGTAAATCCAAGATGGTCAAACATCAACGCTTGTGTGGCTTTGTCGTGGATACGAATCGAGCCACCTCCAATTTCATTTCCATTTAAAACCAAGTCATAAGCATTTGCTTTTACCGCACCTGGATCGGTATCTAATAACTTAATTTGATCTGGTTTTGGTGCAGTAAATGGGTGGTGCATCGCATGGTAACGCTTGCTATCTTCATCCCATTCTAACAATGGAAAGTCAGTCACCCATAGCGGTGCAAATTCCTTAGGATCTCGAAGTCCTAAACGTTCAGCAAGTTCCATTCGAAGGGCACTCAATTGCGCTCTCACTTTATCGGTAGGGCCAGAAAGTACACAAACTAAATCTCCTGGATTTGCTCCTGTAATTTTTGCCCACTGTCCTAAATCGTCTTGATCGTAAAATTTATCGACAGAGGATTTATAAGTTCCATCGTCATTACATCGTGAATAAATCATTCCTAACGCACCAATTTGTGGGCGTTTTAACCAGTTGATAATGCCATCAATTTCTTTACGTGTAAAGCTATTTCCTCCCGGAACGGCAATTCCAACGACCAATTCTGCAGCGTTGAAAACGCCAAAATCTTTATGTTGAGCCACGGCATTTAATTCGCCAAATTGCATTCCAAAACGAATGTCTGGCTTGTCATTTCCGTAAGTTTTAAGGGCATCGTCATAAGTCATTCTTGGGAAGGAACTAAGTTCTTTTCCATGAATGGATTTAATAAGGTGACGTGTCAACCCTTCAAAAATATTCAATATATCTTCTTGTTCCACAAAAGCCATTTCACAATCAATCTGCGTAAATTCAGGTTGTCTGTCGGCTCTTAAATCTTCATCTCTAAAACACTTTACAATCTGGAAATACTTATCCATGCCC
Organism: Formosa sp. Hel1_33_131; assembly: GCF_001735745.1. Classification (NCBI taxonomy): domain Bacteria; kingdom Pseudomonadati; phylum Bacteroidota; class Flavobacteriia; order Flavobacteriales; family Flavobacteriaceae; genus Formosa; species Formosa sp. Hel1_33_131. The sequence goes on from NZ_CP017260.1 coordinate 1,547,012, forward strand.
CCAACCATCAACAGTTGTTTAAACGTTTGTGGCGATTGTGGAAGGGCGTAAAATTGACCTTCATTCATTCGGCTTGGGACTACAAAATCACGGGCACCTTCGGGTGTTGATTTGATTAAGTAAGGCGTTTCTACTTCTATAAAATCTTGAGAAGACAAAAACGAACGCACTTCTTGTGTGACCTTATGTCTAAAAATTAAATTGTTTTTTACAGGGTTTCTTCGAATGTCCAAATAGCGGTATTTCATACGAAGTTCCTCGCCACCATCCGTTTGATCTTCAATGGTGAAAGGGGGTACGATGGCTTCATTTAAAACGGTCAGTTTTGAAACTAAAATTTCAATATCCCCTGTTTCTAAATTTGGATTTTTTGAGCTGCGTTCAATGACAGTACCTGTCACTTGAATGACAAATTCACGTCCTAAACTTTTAGCCATGGATACCATCGCCTCTGGAGTCCGATCCGCATCAAAAATAAGTTGTGTAATGCCGTAGCGATCTCTTAAATCTACCCAGATTACAAATCCTTTATCTCGGGATTTTTGTACCCAACCCGAAAGGGTTACTTCTTCGTTGATATTCGAGGTTCTTAACTGACCACAATGATGACTTCTGTACATAAGACTAAATTAGTTGGACAAATTTAACATTTAAAAATTAAAATCGAGAGGCTTAGGAAACGACTTTAACCTTTTTTGTTTTCAATTTATTAATTAAATAAAATAAGATAGGAACCACGACCAAGGTTAAAAATGTCGCAAACGACAAACCAAAGATAATCGCCCAACCCATTGGACCCCAGAATGCAACGTTTTCTCCACCAATATAAAAGTTCGGATTCAGTTCGGTGAGTAAAGTTCTAAAGTTAATATTGATCCCAAGTGCGAGTGGGAGTAATCCTAAAATGGTGGTGATGGCGGTCAGTAAAACAGGTCTTAAACGCGTGCGTCCAGCTTCAACCACACATTCGACAAGAAGGGCGGGTGTTAGTTTATCCGTTTCTTCTAATTCCAGTTCGCGTCGTTTCCGAATGATGGTGAGGTTGATGTAATCGATTAAAACAATGGCATTATTCACTACAATCCCTGCGAGTGAAATGATCCCAATCATGGTCATAAGGACTACAAAATCCATTCTAAAAATGAGCAGTCCAAAGAGCACCCCAATCAAACTTAGAAATACAGAGATCGAAATAATAATAGGGGTTGTGGCAGAATTGAATTGGGCTACTAAGATTAAGAAAATCAACAGCACCGCAATTAAGAGAGCTCTACTAAGGAATGCCATTTCTTTGGCCTGTTTTTCTTGTTCGCCTGTAAAGCTAATTGATATGTTTTTTGGAGCCTCAAATTTTTCGGCAATGCCTCTAATTTTATCGTTGACTTCTGTGGGGTTATAATCATTTAAGACATTGGAAAAAATCGTGACGACTCTATCCAAATCAATCCGTTTGATGGCACTAAAGGACGACTGGTTTTCGGTTGTCGCTACTGCCGAAATAGGCACTTGTTTTATCTGTCCATCACTTTGATTTCTAAACGTAATTTTTTGATCTAATAAAGCCGATTTGTTGTAGCGCATCTCATCTTTGAGTCGTAGATTTATAGGATAATCATCCTCTGCATTTTTATAGGTTGATATTTCTTTACCATACAATGCGGTTCGTAAGTTAGCTCCAATTTGACCTGTTGAAACGCCCAATCGTCTTGCTTTTTGGCGGTCCACAGAAATCAATAATTCTGGTTTTCCCTGATCGATATCTAATTTCAATTCTTCAATACCTGCAATATTAGAGTTATTTATAAATGATTTTAGTCGATTTGCAGTTTCCAAAATTAAAACATAATCATCGCCTTTTACTTCAATGTTTATAGGAGCACCGGTTGGGGGGCCATCCGCTGGCTTGTCCACCACAATACTGACCCCAGGGTAGCCCTGTAGTAAGTTTCGAATGTCTTTAAGAACGGTTTCGGTACCTACGCCTTGACGGTCTTGATATTTTACAAAATCAACCGTGATTCGAGCTTTGTTAGGCGATTTCCCTCCTTGTTGACCACGAGACGGATCGGCAGTCCCTTCACCGACTTGCCCAATGACAGAAGTGATGAGAAAGTTTTTGCCATTGACCTCATATTTTTTTAAATACTCTTCTATATCTTTTTCAATTTCCATTGAAATAAGATTTGTTTCTTCGATGTCCGTCCCAATCGGATATTCAATATAGACAAAGACTTGTTTGGCATCTGTATTTGGAAAAAATAATATTTTTGGTGGGAATGTCGCCATTAAAAACCCTGCAAGAATTAATAACCCAAACGTTCCAACAATAATGCTTCCAGGTTTTTTCCCTTTTAGTGCGTAGCTCAAAAAGCGTTCATAGAGGTTTTCTAACTTTGAAATAAAAGTGACTTTAGCTTCTTTTTTAGGAGCTACTTTCATGTACACAGAAATCAGCATTGGATTTATAATGAGGGCAACAAACAAGGAGGAACTCAATACAATAATCAGCGTAATTGGAAGCCATTTCATAAATTCTCCCATAATGCCTTCCCATAAAATCAAGGGTAAAAAGGCAGCTAAAGTTGTGGCGGTCGATGCGATAATTGGCATCGCCACTTCTCCAACGCCTAGCTTTGCAGCTTCAACTCTCGGGTAGCCTTCGTCCATCAATCGATACACGTTTTCGACCACCACAATTCCGTTATCCACCAACATTCCAAGGGCAATTACTAAAGAAAACAATACCATTGTGTTAAGGGTGACTCCCATAAAACTCAAAATCGTAAACGATAAAAACATTGACAAAGGAATCGCAATTCCAACAAACAAAGCATTTCGAAAACCCAAGAAGAAGTAGAGTACTGTAACGACTAAAATAACGCCCAAGATGATGCTGTTCTCAAGGTCTGAAACCATGGTGCGGGTATCATTAGATTGGTCGTTTGTTTTCGAGATTATTAAATTTTGAGGAAACACATTTGCTGCGGCATCTTCCAGAATAGCATCAATTTTTGTGGACGCTTTAAGAAGGTTTTGCCCCCCTCTTTTCTTAACGTCTAACATTACGACCGGCTGCAGATACTCGCGCGCAAAACTTTCTTTTTCCTGTTCTTTGAAATCCACATCAGCGATATCTCTCAGATAAACGATGTTTCCTTTTTCTTTTTTGACGATAATATCTCTCACAGCCAAGGGGTCTTCAAATTCCCCTAAAACACGTACCGTTCTTCGGATGCCATTTTCCAGAATATCTCCTCCAGAAACACTCATATTTTCAAAAGCGACTGCATTTTCAATGTCGTTGAAGCTAATTTTAGACGCTTCCATTTTATATAAATCCACCGCAATTTCAAGTTCTTTTTCTTGAACACCGCGAATGTCAACACTCGAAATTTCAGAAAGTTCCTCTATTTCATCTTCCAAATATTCGGCATATTCTTTAAGTTGGTCCATCGAGAATTCGCCAGACAAATTAATATTCATGATGGGGATTCGTTCACTAAAATTCATTTCTGAAACACTTGGTTCCGAGGGTAAGTCTTTAGGAAAATCAGGATCAGCCATCGCAACATCGACTTTGTCTTTTACTTTTTGAAGTGCTTCAGCAGGCGTAAAATCAAAGCTAAATTCTACCACAATACTGGAATAGCCTTGAATCGAATTCGACGTAATTTTATCAACTCCTGTGATGGAATTTATTTCTTTTTCTAAGCGTTTGGTGATTAGTTTCTCAACGTCCAAAGCAGAATTCCCAGGGTAGGGAGTCGCAACGTAAATTTGCGGAATAATAATTTCTGGAAAATTTTCACGCGCCATCCCTGTATAAGAAAGTAATCCACTTAATACAATGATAAACGTAATGACAGAAACGGTCATGCGATTTGAAATCGCCCAGCTTGAAAGTTTAAATTCTTTAATTTTTTTTGTGCTCATAGTTTACTAGTGTACAAGTTTTACATCTTCATTATTATTCACAAGTCGTGCGCCTTTATCAACTAACATTGAGTTTTCAGAAAGCCCTTCAGAAATGAACGAAAGATTATCGTAACTCATCGCTTCAGTTACATAGGTTTTTACAACGCTGTGATTGTTTTCTTGTGGTTCAATGGTATAAACAAAAGTTTTGTCATTACGGTCTTTTTGAACCAACCGCGATGGAATGACAATCCCATTGGCTTTAAAATCGTTTATTTTAATGTCCGCAAGCAAGTTTGCTTTTAACTCATTGTTGGGGTTTTTTAGATCGATACGGGTTTTAAAACTTCTATTATTTGGATTGATAAAGTTTCCAACTTGAGAAATGGAGGCTTCAACCGAGGTTCCAATAGAACTAAAATAGAGTAAAACTTCGGTATCTTTTTTGATCGATTTCAAATAGGTTTCAGTGATTTCGCTCTCCACATACACGTTGCTTAGATTCACAAGTCTTAAGAATGGCATTTGCGGTGAGGTCATCTCTCCAGTTTTTGCGAAAATCTGATCAATAATCCCTGAAAATGGGGCGATTACTTTCATTTTCCGTGCTTGTGCTCTCAAACTTTTCATACTGTTTTCAAGACCGTCTTTTTGTGCTTTTGCTTGCAGGTATTGAATTTCACTTCCAATATTTTGTTCCCAAAGTCTGGCTTGACGTTCAAAGGTCGTTGTTGCCAAAGCGAGTTGGGTGTTTAGTTGTAAAACAGAATTGTCGATGACGTCGCTGTCCAAAGTTGCTAAAATTTGTCCTTTTGAAACGTTTTGACCTTCTTTTGTCAAAATAGCCGTTACGGTGCCGCCCATTTCTGCATGAAGCTCAATAGTTTGATCCGCTTTGACCGTTCCTTGTACTTCTATGTAATGATTGAAATCCTTGACTTCTGCTTTATAAGAAGTCACGGTCATTAGTTTTTTCAGGGTATCTAATTCTGAAATAGCCATCTCAACATCTTTCAGTTCTGTACCGATTCGATCCATCTGTTCTATAAGAGCTGTCTTTTTTGCTTTTAGGTCTGTCAGGGATTGAGATTCTTTAACCGCCGTGTCACAGGATAGTACAAGGGTTAAAGTAAACAGTAAAAATAGATGTTTCATCGGAGTAATATTATGGTGGTGTTTCATTTGTTTAGTTTTTAAGAGGTGGGTTAATGAGCGCTTCTAAATCAATTCTTTTAATGAGAATGTTGAGCATTGATTGCAAATAGTCTTGCTGAGCAGTATATAATTGGCGTTGTGCTTGAGACAAATCAAAACTAGTGGTCAGTCCTTCAAAAAATTTAATTTCATTTTTTTGAGCGATATTTTCTGAAAGTTTAAGGGCTTCTTTTTTGATGACCAGATTTTCTACTGCAAACTCATAATCACTTCTTGCTCGTGAGATTTCTAACTTAATTTTATCTGAAGTATCTTTTAATAATGATTTAGATTTCTCTAAATTGAGGCGTGCTTTTTTTGTAGAAGCACTGCGTCCAAAAGAACTGAAAATAGGAACTTTCATAGTGACGCCAAACAGAGAGGCACCAAACCAGTTTTGAGAATCATCTAAAAAATTAAATTGCTCACTGTTTCCAGAATAGCTGCCGTTCAAAAATGCTTCTATAGTGGGTAAAGCTTTGCTTTTTTCTAATTTCAGTAAGAGTTCTTTACCTTGTAAATCATTAAAAGCAATTTTATAATCCACAACATTTTCTGCCTCAAGAATAGATTCTAAGGGAGCGAGTGAGGTGTATATCGCAATCAGTCTATCAAGGTCGTCCGTGAGTTCGATCGGGGTATTTAGCTCTAAGCCAAGGGCATTATTGAACAGTTGATACGCTATTGTTTTTAAGCGTTTGACGTAGCTTTGATTGCTTTTCAAACTTGACAAAGTCAGTTGTAGTTGTTGAACACTTTCCTCTTCAATTAAGCCATTTTCGTACACTTTGGTAAGGTCTCTCACGTTGTTTTCTAACAATGTGATGTTTGAATTTACAATTTTTAAATTTTCTTCAGAGAGTAATACATTTCCATAGGCATAAGCGACCATTTTACGAAGCTCGATTTCTGTTTTTTCTTTGGCATTTTCTGAAATTTCGAGATATACTTTAGCAGCTTGAAGACCTACTAGATAGGAGCCGTCAAATATTTTTTGCGTAATGGTGACGGTTCCGTTCATCGTTTGTTTGGTTCCAAAAGCAATTTCGGCAAACTGCCCTGGAGCTCCACCAAAAAATTCTGCTGGGATCAACGAAATTTGTTGTTTTAACCAGTTATTGTAGGAAATAGCTGCTTTGATTTGTGGCAATCCTGTGGACGTTGTTTCCCATTTTTGGAGTTTTGCAATCTCTACATCACGAGTGGCATTTTTGCTTATAGAATTATTCTCAAGAGCAAAATCAACGGCTTCTTTTAATGAAAACCGAGAGATTTCTTGCTGAGAAAACACCGAAGTAGAGATTAATAAAAAGAGCGTAAGTTTATGAAGCATTAGATGATAAGTTTGATTTTGTAAAATTGTTAAGCAGGTTTAGACCTTTTAGGGTTGTAATAGCTCTCAAGTGGTATTCGAGGTAACTTTCAAAAAGATAATTTTTGTCGAAATCAGATTCTGGAAAAACACTAATATCACGAATTGCAGTCACCCCATTAAAATATAACCTTGATATAAAATTAACATCAATATCAGGTCTAAACAATCCAGTATTCATTCCCATTTTTAAACTGTTTTCAAAGGAAGAGTGCATTTTTTCAAATTGTTTGATTTGTAAGCGCTCATAAATTTGTGGATAATATTTTTTAAGCTGATGTTGTGGTGAGACCTTTACACTTTTTAAGTAATTAATCACAAACATTTTAATGTCATACAGTTCTTCAATAGGGTTGATGGACGCTGCGTTTATCCTATCGATTCCTTCCGAAATATGATCGAGGACAGAAAAAGTGACCACCTCTACAAGCTCTGTTTTATTTGAAAAATGAGCGTAAATGGTTTTCTTCGAAATCCCCATAGCATTTGCGATGTCATCCATTGTGACACTCTTAAATCCTAAAGAGAAGAATAATTCTTCTGATTTTGATATAATTTTCTCTTTCATAGTGAGCTGCAAATTTACAACAGGAAACTTAAAAAACAATTAAAGTTTCCAAAGTTTTACAATTTTTTAACATTTATTAGTTTCGCTTTGTAACATAGTTTTAGGAATTCACTTATTTTTGTCTCATGAAAGCCATTGAAACGTACCAAAAACAATTTATAGAATATCTAAAGGATTACAAAACAACACGGGAGCCTAAAAACCTTTACGAACCTATTGAGTACATATTGAATTTAGGAGGAAAGCGCTTACGACCTGTATTGACCCTTATGACTGCGGATTGTTTTGAAGGGGATGTAAACAACGCACTAGACGCTGCTTTGGCAGTGGAAGTTTTTCATAATTTCTCACTTATTCACGATGACATTATGGACGCTGCACCCTTGCGACGTGGCCATGAAACTGTGCATGAAAAATGGGATTTAAATACAGGGATTCTTTCTGGTGATGCGATGTTGATTATGGCATATCAACTGTTTGAGAATTACCCACCAGACGTCTTCCAAAAACTTGCCATACTCTTTAGTAAAACCGCCTTAGAAGTTTGTGAAGGTCAACAATACGATATTGATTTTGAAACACGCGATGCAGTTTCAATTGCGGAGTATCTAAAAATGATTGAGTACAAAACAGCGGTCTTGGTTGGAGCTGCCATGAAAATGGGGGCTATAATTGTCAATGCATCTGAAGCAGATCAAAATCGTTGTTATGAATTTGGAAGAAATTTAGGAATTGCTTTTCAATTACAAGACGATTATTTAGACGCTTTTGGAAACCCTGAAACGTTTGGAAAACAAGTGGGAGGTGATATTATTGAGAATAAAAAAACCTATTTATATTTAAAGGCTTTGGAGTTTTCCTCTGAAAAGGATCAGCAACAATTGAAACAATTATTTAGTACAGAAGGCAACGATACAAAAGACAAAGTAGAGATTGTAAAGCAAATCTTTACAGCCTCAGGTTCTTCAGAGGCTACCAAAAAGGCGATTCAACACTATACCTCAAAAGCATTTTCTGTCTTGGAATTATTAACGATTTCAGAAGATAAAAAGCAGTTGCTAAAAACATTTGGGACCAGCCTTATGGACAGAACCGTGTAATGAATTTACCCTCTAATTTTGAAGATTTAATTGCCGAAGTAAATCAGTTAGATTTATACAAAAAATTAGTTCTTCAACTTAATAAAGATTTTTTACGCGCCAATGTGGACTTAAATTTCCATGAAGAAGTATTGCCAACAAGCTTGAAATTAGTGCTTTACGAAACGGTATATACGCTGATCCAAGAAAAATTTGCGGACTACTTAAACTTACTTTATTTAATTGATGTCTCAGAAAAACAAGTAAAAGCTCTGGATGGGAGTGATCCTCTGCAACTAGCCGAAGCCGTGTCTTTTCTTATTTTAAAACGCGAGTGGCAAAAAGTTTGGTTTAGGAATAAATATTAAATCGAAAGTTGGTTTTTAAGGAGATACCTAAAAACCAACTTTTGAATTAGTCAGCAATTTTTAATTTGCCTTATGAGAAAACAGGCTTGGTTTAAATGTAATCATCACCCATGCCCAAGAATTGTTTTTATCTTTATCGCCCCCTTTTAAAAGTTCTAGCGTTTTTGTTGCAAACATTTTTGAATAGCCTGCATTCAGGTTGATATCTTTAGCCACTTTATAGCCAATCGTAAAATCGATCTCTGTTCCTAGACTCGCATCCATTTTGGTTGTGCCATCAAATACGTCCGCTGCCGCTGAAAATAAATGAGGCATTAATTTTGCAGAAAATTTATTTTTAGAATAGCCTAGTGTCATATTGATGTCTGTCAATCCAACACTATTTGCGTGGTTGCCCACATAAAAATAATCCATAAAACCATTAAACTTGTGGTTCGTGCCAAACAAGGGAGCAAACGATTTTATGTCTGTACTGCTCGCATTAGAATTAGTTCCAGAAAGCTGTTCTATGCCCAAACCTAACGACCACTCTTTTGAAACCTTATACCCAATGTTTCCAGCAAAATAAGAGGCTTTAACCTTTGCGTTTTTTGATTTTCCAGTTTGGAAATAGGCAGCAGCATTGGCATTAAAGTTACCCGATTTATAAGTAAGTCTCGGGCCAATAGTTTGCATATAATCGATGGTTTGGTTGTCGTTCACATCTAAATATTCAATACCGGTATTTAGCAACAAAAAACTCACCCCAAGGGTGTTGAAATCTCCGTGGTACCAAGCATACTGTAAGGATTTATAGCCTGCAGCGTTGCTGTATAAATTATCTATATTAGATTGCGAATCGGCATTTAATGCAACTCCAATGTCTAATTTGTTGTTGGCATTTGGGGTGTATTTAAACAGCAGTGCATCGTGACTTCTTGCTTGTTGTGCCCAGCCGACGCTCCCAAAAATTCGTTGATCGTCATAATTTATTTCTTGACGCCCTAACTTAAAGGAAGTTTTGGTGTTAATAATCGCTTCTGCCCAAGCTTCGTGCAAAGAGGATGTTTTATCGTCGCTTGATAAGGTGCCAACATCCCCCCAAACTCTTACATTTTGCATCACAATTTTTAATTTTAATCTTTCATTTTTAAATCCAAAATTTAGACGTGTTCGTTGGGATACAAAGTTTGAACCCTCTGAGATTGTATCTAATAATGATTTAAAACCATGTCTGTTTTCGTAACGCGGTCTTAACTCTGCGGATAAGTCAAACTGTTGTCCAAAAGCAATAAATACGATTAGTGAGGCAATGACCGAAGTAAATAAGTTTTTTTTCATTTTTAATCTTTTTTATAATACCCGTTTCTTTTTATTTTTTTGAGTTGAGGGATGATTTAGTATTTAATTTTTAGTTGTTAGTTCAAGAATAGTTTGAATGGTTTCTTTATTATCAACGCCCAAACCTTCTTGTTGATGGATTAATTCACCGCCCCTATTAAACACACTGATAATGTTTGAATGTGAGAAATCTAGAGGTGAAATTTGCTTGTATTTTACGGCTAAAACATTTGCAAATTCCCTTACACTACTTTCTGTTCCTTGTAAAAACACCCATTGGTCTTCATCCATTTTGTTTTCTAGTGCAAACGCTTTTAAACGTTCTGGAGTGTCATTTTTTGGATCGATACTGACCAACACAAAACGAATATTTTCTAAGTTAGGTTTCGGAATTTGAGCTTCAATATTTCGCATATCTGCAACCAAGCGTGGACAGGCCGCTTTGCATGTTGTATAGATCATCACCATGACCAAAGTCTTTCCTTTTAAATCTTCAAGTTGGATGGTTTCACCCTCTTCGGTATTCCAAAGGCTAGTTAAATGAAAAATTGATTCATCTGAAATCTCACCTTCCTTTAAACGTTTTGAAGCCTCCTGAGTTTGGGCGATTAAATCCATTTTACAAACCGGACAACTCCCAGATTCTTTATAGGTTTTATCGGCCTCACATTTCATAGGACAGTCATACGTGGTCAATTCGTTAGAAGCGGTATTCGCCTTGTTGTTTTTACACGATGCAAATGACAGCATGGCTATTAATACTATGAATATTGATTTTAAATTTTTCATATCGTTTTAGTTGCTAATCGTTTTAACGCATCTAAACCCAAGGGTTTTTAGAGCGTATTTTGCTTTTACACTTCCGCGTATTGCGTAACGCATAAAGGCTGCGTAGTTCATTAAATCTGTAGCACCAATAGCGGCACTTCCGCAGAATAGATTGGAGTCCTTGTCAACATCTTTTCTAGATTCTCCAGAAATAAGAACCGAATTAAAATCTAAGGTCCATTCCCAAACCAGTCCGTGCAAATCATGGATGCCCCAATAGTTTTTAAAGGTAGATCCTATTTCATTATTAAACGTTTTAGGTTTTTCATACCAACTCAAAATGTGTTCATTATAGGTTTTTAGTTGCCGTGCATCTGGCAGAGTTTTATTTGCCATTGCTACATATTCCCATTCATCTATGGTTGGCAGCCTTTTACCTTGATTTTTGCAATAATCTTTTGCAACAAACCAAGAGACGTTGGTTATGGGAGCCTTTAAAGGTTGATGATCTCCAAGCGCAACATCTGATTTCCAATCCACAAGATAATTCTTATCTGCAAATAGCTTTTTTATGACAGATCGTTTCCATTGAGGATTCTTTTTTATAAACTCTAAAAACAGCTTATTAGTCACGGGATATACATCCATCTTAAAATCTGAGACGGTTACTTTTAGGGAGTCTCTCCCATAAAGCGGCGTGTATGTACCTCCTTTTATCAAAACCATTTTAGATTGACAATTTGCAGTCAAGCAAAAGAGCAGTATCAAACAAATTGTCAATCTTTGAATGGGGTTCATAGGCCTCTTAATTAGTGTCCGCGTTTTACGGCGTCAACTTGGGATTTTGTAACATTTGTTTTGTTGTTGCCCCATGAGTTATAGACATATGTCAGCACATCAGCAATTTCATCATTACTTATTGCTTGTCTTGTCATAACGCTGTTGTATTTTTCACCGTTCACAGTAATCTCTCCAGATTTTCCTTTGAGAATAATTTTAATAGCACGGTTTACATCAGCATTTAAGTAATCTGACTTTGCCAATGGTGGAAATGCATTTGGGATTCCTTGTCCTTCAGCTTGGTGACACGCAAAACAGGTTTGTGTATAAATTTGCTTTCCTGTTTCCATTTTCATTGCGAGGGTTTTGTTTGAACTTGCAACTTCAACTTTCTTTTCGCCTTCTGGCATTTCTTGGATTCCACCGCCTTCTGGATGGTAGATTCCTTCTTGAACGACACCAGAATAGATTGTTTTGTTTTCTTCGCCTTCTACTTTCAGCATGCCTAAAGCACCTTTGTTGAAAGCTCTAAAAATGGAGTGGTCAACGATGATGAAAGTTCCAGGAACGTCCACTTTAAATTCTACAATTGCGGCACCTCCGGCTGGGATTAATGTCGTTTGCACATTTTCATTAATCATGCTACCACCTTCAACCATTACTTTGTCAAAGATTTCGCCTATCACGTGAAATGAGGACACTAAATTTGGTCCGCCATTTCCAACGTATAAACGCACTGTTTCACCAACTTTTGCAGTAATAGCATTATCGCCAGTTAATGAACCTACTTTACCATTGAACACCACATAATCGGCGTCTTCATCTACCGCTTTTTGCATGTCAAAGGACTGTAAGCCTGGATCTCCGTGTTCTCCTTTTGTATAGAAATCGCCCTGCATTACATAGTATTCTTTGTCAACTAAAGGCAATCCACCTTTTGGTTCTACTAGAATGAGGCCATACATTCCATTTGCAATGTGCATTCCAACAGGTGCCGTTGCACAGTGGTAAACATACAAACCAGGGTTTAATGTTTTAAAGTTGAATTTTTTTTCATGACCCGGAGCTACAAAAGAAGAGGTTGCGCCACCTCCAGGACCTGTTACAGCATGCAAATCGATGTTATGCGGCAACTTGTTGTCTGGATGATTAGACAGCGTGAATTCCACTTCATCACCAACTCTGGTACGAATAAAACTTCCAGGAACAGAACCACCAAAGGTCCAATATACATAGGTTGTTCCATCGGTCATAGTGCCTTCTTGCTCAAGAACTTCCATGTTCACAATGAGTTTTTTAGCTTTTCGTCTTCCTACGGGTGTAGGTACATTGGGAGGCGATGTTAATTCCGCGGTCATTTCCCTGCTTACAGGGATGTCTGCAGTGCTTTCTTTTTCAGTTTTGTCGGAGTCTTTACAGCCCGAAAAAAGCAGTGTTATCATCGTAAACGCTACGAATGATGTTTTCATTTTTTGTTTTGTGGTCATAATCATTGGGTATTAGTTTGTTAGGGGTTATACATTTTTATTCTACATCAAAAATATCTCTAAACAAGCTTTAAAAAGATGACTTTTGTCAGTTATAAGAAATAATTACATTTTAGTCTTTAAATATTAAAAAGTAAACTGTCCCCTTCTTACTTTTTAATAAATCGCAATATCTTCACATTTATAGCATTTTCACATCTCATATTCCTGAAAAATCGTATTTTTGGGCTATATTTTTCTAAAGAAAAAATAGAATTATTAATTCATGGATAAGTATTCTTTTTTAAACGCCGCCCATACCGCTTATTTTGCGGATTTATACGAACAATATCAACAAGACCCAGACAGCGTTGAGCCAAGCTGGAAAGCTTTCTTTCAAGGCTATGATTTTGGAAGCGACAGCAGTGAAGCTTCTGACGAAATTGTGGAGGGGGTTAACACACAAATCCCAGAGCATGTACAAAAAGAGTTTCAGGTTGTAAAACTCATTGATGATTACCGTACTCGTGGGCATTTATTTACCAAAACCAATCCTGTTAGAGACCGAAGACAATACACACCTTCTCTGGAAATTAGCAACTTTGGGCTGTCATCAGCAGATTTAGATACGGTTTTTAATGCAGGTGATATTATTGGGATTGGTCCTCAAAGTTTACGTGAAATTCAAAAGCATCTGGAGGCTATTTATTGCGATGCGATTGGGGTAGAATACATGTACATCCGCCGACCGAATGAGCGTCAATGGATTCAAGATAAATTGAACAGTAACGATAATCAGGGTAATTTTACTGCTGATCAAAAAAAACATATCCTCAAAAAACTAAATGAAGCTGTTTCGTTTGAAACCTTTTTGCACACAAAATATGTCGGTCAAAAACGATTTTCATTAGAAGGAAATGAATCATTAATTCCTGCCATTGATGCGCTTATTGAAAAAGCCGCTGCTTATGGCGTCAAAGAATTTGTCATGGGAATGGCCCACAGGGGTCGTTTGAGTACGCTGACCAATATTTTCGGAAAATCGGCCAGTGATATTTTTAGCGAATTTGATGGAAAAGATTATGAAGAAGAAGTATTTGATGGCGATGTAAAATACCATCTTGGTTGGACGAGTGACCGTTTGACAGATAATGGCAATCGAATTAATTTGAGTATTGCACCCAACCCTTCGCACCTCGAAACAGTCGGTGCAGTTGTTGAAGGGATTACAAGAGCAAAACAAGACAAACTGAAATCCGAAGATGCGAGCAAAGTGTTGCCAATTGTGGTACACGGTGATGCCGCCATCGCAGGACAAGGACTCGTTTATGAAGTGGTTCAAATGGCACAGCTAGACGGTTATAAAACCAATGGAACCATTCACATAGTGGTGAATAATCAAATTGGATTTACCACAAATTACCTCGATGCACGTTCGTCCACTTATTGTACCGACGTTGCAAAAGTGACACTGTCGCCAGTATTGCATGTCAATGCCGATGATGCTGAAGCCGTGGTACACTCCATTTTATTCGCCTTAGATTTCAGAATGCAGTTTAAGCGTGATGTGTTTATCGATTTGTTAGGCTATCGAAAATATGGTCATAACGAAGGAGATGAACCGCGTTTTACACAGCCAAAACTGTATAAAGCCATTGCCAGCCATGACAATCCGCGCAATATATATGCACAAAAACTAATGGATGAAGGCATTATTGATTCCAATTATGTTTCAAAACTTGAGCAAGACTATAAGGCTTCTTTAGAAACGGAATTAAAAACGTCCAGAAAAGAAGATAAAACTGTCATCACGCCATTTATGCAAGAGGCTTGGGAGAATTTCCCGAGAGCTAAGGCAAATAAAATGCGAGCCACGGTAGATACCACCTACCCAAAAGAAAAACTAGCTTCAATTGCGAAAATCATATCCTCGCTTCCTGAAGATAAAAAATTTATACGCAAGATTTCTCGTTTGATCGAAGCTCGAAAACAAATGTTTGAAGGGGATAAACTGGATTGGTCCATGGCCGAACATTTAGCTTATGGATCTCTTTTAGAAGAAGGGTTTGATGTGCGTATTTCAGGACAAGATGTAGAACGAGGAACCTTCTCTCACCGCCATGCAGTGGTAAAAGTTGAAGACAGTGAAGAAGAAGTTGTTCTTCTCAAAAACATAAGTCCAAACCAAGGACAGTTTAATATTTACAACTCCTTATTATCCGAATACGGAGTGGTAGGATTTGATTATGGCTATGCCATGGCAAGTCCAAACACCCTTACAATTTGGGAAGCTCAATTTGGAGACTTCAGTAATGGCGCTCAAATCATGATTGATCAATACATTTCATGTGGAGAAGATAAATGGAAAACACCCAATGGCATCGTCCTGTTATTACCGCATGGTTACGAAGGACAAGGGGCGGAGCATTCTTCGGGCCGTATGGAGCGTTACCTCCAGCTTTGTGGAAAAGACAATATGTTTATTGCCGATTGTACCACGCCGGCAAATATGTATCATTTATTAAGACGTCAACTAAAAGCAGATTTCAGAAAGCCTTTAATTGTATTCACTCCAAAAAGTTTATTGCGCCATCCAAAAGTAGTTTCTACGGTTGATGAATTTGCAAACGGAAGTTTTCAAATGTTGATTGATGACAAGTTATCACAGGCTGAAACCATTAAAACATTGGTTTTTGTCACCGGTAAATTCTATTATGATTTACTAGAAGCGCAAGAAAATTTAGGAAGAACTGATGTTGCCTTGGTACGTGTAGAACAATTATTCCCACTTCCAGAGGATGAAATGGAGGTATTGATTTCAAAATACAAAAATGCAGATGATATCGTCTGGGCACAAGAAGAACCAAGGAATATGGGCGCTTATGCACACATATTAATGCATATAGAAGATGCTAGAAATTGGCGTGTGGCTTCAAGACGAAGTTACAGCGCACCTGCGGCTGGAAGTTCCACCCGTTCCAAAAAAAGACATCAAGAAGTAATCGATTTTGTTTTTGATAAAACAAAAGATAATCAAAGAAGAAAACTAAAATAAACACACAATGATTTTAGAAATGAAAGTGCCTTCACCAGGCGAATCAATCACAGAAGTAGAAATTGCAGAATGGTTAGTTCAAGAAGGCGATTATGTAGAAAAAGATCAAGCCATTGCAGAAGTGGACAGCGATAAAGCAACTTTAGAGTTGCCAGCAGAAGCGAGCGGAACCATTTCTTTAAAAGCAGAAGTAGGCGATGCTGTGGACGTTGGAGCCGTTGTTTGTCTCATTGATACAAGCGCTGCAAAACCAGAAGGTGATGCCGCTCCCAAAGCGACAGTAGCCACGCCAGAAGTTGTTGCAACACCAAAAGTTGAAACGCCGGCGAACACTACCTATGCTACAGGATCAGCGAGCCCTGCAGCTAAAAAAATACTTTCCGAAAAAGGTATTGAAGCCACTGCAATTGCAGGCACCGGAAAAGACGGACGCATTACGAAAGAAGATGCGGTCAAGGCCGTTCCAGCGATGGGAGAACAGACGAATGTAGAAGGGCGTGGTGTGTCACGGTCTAAACTGTCTATGTTGCGTCGAAAAGTAGCAGAACGTTTGGTGGCTGTCAAAAATGAAACTGCAATGCTAACGACCTTTAACGAAGTTGACATGTCTCCAATTTTCGAATTGAGAAAACAATACAAAGAAACCTTTAAAGAAAAGCACGGGGTAGGACTTGGGTTTATGAGTTTCTTTACGCTCGCCGTGGTGCGTGCATTAAAATTATTTCCTTCGGTCAATTCTATGATCGATGGAAAAGAAATGATTTCCTATGATTTCTGTGATATCAGTATCGCCGTTTCAGGGCCTAAAGGACTTATGGTGCCCGTCATAAGAAACGCTGAAGATTTATCTTTTAGAGGCGTAGAATCGGAAGTAAAGCGCTTGGCAATTCTTGCGCGTGATGGACAAATTACAGTGGATGAAATGACAGGCGGAACTTTTACAATTACCAATGGTGGGGTATTTGGAAGTATGCTTTCAACACCGATTATCAACCCGCCTCAAAGTGCCATTCTTGGAATGCACAATATTGTAGAACGTCCAGTAGCCATTAATGGAGAGGTCGTCATTCGTCCGATTATGTACGTTGCGCTATCTTATGACCATAGAATCATTGACGGAAGAGAATCGGTTGGATTCCTTGTAGCGGTGAAAGAAGCCCTCGAAAATCCACAAGAATTTTTGATGGATGCCGATGTTAAAAAGGCGTTAGAGCTTTAATATATATTTTTTTTAGGTTCCGCGAAATCGGGAGACTTTGTGGAGTTGGGTGATTCAACTTTTAATCATCTGGTCTTTCAGGAATGTAAACCACATCAATTTCTATTTCATTTTCATAGGATACTATAATTGAACACAATACAGAAACACTTTTTCCATTGTGAATAGCAGGTTTCATCACAGGTATTTTTCTAAGCACTCTCAAAATTTCTGCTTGAATGGTGACCTCTGAATTTCTAACTTTCAAACCGGTCAAATTCCCGTTTTCGTTGATTATAAAAAAAGCTTCTACCTGCTTTGGATCTGAAAGATTTAAATCTTTAGAGACACTCAAATTAAACTCCCGCTTTATAAATGTCGATACTTTAGTATTAAAACATTTCATTGTTTCTTCTACAGAAAGTTCCTCACAACCATTATAGACAGGCGCGATTTCTGCATCTTTTAAGATCATCCTCTTACCAGGGGGATAATTTGCTAAACCGTCATCATGTGACATAATGCTGCATAAACTTAACATTGCCTGTTCTTCTTCTTTAGTCATATTTCCTTGCGCCATCACCTGTTCTTGTACAGCATTGATTTTCATGATCAATTCACTTTCTGTGTTTTTTGAAGGGTCAGATGTTTCTTTGCAAGAAACACATAAGAAACTAATAGAGAGGATTGAAATAACTACTAAGTTTTTAAACCTTTTTTTCTTTTCAAATTGAATTTCATAAGTTTTGATTTTTTAATTTGCTTTAAGTCCTTAGCTGGCGCAAGCGTCTCGCTTGTGCCTACAAACAAACTCAAACAATTCTTGTATTTTTCATTCATTTTCTTCACGTTTTCTTTTGCATACTGGGCACGAGCAAAAGATGCTCGCGCTAGCGGGGACATATCAGCCCAAATTTGATTACATTTTTTTAAATTAGAAAGATTAATTTTTGTTATTGTGTTCATTTTTTTTCTAATGTGCTACAACGTTTAGTATAACAAGCGTAGCCTGCCGATAGGCGGCTATGATTTGTTATACAGTGTTGTATGGCGTTATTATTTATTTGTTTTCTAATTCTAACCACTTTTCATAGGTTATGATTCCATTATCAGGCTTTCCTTTTCCATCCAAAACCCCAATATATTCAAGTGAATGTCCGTCTGGGTCTTCAAAATATATCGATATTGCAGGCATCCAAGCAAAAACCATTGGTCTTTCAGTTCCATCATTTAGGAAATTCCGACACTTAATATTCCGTTTCTTTAAATAATCAACAGATTCATTCAGCACCCAATTAGGCTCACATTCAAAAGCAAAATGTCTAATGTCAATTTCCTCTTTGGGCTTTTCCCAAATTCCTAACATAAATTGCTTAGGTTTTCCAATCCAAAAAAATGCGGCTCGTCTTTCTTCTTCATAATGGCATTGTTCTAATTCCATTTTTATTGAATAAAAATCAATTGAACGTTCAAGATTTTCTACAAATAAATGCGTTTCATAAAGTCCTTTAATCATAGTCTTATTTTAATAAATCTTCGGTCAATTCTAGTTCATAAAGTTTTTCAACTTTTTCGCAGGCATCTCTCATTCGTTTTCTAACCTCTAATGCTTCTTCAGGTAATTTAGAATCTGTATTATGCAATGTTTCCTTATCAGGCCATTGAGCGTAAGCTATAAAATTTAAACCATCTTCTTTATGCAACCTTGAGCCTAAACTATTTTCGTATTCATAAATGAACTTGGTCAATTGCTTCCAATTTTCCACAAACACTTTTTCTTGGTTAGGTTTTACTTTAAACTTTATAATTACTGCTATCATTTTTCGTTTCCTTCAATGCCATACAACTAGTGTGTATATATCCTTTAGGTGTGCATATTTCCATTATATTAAGTGCTTTGTTCAACAATACATCCCAAATTGGCGTGTATTGTTGAACTTTCTATTTTATAAAATAATATCTAAAACTTCGGTTAAATTACTTATTGAAGATTTAGATCTGGGGGGTTAAATCAAGGTTAAACTTACTAAAATAAATGGAATGTTTCGAGAAAAACTGAAATTTTAACATTTTAGAGTCAAACAGAACGAGACTGTTTGAAAGGTAAACAAAGCTGTCATTCTGAACCTGTCTGCCGACAGGCAGGTTTATTTCAGAATCTTTTAGTATTGAAAACCAGTATGTATGAGAAGCTGAAACAAGTTCAGCTTGACAATAATACGCCTTAAAACTATAAATCTAATGCGCTTCTAGCCAATTGACACCCATGTCCATTTCAACATCTAAGGGAACACTTAAAGTATAGGCGTTCTCCATTTCTTCCTTGATTAATACTTTCATAGTTTCCAGTTCGGGTTTGTAAACATCAAAGACCAATTCATCATGCACCTGCAAGAGCATTTTGGTTTTAAACCCACCGGCTTCCAGTTTGTTATAGATGTTAATCATCGCAATTTTGATCACATCCGCTGCACTTCCTTGGATGGGCGCATTCACTGCATTTCGTTCCGCAGCTCCTCTTACAATCGCATTTCGTGAGTTGATGTCTTTCAGATAACGACGTCGGTTGGAGACGGTTGTCACATAGCCATGATCTCTTGCGAAATCGACCTGTGAACTCATGTATTTTCGGAGTTTCGGATAAGTTTCGTAATAAGTTTCAATCAATTCTTTGGCCTCGGTTCTACTTAAATCCGTTTGATTGCTGAGCCCAAAAGCAGACACGCCGTAAATAATTCCGAAGTTGACCGTTTTGGCATTTCCACGCTGTTCTCTCGTCACTTCTTCCAAAGGTACATTAAAGACTTTCGAAGCGGTGGACGCATGAATATCTTCACCGTTTTTAAACGCCTCCATCATGGTTTCCTCTTCGCTCATTGCCGCAATAACACGCAATTCTATTTGAGAATAATCCGCCGCTAAAAGGATGTAATCTTCATTTCTTGGAATGAACGCCTTTCGCACTTGACGCCCGCGTTCTGTTCGGATCGGAATGTTCTGAAGATTTGGATTCGTACTACTCAAGCGTCCTGTGGAAGCCACCGTTTGCATATACTCCGTATGGATGTGTCCTGTGAGGTCCAAGACCTGTTCGGGCAGCGCATCTACATAGGTGCTTTTCAGTTTGGCGAGTCCTCTGTAATCCAATACTTTTTGAATGATGTCATGATCTTTTGCTAAATAGGACAACACATCTTCCGCCGTACTGTACTGACCAGTTTTGGTTTTTTTAGGTTTATCGACCAGCTTCATTTTTTCAAACAAAATCACCCCTAATTGTTTTGGCGAGGCAATATTAAAGGTCTCTCCAGCAGCTTCAAATATTTCTGTTTGGAGTCTCTCAATATCATTGTTTAAATCTTCCGAAAGCGAGTTTAAAAAGTCAGTATCAAGTTTGATCCCTTCTAATTCCATCGATGCTAATACTTTGACCAAGGGGATTTCAATCTCATTAAATAATTTTAAGGTATCGGCATCCGTCAATTCTTTTTTGAAATGACTTGCCAATTGATAGGTGATGTCTGCATCTTCAACCGCATATTCGGTCAATTTCTCAAGTGACACATCGCGCATTGAAAGTTGATTTTTTCCTTTTTTACCGATGAGATCCGTAATGGAAATAGGCGTATAATTTAAATAGGTTTCTGCAAGCACCTCCATATTATGACGCATATCGGCATTGATCAAATAATGCGCAATCATAGTATCAAACAATGGGCCTTTGACCTCTATTTTATATTTGTGTAATACTTTTAAATCGTATTTTAAATTCTGTCCAATTTTCTCAATATGGGTGGCCTCAAAAAACGGTCGAAATAATTCGATCAATTCTTGGGCTTCCTCAAAAGACTCTGGAAACGGAATGTAAAATCCTTTGTGTGCTTCCCACGAAAAGGCAATTCCTACCAGCTCTGCTTTCAGCGGATTGAGTCCTGTTGTTTCGGTATCAAAACAAACCGATGTTTTGCTCATGAGCTGCTTGATAAAGAGTTTTAACCCTAAATCACCCGATACATTTTGGTAAAAGTGAGGGACTGAAGTTGCCGTTTCTCTTCCGTAGTTGAGTGTAGCAACAGGCGCTGAAGGTTCATCTCCTCCAAACAATGAAAATTGTCCCGCTCCTGCTTCAGCTGTGGGGTTTGCGGCGGGTTTAGGCGTCGAAGTTGTTGGCTCTGGTGTCGCACCCTCAGGCGGTTTTACAGCAAATGTTTTATTAAAATTATCAATCAAACGTTTGAATTCCAAGTCTTGAAAAATAGCACCGACTTTTTCAGAGTCGGGTGCCGTGAGTTCAAAACTTTTGGCATCAAATTCCACCGGAACGTCCAATAAAATCGTAGCTAATTTTTTTGAAAGGAGTCCAAGCTCAGCATTGGCTTCAATCTTTTCTTTCATTTTTCCTTTGAGCTCATGGGTGTTTGCTAATAAATTTTCCATGCTTCCATATTGTGCAAGTAGTTTTTTGGCCGTTTTATCCCCCACGCCAGGTAGTCCGGGAATGTTATCAGAGGCATCGCCTTTCATCCCTAAAAAATCAATGACTTGAAGGGGGTCTTCAATTTCAAATTTTGCTTTAATTTCTTCCACACCCCAAGTTTCATAGCCGCCTCCAAACACAGGGCGGTACATAAAAATGTTTTCACTGACCAGTTGTGCGAAATCTTTATCGGGTGTGACCATAAAGGTTTTATAGCCTTCTTTTTCGGCTTTTTTAGCAAGTGTTCCAATGATGTCATCGGCTTCAAATCCTTCTTTGACAACCGCTGGGATATTCATAGCTTCCAAAATTTGATAGATATAAGGCACGGCTAGTTTGATACCTTCTGGAGTTGCATCCCTGTTGGCCTTGTATTCCTTAAAAATTTCAACACGGTCTTTACTGCCGCCTTTGTCAAAACAAACCGCCAAGTGGTCTGGACGCTCTCTTTTTATAACATCTAATAAAGAGTTTGTAAATCCGAGGATGGCGGAAGTATCAAGCCCTTTGGAATTGATCCGTGGGTTTTTGATAAACGCATAATAGCCTCTAAAAATGAGAGCATAAGCATCGAGAAGAAATAAGCGTTTTTGTTCAGCCATTGGTGGTGGTTTTAAGCGTTTTTATTAAAATAGTTTGATTGTATTGTTTCGTTGACTCCCTTTTGGAATTTGGTCATACTAAACCATTGATGGATCGAAAAGGATCCTGTCTGTCCTTGTTTATTGATCGCAATATACCCGACTTGAAAATTCTTGTAATTGCTGTTGGGTTTATCTACAATTCGTTGGATGGCGATTTCACAAGCTTCTTGAGGTGTTTTTCCTTGTCGCATCAATTCTACGACTAAAAAACTCCCGACGGTTTTCACGACTTCTTCGCCCAACCCTGTGGCCACAGCAGCACCAATTTCATTATCTACAAACAGCCCAGCCCCAATGATTGGAGAGTCGCCCACCCGTCCATTTAGTTTATAGGCCAATCCGCTTGTGGTACAAGCCCCCGAAAGGTTTCCGTCTTTGTCGATCGCCAGCATTCCAATAGTGTCGTGGTTTTCGATGTTAATGATGGGGCTGTATTCACTTTTAATTTTCCAAGCTTCCCAGCTTTTTTTGGAATCTTCGGTGAGTAAGTTTTCTTTTTTGAATCCTTTTTGAAGTGCAAATTTTTCAGCACCACTTCCAGCGAGCATCACGTGTGGTGTGTCCTCCATTACTTTTCGAGCGACAGAAACGGCATGGGTAATATTGTGTAAAAACACAACCGATCCACAGTCGCCATTTTGATTCATAACACAGGCATCGAGAGTCACATTTCCATCTCGGTCGGGGAGTCCTCCTTTACCAACAGATTGGCCTTTTTCATTGGCTTCTTCTACACGACAGCCTTGCTCGACTGCATCAAGTGCAGTACCTCCATTTTGTAAAATCTCCCAAGCTTTTGCAGTGGAATTTTTCACATCCCAAGTGGCAATAACGAGTGGAAGTGAAGCCGCCTCCAAAGTGCCAACAACTTCTGAAGATGGGGTTTCTGCGCAACTGGTCAAGCTCTTTCCAAGTGCTAAACCGATCCCCGAAAGGGAAGCGTTTTTTAAAAAATTTCTTCGCTTCATTTTATTCACTAAGTGAAATCCCTTGATTTTTCAAGACACTCTTTGTTTTGAACGCATAAAATAATAGATATATAAAACAGAATACAGCAATCCAATACGAAGATTGAATGCTAAAAATATCTGCTAATTTCCCTTGTAATGGTGGAATAATTGCCCCTCCTAAAATCATCATAATTAAGAATGCAGACCCTTGAGAGGTATATTTTCCCAATCCAGAAATACTTAGTGTAAATATACAAGGCCACATGATGGAGCAAAATAAACCTCCTGAAAGTAATGCATATAACGCCAATTGTCCTGATGCAAAAATGCCAATGAGGACTCCAATAACGCCTAAGGTGCTAAAGATTTTCAAGGTTTTAATAGGGTTGTCTTTTGCGAGAAAGAAACCACCGATTTGGATGGCAACACACACACTAAACAATAAAATTTCTGAGCTTGAGTAGCTACCAAAATTAACCAATAGAATCACGCCAAAGGCGACATAAGGCACCAAAATAAGCAACCATTTCTTAAGGCCTTTACTCGGGTTAAACACAGTGATCGCACCGACCCAACGGCCAATCATCATTCCGCCCCAATATAAGGAAATGAAGGGCGCGATCTCAGCATCATTCATCACTTTTAAACCTAAAGGATTTAGGTTGTTGATTTTATCAGCTACCGATTTTAAGAGTTCACCGAGATTACTTTGAATGGTCACTTCGACTCCTACATACATAAATATGGCGAGCATCCCTAAAATCAATTGTGGGTATTTCATAGCGCCCCAACCTTCAGGTGATTTTGAGGCACGTGTATTGGCGAAAAATACACTTACAACAACCGCAAATAAAGCGATCAACAGTAAATAAAGCCGTTTGTTTTCGAGGGCTTCCGTTGTAACTTCTCCTCCAGCATAAGTATTGAAGATCAATCCAAAACAAACAAAAATCACGACGGTTAAAGCAATCAACATATTTTTTGCTTTATTGGCAGGTTCAAACACTTCATTTGTTTTTGTGTTCGGCAACTTTTTAGAAAAATGAAACAAGGCTGCTGCGGCTAAAAACAAGGCACCAACACCCAAATAGAGGTATTGAATGGTGGTTAGTTTTATCTCGTTATTTTCAATCATTTGATTCAACTCATCCCCAGATAATGGTGTAGATCCAAAAATGATAAACGCAATGACGATGGGTCCAATGGTGGTTCCAAACGAGTTGACACCGCCTGCAAGGTTCAATCGATGTGACCCTGTTTCTGGATCGCCTAGTGCAATCGCAAAGGGGTTTGCCGCGGTTTGTTGAAGCGAAAATCCAAGTCCTACAATGAATAAGGCTAATAGCACCAAATAAAACACTGAGGTGTCTCCTTGTTGAGCTCCATCTACAAAAGGGTACATTAACAAGGCGCCAAGTGCCGAAATTAAGAGTCCATATACAATACCATTTTTGTAGCCCCAATTATTAAGAATGTCTTTTTTTACAGAACTTGATATTACAAACAGCAATAGGGCTCCCAAATAATAAGCACCGTAAAAGGCAAAGTCAACAAGCTGCGATTGAAATTGATCAATACTAAAATAGGTTTTGCAAAAGGGTATGAAAACTCCGTTAGAGGCGGCAATAAATCCCCAGAAAAAGAAGACAGTGACTAAGGTTGTTAATGCTGAATTGTTGTTTTTTGTACTCATGTTGTTCGTGGTTAGTTAATTTTAAAAATGAAAGATATTTAAAGATTAGAAATATACTAAAAAATTACAAATCTAAAAGTATCGTTAAATAAAAATATTAACTCAATTATCATTTGCTTTTGTTTTACTTTTGTGGTTGACTTTGTCCTGATATGATTCGATTAATAATTTTTATAGTTCTTGTTTTAGCATTAGATTTTTATGCCCTTCAAAGTTTTAGAAGCGTGGTTCGAAATCCGTGGGTCACTTACGGATATGTGGTTATTTCTTTGGTCGTATTTGGAAATATCGTCTATCAAGGGTTTACATTTGAAAGAGGCTCAGGAGTAAACTCCGGATTTTATTTAGCCTTTGCCTTGTTTGTATTGGTTTATGTGCCCAAATTAGTGCTCTTAATTTTTATGTTTGGGGAAGATGTGTTTCGTTTGTTTGAAGCTGGTGTTAATTATTTTGTTTCTAAATCAGATGAAAGCTCGGGCTTATTTAATTCTAGACGAAAATTCATTGGACAACTCGCCTTGGGCATTGCAGCCATCCCATTTTTGTCCATTCTCTATGGAATTACGAAAGGAAAATACAATTTTAAAGTTTTAAAATACACATTAGAATTCGATGATTTACCTGCTGCTTTTGACGGCTATCAGGTTACTCAAATAAGTGACATTCACAGTGGGAGTTTTGACAATAAAGAAAAAATAGAATATGCGGTTGATCTTGTGAATCAGCAAGCTTCGGATGTAATTATGTTTACGGGCGATTTAGTGAATAGTAAGTCTAAAGAAATGCGTCCATGGAAATCGACCTTTTCAAAATTAACAGCAAAAGACGGTGTGTTTTCTATTTTGGGAAATCATGATTATGGCGATTATACGCGTTGGCCTTCCGACGAGGCGAAAGCAGAGAATTTTCAAGAGTTATTAGACATTCAAAAAGAGATGGGTTTTGATTTGTTGAGGAATGAAAGTCGATTTATTGAAAAAGAAGGCGATCGTTTGGCTGTTATTGGTGTCGAAAATTGGGGGAAAGGATTCAAGCAAAAAGGCGATTTATCGCTTGCATCTTCCAAAGTGGAACCGAACGATTTTAAGATACTTTTGAGTCATGATCCTTCACATTGGCAGTACGAAGTTGTGAAAGATCCAACGCATTACCACCTAACGTTAAGTGGGCACACTCATGGGATGCAGTTTGGTATTGAGATTCCTGGAATCATCAAATGGAGTCCTATTAAATGGCGCTACAAATATTGGGCTGGCATCTACGAAAAGGCCGGTCAGTACATCAATGTGAACCGTGGATTTGGCTTTTTAGCCTTCCCTGGGCGGGTTGGTATTTGGCCTGAAATTACCGTTATAACGCTTAAAAAACGGATTAATAACACATAAACTTCAGAAAACGTTATATTTACCCCAAAATAATACTTATATTTATAGGTGGTAAGCTTATAAGTAAGTATCATTATCATTGAAGTTTGATACATAAAACCCCTTGATATGTCAAAATTTGGAGAGTTAATAGACGTTGAAATCCCTGTATTGTTCGAGTTCTTTACAGAGTGGAGCGACGAATCTGAGGCCATGCATGATGTGCTCAGACATGTTGCTGCCGCAATGGGCGACAAGGCTCGTGTGATAAAAATTGACGTTGAAAAAAATCAAGACCTTGCAGAAGCACTGCGCATAAAAGGGCTGCCAACACTCATTATTTACAAGTCAGGCGACATGAAATGGCGCCAAAGCGGAGAGCTGGACGCCAATACAATTATTGGTCGGATTCAAGAATATGTGTAATTTTTTTACAATTACAAATTAGCTCTTAAAGGATATCCAAGACCTCGTCTTCTATTTCGGCTTCTTCAACTTCTTCATCTTCCTCTAATTCCCCAGTAAACAGTCTAAGGTAATTGTTGAATTTTTCCATTTCAGCCTTAATAAAGGCGTCCGTTTCATAAAAAGCAGTGACATCTACCAACCCTCTATAACGTTCAATATCGGTGTAAATATTTTGAATATGCTTTGATTGGTTATACTCAGACAGGGAGCTGTAATAAATTAAGCTTTCTTGGTATTTCTGACTCACTTCCATAAATAAATTCCGTGCCTTTTCGGTCGCCTCTAATTCATAATAAGCACCAATGTATGGCTCAAGCAGTGTATAAAACCCAAAGAGATCCACCGGCATTTTTGCCATCGCCAAATCCGCAATTTCCTCTGCTTTTTCCAGTTCCCCTTCTTGAATTAAAGTTTCAATCAATCGTGCTAAGTTTCCTCTGTAGGTCAAACTGTTTTTACGGG
Source organism: Formosa sp. Hel1_33_131 (assembly GCF_001735745.1). Taxonomy (NCBI): domain Bacteria; kingdom Pseudomonadati; phylum Bacteroidota; class Flavobacteriia; order Flavobacteriales; family Flavobacteriaceae; genus Formosa; species Formosa sp. Hel1_33_131. The sequence continues at coordinate 1,574,153 of NZ_CP017260.1, forward strand.
TTTCAATATCATGGTACATTGTTGGGTCGCCATTATTTCCCCAATCCCAATTGGTCACCATGTCGTACATTTTATCAGTATCAATACGCCCCATATCAAACGGGTTGTCTTTCGCAACCGCTGTTTTTATAGGAACTAACTTATAGACCAAGCCATCGAGTTGCAAATAGTCTTTCATCCAAATATAATCGTCGTCTCCAAAGGCACCTCCTGAAAAATAGATCGGACGCTCCCAATTGTTATTGGCAATAATGTCCAACATTAATAAACGGTTTTTATAAATCGCAGAATTTTTGATTCTAATATCGATATAAGGCACAATGGAAGCAGAATCTTTGGCTTTTACAATTCCATTTCTTAAGACGGACTCTGTGTCTACTGGAATTCTGATGTGTTCTGTAGGCAAGTAATTAGCATTCAAATCTTGCCTGCGTTGTCCACTAGTGTCATACCCCTGTTCGTCTAGGATGTGTTTGTATTTAGTGCGCGGGTCGTCACTCGTAATAAACCCTAAAACCTGATTAAGGCCTAATGTGTCTTCTGTCACTACTTCTTTAATGACATAATCTCTTGTGCCCCATTTATATTGATCGTGTGTCAAACTTGATGGAATGGGATCACTGTCATACGCTTTTCGTTTCATCTGATCAATGTACCAATCGACATTTAATAAGCTCGTACAAACAACGCGTACATCGCGACGAATGCCTTCAATTTCTTGGGCATACCAAAGTGGAAAGGTATCGTTGTCACCGATGGTAAAAAGGATGGCATTTGGATCACAAGATTCTAAATATTGCAGTGCCATGGCATTTGCAGTTTTTCTTTTAGAGCGGTCGTGATCGTCCCAATTTTGACTTATTAAGACTCCAGGAACAGCAATCAAACACACCAAACTTACGATGGGTGCTAACAAACTTGTTTTGGAATAAGTGCTTAATTTTTCATAAATAGCAAAGACTCCAAACCCGATCCAGAGTGCAAATACATAAAAAGAGCCCACCAACGAATAATCGCGCTCGCGGGGTTCAAACGGTCGCACATTGGTATAAACTTGTATGGCAATTCCTGTAAACAAGAAAAAGACCAGCATGGTCCAAAAGAGTTTTTTATCTCTATTAAAAAGAAAAAACAAACCAATCAACCCTAATAACAGCGGTAAAAAGTAGTAGGTATTTCGAGCTTTATTATTTAAAACATCGCTTGGAAGATTGTCTTGAGAAATGTCTAAAACGTAGGAGTCCACAGCCTCAATTCCACTGATCCAATTGCCGTGAAGGTCAAGCCGACCTTGAACATCATCTTGGCGTCCTGTAAAATTCCACATAAAGTAACGCCAATACATATATCCTATTTGATAATCAAAAAGGTAGTATATGTTCTGAAGTAGCGAAGGTTTTTGAATGTCAATATAACGTCCATATTTTTTCAGAAAGGCATGATAATCCTCATAATCAACATCCCCTTGGGCTACAGAATCCTTGAAGCTATTCACAACCGAACGTAAGTCGTTTTGCATTTGATACTCCGTTTTGATTGAAAACTCCAAAAACCCAGAATACATCATGTAATTTTCGGCATGCTCATCACTCCACATCCTCGGTAAAAAAGAAGCGTGTTCTGTGTTGTAGTTTTGCAATCCATCTTTATAATCGTTGACAATCACATATTTTTCAGCGACTTCATCTTTTTCGTATTTTGGCTTGTCATCGACATAAGGTTGGTTTTCGTCCAAACCAACATATTGATTTGTAAACTGAGGTCCATAAAACAAATGTGTTTTTGGGTACTGTTCTAAGTTGTAATAAGCGAGGAGTTCTCTGGCACTTGAGGGGTTGTTTTCATTCACCGTTACATTCGCATTCGCACGAATAGGAAGCATTAACCAGGATGAAAATCCGATGACTATAAATGTGATGCAAAGGAGTCCTGTGTTGAGGTGGATATACCCTTTTTTTCGGGTGTAATTGAGTCCCCAAAAAATGAATCCAACCAACAGAATAAATGCAATGATAGAACCTGAATTAAACGGCATTCCAACCGAGTTCACAAAAAAGATTTCTAAGGCACTGAAGTATCTAAGAATATTAGGAGCTAAGAGTTTAAAGACAAATAATAAAATGGCAACGCCAGCGATATTTGCCAAAATAAAATTCTTAATCGTAACCGTTTTGTAATTTTTAAAAAAGTAGATAAGACTGATTGCTGGAATGGTCAACAGTCCCATAAAGTGCACGCCAAACGACAAGCCAACCACAAAAGAAATAAGAATGAGCCATTTGTTGCCTCTTGGTGTAAACATCTCATTTTCCCAGCGCAACCCTAAATAAAATAAGACAGCCATGATTAATGTTGCCATGGCATAGACTTCGGTTTCAACGGCATTGAACCAAAAGGAATCCGTAAATGCAAAGGATAAACTCCCTACAAACGCAGCACCTAAAACAGCCATGTTTTGATCTTTTGAGGATTCGTTGTCATATTTAGCAACTTGTTTGATGAGCAATACAATGGACCAAAACATGAATAAAATAGTGAAGGCACTGGCGGTGGTGCTCATCATATTAATCATCAAACCTATTTGGCTTGGTTCAGAAGCAAAAATCGAAAAGAAGGCTCCCATCATTTGAAAAAATGGTGCTCCTGGGGGGTGTCCCACTTGCAACTTGGAAGAAGTCAATATATATTCTCCAGCATCCCAAAAACTAACCGTTGGTTCAACAGTGAGGCTGTAAGTAATGAACGCTATTAAAAACGCAAGCCATCCTAAGATGAGGTTCCATTTTTTAAAATTAAAATCTGCCATGCTGTAAAATTGAAGTTCGAAGCGAATTTAGCAATAATTATGCAAGGGCTAAAAACTTTTAAGTAAAGCTTAATAGTTTTTGGTCAAAACGAATGAAATACATCATTCAAAAAACACGCCATGTAGATACCGACCTGGCATGAGTGTGAATAATCCTGCAAGGAGGAGGCCGGTCCAATACAGTAATTTCATAGAGCGTTTATGTCTTTGTATATTTCCTTTTTTCACAGCAATTAAACTGCGAGGAACCGTCCAAATTGTTAGAAGGCTTAATAAATGAATCCATCCAAAATGATTCAGAAATGTGGGGCCTACATAGGCTTTCAAAAACAAGGAAACGATCGTCGAGAAAAAAATAAGAAGCATATATACAGAGCCAATTTTTTTATGTAAAACGCCACCTTTTCCTGATACCACGATGAGATAAAACCCTAGCGGAAGGCAAGGCGCGATGGTGTATAAATGCAAGTCTCTTATAAACTCATACATACTTAAAGCTTTAAATCTTGATAATTTTTTAAATTTGTGAAATGATCCTCAAACGCTTTGATGCCTGCTTTTGTGATGGAACAACTTGTTTTTGGATAGTTGTTTTCAAAACTTTTGTGGATGGAAATATAGCCGCTTTCTTTTAATTTTTTTAGCTGTATGCTCAGATTTCCCTGCGTGGTTTCCGTAATTTTTTTTAAATAATTAAAATCACAATTCTCCACTTTAGCCAACACAGCCACAATCATCAGACGTGTTGGGTTTACCAATAATTTATCTAAGGGTCTAAACATTTGATTTGCTGTAATAAAGCACAATTCCAGGAACAAGCAGCCCTAAAATAGAGGCGATGCCATTAATAAACAACCAAGAATTATTTGGAGTATAAACACATACCATACTGCAAATAATAACAGAGATGCCTCCAAAAGAGATCGGTTTGAAGCGAATTAAAAGTCCCGTTATAAGAATCATCACTCCTAGTAAGAATAAAATAGACTCGGTTGGATTTTGGTTTTTTTGTGCTGAAATAAATATTAAAAGAATCCAAGAGAAGTTAAATACTCCCCAAATTATTTTTAATACACGCCCCATATGGGTTTCATAGCCCGTTTGTTTGCGTTTTTTAACATTATAAAGAACTGTAACGACCATTCCAAGCGCTGGAATTAACACCCAATAGAGTAGGTTTGAGTAGTTTGTTTGCTGAACAATTTCAGGGAAACTGTAATGAAAAAAGCTTAAGACTGCAATTAATGCACCCCAGAAAATAAAGTTGGGAGCACTCGATTTTAAATTTTCTTTTGTTTTATTAATGGTGTCATTAATAAGCTGAATTTGTTCTTGTGTTTGCATGATTATAAGATTTAGAATAGCAAATGTAAACTAGTTTATATTATAAACCAAAAAATCAACAAGAAATAAATTTAAAAATGTTTGCCTAAACAAAACTTTATTATAAATTTGCAGCCTCATTAAGAGATTGGCCCATGGTGTAACTGGCAACACGTTGGTTTTTGGTACCGAAGAGTCTAGGTTCGAGCCCTAGTGGGCCAACTAAAACAAGTGTAAACACTTGTTAAATTCAATTTTTATGTCGTATATTTGCCGCATAGAATGATAAATGAAAAAGCGAGGGGACATAAAGTCCCCTCTTTTTATACCAGATGTTTAGAGATATAGTAAAAGAATTATTAGAGGATTGCCTTGCACAAAGACAGGATTTGTTTTTGATTGATTTCGAAATCTTAGAAGGCAATAAAATTAGAATCGTAATTGACGGGGACAAAGGGGTCCTTGTAGAAGACTGTATGTTTGTCAGTCGCGGTATCGAACACAATATAGACAGGGAAGAGCACGATTTTGCATTGGAAGTATCATCGTCTGGAGCCACCACTCCATTGACACACCCGCGTCAATTTCAAAAACACATCGGCAGAACATTAGAAGTCAGGGCTACAGAAAATCAAAAAATTGAAGCTGTCCTTACCGCCGCCAACAAAGAAGATATTGTACTTGAATGGAAAGCAAGAGAACCAAAGCCGATCGGAAAAGGAAAGGTCACCGTTCAGAAAAAAGCAACCCTTCTGTACACAGATATAAGTGAAGCAAAAGTGAAAATATTATTTTAATACAAGACTAAAATTATGGAAAATTTAGCGTTAATTGATTCGTTTTCAGAATTCAAAGATGAAAAGCTAATTGATAGAGTTACCTTAATGTCAATCTTAGAAGATGTGTTTAGAAATACATTAAAAAAGAAGTTTGGAGATGATGATAACTTTGATATCATTATCAATCCCGATAAAGGCGATTTAGAAATATGGAGAAATAGAGTCGTTGTAGCAGATGGTGAGGTTGAAGAAGAAAACCAAGAAATCTCTTTAACAGATGCTCAAAAAATCGAACCAGATTTTGAAGTTGGTGAAGATGTATCCGAAGAAGTGAAGCTGGTTGACTTAGGACGTCGTTCTATTTTAGCACTGCGTCAGAATTTAATTTCTAAAATTCATGAGCACGATAACACAAATATCTACAAGCACTTTAAAGACTTAGTAGGTGAAATATACACAGCTGAGGTTCATCACATTCGCCACCGAGCGGTGATTTTATTGGATGACGATGGCAATGAATTGATCCTTCCAAAAGACAAACAAATTCCTTCTGATTTTTTCAGAAAAGGAGAAAATGTAAGAGGTATCATTGAAAGTGTTGATTTAAAAGGAAACAAACCGTCTATTGTATTATCAAGAACAGCCCCTGTTTTTCTTGAAAAATTATTTGAACAAGAAATTCCAGAAGTTTTTGACGGTTTAATATCTGTTAAAAATGTTGTAAGAATTCCAGGAGAAAAAGCCAAAGTAGCGGTTGATTCTTATGACGATCGAATAGATCCTGTAGGAGCTTGTGTTGGAATGAAAGGTTCTAGAATCCACGGAATTGTTCGTGAACTAGGAAATGAAAACATTGATGTGATCAATTATACAACCAACTTGCAACTTTATATCACAAGAGCGTTGAGTCCAGCAAGAGTGACATCGATCAAAATAAACGAAGAAACCAAGCGTGCTGAGGTTATTTTAAAACCTGAAGAAGTGAGTAAAGCGATTGGTAGAGGTGGTCACAACATTCGTTTGGCCGGTCGTTTGACAGGCTATGAAATTGATGTATTTAGAGAAGGTGTAGAAGAGGATGTAGAGCTTTCTGAATTCTCTGATGAAATCGAAGCATGGATCATTGCTGAATTTGCAAAAGCAGGTTTAGACACTGCAAAAAGTATCCTTGAACAAGAGATTGTAGATCTTGTAAAGCGTACCGATTTAGAGTTAGAAACCATCGAAGATGTAGTTCGTATTTTGAAAGAAGAGTTTGAAGAGTAAAATTTTAATTATATTGGTAGCCTGTAAGACCGGATTACCACACGATTACGCGTAAGAAATACTGTTAAAAAATATCAAAGGCAATTTATGGCTGAAATTATTAGATTAAATAAAGTGTTAAGGGAATTGAATATTTCTCTCGATCGAGCGGTCGATTTTTTGGAAACAAAAAACGTTGAAATAGAAAAACGCCCTACGACCAAAATCACTTCGGAAGTGTACGATCTTCTTGCAGGAGAGTTTCAAACGGATGCAAATAAGAAAGTCGCTTCTAAAGAAGTTGGTGAAGCTAAGCTAAAAGAAAAAGAAGCCTTACGTGTTCAACGTGAACAAGAAATAGAGCTGAAACTTCAAAAAGCCGAAGCCGCTAAAACAGTTTTTAAAGCCAAACAGGTCCTTCAAGGTCCCAAAAAAGTCGGTAAAATCGATTTAGATGGCTCTAAAAAAGCAGCTGAAAAACAGCCTGAAGCCGTAAAGCCTGCAGTTGCTCCAAAAGAAGTAGTCCCTAAAGTAGAGGTTGCCGCTCCCAAAGCAGCGCCAACACCAAAAGAAGCAGCAGCGCCTAAAGTAGAGGTTGCCACTCCAAAAGCCGCACCCACTCCAAAAGTAGTGCCAGCCCCAAAAGAAGCAGCAACGCCTAAGGTTGAGTCCACACCAAAAGTAAAGCCTGCTACAAAAACAGCACCCGCTCCTTTACCAGTCGCAGATAAAAAAGAAACACCAGTTGTTTCAACAACTACTGAGACAACACCTCCAGCAACACCAGTTGCGCCAGCAGCTACCGCTAATGAGGAACCAATAGCCTCAGGAGAACAAAAAGTTGAAACCACCAATTATCAAAAACTTTCAGGGCCAAAATCTACTGGACAAAAGATAGATTTAACCCAATTTAATAAACCCAAAAAAGCGAAGCCAGTTACACCAGCAGCTGGAACCAATTCTGCCGATGCCAGAAAAAAACGTCGTAGAATAAGTAAAGTTGGAAGCAATCCTTCGCAGCCTAGAGGAAACTTTAGAAACCGACCGCCACAAGCTAGAACGCAAGTTCCAAAAGTAGAGCCAACAGCGGAAGAAGTACAAAAGCAGGTAAGAGAAACCCTTGAAAAATTACAAGGGAAATCAAACAAAGGTAAAAAAGGTGCGAAGTACAGAAAAGACAAAAGAGATCAGCACCGTCAACAAACTGAAAAAGATCAAGAACAACAAGAACTAGAAAATAAAGTAGTTAAAGTTACTGAATTTGTAACCGCAAGCGAAGTCGCTACCATGATGGATGTTTCGGTGACTCAAATTATTTCTGCCTGTATGTCTCTTGGAATGATGGTGACCATGAATCAGCGATTAGATGCTGAAACTTTAACCATTGTTGCTGAAGAATTTGGATTTACGGTTGAATTTGTAACCGCTGATATTGACGAAGCAATTGAAATCGTAGTAGATACTGCCGAAGATTTAGAAACACGAGCTCCGATCGTAACGGTCATGGGACATGTCGATCACGGTAAAACATCTTTACTAGATTATATACGGGAAGAAAATGTAATTGCAGGTGAATCTGGAGGCATCACCCAACATATTGGAGCTTACGGAGTGACCCTTGGAACAGGACAAAAAATAGCCTTTTTAGATACACCCGGTCACGAGGCCTTTACGGCGATGCGTGCACGTGGTGCGCAAGTCACGGATATTGCTATTATCGTCATTGCAGCGGATGATGATATCATGCCTCAAACAAAAGAAGCCATTGCCCATGCACAAGCAGCAGGCGTACCAATCATCTTTGCAATTAATAAAATAGACAGACCAGCGGCAAATCCTGAAAAAATTAAGGAAGCCTTGGCCAATATGAATTTATTAGTAGAAGACTGGGGAGGGAAAATCCAATCGCATGATGTTTCTGCATTAAAAGGAGACGGTGTCAAAGAATTATTAGAAAAAGTATTGCTAGAAGCTGAATTATTAGAGCTGCAAGCAAATCCAAATAAACCCGCTTTAGGAACCGTAGTTGAAGCCTTTTTAGATAAAGGTCGTGGGTATGTTTCTACCATCTTAGTACAAGCAGGAACGCTGAAAATTGGCGATTATGTCTTGGCAGGAAAAAACAGTGGTAAAGTTAGAGCCATGCATGACGAACGCGGAAACGACTTGCTTGTTGCAGGACCTTCAACGCCCATCTCTATTTTAGGATTGGACGGCGCACCTCAGGCAGGAGATAAATTTACCGTCTTTAAAGATGAGCGTGAAGCGAAGCAAATTGCTGCCAAACGTACACAACTACAACGTGAGCAATCTGTAAGAACACAACGTCATATTACGCTTGATGAAATTGGAAGACGTATTGCTTTAGGTGACTTTAAGGAATTAAACATCATCTTGAAAGGAGATGTTGATGGATCCGTTGAAGCCCTAACAGATTCGTTCCAGAAATTATCGACCGAAGAAATTCAGGTGAATATTATTCATAAAGGAGTTGGAGCCATTACAGAAAGTGATGTGTTACTTGCAACAGCATCCGATGCGATTATTATCGGATTTAATGTGCGACCAATGGGGAATGCCCGTCAAATTGCTGATAAGGAAGAAATCGACATCCGAATGTACTCTATTATTTACGATGCGATTAACGATCTTAAAGACGCGATGGAAGGCATGTTGTCTCCTGAGTTTAAAGAAGAAATTACAGGAACCGCAGAAATTAGAGAAACCTTTAAAATCTCTAAAATCGGAACGATTGCAGGATGTATGGTTACCAATGGTAAAATATACAGAAGCGCTGGAATTCGATTGATCAGAGAAGGTGTGGTAGTATATACAGGTGAATTAAGCTCTTTAAAACGTTTCAAAGACGATGCGAAAGAAGTTGCTAAAGGATACGACTGTGGTATGCAAGTGAAAAACTACAACGATATCCGCGAAGGTGATATTCTTGAAGCCTTCCGTGAGGTAGAGGTTAAGAAAACACTTAAATAAAACAGTATTTAGTTTATATATACATAAATTTTTAAAAACCGTATGTCCAAAAGGCATGCGGTTTTTTGTATTCAACATACTGATTTTGTTCACCATTTTATAGAATTCAAGCATTATACAAAATTGTAATGCAATACAATTATTATTTTATAATTTAAAAGACCCTCCATTGTTTTAATTAGTTTACGTATATTTGAGTTACCAATTTAATTTATAGGATGAAAAAATCAATTGTAACGTTACTACTGTTTTGCTGTTTTATTTTTAGTGAATCCGCCAATGCTCAAGACCCTTTTATTGGAGAAATCAGAATGTTTGCAGGAAATTTTGCACCACGAGGTTGGGCAAAATGCGAAGGTCAATTACTGGCGATTTCCAGTAATACGGCATTATTTTCAATACTAGGAACTATGTATGGCGGCGATGGCAGCTCTACTTTTGGGTTGCCAGACTTAAGAGGTCGGGTGCCCATGCATTATGGATCTGGACCTGGGTTATCTTCATATACACAGGCACAATCCGGGGGAGCGGAAACAAATTTGCTAGTGGTCGCTAATTTACCTTCTCATAATCATTCCATCAATGCGGTTACTGCAGACGGCAATACATCCGTCCCAGGTGGCAATTTGCCAGCAGGCACCAAACTACTGGACAAGGAATACTCCGATGCCACAGCCACAACGACTATGAATTCTGCAATGGTAAGCAACACAGGTGGAGGACAAGCTGTTAATAATATGCAACCCTATCTTACAGTTACTTATATTATTGCTACCCAAGGCATTTATCCACCAAGAGATTAAAGACAGATGAAATTACTTATTCAATTCTTTATTTTTACAAGTATCAGTTTCAATGGCTTTGCTCAAATCACGCTCAATGCTTGTCAAGAGTTGTTCGATGATCAAGAATTTATATTCACACAAACGGGTTCCGACGATACGGGGAGAGCTATTTTTGAAACCACACCAATCACAGGCGATCAGCCTTGTAGCGGCATTGGAGTCTGTGAATTTCAAATCGCTTATAATGATACGGATAGTCGATGGGAACTCCGAGCAGATGATGGCAATGGTGATTTTTCTGAAACCTATTTAATTTATTATAATACTGCGCAATCAACACCAAATCCCCCAGATGCAACCTTGGGTGTTTGGGTTGAGAATTCAACGACAGACACTTCGCTTTGTGGAGGGGATGGCGATTCAACTATTGAAACACTCACTGGCGATGTTCAAAGTGAAGTATTGGGCAATTTCAAAGAAGAATTTGCGGATGTATTTAAACTATTTCCCAATCCAAGTTCACGTCAAATTACCATTGAATCGGTTTATGAAGTTTCCAATATTCAGCTCTTTGACCTTAGAGGAAAATCAGTACTAAGTGCTTCAAAAATTGACCAAAATAGCATCGATGTTCGCCCGCTTCAAACGGGTTTTTACATTGCTAAATTTGAAATCAACGACCAGCAATATGTTAGAAAAATTGTGGTTCAATAAAATGCTGTAAATTTTTTTAAGGTTTAAGAGAAAATGCATTTGGAAACTTTTTTCTCACAACAATCAGTTCTCGATCTGCCTCCAGTTGTGTTCTAAATTTTCCAACCCAAATTTTATAGTTGGGAGTTTCGTATTTCATTTCTACAGTTTGTTTTGGAAAATCAGTTTTAAAACTTTCTAAGGCTGTTTCTGCGCCAAGTCGGTTTCCACTATAAATTTGAATTTTTATATATGTTTGGTCTTTATTCAGTTCTTTTTTAAGCGTCAGCACCCGATCAATTTCCAAGCTTTTCTCAATGCTTACGACGCCTTCTTGAGCCAAAACGGTGCCTGAAAATAAGACACTTATAACAATTAATTTCCAATTAAATAAGTTCATAGTATAGTATTGCTTCTACAAATGTAAACGAATAAAATTAAAAGTTATAAAAAATACTTATTTAGAACGTTTATAAATTAGAAATTTACGCATATCTAACATTTCAAAAACGGACATTAAATGTTACTTTTGCGGAAGATTTTTATAAACGAATATTGCCTATTTGCATGATAAAATCGAATCAAAGTTTAGAAATGACTTCTATCAACGCTATGAAACAGGGATTTAACTTTTACACGCTTTCGAAAATACTATTCTCGGGGCTTTTATTTTTCTCAATTACATTCACATCGCTATACGCTCAAGATGGAGATCCTGTTAAGGGGAAATCTTTATTTAACGCCAACTGTGCCGCTTGTCATCAGTTAGACAAGAAAATGACCGGGCCTGCGCTTCGAAATGTCGAAACACGACTCAGTGAAGAGGAAGGTTTGGACAGAGTCTGGCTCAACGCTTGGATTCGCAACAGTTCAGCCTTAATCAAGTCTGGAGATGCGTATGCAAACAAAATTTACGCTGAATACAACGGATCTGCAATGACTGCTTTTCCAGGGTTTTCAGATGATGATATCACAAACATCTTAGCCTATACGGCTCAAGAAAAAGCAACTCCTGTAGCTGCTGTTGCAACTGCTGTGCAAGGTGGGCAAGCTGAAGGCGGTGTTTCTCAAGAACTTGTTTTAGCGGCTCTCGCCATTCTTTTTGGATTGCTAGCTTTAGGATTGTTTTTAGTAAACAACACATTACGTCGTTTCGCTTCTGCAAACAATGTTGAAATTGCTGAAGCGGTTAAGAAAAAATCACTTTGGAAAGCCTTTATTCAAAACCAATTTTTAATGTTGGTTGTGGCGATCTTCTTCTTGTTATCAAGTGCCTATTTTGTATATGGCTACTTTATGCAGGTGGGTGTTGACCAAGGATACCAACCGATTCAACCGATACATTACTCTCATAAAATTCACGCCGGTGACAATGGAATTGATTGTAAATACTGTCACTCTTCTGCACGTGTGAGTAAGCACTCTGGAATTCCAGCGCTGAATGTGTGTATGAACTGTCACAAGTCTATTTACGAAGTGTCACCAGAAACGGCAACGGACGAGTACACGAAAGAATTTTATGACGGAGAAATCAAAAAATTATACGATGCTGTAGGTTGGGATGATGCCGAACAGAAATATACAGGAAACACGAAACCAGTCAAATGGGTGCGTATTCACAACCTGCCTGATTTCGCCTATTTCAATCACTCGCAACACGTTGTGGTGGCTGGATTGGAATGTCAAACATGTCACGGACCTGTAGAAGAAATGGAAATTATGTATCAGTTCTCTCCATTAACGATGGGCTGGTGTATCAATTGTCACAGAGAAACAAATGTAAAAGTTCAAGACAACGGCTATTATGATAAAATCCACGAAGCACTCACCAAGAAATACGGTGTAGAGCAATTGACCGCAGCCCAAATGGGTGGTTTAGAATGTGGAAAATGTCATTATTAGAAATTAAATAAAACGATCAACAAGTAACATTAGATATATGTCATCAAATAAGAAATACTGGAAAAGTGTTGAGGAGCTAAATCCGAGTCATAGCTCCGCTGTTGAGACGCTTAAACAAAAGGAATTTACACAAGAAATTCCTGTAGATGAATTTCTAGGCGATAAAGAAACCCTAGAGTCATCGAGTACAACGCGTCGTGATTTCTTAAAATATGTAGGGTTCAGTACTGCTGCAGCATCTTTAGCAGCCTGTGAAGGACCGGTCATCAAATCAATTCCTTACGTGGTTCAGCCAGAACAAATTATCCCTGGTGTTGCAAATTATTATGCAACGGCCATTGCTAATGGATATGATTTTGCAAGTGTTTTAATTAAAACCAGAGAAGGCCGTCCTATCAAGGTCGAGTCTAACAGTCTTGCAAAAGCAAACGGTGGGATCAACGCCAGAGTGCAAGCTTCTGTATTAGATTTATATGATAACCAAAGAGTTGTAGGCCCACAAAAAGAGGGTCAAGAAACGAGTTGGGGAGAGTTGACAGCAGAAGTGGCTCAAAAATTAGAAGCATTAAAAGGATCGGATAAATCAATTGTGTTATTAACACAAACCTTTGCAAGCCCATCGACTTCAAAATTGATCTCTGATTTTAAACAAAAATATGGGAATGTAAGCCACGTCGTTTATGATGCGATATCAGAATCGGCTGCCGCAGATGCGTTCCAAAACAAATATGGCTCAAGAGGATTGGCTAATTACGATTTTTCAAAAGCCCAAACCATTGTATCTATAGGCGCTGACTTTTTAGGCGACTGGCAAGGGGGTGGTTTTGATGCTGCTTATGCACAAGGACGTATTCCTAAAAACGGAAAAATGTCGCGTCATATTCAGTTTGAAGCAAACATGAGCTTATCAGGAGCAAATGCTGATAAACGTGTCGCAATCAAACCGTCTCAACAAAAAGTAGCCCTTGCAAAACTTTACGGAAAATTATTTGGAACCGCAGTTGGAGGCGATCTTCCAGCACACTTAGAAACGGCTGTAAACAATGCAGCTTCTGAATTATTGAAAGCAGGTTCTAACGCAGTTGTACTTTCAGGAATTCAAGACGTCAATGCACAAAACATTGTGTTGGCCATCAACGAAAAACTTAACAGTAAAGCGTTTGATCCTAACAATCCAATCTTAACCCGTCAAGGGAATGATAAAGCGGTTGCTCAATTAGTAACAGATATGAATGCGGGCACTGTAGGTGCTGTCATCATGGCCGGTGTGAACCCAGCGTACACACTTCCAAATGCTTCTGCATTTGTAGAAGGATTAAAACAAACAGAATTATCAGTAGCCTTCACCATGAAAAATGATGAAACAGCTTCTGTATCACAATATGTTGCTGCTACTTCTCATTATTTAGAATCGTGGGGCGATTTAGAAACTAAAAAAGGACATTACGGGCTCATGCAGCCAACCATTCGTCCTTTATTTGACACCAAACAATTTCAAGACCTATTATTAGAATTGGTGGGGACTTCAGGGTCTTACCACGATTTTGTAAAGTCCTATTGGAACAGCAATGTATTAAAAGGGGCTTCTTGGAATGACAGTTTACACGATGGTGTGTATGTTTCATCAAACTCTGCAACGGTAGAAACTGCAGATGCTTTTGATAGCAGTACAATTTCAGGATTAGGAGCTGCAGTCACTGCACTTGCTGCAACATCCACTTCTGGTATGGAGCTGACGCTGTATCCAAAAACAGGAATGGGAGATGGTCAACAAGCCAACAACCCTTGGTTACAAGAATTTCCAGATCCATTGACAAGAACGACTTGGGATAACTACTTAACAGTATCTGAATTTGATGGTAAAGCATTAGGATTCTTTTTAGAAACAAGTACTTTTTTCAGTGAAAACAGTCATGATGCCGATGGTGGATTGAACGGGAAATATGCAAACGTCACCGTAAATGGTGTCACTGTAAAAGTTCCGGTGATCATTCAACCAGGACAAGCAAGAGGTACGGTAGGAATGTCCTTTGGATATGGTCGAACCGAAGGTCTCAAAACAGAAATGCAAACAGGTGTCAACGCCTATCCTTTATATAACGATTTTAACACCGTACAAACCGCTACTGTAGAGTTAACGGATGGGAAGCATGAATTTGCTTGTGTTCAGTTGCACAATACATTAATGGGTAGAGGAGATATCATCAAAGAAACGACTTTGGAGATATTCAATACTGAATCTGCTGCGGATTGGAACCCAATGACTATGGTGTCATTGAACCATGAAGAAACACCAGTTGATTCTCCAGATGTAGATTTATGGGATGAATTTGACCGTTCGATTGGACATCATTTCAACCTGTCAATTGACTTAAACTCCTGTACAGGATGTGGAGCTTGTGTGATTGCATGTCATGCAGAAAACAACGTTCCAGTTGTAGGAAAAGAAGAAATTCGTAGAAGTCGCGATATGCACTGGCTACGTATTGATAGATATTATTCTTCAGATGATACGTTTGAAGGTGATAACACCACCAAAGATGATATTCAAGGTTTAGGAAGTTCATTAAGTACTTTTGGAGAGATGGAAATTCCATCTGAAAACCCACAAGTTGCTTTCCAACCAATCATGTGTCAGCACTGTAACCATGCACCCTGTGAAACGGTTTGTCCAGTAGCAGCCTCCTCTCACGGTCGTCAAGGTCAGAATCACATGGCTTATAACAGATGTGTTGGAACGCGTTATTGCGCTAACAACTGTCCTTATAAAGTACGTCGATTCAACTGGTTCTTATACAATGAGAACGATGAATTTGATTACCACATGAATAACGACTTAGGTCGTATGGTCATCAATCCAGACGTAACAGTACGTTCTAGAGGTGTGATGGAAAAATGTTCGATGTGTATTCAAATGACACAGAAAACAATTTTGGACGCGAAACGCGACGGAAGAGAAGTCAATCCAGATGAGTTCAAAACCGCTTGTTCGTCTGCATGTGACTCAGGCGCCATTGCGTTTGGAGATATAAATAATAAGAAAAGTGCGATTACCGAACTTAAAGATGATGAGCGTGCTTATCATTTATTAGATCACGTTGGTACAAAACCAAACGTCGTCTATCAAGTTAAAGTAAGAAACACAAACGAAGCATAAATAATAAGAAATAATATAAAAGGATTATGGCGTCTCATTACGAAGCACCTATCAGAAGACCATTAGTTACTGGGGAAAAATCATATCATGATGTAACCTTGGACGTTGTTGCACCTGTTGAAGGAAAAGCAAACAAACTATGGTGGATAGTATTTTCTATTGCACTTGCAGCTTTTAGCTGGGGAATAGGGTGTATGATTTATACCGTCTCTACGGGGATTGGTACTTGGGGTCTCAACAAAACCGTTGGTTGGGCTTGGGATATTACGAACTTCGTTTGGTGGGTTGGTATTGGACATGCAGGTACCCTGATTTCAGCAGTACTCTTATTATTCAGACAGAAATGGCGTATGGCAATTAACCGTTCTGCGGAAGCCATGACTATTTTCTCTGTAATTCAAGCAGGATTGTTTCCAATTATTCACATGGGTCGTCCATGGTTAGCATACTGGGTATTGCCTATTCCAAATCAATTTGGGTCGTTATGGGTCAACTTTAACTCGCCTTTATTGTGGGATGTATTTGCAATTTCTACATATCTATCTGTATCACTTGTATTCTGGTGGACAGGATTATTACCAGATTTCGCAATGATTCGAGATCGTGCGGTAAGACCTTTCCAAAAGAAAATCTATTCATTATTAAGCTTTGGATGGAGTGGACGTGCAAAAGACTGGCAACGTTTTGAAGAAGTATCTTTGGTACTTGCAGGACTTGCAACCCCTTTAGTATTATCCGTACACACCATTGTATCTTTTGATTTCGCAACCTCGGTGATTCCGGGATGGCATACAACTATTTTTCCACCCTACTTTGTAGCAGGTGCAATTTTCTCTGGCTTCGCCATGGTAAATACCTTATTGATCATCATGCGTAAAGTATGTAGTCTTGAAGATTACATTACTGTTCAACATATCGAATTGATGAACATCGTCATCATGATTACGGGATCCATTGTTGGGGTTGCGTATATGACGGAATTATTTATCGCTTGGTATTCAGGAGTTGAATACGAACAATATGCATTCTTAAACAGAGCAACAGGACCTTATGCTTGGGCCTACTGGGCAATGATGTCATGTAATGTATTTTCGCCACAATTTATGTGGTTCAAAAGACTTAGAACAAGTATCATGTTCTCATTCTTTATCTCCATTGTCGTAAACATTGGAATGTGGTTTGAACGTTTTGTGATTATTGTAACCTCTCTTCACAGAGATTACTTACCATCTTCATGGACCATGTTCTCACCAACGTTTGTAGATATCGGAATTTTCATCGGAACCATTGGATTCTTCTTTGTATTATTCTTATTGTACGCTCGAACGTTCCCAGTGATTGCACAAGCTGAAGTCAAAACAATATTAAAGTCTTCAGGACAACGTTATAAAAACATTAGAGAAGCAGGTGGTAGCCTAGTCGGTACAGGTTCAGATGAACGTACAGATGCTATGACAAAACCAGCCCAAACACCTAAAAAAGAAAAAGAGTAGCCTATGGGATCTTCAAAAGTTATTCACGCACTATATACAGATGATGATGTATTATTATCTGCAGTCAAGTCCGTACGTTCCGAAAAGCATCATATCGAGGAGATATTCACGCCTTTCCCAGTACACGGATTAGACAAAGCAATGGGATTAGAACCCACTCGTATTGCCATCGCTGCCTTTATGTATGGCTGTGTTGGTTTGATTGTAGCGACTGTCATGATGAATTACATCATGATCGAAGACTGGCCTCAAAACATTGGTGGAAAACCGAGTTTTAGCTATATCGAAAACATGCCGGCATTCGTGCCAATTATGTTTGAGTTAACCGTCTTTTTTGCGGCTCACTTAATGGTGATTACCTTTTACCTAAGAAGTAGAATGTGGCCATTTAAAAATGCAGAAAACCCGGATCCAAGAACAACAGATGACCATTTTTTAATGGAAATCTCTGTTCATGATAATGAAAATGAATTAAAAACCTTGCTGACCCAAACAGGAGCAGTAGAGGTTCATATCGTTGAAAAAGAAGCACATTAGTATTATGAAAAGTGTATCAAAAATAATCGTCTTAGCATTGGTCCTTGTCACTGTTTTTTCATGTCAAAATGATAACAGTCCAAACTACCAATACTTCCCAAACATGTATGCACCTATAGGCTATGAAGCTTATGGCGAGTACGATGTTTTTCCAAACTCCCAAGAGGCATTATTGCCTGTTGAAGGAACGATCTCTAGAGGTCATTCTTTATATGAATTTGAAAACAGTAACGAAGGTTATGCAGCAGCGCTTTCAGATTTAAAATCTCCCATAGCATCTGCTGAATTAGACGCTAAAAGAGGAAAAGAGCTGTATGAGATTTACTGTGGTATTTGTCATGGAAACAAAGGCGCTGGTCAAGGAAAGCTTGTGAAAAGAGAAAAAATTCTTGGAGTTCCAAGTTATGCAGATAGAGCCATTACTGAAGGAAGTATTTACCACGTTATCTATTACGGTAAAAACACTATGGGATCTTACGCAAATTTATTGAATGAGGAAGAACGTTGGCAAGTGACTGCTTACGTAGAAACCCTTAGAGCAGAATTAAAAAAATAAGAAAAGTAAAACATTTATATCAACATGTACACGTTTTCAAAAAGACTTAAAATTGTTTCCCTCGCACTGTTTGTCATTGGTGCAATAGGATGGGGCACAAGCTATGTAGCAACACACGGGCTCACCCTCGATGATGTTAAAGTACTATTAGCAGAAGAAAATTCGCACCATGGAGCAGACGCTTCTCATGGCGAAGAAACGACAGAAGCAATGCATCATGACGTTCAAACAGACGCGGAGGCGCATGCTGCAATGATGCATTCCACACACGATTCTGACACGCATGCAGAAGATGCACACGGATCGGAAGCGCACAATGATGATGCGCACGCAGAGCATGTATTGCACCAAATGCACAACAGACCTTATGCAGCTTTATATGTAGCAGCATTCTTCTTTTTTATGATATCCTTAGGGGTACTTGCGTTTTACGGTATTCAATATGCAGCACAAGCAGGGTGGTCACCAGTACTATTTAGAGTCATGGAAGCCATTACGTATTACGTATTACCTGGAGGTTTAATTGTTTTATGTATCGCATTATGGGCAGATCATCACATCTTTATATGGATGGATCCAGAAGTCGTTGCACATGACGCACTGATTCAAGCAAAAGCAGGTTGGTTAGATAAAACATGGTTTGCAGTAAGAGGATTGATCTTTATCACAGGATGGAGTTTATACCGTTATTTCTCACGTAAATTCTCACTAGCACAAGATCAAGCAGATATAAATGACAACAGTTTCTTTAAAAAGAACTTTAGAATTTCAGCAGCATTCTTAGTATTTTACATCTACACAGAATCCATGATGTCTTGGGATTGGATCATGAGTGTTGACCCACACTGGTTCAGTACCTTATTTGGATGGTATGTATTTGCAAGTATGTTTGTCAGTGGAATCACAGTAATTGCATTGATTACAATTTATCTAAAATCTAAAGGATTGATGGAGTTTGTAAACGACAGTCATTTACATGATTTGGCAAAATTTATGTTTGCGATTAGTGTGTTCTGGACCTATTTATGGTTCTCACAATTCATGCTTATCTGGTATGCAAACATTCCTGAAGAGGTCACCTATTTTGTAACCCGTATTGAAGACTACAACTTACCATTCTTTGGAATGATTATATTAAACTTTATTTTCCCATTCCTAGTACTCATGAACAGCGATTACAAGCGTGTGCCATGGTTTATAGTAATGGCAGGTATTGTGATTTTATTCGGTCATTATATAGATATTTTCAATATGATTATGCCGGCAACAGTAGGAGACCGATGGTTTATTGGGGTTCCTGAAATTAGTGCCATAGTATTGTTCTTAGGATTATTCTTATTCATTGTTTTTTATGCGCTTTCAAAAGCACCATTATTAGCAAAAGGAAATCCTTTTATCAAGGAAAGCGAACACTTTCATTATTAATTAAAATTTAAAAAGACAACATATAACGATGACTGGCTTATTAACAATATTAATTTTATTAGGGATCACAATTGCAATTTGGCAAATGGTCAAAATCTTTGATTTAGCACAAGTAAATAAAGATATAACTCAAGTTGCAAACGACGGTGACAACAAAACGCAAGGATACCTTATGTTGGGCTTTTTAGGCTTTATATACGGAATCACAATTGTGTCATTTGTACTTTGGGGCGATTTACCATTAACCTCTAATTCGGCATCTGAACACGGCCCTGAAATTGACCGATTAATGATCATTTCGATGGCAGTGATTTTTGTCGTGCAAACGATTACACAGTTTTTATTACACTACTTCGCTTTTAAATATAAAGGTGAAAAAGGACGTAAAGCATTATTTTATGCAGACAATGACAAGCTAGAGTTTCTCTGGACTATCATCCCTGTCATTGTATTAGCAGGACTTATCATGTATGGGTTGTTCACATGGACAGACATCATGTATGTTGACGAAGACGAGGATCCATTGGTCATTGAGTTATACGCTCAACAATTCAACTGGAAAGCACGCTATGCTGGTGAAGACAATGTTTTAGGAAAAGCCAATGTGCGACTCATTAATCTTGACAACGCCAATATTTTAGGTTTAGATGAAGCAGATCCAAATGCGCAAGACGATGTCATTACCACTGAATTGCACCTTCCTGTAGGCGTACCAGTATTATTCAAAATGCGTTCACAAGATGTGTTACACTCCGCCTATATGCCTCACTTTAGAGCACAAATGAATTGTGTTCCTGGAATGATTACACAGTTTGCATTCACTCCAACCGTAACCACGGAAGAAATGCGATTGAATCCTGACATCTATGAAAAAGTAAGAAACATCAATAAAATCAGAGTTAATAAAAGTAAAAAACTACAAGCAAAAGGCGAAGAACCTTTAGATAGCTATGAGTTTGACTACCTATTACTTTGTAATAAAATATGTGGAAAATCACACTATAACATGCAAATGAAAATCATTGTAGAATCGGAAGAAGACTACAAGGCATGGTTACAAGAGCAAAAATTATTCAAGAACTCCCTAGTTCAAAATTAAAAAATTAAAGAAATAACAACATAAGATTATGTCAGCACAGGTAGATACTCACGCACACCAAGACGATCACGGACATCATCCCAAAGAAACTTTTATAACAAAGTATATCTTTTGTCAAGATCACAAGATGATCGCTAAACAGTATTTGATTACGGGGCTTATTATGGGTATTATTGGGGTATTAATGTCTCTTTTAATGCGTATGCAAATCGCATGGCCTACAGAGCCAAATGTAATTTTTGAAGCTCTTTTAGGCAAATGGGCACCAGGAGGTGTGATGGATGCAGATATCTATCTAGCCTTAGTCACCATTCATGGAACCATCATGGTATTCTTTGTATTAACGGCTGGCTTGAGTGGAACCTTTAGTAACTTATTAATTCCTTTGCAAATTGGAGCACGAGATATGGCCTCTGGATTTCTTAATATGATTTCTTACTGGTTATTCTTTTTGTCTAGTGTGATTATGGTTGCTTCCTTTTTTGTAGAAGCAGGGCCCGCAGCAGCAGGTTGGACAATTTACCCTCCATTAAGCGCATTGCCTATGGCACAAGGTGGATCAGGTGCAGGAATGACTTTGTGGTTAGTATCCATGGCAATCTTTATCGCCTCCTCTTTATTAGGATCTTTAAATTACATCGTAACTGTTTTAAACCTCAGAACAAAAGGAATGTCAATGACAAGATTACCATTAACTATATGGACGTTTTTCATCACCGCTGTCATTGGTGTGGTATCGTTTCCAGTCCTATTATCGGCAGCATTGTTGTTAATTATGGACCGTAGTTTTGGAACCTCTTTCTTCTTATCGGATATATTTATTCAAGGAGAAGTATTACACTACCAAGGTGGATCTCCTGTATTATTTGAACACTTATTCTGGTTCTTAGGACATCCTGAAGTATATATAGTTATTCTACCGGCTATGGGCTTAGTATCAGAAATACTAGCAACCAATTCGCGTAAACCAATTTTTGGATACCGTGCCATGATAGCCTCTGTTTTGGCGATTGCATTTTTGTCAACCATTGTATGGGGACACCATATGTTTATTTCAGGAATGAATCCATTTTTAGGATCGGTATTTACATTCACCACTCTATTAATAGCCATTCCATCCGCAGTAAAAGCCTTTAATTGGATTACCACCCTTTGGAAAGGAAATATACAACTGAACCCAGCAATGCTGTTTTCTATTGGATTTGTTTCAACCTTCATTACAGGAGGACTTACCGGAATTATTCTTGGAGACAGTGCTTTAGATATCAATGTGCATGATACGTATTTTGTAGTGGCACACTTCCATTTAGTAATGGGAATATCAGCACTCTACGGATTGTTTGCAGGAGTTTACCATTGGTTCCCAAAAATGTTTGGACGTATGCTTAACAAAAACTTAGGATACATTCACTTCTGGGTCACGGCTATTTGTGCTTATGGCGTATTTTTCCCAATGCACTTTATTGGGATGGCAGGATTGCCAAGACGTTATTACACCAACAGTAACTTCCCATTATTTGATGACACTTCAAATGTTCAAATACTAATTACCGTATTTGCACTTATCGGAGGAGCGTTTCAATTGGTCTTTATATGGAACTTCTTTCACAGCATATTCTTCGGTAAAAAAGCAGAACAGAATCCTTGGAGGTCTAACACATTAGAGTGGACAACACCTGTAGAGCATATCCACGGAAACTGGCCAGGAGAGATTCCTCATGTACACCGTTGGTCTTATGACTACAGCAAACCAGGTCACGACGACGACTTTGTACCACAAAACGTCCCTTTAAAAGAAGGCGAAGAAGAGCTGCAACACTAAATGCTCATAACTTAATAGTATATTTAAAAGCCTTTCTTAAAACAAGAAAGGCTTTTTCTTTATATTTGTGTATATGAATGAAAACCTTAACCCTAACGACGATCACTTCACACCAGAAGAACAAGACATAGAAAAGGTGTTAAGACCCCTTTCATTCGATGACTTTGCGGGACAAGATCAAGTCCTTGAAAATCTTCAGATATTTGTAGAAGCCGCCGTAGAACGCGACGAAGCCTTGGATCATACCTTGTTTCATGGCCCTCCAGGACTTGGAAAAACCACCCTTGCACACATACTCGCCAATGAACTTGGCGTAGGCATTAAAGTCACTTCAGGTCCTGTACTGGATAAGCCCGGAGACTTGGCAGGATTGCTCACCAACCTTGAAGAACGGGATGTCTTATTCATTGATGAAATTCACCGTTTGAGTCCTATTGTAGAGGAATATTTATACTCCGCAATGGAAGATTATAAAATTGACATAATGATTGAATCTGGGCCCAATGCCCGAACGGTTCAAATCAACTTAAACCCATTTACATTAGTCGGTGCAACCACCAGATCAGGACTGTTAACCGCACCCATGCGTGCCCGATTTGGAATCAGTAGCCGTTTACAATATTATACAACAGAACTACTTTCAACCATCCTCGAAAGAAGTGCTGAAATACTAAAAGTTCCCATCAGTTTTGAGTCCGCAGTAGAAATTGCGGGACGAAGTCGAGGAACCCCTCGTATTGCAAACGCCTTATTACGTCGTGTAAGAGATTTTGCACAAATCAAAGGCAACGGAAAAATCGACATTGAAATCGCCAAATTCGGATTGAAAGCCCTGAATGTAGATGCGCATGGGCTTGATGAAATGGACAATAAAATTTTGACCACTATTATTGATAAATTCAAAGGCGGGCCCGTTGGTGTCACCACCATCGCAACCGCAGTGAGTGAAAGTCCAGAAACAATCGAAGAAGTTTACGAACCTTTTTTGATTCAACAAGGATTTATCATGCGAACACCCAGAGGTCGTGAAGTCACCGATCTTGCATACAAACATTTAGGACGCATTAAAGGCGATATTCAAGGAGGACTGTTTTAGGTTGATTTCATAATAATGTCAGGCTGAGCGCAGTCGAAGCCCATAAAAGTTTTTATCATGTATTTTTATTACGTATACATTCTTAAATGCTCTGACGAATCGTATTATACAGGAGTAACAAACAATTTAGAGAAAAGGTTTAAACAGCATCAGTTTGGATTTAACAAAGGTTCATATACCTACAATAGACGACCATTGACGTTAGAGTTTCATCAAGAATTTAATGATGTTTTACAAGCGATTTATTTTGAAAAGAAAATTAAAGGATGGACAAGGTTGAAAAAAACTTGCCTTAATAAATGGAGATTTTGATATGTTACAAATCCTTTCAGAATGTAGGAATGCAACGCATTATAAATATAAAGACTAGTAATTTTGCACTTCGACTGTGCTCAGTGTGACATCTAAATAAATTTAATAAAAGAATTAGTTAGTTTAGTACTTCGACTGCGCTCAGTGTGACAACCAAATGAATTTAACATGAATTACTTAATTTAGCACTTCAACCGCTCCTGCCTACCGATAGGTAGGCTCAGTGTGACAACCAAATGAATTTAAAAAACCACTATTCAAGTTTAATAAAAGCAGAAGCCAAACGCCTCGGTTTTTTGTCTTGTGGTATGAGTAAGGCGGGTTTTTTAGAAGAAGAAGCCCCGCGTTTGGAGTCGTGGCTCAAAAAAAACAGCCATGGTAAAATGCAGTACATGGAAAACCATTTTGACAAACGCCTTGATCCCACGTTGTTAGTAGAGGATTCCAAGAGTGTTGTCTCTCTTATATATAATTATTTCCCTGAAGAAACCCAACACGATCCAGAAGCCCCAAAAATTAGTAAATATGCCTATGGCAGGGACTATCACTTTGTCATAAAAGACAAACTCAAACAACTTTTAGAATTTATAAAAGAAGAAATAGGCGAAGTTCACGGGCGTGCATTTGTGGACTCCGCACCAATTTTGGAAAAAGCTTGGGCGAAGAAAGCAGGGCTAGGATGGATTGGAAAACACAGCAATTTACTAACGCAACAAGTGGGGTCTTTCTATTTTATTGCAGAGCTTATTATTGATTTAGAATTAGATTATGATAGCCCTGTGACTGACCACTGTGGCACATGCACAGCTTGTATAGATGCCTGCCCAACAGAAGCTATTTCTCCAGAACATGGAGTCGATGGTAGCAAGTGTATTTCCTACTTCACCATTGAGCTCAAAGAACAAATTCCGTCAGAAATGAAAGGTCAATTTGACAACTGGATGTTTGGATGTGATATATGCCAAGATGTATGCCCATGGAATCGGTTTTCAAAAGAACACTCTGAACCCTTATTCAATCCAAAACCAGAATTGTTGTCCATGACCAAACAAGATTGGGAAGAAATTACCCAAGACACCTTCTCTAAAGTATTTCAACATTCAGCAGTAAAACGCACAAAGTTTTCAGGGTTAAAAAGAAATATCGAATTTTTAAAATAATTTTCTTTAATTTTATAAAACCTATATTACATCCATGGACCGTACAAAAAAAATCATGAAAAAAGCCCTCATACTACTCGTCACGTCCACTCTATGCATTCAGTGTAACACAAAAGGTGAAACGCCCCAAGTTGACAAACCCCATGGTCTTATTGCAGAAAAAGCCATGGTAGTTTCCGCTAGAGAAGAAGCTTCCAAAATTGGAGTCGAAATTATGAAGCAAGGCGGTAATGCTTTTGATGCCATGATTGCGACCGATTTAGCATTGTTAGTGTCATATCCCGTAGCAGGTAATATTGGTGGCGGTGGTTTTATGGTTTTTAGAATGAATGACGGCACGACGGGTAGCTTAGATTTTAGAGAAAAAGCACCTTTAGCAGCCACAAAAAACATGTACCTTGATTCAGATGGAAATGTAAATTCGGATGCAAGTAAAATAGGCGCACTTGCCGTGGGAGTCCCCGGAACGATTGCAGGCTTATTTGAAGTGCATCAAAAATTCGGGTCACTCCCTTTTGAAAAATTGATAGAACCCGCCATTCAGTTGGCTCTTAACGGAGTTGTTGTGACAGAAAAACAAGCCAAACAATTAAACCGTTTTAAGTCCAAATTCAGGGAGGCGAACAAAAGAACGATTCTTTTAGACAAGGATTGGAAAACGGGTGATACGATTAGATACCCAAAGTTAGCCGAAACATTAAAGCGCATTAAAGCCAATGGGAGGAACGAATTTTATAAAGGGGAAACCGCTAATATTATAGTAGATCAGGTTCAAGAACTGGGCGGTATTATGACCAAAGAAGATTTAGCCAGTTATGAAGTCAAATGGAGAGACCCAAT
The DNA here is from genome assembly GCF_001735745.1 of Formosa sp. Hel1_33_131. NCBI lineage: Bacteria > Pseudomonadati > Bacteroidota > Flavobacteriia > Flavobacteriales > Flavobacteriaceae > Formosa > Formosa sp. Hel1_33_131. The sequence continues at coordinate 1,600,174 of NZ_CP017260.1, forward strand.
CACATTTATGTACAAAGGGCATAAAATTATTTCCATGCCACCCCCTTCTAGCGGAGGCATCTGTCTTGCTCAAATTTTAAAAAGCATAGCGCCGTTTAACATAGAACAGTATCCACACAATTCAACTCAGTACATCCAACTCATAGCAGAAGCAGAACGGAGAGCTTATGCCGATCGATCCTATTTTTTAGGTGACCCAGATTTTGTCAATATACCCACAGACAGTCTGACATCTGAAAACTATCTTTCCAGAAGAATGAGTGATTTTAATTGGGAAAAAGCCACAAAGTCGAGCACACTCTCACGAGGTTCTATTCCTGGATATGAAAGTAATGAAACCACCCATTATTCAATCGTCGACCCCTTTGGAAACAGTGTTTCTGTGACCACCACCCTAAATGCTGCTTATGGATCTAAAGTTTATGTAGAAGAAGGTGGCTTCTTTTTAAATAATGAAATGGATGACTTTAGTGCAAAACCTGGAGAACCAAACATGTATGGTTTGGTCGGAGCTGAAGCCAATGCAATCGCACCCAAAAAACGAATGTTAAGCTCCATGTCGCCAACCATTGTTGAAAAAAATGGACAACTCAAAATGGTGGTAGGCTCGCCTGGAGGCTCTACCATTATCACCTCTGTGATGCAAAATATTCTAAATGTATTGGAGTACGATATGAGCATGCAAGAATCAGTTTCCACACCCCGATTTCACCACCAATGGTTGCCAGATAACATCAAATTTGAAACCTCTTTTGATACACTTGTTTTTAAGTCACTTAAAAAATTAGGCTACGCCATAGACCAGACGAATTCACCAATCATAGGAAAAGTAGATGCTATTTTGGTATTGCCTGACGGCAGCTTAGAAGGAGGTGCAGACCCGAGAGGCGACGATACGGCTGCAGGGTTTTAATCTATATTTTGCAGAGCAAGTATCTATCTTAAGCTCAGGCGGGGTATCAAGTTTCTAAAAGAATAGCTCTAAAATTTCATTATTAAACTGAACTGTCTAACTTTGCATATCAAACCACCAAGATGTCAAAACTGAGTAAACACGATTTAGAAGCTTTAGCTTATCACGAAAAACCGTCTCCCGGAAAAATTCAAGTAGTTCCTACTAAAAAATATGCCACCCAAAGAGACTTGGCATTGGCCTATTCTCCTGGTGTTGCGGCGCCTTGTTTGGCCATAGAAAAAACCCCCTCCGATGCTTATAAATATACAGCAAAAGGAAATCTAGTGGCTGTGATTACCAACGGAACCGCTGTTTTAGGATTGGGAAATATTGGCGCGGAAGCCTCCAAACCAGTGATGGAAGGAAAAGGCTTGCTCTTTAAAATATTTGCTGATATCGATGTGTTTGACATCGAAGTGAATACTGAAAATGTAGAAGAATTTATTCAAACCGTTAAAAATATAGCACCCACTTTTGGAGGCATTAATTTAGAAGACATCAAAGCGCCAGAAGCCTTTGAAATCGAAAAACGACTGAAAGAAGAACTTGATATCCCTGTGATGCATGACGATCAGCATGGAACGGCGATTATATCTGCAGCAGCCTTGTTGAATGCCTTAGAAATTGCAGAAAAAAATATTCAAGACGTACAAATTGTAGTGAGTGGTGCTGGTGCCGCCGCCATTTCCTGTACACGTTTGTACCAATCATTTGGTGCGAAGCGCGAAAATATTGTCATGCTGGATAGTAAAGGGGTGATTAGAAATGACCGTGAAAATTTAACTTCTCAAAAAGCAGAGTTTGCGACCCACAGAAAAATTGATACGCTAGAAGAAGCAATGAAAGATGCCGATGTGTTTATTGGACTTTCAACTTCTGATATTGTGAACCCTAAGATGCTGTTGTCAATGGCAAACAATCCAATTGTCTTTGCAATGGCAAACCCAGACCCAGAAATAAAATACAATCTCGCGGTCAAAACACGTGACGATATTATCATGGCAACGGGACGAAGTGACACACCTAATCAAGTTAATAATGTACTTGGTTTTCCATTTATTTTTAGAGGTGCCTTAGATGTGAGAGCGACCTCCATTAATGAAGAAATGAAAAAAGCGGCAGTCATTGCCTTAGCAGACTTAGCAAAAGAACCGGTTCCAGAGCAAGTAAACATTGCCTATGGCGAAACGCGTTTGACTTTTGGAAAAGATTATATCATTCCAAAACCATTTGATCCCCGCCTCATTGCAGCGATTCCACCAGCCGTGGCAAAAGCAGCGATAGAAAGCGGTGTGGCCTTGGCACCAATTACAGATTGGGAACACTACGAAGACACCCTTTTGGAGCGTATGGGTTCCGATAATAAAATTGTAAGGCTCTTATTTAACCGAGCGAAGCTAAACCCGAAACGTGTTGTTTTTGCAGAAGCCGATCAGTTAAATGTTCTTAAAGCGGCCCAAATTGTTTTAGAAGAAGGCGTAGCAACCCCTATTTTATTAGGACGACGGGACGAAATAGAACGTCTTATGGAAGAATTAGAATTTGATGAAGAAGTGTTAATCATCGACCCTAAAGCCGATGAAAGCACTCTCCAGAAAAATAAATACGCAGAAATATATTGGAAACAACAACAGCGAAAAGGGGTGACACTCTTAGCCGCTCAAAAATTAATGCGTGAACGCAACTATTTTGCGGCAATGATGGTCAATCAAGGCGATGCGGATGCCCTTATTTCCGGGTACTCCAGTAATTATGGGTCTGTCTTAAAACCAATGTTAAATTTAATTGGGCTGGCACCTGGTTCCACACGAATTGCGACCACCAATGTGATGATTACACAAAGAGGACCTATGTTTTTGAGTGATACAGCCATCAACATAAACCCTTCCGCAGACGATTTGATAAAAATTGCTCAGATGACATCTGGTGTGGTTAAAATGTTTGGTATAGAACCTGTGATGGCGATGATATCCTATTCTAACTTTGGATCATCAAAGGATAAAACGGCGACTAAAGTAAGAGAAGCGGTATCGTACCTGCATCGAAGACATCCAGATTTGTTAGTGGATGGTGAATTACAAACGGATTTTGCATTGAACAGTGAAATGTTAAAAGCGAATTTTCCGTTTTCTAAACTTGCAAACAAAAAAGTAAATACGCTTATTTTTCCAAATTTAGAATCGGCGAATATCACCTATAAATTATTAAAAGAACTCAATAAAGCAGAATCTATTGGGCCCATCATGATGGGATTACGCAAGCCTGTTCATATTTTACAATTAGGGGCTAGCGTCGATGAAATTGTGAATATGACTGCCGTTGCAGTCGTGGATGCACAGCAAAAAGGAAAAGCGGTGAATTAACCCTCTAAATCACTTTCTTTTTTCTTCTTAAAATATTGTATAATTTTAGTACATTTGAAGTTCAAAGGAAGTGAAGATATGATTACACACATTCAAGGTAAATTAGTTCAAAAAACACCCACACACGTCATTATAGATTGTAATGGCATTGGCTATTTTGTCAACATTTCACTTCATACGTTTTCTCAAATACCAGATCAAGAGGCGATTAAAGTCTTTACACACCTTCAAGTGAAAGAAGATTCTCACACGCTGTACGGGTTTATTAGTTCTGCGGAACGAGAAATTTTCAGACTGTTAATTTCTGTCAGTGGAATTGGAGCAAACACAGCGCGCACCATGCTTTCGTCGCTCACACCCAAACAAATTAGAGAAGGAATTGCCGTTGGAGACGTTGCTTTGATACAATCGGTTAAAGGCATTGGCCTTAAAACAGCACAAAGAGTCATCATCGATTTAAAAGATAAAGTTCTTAAAATTTACGATATTGATGAAACTTCCTTGTCTCAAAACAATACAAACAAAGATGAAGCGTTATCTGCTTTAGAAGTTTTGGGTTTTATGAAAAAACAATCCGAACGCATTGTCGAAAAGATCGTAATATCTACGCCGGATGCCACCGTAGAATTTATTATTAAGGAAGCGCTTAAAAACCTGTAACTCATTTGAAAATTACTAGCCATAAATCTTGTTTTAAAAGACTCTTTCTTGGAGTTCTATTACTGAGTTTCAACTCAGTCTTATTTGCACAAGAACCTGCGACTGTTAGAGACTCTACATCTACCACATTTTCATTTGGAAAACTAGACATCCCAGATCCAGCGAGTATCGAAAGTAAATACACCTACGATCCACTCACAGATAGGTATTTCTACACCTCAACTGTTGGAGATTTTAACATTAATTACCCAGTCATATTAACGCCAAAAGAATTTCAAGACTTAGTGGTCAAAGAAAGCTTGAAAGCCTATTACAAAGAAAAACTAGATGCGCTTGACGGAAAAAAAGAAGGCTCTGAAGAAGCTAAGAAAAACCTAATTCCAGATTTATATATCAACTCCAAATTTTTTGAAACCATATTTGGGAGCAATGTAATCTCCGTAGTTCCACAAGGGTCTGTCGAAATGGACCTCGGAGTAATGTACACCAAACAAGAAAACCCTGCGTTTTCACCAAGAAATCAAAGTAATTTTACGTTTGACTTCGATCAACGAATTAGCTTAAGTTTGACAGGTAAAGTTGGGACACGATTAAAAGTCAATGCCAATTATGACACCCAATCCACGTTTGATTTTCAGAACTTATTTAAAATTGAATACACACCGCTTAACAATCCAGAAGAACTGCTTGGCGAAAGAGGAAGGGAATTGCTTGGCCAAGGAAAAGAACTGTTGAACAAAGGAAGGCAATTAGAGGATCAAGGACGACAATTACTTTCTGACCCAACAGGGGCAGCAAAAGGCCTTGCGCAAAAGGAATTAAACAAACTGAATTCAGATAACGAAGATTCAATTTTACAAAAACTCGAATTGGGTAATGTAAGTATGCCTCTCAACAGTTCTCTTATCACAGGAGCGCAAAGTTTATTTGGTGTAAAAACAGAACTACAGTTTGGTAAGACCAGAGTGACAGCCGTATTTTCGGAGCAACAATCCGAAACACGTTCGGTCACAGCACAAGGCGGAGGCACTTTAGAAGACTTTGAGTTTTTTGGCTTGGATTACGATGAAAATAGACACTTTTTTCTTGCTCAATACTTTAGATCTGAATACGATGATGCACTTAAAAACTATCCATTTATCAACTCCCAAGTTCAAATTACAAGGGTAGAGGTTTGGGTCACCAACAGAACCAATCAAATTCAAAATGTCCGAAACATTGTTGCCTTACAAGATTTAGGGGAGTCTTCAGTGATTGGGTTAACATCCATTCCTGGAGGCTTCGTCAATCAAGAGGCTGAAGCGTATCCGGATAATAAAAATAATAAATTTGACCCTACAAAGATTGGTGGGCCTGGCTCTCTGCTTTCAGACGCTATTCGTGATATTGCCACGGTACAATCCGGATTTCTAATCCCTGGAGTCAACGAGGGATTTGATTATGGCAAACTTGAAAATGCACGTAAATTAACAGAAGGCAATGAGTTTTCTGTAGACACACAATTAGGTTATATTTCTTTAAATCAACGGCTTCAGAATGATGAGGTTCTTGCGGTTGCGTATCAATATACGATCGGAGATAAAGTGTATCAAGTTGGGGAATTTGCCAATGACGGACTCGCTGCAACGGATGTTGAGGTAGATCTGAGTACAGGCAACCAAACCGTTACCAATCAGAGTTTAGTTCTGAAAATGCTAAAAAGTGCAGTCACCAACGTCAACCTTCCTACTTGGGATTTGATGATGAAAAATATTTATAATACAGGGGCTTATCAATTGTCTCAAGACGATTTTAGATTAAATATTTTCTATAACGAAACATCAGCACTCAACTTTATAACCCCCGTAAGTGGCACACCATTTCCAGCACCAATAGGAAATAATGACCCCATAGAGGAAACCCCTTTAATCCGATTGTTTAATTTTGATAGATTGAACTTTAATAACGATCCTCAGAACAAAGGAGATGGATTTTTTGATTTTGTTCCAGGGGTGACCGTCATCCCTCAAAACGGAAAAATCATATTCACCAAAGTGGAACCTTTTGGAAGTTTTCTATTTGAAACTCTTAGAACAACTGGTTCAGAAAACTATGAAGGTGATGAATCAATACTAGGGTTTTATAATCCAAATCAAGCAAAATACGTTTACAGATCGCTCTATAAAAACACCAAAACAGCGGCTTTACAGGACAGTGATAAAAATAAATTTTTGATGCGGGGACGCTATAAATCTTCTGGAGGTTCGGGCATTCCGATTGGCGCTTTTAATGTACCACGAGGCTCTGTAAAAGTAACTGCAGGAGGGCGTGTACTTGTAGAAGGCGTTGACTATACCGTGAATTATCAGATTGGAACCGTCCAAATTTTAGATCCATCCCTGCAAGCTTCCAACACTCCCATTCAGGTGTCGGTTGAAAACAATGCGGTTTTTGGACAACAAACAAAACGCTTTTCAGGAATTAATGTAGAGCACCAATTCAACGAAAATTTTGTGTTAGGCGCCACCGTCTTAAACTTAAATGAACGTCCCATTACTCAGAAAGCGAATTATGGGAGCGAATCAATCAACAATACTATTTTTGGGTTTAATGGAAACTACTCCACCGAAGTGCCATTCCTCACCCGATTGGCGAACAAATTACCAAACATAGACACTGATGTTGAATCCAATCTATCCCTTCGAGGAGAGTTTGCGTATCTAAGACCAGGAGCCCCAAAAGGCACCGATTTTGACAGTGAAGCAACTTCTTATGTCGATGATTTTGAAGGCTCCCAAAATGGCATCAGTTTATTAAGTCCACAATCATGGTTTTTATCAAGTCGACCTAAAAACCTCGGACGTGTGTATGCAGAAGGTGCTGAAGATGTTGCGGGTTATCAAAATGGATTTGACAGAGCCCACTTGAACTGGTACTCCGTCGATCCTATTTTTTACAGTGGTCAACGCCCTGGAGGCATTACAGATGATGATGTTTCTGACCTCTACGCAAGACGAATTTTTATTAAAGAGCTGTTCCCTCAAGTAACGGTCGTCACAGGACAATACTCTGTTATCAACACCTTAGATTTAGTATATGAACCTGAAGAAAGAGGGCCGTATAATTATAAGCTAGACGCAGTCGATGGTATTTTAGAAACACCTCAAAACAGTTGGGCTGGGATTACAAGACAACTCACCTCCACAGATTTTGAGCAATCTAATGTAGAGTATATTGAGTTTTGGCTCATGGATCCCTTTTTGGACAATCCTTCTAATCCTGGGGGAAAACTAGTTTTTAATTTAGGGAACATTTCTGAAGATGTGATTAAAGATGGTGAAAAACAATACGAAAACGGACTGCCTGAAGATGGAGATATTAGTATTTTATCACAATCCCTTTGGAAAACCGTCACGCCTCAAAATCAATCCTTGATCTATGCATTTTCATCGCAAGGGGATGACCGTAACAACCAGGATGTTGGACTGGATGGTTATGACGATTCTGAAGAAGGCACGAGTGATGCACAATTTAGACCTTTTGCAGGACTTGAAGATCCAGCCAATGACAACTATAATTATTACCTCAATACCGAAGGTGATATCTTTGAGCGTTACAAAAGATATAATGGACTCGAAGGGAATTCTCCAGATGCAGTCTCAGATACCAATCGCGGTTCTACAACGCTCCCAGATGTGGAAGATATCAATAGAGATAACACGATGAATACCATAGACAGTTATTACGAATATGAAATAGACATCTCTACTTCAGATTTAAATGACGCTAGCAATTCCTATATTGTCGATCGTAAGTCCGTTTCAAACATAACCTTACCAAACGGTTCTTCGTCAGGAACGATCAATTGGTATCAGTATCGAATTCCAGTGTCTGAATTCACGAATAACATTGGAGAAATATCAGATTTTAGATCCATTCGATTTGCACGTATATATTTAAAAAATTTCTCAGAAAGAACCGTATTTCGATTTGGAACTTTGGATTTAGTACGAAGCGATTGGCGTCGTTATCAACTATCCCTTGATGACGACTCGAATGAGGCTACGCAATTAGAAGGCACCGATTTTAGTGTTGGTATTGTAGGCATTCAAGAAAATGACGGTGGCTATGTATCCCCTCCAGGAGTTGAACGGGAACAATTAAACAACAACAATACTATTGTGCCTCAAAACGAACAATCCTTAGTGGTGGATGTTTGTGCGTTGGAATCAAAAGATGCAAGAGGTGTTTTCAAAAACATCAATGTGGACATGCGTCAGTACAAAAATCTGAAAATGTTCATCCATGCTGAGGACGGTGAAACCGACAGTTTTGAACAAGGAAGCTTAGTGGGATTCATTCGAATGGGGAACGATTTCACACAAAATTATTACCAAATAGAGGTTCCTTTACGGAAATCTTCTGGAGCCGTTACTAACCCAGATGATGATGAACAAGTGAAAAAGGTTTGGCCTGAATACAATGAGATAAATATTCCCTTAGAATTTCTTGAAAAAATAAAAGCCTTGGGCATAGGTCAAGGTACCTTAGGGAACGAAGCTCCGACCTTTTACAATGTGATTGATGGGGAATTACAAGAAAACCTGGTTGGAAGTTTAGAATTTGCACCATTCTCGTTAAATGCTGGTTCTGATTTAGATACCGATCCTGTAGAACAACGGATTGCCATCAAAGGAAATCCAAATTTTGGAGACATTAGAACCCTAATGGTGGGAGTCAAAAACATTAGCGGAAATTCACAATGTGCGGAAGTATGGTTCAATGAATTGCGTCTTGCAGACATGGACAACAAAGGAGGCTGGGCTGCGATTATGAGTGTGGATACCAACATCGCCGATTTCATGAACATCAATGCCACCGCAAAACGAAGTACCACTGGTTTTGGAAGTTTAGAACAAGGGCCAAACGAGCGAAGTCGTGAAGACTTGAAACAATACGATGTGGTTACCAACATGAATCTTGGTCAGTTGTTACCAAAAAAATGGGGCTTGGAAATTCCTTTTAATTATGGACAAAGTGAAGAACTCATCACTCCTGAGTACGACCAGCAATTCAAAGATTTAAAACTTCAAAGCCTAATGGATGCCGCCGAAACTTCGGAAGATCGCGAACGCATCAAAACCCAATCAGAAGATTATACAAAACGTCAAAGCATCAATTTTATAGGCGTTCGAAAACAGCGTACGGGCGATGCCAAACCAAGAGTGTACGACGTCGAGAATTTAACGATGAACTATTCTTTCAATCAAATCAAACACCGAGATTTTGAAATTGAAAACTCTTTGGATCAAAATGCAAGAGTAGGTGCCAATTACAATTATAGTTTCACCCCAATAAAACTGGAGCCCTTCAAGAAAAACGATTCTCTATTTATGAATAAATATTGGAAACTCATAAAGGATTTTAATTTAAACTTATTGCCTTCAAGTCTTTCGGTGAATTCAGATTTTGTACGACAATTCAACAGTCAGAAATTTAGAGATGCCGGATTAGGTGCTGGAAACATTACGGTTGATGAATTGATTAGAAGAAACTACACCTTCGATTTTCAATACACCATCAATTACGACCTTACAAAGGGTTTACGATTGAACTTCACTTCCTCCACCAATAATATTGTAAGAAATTATTTTAAAAATGATGAATTAAATGGCGATCAAGATCCGGAACTTGGTGTCTGGGACCGCTTCTTTGATTTTGGAGATCCAAACAGACACACCCAACAACTAGGGATCAATTATGAATTGCCGTTAAATAAATTTCCGGCGTTGAGCTTTGTGACCTCTAGTTATTCTTACACAGGCGATTTTCAATGGAACAAAGGGTCTGACCTGTTGGTTGGTGATTCAGATACATCTCTTGGAAATTCTATTTCGAATGCCAATCAGCATAACTTGAACACTTCGTTTGACATGCGCAAACTGTACCGTTATCTAGGAATAAAAAAATCATCAAGAAGAAATAGAGCTGTAAAATCGAATGCTAAAGCATCCTCAAAATCTAAAAAACTCAATTTGAAGGATTTTGGAATTGGATTGTTAACGAGTATCAACCGCATGCAAATTAATTATTCCGAAGGAAATAGCTCTTTTTTACCGGGCTACCTTCCAACGCCAGGCTTTTTAGGAACCCTTAGGCCAACGGCTGGATACACCTTTGGAAGTCAGCGTGACATCAGAAGAATTTCTGCTGAAAACGGATGGCTTACAACCTATGCTCAATTCAATCAGCAGTACACCGAAACTCATACCCAAAACATAGATTTTAATATTAATATGGAGCCAATCTCCGATCTGAAAATAGATTTGAATGGGGGTAAAACCTATGCAACCAACCTTACAGAAACTTTTAATGCAGTAGGGAATAGGTACAATCTATTAATCCCAAACACCTTTGGGAACTTCAATATATCAACCATCTTAATTAAAACCGCTTTCAGTCAAAGCGACGAAAATAAATCGGTTCCATTTGAAGAATTTAAAACCAACCGTTTGGTGATTGCCAACCGTCTGGCTCAAAACTTTTACGGAGCCAATGGATATACTACAGATGCAGAAGGCTACCCTGAAGGCTTTGGTAAAAACAGTCAAGCCGTATTGTTACCTTCCTTCTTAGCGGCCTACTCTGGAAAAAAATCAAATAAAATTAGTTTGGATGCTTTTAGAGACATTCCACTTCCTAACTGGACTTTGAAGTACACAGGGTTTATGAAAAACAAATGGTTCAAAAAGCGCTTTAGAAGGTTCTCTTTAACCCATGGTTACAATGCATCCTACACCATCAACCAGTTCAGATCAAATCTTGATTACAAAGCTGCAAATCCAACCTTGGATTTTGAAACACAAAAAAACAGTAACACCTTAGATCAATCAGATAACTTTAAAGCTAAAGATCTATACAGCAACATCAATTTAGTGGAGCAGTTCAGTCCTTTGGTGAAGATTGATTTTGAAATGAAAAATTCCGTCAAGGTCTCTGGCGAAATTAAAAAAGATCGAAGTTTGTCGTTAAGTTTTGACAACAACCTACTGACCGAAATTCACGGAAACGAATATATTTTTGGACTCGGTTATCGAATTAAAGACTTAAGAATTCGTTCGAAATTAGCGGGATCTCGTAGAATCATTAAAAGTGATTTGAATATGAAAGCCGATATTTCTATGAGAAATAACAAAACCATCATTCGGTATTTGGACTTAGACAACAATCAAGTGAGTGCGGGTCAAACGATATGGAGCATGCGTTATGCCGCGGATTATGCCTTCAGTAAAAACTTAACAGCCATCTTCTACTTTGACTATGCGTTCTCAGAATATGCGATTTCAACAGCCTTTCCTCAAACGACCATTCGTTCAGGATTTACCTTGCGTTACAACTTTGGAAATTAATACAAACCACATTAATACTATATAATTATGAATGTACCTACTGACTTAAAATACACAAAAGACCACGAATGGGTAAAAATTGACGGCGATACTGTCACCGTTGGAATTACCGATTTTGCACAAGGTGAATTAGGAGATATTGTTTACGTTGAAGTAGAATCACTAGAAGAGACATTAGAAGTGGATGCCGTTTTTGGAACTGTCGAAGCCGTCAAAACCGTATCAGATTTGTTTTTGCCAATCGCCGGTGAAATCATTGAATTTAATGAATCACTAGAAGAAGAACCTGAAAAAGTAAATGACGACCCTTATGGCGACGGCTGGATGATCAAAATAAAGGTTGCAAATACAGCAGATTTAGAAACGCTTTTGAGTGCAGACGATTATAAAGCAATCATAGGTGCTTAAAAACACTTTGATACATAGCGTCACTGTTATATATACAATTGCAATTGCTGTTTTAAGCTTGGCACATCTTACAGAGTTGCCAGAACTCAACACGGGTTTTGATGATAAAATAGCACATTTCATCTTATATGCGGGACTTTGTTTATTTTGGTTTATGAGCTTACATGTTTTTAAAATAAAATCAAGTTTACTAATAGCATCTCTGCTGTCCATTGTCTTTGGCGCTGTCATTGAAGTTTTACAAGGAGTCGTCTCTATATATAGAACAGCGGACATCTTTGATCTTGTCGCAAATTGCCTAGGAGTTCTTATAATGGCTCTTATTATTTACACTAAAAAAGAAGTTATTGTTAAAAAGCTATAAACCTTTGTGTATTTATTAAATTTTTAACTAATTTAACGCTCGGAAAAATAACACCAAAAATGGAATCAAAGAAAAACTTAAAAGCAGACGTTAGTAGAAATGGATCTGTCTATTTCGCAGTCGGTTTAGCACTTATGTTGTTTTTAACATACAACACTATAAATTATAAGACTTATGACAAGTCGTTAATTGATATCGGAAAGTTGGATTTAGATGCAGAACTCGATGAAGAAATTCCTTTAACAGATCAGTTAACCCCACCGCCGCCACCGCCGCCACCGCCAGCAGCACCCGAGGTGATTGAGATCGTTGAGGATGAAGAAGAGATTGAAGAAACGGTCATTGAGTCTACCGAAATGGATCAAGATGAAGAAATTGAAGTAGAGGAAATTGAAGTAGAAGAGATTTATGAAGATGTTGAGGTTCCGTTTTCGGTGATCGAAAATGTGCCCGAATATCCTGGCTGTGAAAAAGGTTCTAATACCGAAAAAAGAAAATGTATGTCCGCTAAAATCGCAAAATTTGTGCAACGCAAATTTAATACAGATTTAGCAGGTGATTTAGGATTGTCAGGAAGACAACGTATTAGTGTGATCTTCAAAATTGATAAAAAAGGGAATGTCACGGGAGTTCGCTCTAGAGCACCACACCCACGATTAGAGAAAGAAGCAGCACGCGTTATCAACATGTTGCCAAAAATGAAACCAGGACGTCAACGTGGAAAAGCAGTGGTCGTTCCTTACTCTTTACCTATTACGTTTCAAGTCCAAGATTAAGACCTTTTAATGATGTAAAATTTTATGAATCCCGCCTCGGCGGGATTTTTTGGTATGTTTTTTGTGGTGTATAAATTTATAAACCCTAAAATATAACATCATGAAATCGCCTCCAGACGAATACCAAAACCGTTTACCAAAAAAAACTACGAAGGCTGATGTCAGTCGAAACAGTTCTATCTATTTTGCTGTCGGACTAGTTTTAATGCTATTTATTTCCAATCAACTGATTAATTATAAGTCGTACGATAAATCTGATATTGATATTGGATCTTTAGACCTCGAGAAAGAAATTGAAGAAGAAATTCCAATTATTGACCTGAAGTTGCCACCACCACCACCACCACCACCACCGGTTGCTCCTCAGGTCATTGAAGTCGTTGAGGATGAAGAGGAGGTCGAAGAAACAGTTATTGAATCTACGGAGGTAGATCAAGATGATGAAATTGAAATTGAAGAGGTGGAGGTTGAAGAAGTCGAAGAAGATGTTGAAGTACACTTTACGGTCATCGAAAATGTACCTGAATACCCAGGCTGTGAAAAAGGCTCAAACGCCAAAAAACGAAAATGTATGTCCGATAAAATCACAAAATTTGTGCAAAGAAAGTTCAATACAGATTTAGCAGGTGATTTAGGGTTGACAGGAAAACAACGTATTAGTGTGATCTTCAAAATTGATAAAAAAGGGAATGTGACGGGAGTTCGCTCTAGAGCACCACACCCCCGATTAGAGAAAGAAGCAGCACGCGTTATCAACATGTTGCCAAAAATGAAACCAGGACGTCAACGTGGACGGTCGGTAGTTGTCTCTTATACGTTGCCTATTACCTTTTTAGTGCAAGAATAATATTTTTATTTCTTAACATTCAAATCCCGCAGTTGCGGGATTTTTTTTGGCATATTTATTGAATACTCAAAAGGGTAACCTTTAAAACAATTCGTATGGACACTTCAAAAAAACAGTTAGTCAACCAAAACAATTCTTCAAATGAACACCCTAAACCAAAGAAGAAAGACGCTAATTTAAAGTACAACCCTACAGTTTATTTTTTAATTGGATTAGCGATTACTTTGTTTTCAACCTATAGTTTGTTTGAAATGAATTTTAAAGTTAAAAATCAGATCTCAATCACAACTCAGCCACCTCTATGTGAAAATCCTATTATCTATGATTATGTTAGCTATGTTGTAGAAAAAGAAAAAGTGATTGTTAAAAAACAACGCACCTCCGTAGCTAAAGATCCAATTATTTCAGAGGACCCTATAATTGAGGCTCCAACATTTATAGATCAACCGATTGACTCTGGTGACACACCAGTTCCTGTAAGCAGTATTGTAGTTCAACCCCCTGTAGAAGATTTGGAAGTTATATTTACGGTTGTAGAGCATGTACCCGAGTATCCAGGTTGCGAGAAAGGCACCAACGCAGTAAAGCGTAAATGTATGTCCAAGAAAATCGCAAAATTTGTACAACGTAAATTCAACACTGATTTGGCAAACGATTTAGGTTTGACTGGAAAACAAAAGATCAGTGTGGTCTTTAAAATTGATAAAAACGGAAGTATAATAGGAGTCCGTTCTAGAGCACCCCACCCAGACTTAGAGCAAGAAGCCGCCCGTGTGATTAATCTGTTGCCAAAAATGAAACCCGGCCGCCAGCGTGGAAAAGCAGTGGTGGTGCCTTATTTTTTACCTATAACTTTTCAAGTGCAGGAGTAAGTCATTTATTTTTTATAAACATTAATTCATAGAGTTATGATTAAAAACAGTTTAAAGAGTTTTTGTTATTTAGTGTCCTTCGTTTTCGTTTTGGGATGTATGTCTTGCATTCCAGTTTTAGACCCTGAGCCTTGTGATACTCCTATAAATACATCTGTTGGTGTGAATGACACGTTTTCTATAGTGCCATTAAATGCGGTTTATAATGTTGGTGATAAAATTACCGTTTCATTTATAGTCGATAATTTAGCCAAACTTCAATCAGATTCCAGTAAAGATTTTAATATTTTTGAAGAAAGTGGTGAAAATAGAGCTGTTATTCGAGGTGTTCAAAATTATGAAGATTTAGCACATTTAATTTCAAGTCCAATTAACACTATTAAAATTAATTATGGAGAAGAACATAATTTTGGGTATGCGCTCAAATACCATCCAGACCTAAATAAATATGTTTTAGAACTAGAAGTTACATTTTTAACGGAAAGGGTCTATACTTTAGAAGATTTTGATTTTACCCTTCTTTTAGGGAATCGGCCAAATAACTCAGGGGATAACTGTCGTTATTATGAACACGTTTCATCAATTGAAATAAACCCTAGTATTTCTTTTGAAGTCCTTTAACAACGAAGGTTTTATAAAATGAAGTCGTCTAAAAAGCAATTTTTAGACGATTTTATTTTTTATAGGGTCAAGCATTTTTCAAATACAAATAGCGTTTTTCATAATCAATCACCGCAAATCCTTTTTTGAGAATGTCCGCTCCAATGATGCCATCAACGGCAGGTGTGTTAATAGATTCAAAGGCATCGTTCACATAACTCAAATCTATTAAAGCTATAGGAAAACGGGTTTTCACCCATCCACCAATTGAAAGTGTGTTGTTCTTAGAGAGAAGCGTATCAATCTTATCAGGGCCTGCGCCACTCGCCTTAACGATTGAGGGCTGTGTTGTCAGTTTAAATTTCTCTTCGAGTTTTAGGTCTATAAAGGTTGTGGAAGCGCCCGTATCCAAAATAAAAACCCCTTTGACACCATTTACTTTAGCTATAATTTTAAAATGATTAGACACAATCGGATGCATTTTAATCTTAAAATAAGACTTATGTAATAGAAATTCAGACAACGTGAGCGGGGGTGTATTCAAAGCAAATTATTTTTAACAAAGATACTATTCAAAATCTTACTTTTGCACTATGACAATCACAGATACACATACCCACCTATATAGCGAAGCATTTGATGCCGACCGAACCGAAGTTATTGAGCGTGCACTCGTTGCTGGCGTCACCCGATTTTTTATTCCTGCCATTGATTCTACCTATTCAGAGGCCATGTATGCACTAGAAACCAGTTACCCTAACAATGTATTTTTGATGATGGGGCTGCACCCAACGCATGTGAAAGATGATTATTTAGAAGAATTGGCGCATGTGAAAGAGCAATTGGCATCTCGGAAATTTGTGGCCATTGGAGAGATTGGCATTGACCTTTTCTGGGATCAAAGTAGTTTAAAGGCGCAGCAAGACATGTTTAGAGCCCAAATTCAATTGGCAAAGCAATACCAATTACCTATTGTCATTCACTGTCGAGATGCTTTTGATGAAGTTTTTGAAATCTTAGAAGAAGAAAAAGGGCCTGATTTATTTGGGATCTTTCACTGTTTTACGGGGACTTTTGAGCAAGCGCAACAAGCAATTTCGTACAACATGAAACTTGGAATAGGAGGGGTAGTAACTTTTAAAAACGGTAAAATAGATCAGTTTTTAAATCAGATTGATTTGAAACACATTGTTTTAGAAACCGATGCACCTTATTTGTCGCCCGTGCCTTACAGAGGAAAACGCAATGAAAGCAGTTACATTTTGAATGTTTTAGAAAAATTGTCTAATATTTATGGGGTCTCAAATGATTATATTGCAGAGATTACGACTCAGAATTCAAAAGCTGTTTTTAAACTATAAATCAAATGAAACCTCAAATACTATTAATATACACAGGCGGTACTATTGGGATGATCAAAGATCCAATCACAGCAACCTTACAGGCGTTTGATTTTGCATCCCTTATAGAAAAAATTCCAGAATTGAATTTATTGGATTGCGACATTCATACCGTTTCTTTTGACACACCAATCGATTCTTCCAATATGAATCCATCTCATTGGATTTCAATTGCGACTATTATCGAAGACAACTACCAAACACATGATGGTTTTGTTGTGCTCCACGGAAGTGACACCATGAGTTACACTGCCTCGGCGCTTAGTTTTATGCTGGAAAATCTTTCAAAACCTGTCATCCTTACGGGCTCACAGTTGCCTATTGGCGATTTGCGAACGGATGCCAAAGAAAATCTTATTACTTCCATACAGATTGCAGCACTGCAAAATAACAATAAAGCGGTGGTGAAAGAAGTCGGACTGTATTTTGAATATAAACTGTACAGAGGGAATCGCACCACCAAAATCAATGCGGAGCATTTTCAGGCGTTTGCGTCCTTAAATTTCCCAGCACTTGTCACTTCTGGGGTACATTTAAAGGTCAACCATGAGTTGTTGCACAAAAACTATACACAGGCTCAATTGGTTGTTCACAAGAAATTGGATGCAAATATTGTTCTGATAAAGCTATTTCCAGGTATCACGCCTGTTGTTTTAAAATCAATTTTAGAAATCCCAAGTCTTAAAGCCGTTGTGATTGAAACTTATGGAAGTGGCAATGCCACCACAGAAGACTGGTTTTTAGAAGCGATTGAAAAGGCTCTATATAAAGGAGTCAATATAATTAATGTCACCCAATGCGCTGGAGGCAGTGTCCAGATGAATCAATATCAGACCGGGAAACTCCTTGAAAAGTCGGGTGTCATTTCTGGAAAGGACATGACCACGGAGTCTGCAATCACAAAATTAATGTTCATGTTGGGGCTTCAAACGCCAAAAAATATGTTCAAAACCGTTTTTGAAACAAGTCTCCGTGGAGAAATATCCTAAAATTAGGACTCAAAAATTTCACCAATCAAACTATTTTTTCTTTATTTGGGCTGCTAAAAAAGCAAACTAGAGA
Organism: Formosa sp. Hel1_33_131; assembly: GCF_001735745.1. Taxonomy (NCBI): domain Bacteria; kingdom Pseudomonadati; phylum Bacteroidota; class Flavobacteriia; order Flavobacteriales; family Flavobacteriaceae; genus Formosa; species Formosa sp. Hel1_33_131. The sequence continues at coordinate 1,617,869 of NZ_CP017260.1, forward strand.
GGTGGCCGAGTGGCTTAAGGCGCACGCTTGGAAAGCGTGTATACGGCAACGTATCGAGGGTTCGAATCCCTTCCTCTCTGCAATTGCCTTTGTGTTAATGACTTATCATTTTCAGGAGCTAGGAATTACTTTTCTTTTGAAATGAGTATTATTGTTTTCAATTAAAAATTTACCGAATTTTGTCGTTTTTATTTTGGTAATTACATTTTTTTTATATCTTTAACACCTTAACAAATAATATTATTTTAATAAAAATCAAGAATAGAACAATGAAAAGACTAATTCCAATTCTAGCTATTGCATTTGTAATGGCATTCGGGTCTGTAAGTGCGACTTCATACACGAACATTAACATGAACTCTATTGTAACTACAATTGTAAACCCAGTTCAAGACGACGCAGCCTCGGCTGATGCAGAAGAATCTTTAGGGTTTCACCAAGAACTTAAAAAACGATTTATCGAAGGAGGTCCAGGATTTATGGGCATCGTTTTGTTATGTCTTATATTAGGACTTGCAATTGCAATTGAAAGAATTATTTTCTTAAACCTTTCAACAACCAATTCAAAAAAATTGATTGACGAAGTAGAAGGTGCATTAGCATCTGGAGGTTTAGACGCCGCTAAGGAAGTTTGTAGAAATACAAAAGGCCCTATCGCATCCATCTTTTACCAAGGATTAGACCGTGCGAACGAAGACTTAGACTCCGCTGAAAAAGCAGTGGTTGCCTATGGTGGTGTTCAAATGGGACAGTTAGAGAAAAATGTATCTTGGATCTCATTATTTATCGCTTTAGCACCTATGTTAGGGTTTATGGGAACTGTAATCGGAATGATTCAAGCCTTTGATAAAATTGAAGCTGCAGGAGATATGCAACCATCACTTGTTGCTGGGGGTATTAAAGTAGCCCTTTTAACAACCGTATTTGGTCTGATTGTTGCTATTATATTACAAGTCTTTTATAATTATATCATTTCTAAAATTGATAGTATTGTAAACGATATGGAAGATTCCTCTATATCTTTAATGGATATATTGGTTAAAAACAAAAAATAATAACACCTCAATACTAAATCAGATAATTATGGATTTACAAAAATTATTGAAGATTGTAGCTATTGTCATCGGTGTGATTTCAATCTTTTTCCTAGGAAGTATTATATCTACAGGGGATGAAGCTATAAAAGCAGGCGAATCTAGTGGGACAATTGATATATTTATGAACGTATCTTACGTAATCCTAGGGATTGCAGTACTTATAGTATTAGCGTTTACAGTACTCAACTTAGTTTCTAATACTGCAGGCTTAAAAAATACCCTTATGGGTGTTGGCGCTTTTGCAGTCCTATTCTTACTATGCTACTATGGTTTTGCCAATGGCGTAGAAACAACCCTTAAAGATGGTGACTTGCTGTCTGAAAGTGGTTCAAGATTGGTAGGCGCAGGCTTGTACTTGTTCTATTTCTTAGCACTTATTGCTGGAGGAATAATGTTAGGCTTTGGAATCAAAAAAATGGTAAAATAATATGGCTAAGCGATCTGCACCTGAAGTGAATGCTGGCTCAATGGCCGACATTGCCTTCTTACTGTTAATATTTTTCTTGGTAACAACCACCATAGAAAAGGATTCTGGGATCAACCGGAAGCTCCCTCCTATAGAAGATACTGAAGAAGACGTTATCATAAAGCAAAAAAACATTTTCACAGTACTCTTGAATGGTAAGGATCAATTGCTTGTGGAAGATGAGCTGATGGAACTCAAAGATTTGAGAGCTGCGGCTGTTGAGTTTTTAGATAATAATGGCGATGGAACCTGTACCTATTGTAAAGGTGCCAAAGATACATCCTCCTCAGATTATCCAGACAAAGCAATCATATCGTTAAAAAACGAACGTGAAACATCTTATGCGGCTTATATATCGGTTCAAAACGAATTGGTAGCGGCGTATAATGTACTTCGAAACAGAAGAGCGCTTGAACTAGGTTCTCAACAAGGATTTTTAGATATGAATTTTGTACAAATGCAAAGGAATTATAAAGATGCTCGTTTTGTAGGTAACAAAACCAAGTTGAAAGAAGTGATTGATCAGATAAAAGTGGAGTATCCACAAAAACTTTCTGAAGTTCAGTAGTTTAACCTAAAAGTAAAGAAACAAAATGTCAAAATTTAAAAAGAAAACTGACGGAGGCATACCAGCGATTTCCACGGCTTCGCTTCCAGATATTGTATTTATGTTGCTGTTCTTTTTTATGGTAGCTACCGTGATGCGTGAAAATTCACTCAAAATTAAAAACGCACTTCCTGTTGCCAATCAAGTAGAGAAACTCGACAAGAAAAACCCAGTGAGTTATATTTATATGGGCAAACCAAGTGACGGTTTCGAAAAATATGGCACAGAATCAAGAATTCAACTCAACGATCAATTTGCAGAACTTTCAGAAGTTGGCGCATTTATTGGAGCTGAAAGAGCCGCTTTAAGAGAGGAATTAATTCCATTTCTTACCGTTGCCCTTAAAGTCGATAAAGAAGCCAACATGGGAATTGTAGGCGATGTCAAGCAAGAACTTAGAAAAGTAAACGCACTCAAAATCAACTATACCACAGGGGTAGGTGATGCGATGAAAAATATGGAATAATAAACGATTCTGAAATATTTAAAAAGGCATTCTACTCAGAATGCCTTTTTTTATTTAATTTAGTACCATAAATAAGGACACCCTTTATGAAACCTCGTATATTTTTACTGCTATTTTTGACCTGTTTTGTGGATGCATTCGCGCAATCCAACAAAGCAACCGAATCGGATAGTTTATATAGAGAAGATCAAATTTACATTGGCGTGACCTATAATGCACTCATGAATTTACCCAATGGCGTCTCTCAAAGCAGTTTCTCCACGGGGTTTCATTTAGGCGTTATTAGAGATTTCCCTATTAACACACGCCGCAATCTAGCCATCGGTTTAGGGCTTGGTTATTCGATCAATACTTTTAATCAAAACATTAGAATTAGCACAACAACACCAACGACCTATACCATTTTAGAGGGGATAGATCATTCCAAAAACAATTTTTCGCAACACCTTTTAGAAGTTCCTTTAGAATTTCGCTGGCGAACATCTAATGCAGAGACTTATAAGTTTTGGCGAATATATACAGGCGTAAAATTAGGCTATGTGTTGGTTTCTAAATCTGTTTACAAAGGAGAACCAGGGGATGAAACACACAGAGGCTTGAAAGGAATGAACCCATGGCAGTACGGATTAACCTTGAGTGTGGGTTATAACACTTGGAACGGTTATATCTATTATGGTTTGAACCCGATTTTTGATTCTGTTTCTTCGACAAATTTTCAATCTATAGACATGAATGCGTTGAAAATCGGCTTAATTTTCTATCTATTATAGCCAGTGATTTAATAGCAGCAACTGAGGCACCACTCCAATAACAAGTCCTGCCACAAGTTCTTTGACGGTATGTGCATTTAAATGCAATCGAGAACTCGCCATCGCTCCCATTACAATGATAAAGAGTGCAAACGCATTGCTAAAAGAATACCCATAATGCAAATTAACTAGTACCATAAAAAAGAAAGCACCACCAGTACTCATCATGTGAATACTTGTTTTAAACTTCAATAACGCCAACACCATTCCTGAAATCGCTGTCATCATAGCTCCTAAGAATAAATAATGCAATTCGACACAGATAGGTTCTGGTAAAACACCAAAACTTAGGTATCCTAAAATTATACTATTTAATAGTAAGGGCCAAATGCGTTCTTTGGAGGTTTTCAGATCAATACTCTGGACGGTGTTTAATTTTTTCAAAATAAAATACAAAACTAGAGGCACTACAAGACTCCAAAGAATAATTGAAAGCAACCAAAAACTGATTTTAATAGGATGGTATTGAAGTGGTGTTACTGTAAAAAAATACACAGCACCCATCCACGGCATTAGCAAGGGATGTAAAATATAAGAGATGCTTTTTAAAAAGGAAGTTAACATAGGTAGGATTCGTTCACGTAATATTACTAAAAAAAAAGTATTTATGGGACCTGTAAGACGAAAAACAAACCTATAATTTTAAGAATCCTACCTAAACGCAAAATGACCTGCGTTATTCGGTGGCTTTTTGTTTAAATTTCTTAATTTTGCGACCTTAATAGCAATGAATAATGAGCGCGACATTTCCTGAGTATAAAGGACTTAACTTACCAAACGTAGCAGACGAGATGCTGAAGTTTTGGGAGGAACATGATATTTTTGACAAAAGCATTACCACTCGAGAAGGGAAACCTCCTTATGTTTTTTTTGAAGGCCCTCCATCCGCCAATGGATTGCCAGGGGTACATCATGTTTTGGCACGTGCTATAAAAGATATTTTTCCGCGTTATAAAACCATGAAAGGGTTTCAAGTAAAGCGTAAAGCCGGTTGGGACACGCACGGACTCCCTATCGAGTTGGGTGTTGAAAAAGAATTGGGAATTACCAAAGAAGACATCGGTAAAACCATCTCTGTAGAAGACTATAACGCTGCCTGTAGAACCGCGGTGATGCGTTACACAGACATCTGGAATGACCTTACCCAAAAAATGGGTTACTGGGTCAATATGGACGACCCTTATGTTACTTACGATCCAAAATACATGGAAAGTGTATGGTGGCTTCTAAAACAAATTTACAACAAGAACCTTATTTATAAAGGCTATACCATTCAACCCTATTCGCCAAAAGCGGGCACAGGTTTAAGCTCCCACGAGCTGAATCAACCAGGGACGTATCAAGATGTTACAGACACCACCATTGTAGCACAATTTAAAGCAAACGAAGCATCCCTCCCAGAATTCTTACAGAACGAAGGGCCTGTTTTATTTTTAGCATGGACCACAACTCCGTGGACCTTGCCGAGTAATACGGCTTTAACCGTAGGGCCAAAAATTGAATATGTACTCGTAAAGACCTATAATCAATACACCTTTGAAGCGACCAATGTGGTGGTCGCAAAAGCTTTGGTTGGGGAACAATTTAATGGAAAGTTCAAAGAAGTAGAAAATGCAGAAGGTCTGGAAGGCTATCAGTCTTCAAGCAAAACCATCCCATTTTACATTGTAAAATCGTTTATAGGAAAAGACCTTGTAGGAATTTCTTATGAGCAATTGTTAGATTACGCATTACCAAACGACAACCCAGAAAATGCATTCCGAATTATTTCAGGTGATTTTGTAACCACTGAAGATGGAACTGGAATTGTACATACTGCGCCTACATTTGGGGCTGATGATGCGATTGTTGCCAAGCAAGCAATTCCTGAAATCCCACCATTATTGGTAAAAGATGCGGACGGTAATTTAGTACCACTTGTAGATTTACAAGGACGTTTCAGACCTGAAGTTGCAGAATTTGCAGGACGTTTTGTGAAAAACGAATACTATCCAGAAGGCGAAGCCCCCGAAAAATCGGTGGATGTCGAGCTGGCAATTAAGTTAAAAATTGAAAATAAAGCCTTTAAGGTTGAAAAATATAAGCACAGTTATCCAAATTGTTGGAGAACCGATAAGCCTATTTTATATTACCCATTAGACTCTTGGTTTATAAAAGTAACCGACGTCAAGGATCGCATGTTTGATCTGAATCAAACGATCAATTGGAAGCCAAAAAGTACGGGCGAAGGTCGTTTTGGCAACTGGTTAGCAAATGCAAATGACTGGAATTTGTCACGCTCTCGCTATTGGGGAATTCCCCTTCCAATATGGAGGACTGAAGACGGAAAAGAAGAAATATGTATTGGTTCTGTGGAAGAACTCAAAGCAGAAATGCAAAAAGCAGTGCAAGCAGGAGTTTTAGAAAATGACATTTTTGAAGATTTTGTAGTCGGCGATCAATCGCTTGAAAATTACTCCAAAATCGATTTGCATAAAAATATTGTGGATGCCATTACCTTAGTGTCTCCTTCTGGAAAGCCAATGCACCGCGAAAGTGATTTGATTGATGTATGGTTTGACTCTGGAAGTATGCCGTATGCTCAATGGCATTATCCATTTGAAAACAAAGACCTTATTGATCAAAACAAAGCATTTCCAGCAGATTTTATTGCGGAAGGTGTCGATCAAACACGAGGTTGGTTTTATACGCTTCATGCGATCGCAACCATGGTTTTTGATTCTGTGGCTTATAAAAATGTGGTTTCTAACGGCTTAGTTTTAGACAAAAACGGACAGAAAATGTCCAAACGTTTGGGCAATGCAACCGATCCTTTTGAAACTTTATCCATTTACGGCGCAGATACAACACGCTGGTATATGATTAGCAATGCGAATCCGTGGGATAATTTAAAATTTGATAGTGAAGGTATTGAAGAAGTGAAACGTAAGTTTTTCGGAACCTTATACAATACTTATACATTTTTCACTCTCTATGCAAATATTGATAAATTCAGCTATGCGGAGGCGGACATTTCAACTGAAGACCGTCCAGAAATTGACCGCTGGATTTTATCAGAATTAAACTCATTAATTGAGAAAGTGGATGCCTATTATGCGGACTATGAGCCCACAAAAGCAGCCCGTGTTATTTCAGAATTTACACAAGAATATTTAAGCAACTGGTATGTCCGCCTCAGTAGAAGACGCTTCTGGAAAGGGGAGTATCAAACCGATAAAATATCCGCTTATCAAACCTTATACACCTGTATGTTAACCATTGCGAAGTTGGGAGCTCCTATCGCGCCTTTCTTTATGGATCGTTTGTATTTAGATTTGAATTCAGCAACACACAAAGAAACCTTTGAAAGTATCCATTTAGCAGATTTCCCATCGGCAGACACAACGCTCATCGATAAAAATTTAGAGCGTAAAATGGAGCAAGCACAAACAATTTCATCCTTAGTCTTGTCTTTACGCGCAAAAGAAAAAATCAAAGTTCGACAGCCTTTACAAAAAATCATGATTCCGGTGAATTCCACCATTCAAAAAGAAGATATTTTAGCGATTGCCGACTTGGTAAAACACGAAGTCAATGTGAAAGAAGTTGAATTGTTAGAAGATGCATCCGATATTTTGGTGAAACAAATCAAGCCAAATTTTAAAGCTTTGGGCCCACGATTTGGAAAGGACATGAAGTTAATTGCCAATGCCATTCAAAACCTAAAACCCGAAGACATCAAGGAAATTGAAGAAAAAGGAGAGTTAGGTATTGAAATTAATGGAAAAAGTATTAATTTGGAGCGCAATGATGTAGAGATTACCTCTCAAGATATCGAAGGATGGTTGGTAGCCAATCAAGGAGCCGTAACGGTCGCTTTGGATGTTACCATTTCGGAAGCTTTAAAAGAGGAAGGAATCGCGAGAGAATTGGTCAATAGAATTCAAAATTTAAGAAAAGATTCTGGATTTGAACTCACCGATCGAATTGAGGTTTATTTACAATCAGAAGTTGCTATCGATAACGCTGTAAAACAAAATTTAGAATATATTAAACTAGAAACATTAACGGAAGAGCTACACTTAGTAGCACAACTAGATAAGGGTGTTGACATTTCTTTTGATGCGATTAACACCAAGTTGTATATCCAAAAATCCATATAATTATGTCCATTGAAAATACAAGTAGATATTCGGATAACGATTTAGAAGAATTCAAAATACTCATTCTTAAAAAAATCGAGAAGGCACAGCACGATTTAGACCTTATTAAAAGTGCTTATATGAATGATTTAAACAACGGCACTGAAGATACGTCGCCAACGTTTAAAGCTTTTGATGAAGGCAGTCAAGTGATGAGTAAAGAATCAAATTCGCAATTGGCCATCCGTCAAGAGAAGTTTATTAGAGACCTGAAAAACGCCTTGAACAGAATTGAAAACAAGACGTATGGTGTTTGTAGAGTGACTAAAAAACTCATCAACAAAAATCGTTTGTTGTTAGTTCCACACGCGACTTTAAGTATTGAAGCAAAGAATATGCAATAATAAAATGTCTAAAAAACAGACACTTTTATTAGTCGCGGTGATTCTTTTTATAGATCAAGCCTCAAAAATATACATCAAAACCCACTTTGAGCTAGGGCAAGAACTGAGGGTTTTTGAAGGATTCAGAATATTTTTTATTGAAAATGAAGGCATGGCGTGGGGCGCCAAACTCAGTGATATTTCTTCTTATATATCCGATTCGAGTGCCAAATTATTTTTAACCATTTTTAGAATTTTTGCTGTTTGTGGCATTGGTTATTGGCTGAATCAAAGCCTCCAGAAAATGACTTCCAAAACTCTGACTGTGGCGTTAGCATTGGTTTTTTCGGGAGCGTTGGGAAATATTATCGACTCCGTTTTTTACGGTATTATTTTCGATGGAAGTTTGGGACAAACGGCGACCTTATTTGCCTCGGAAGGCTATGGAGATCTATTTCATGGCAAAGTAGTGGACATGCTTTATTTTCCTTTATTTAAAGGCTATTTCCCCGAATGGATTCCATTTGTCGGAGGGAATTACTTCTCCTTTTTTGACCCTGTTTTTAACGTTGCAGATATAGCGATTAGTACGGGCGTTGGATTGCTTTTAGTGTTTAATAAAAAAGTATTCCCAAAGTCCTTAACGACTTAAAACGTATAAATTTTTTCTGGAGTCACACAATAATCTAAAGGGATGTCATGCGGTTCAATTCCGTCTATGGCTGCCTCAGCTTCAAAAAATGAAAGTCCAATTTTTAAAGTATCTTTTGAACAGTTTTTTAAAAACTCATCATAAAACCCTTTTCCATACCCAATACGATTTCCTTTTACATCAAAAGCCACTAAAGGAATAAACACGACCTCTATTTGTTCATTACTAATAGGGATGCCATTTTCAGGTTCTGGTATGTTCCACGAATTTGGTTTAAGAATGGTATTGTCTTGTAATAACACATGCGACATGGTTCGGGTTTTAAAGTCGCTTTTAGACACCACAATGTGTTTGTCCTTCCCTGATAGAATCGATAAGATTGGTTCCGTGAGGACTTCTTTTAAAGATTCAATTGTTAAAAATACATGAAAAAATGAATATTTCCATATTGGAAGTTCAAGGACTGAGTTTGCGATTTGAAGACTCAAATCGTTCATCTGTTTGGAACTTAGTTTCTTTCGAAGTTTTTTGTAGTGTGTTCTTAATTCTGATTTTTTCACTCTATAGTTTTTGTTGAAACATAAATAAGCACACCACTATGAGTGTCTATTTCTTTCAATATAAGTTATAATAGCTTGTGCGATATTTTTTTTCGATGCCCCTTCAATCCCTTCGAGCCCTGGGGTTGAATTGATTTCCATAATTAAAGGTCCACGGTTCGATTGTAAAATATCGACCCCACAAATGGGTAATTTCAATTTTTGAGCCGCTTTCAAAGCAAGCTTAATTTCTTCTTCGTTGAGTTTGTGATAGGTATAAGTTCCCCCTCTGTGAAGATTAGATCTAAATTCGCCCTCTTTTCCTTGGCGTTTCATACCGCCTACCACCTGATTATCTACAATCAAGGCACGTAAATCGCTGCCCTTAGCTTCTGCAATATACTCTTGTACAAGTGCTCTCGCTTCCAATCCGTTAAAAGCTTCTAGTACAGACTCAGCTGCGTTTTTGGTTTCTGCCAAAACCACACCAATCCCTTGCGTACCTTCCAACAATTTGATGACCACAGGAGTTCCGCCGACATGAGAAATCACTTTTTCTACATCAAAAGAATAATTGGTAAATACAGTTTTAGGCATATCTACACCCGCTTTGGAAAGGTGTTGAAAACTCCTTAGTTTGTCTCTAGAACGGATAATAGCATCTGAGGAAACGGTCGAAAACACATTCATCATTTCAAACTGTCGGACCACTGCACAACCATAATAGGTTACAGAAGCGCCAATGCGCGGAATGATCGCATCTACATAATCCAGATATTTATCGTTATGAGAAACCGTTGGTTTTTCTTTTTCAATAATCAAATCGCATTCCAAAGGGTCAATCACTTCTACTAGGTGATTCCGACGTTCTCCTTCCTCAACAAGTCTTTGAGTTGAGTATAGATCTTTATTACGCGATAATATTACAATATTCATGATATCGGATGGTTATACCCTTGCAAGATACTAAAAATGCAAATTCAATTTTTACAATCGTTGGAATTAATATATCTTTGAATTAATGAGTAATTCCAACATAGAGCTTCAATTAAAAACCTTGCCCAACACGCCTGGCGTCTATCAATTTTATGACGCTGCAGGCGTGGTCATCTATGTAGGTAAAGCAAAAAATTTAAAAAATCGGGTGCGCTCGTATTTTAATAAAGTGCATGACTACGGAAAAACAAATGTGCTTGTTAAAAAAATTGTTGAGATTAAGCACATTGTCGTAGAGACGGAAACGGATGCCTTATTGCTTGAAAATAATCTGATAAAAAAATACCAGCCTCGCTATAATGTGCTCTTAAAAGATGATAAATCCTACCCTTGGATTTGCATTAAAAAAGAACCTTTTCCGAGAGTGTTTCAAACTCGACGTATGATTAAAGATGGGTCTGAATATTTTGGACCCTATACCAGTATCAAAACGGTATATACGCTTTTAGATCTGATAAAAGGTCTGTTTCCTCTTCGTACCTGTAAGTACGATTTATCTAAAGAAAAAATTCACAATCAGAAATATAAAGTATGTTTGGAGTACCATTTAGGCAACTGTAAAGGGGCTTGTGAAGCCAGAGAAGCCGAAGCCTCCTATTTAGAAAACATTGCTACGATTCGCGAAATCTTAAAAGGAAATTTTAAAAATTCAATCTCTGTTTTTAAATCTCAAATGAAAACATTTGCAGAAAATTTAGAGTTTGAAGCGGCACAATCCTTGAAAGAAAAATTACAAGTTCTTGAAAATTATCAAGCAAAATCAACCATTGTGAATCCTAAAATTAGCAATGTAGATGTGTTTTCAATTGTGAGCGATGAAAGTTATGCCTATGTCAACTTTTTACAACTTTCTTATGGAGCGATCATTCGGTCGCATACCATGGAGCTGAAAAAGAAACTTCAAGAAAGCGATCAAGCGTTGTTAGAACTTGCCATTACAGAAATGCGTCAACGTTTTGCGCTCGAATCCAAAGATATTTATGTGCCTTTTGAAGTCAATTTAGGGCCAGATTTCAGGATCACTATTCCCAAAGTAGGGGATAAAAAACAGTTGATTGATCTGTCGCTACGGAATGCGAAGTACCAACGCCTGGAACAATTAAAGCAGGTTAAAATAACAGATCCCGACCGTCATGTAGATCGGATCATGGCGCAGATGAAATCAGACTTGAGACTTTCAGAAGCACCAACCCATATTGAATGTTTTGACAATTCAAATATTCAAGGAACACACCCCGTAGCCGCTTGTGTTGTTTTTAAAAACGGAAAACCGAGCAAAAAAGAATACCGTAATTTTAATATTAAAACAGTCGAAGGTCCTGATGATTATGCTTCTATGACCGAGGTGGTTTACCGACGCTATAAACGCTTGCTAGAGGAAAAACTGCCCTTGCCACAGTTAATAATCATTGATGGAGGGAAAGGGCAATTATCTGCTGCTTTAAAGAGTTTGGACGATTTAGAGCTGCGTGGAAAAATTGCAATCATCGGAATTGCAAAACGTTTGGAAGAATTATTCTATCCAAATGATCCAATTCCCTTATATTTAGACAAAAAAAGCGAAACACTAAAAATTATACAGCAACTCCGGAATGAAGCGCATCGATTTGGAATTGAGCATCATCGAAACAAACGAAGTAAAACGGCCTTAAACTCGGAGTTGGAATCTATAGTTGGTATTGGAGACAAAACAATTTTAGAGTTATTAAAAAATTTCAAGTCTGCACAACGTGTTTCATTTGCAGCCTTAGATGAATTAGAGCAAGTTATTGGAGTGTCAAAAGCTCATATTATTTATAATTACTATCAAAATAAACCCCATGCGTAACCTATTAATCTTATTTTTTCTATTCTTTTTTCATTGGAGTTTTTCTCAAGAATCTGAGCGAAAAAATCCAAGAGTTGGCTTAGTTCTTAGTGGTGGGGGCGCCAAAGGATTTGCACATATAGGAGTGCTAAAAACTTTGGACAGCTTAGGTGTTCGTGTCGATTACGTTGCGGGCACAAGTATGGGGGCTGTCATTGGAGGCTTGTATGCGGCTGGATATTCAGGAAAGCAATTGGATTCTATTATTAGTGCAGCCAATTTTGATCTTCTTATAACGGATGCAGTACCAAGAAAATCTAAGACGTTTTATGAACGAAAAAACGCAGAAAAATATGCGCTATCACTCCCTTTTAGCAACTTTAAGATTCACTTGCCGTCTTCTATTTCGAGAGGGCAAAACGTATTCAATTTACTTTCAAAATTAACTTTAAATGTCAGTGGGGTTAAAGATTTTAGTAAACTTCCAGTTCCATTTTATTGTATTGCAACGGATATGCAAACGGGTCAAGAAGTTGTTTTAGACCATGGAAATTTAGCACAAGCAATTGCAGCGAGCAGCGCCTTGCCAACCCTTTATCAGCCCGTAACATTGGATAATAAATTATTAATGGATGGAGGCATCGTGAATAATTATCCTATAATAGGGTTAGAATCAAAAGACTTAGACATCATTATTGGAGTTGATGTGCAAGATGGTCTTCTTACAATTAATAAGTTGGAATCGGTATCTAATATTTTGATTCAAATTAGTAACTTTAGAGTAGCTGAAGAGATGGTAGGGAAGTCCAAATTAACTGATATATACATCAAACCCAAAGTGTCTGAATATTCGATTGTTTCTTTTAAAGACGGTGACGAAATTATTCGGAAAGGACAAACAGCAGTATCTCCACATCTAGAGGGATTAAAAACGATTGCTAAGGCACAAAATTTCACAAAAACAGAGGCGAGTATCCCCGAAATTCAAAAAATTAAAATTAATGACATTTCAATTTCTGGCCTAAATAAATATACCGCTGCGTACGTGAGAGGAAAATTGAGATTTAGAACTGGTGAAACAATTAGTTTTGACGACTTTAGTAAAGGGGTAAACAATTTAGTAGCCACAAATAATTTTGACAGTTTTTTATATAAATTTTCTCCTGCTGATCAAGGGTATAATTTCAGTGCGAAAGTTACAGAGGCAAAAAATACGGCCTTTATAAAGTTTGGAGTACACTACGATCCGTTGTATAAAAGCGCAGCACTACTCAACTTAACTAAAAAACAATTGATTTTTAAAAATGATGTGGTATCGTTGGATTTTATTCTAGGAGATAACACCCGCTACAATTTTGACTATTATATTGATAAGGGTTTTTATTGGAGTGTGGGGATAAACTCTAAATATATAGGGTTTGATAATTTCACTAATCCAGCGGGACTCATTGACGAAGGTATGTATCCAGAAATCGATAAAATTCAGATGACTTTCAGTGAGTTTACGCACCAAATTTTTGCAGAAACGTTGATTAAAAAAGACTTAGCACTAAAAATTGGAGTGGAGTTGAAGGATTTAAAAATCACCACGAATGATAATGTGTTTTTATCCGTTTTTGACACCACAGAATATAGGATTGAGGATGGAGAATTCTATAGCCTTTTCGGGTCACTAAAGATTGATACCATCGACAATAAATTTTTCCCCACAAGCGGGTTCCTTTTTGAAGGTAATTTTAAATTTTATTTTGCATCCTCAGACTTCAGGGATGATTTCAACGAATTAACAACCTTTAAATCCCAAATATCAAAAGCATTTAAAATCGCAGACAAACTTTCTATGAATGTAAGCACTGAAGGCGGGTTTAAGGTTGGAAGTAGCGATACTAAGATACTTCATTTTGGACTTGGAGGCTATGGGTCTAATTATTTTAATAACTATTCTACGTTTTATGGATATGATTATTTTTCGCTTAATGGAAATAGTTTTGTAAAAATAGCTTCGACACTTGATTATGAGTTTATAAACAACCATCATTTTAATTTTTCAGCCAATTTCGCTAATATTGGTGATGATATTTTTTTAAACAGCAAATGGTTTGAATCACCTTCTTATGGAGGGTATTCAGTTGGGTATGGATTAGAAACAATTTTTGGACCTATAGAGTTAAAATACAACTGGTCTGGAGGGTCAAACGAGTCGGGTTTTTATGTGAATGTCGGTTACTGGTTTTAAGCTTTATAAGCCCCAACAAAAAAATATTATGGACTTAAGAGGCATTCATTTTATAGTTTGGAATAATAATTGCAAATTTGTAACCACCATTATAATACGTTGAACTCATGATCTATCATATATTTTAATGAAAAAATCAGTATTAATACTCCTTTTATTTATAAGCTTCCAGTTCTTAGGCGCTCAAGAGTCCTCTTCTTTTCAAGCAGGAGAATGGCTCCGATTTAAACTCAGCTATAGTGGGTGGATGAAAGCAGGCAACGCCACTCTCGAAGTAACTGAAAGTATTTACAAAAACATTCCTGTCTATAAAGTCGTTGGAAAAGGCTGGACAACAGGTCCTGTGAAGTGGGTTTTTAAAGTTGAAGACCATTACGAAAGTCATTTTGATAAAGTAACTGGTCAGCCTTATAAGTTTGTTAGAAATATTGACGAAGGTGGCTATACCAAAAATAGAATTGTAGATTTTGATCATGTGCAAAATAAAGCACTGATAAATGATTTGAAAGACAACACACATTCAACGGTTGATATTGAGCAAAACATCCAAGATTTAGTGTCGGCATATTATTATTTGAGAAATAATTACAATACAGATACCATCCAAGAAGGAGATGTCGTAGAGCTTAATATATTTTTTGACGGTGAAACGTTTTTATTTAAACTAAAATATTTGGGTCGAGAAACGATTGATACGGAGTTTGGAAAAATTAAGTGTATAAAATTCAGACCTTATGTCATGGCTGGACGCGTTTTTAAAGAAGAAGAAAGTTTAACATTATGGGTGAGCGCCGACAAAAATAAAGTGCCCATTAAAATAAAAGCAGATTTACAAGTTGGCTCATTAAGAGCCGATTTAGAAGCCTTAAAAGGACTTAAGCACCCCTTTGAAATCCAACTATAAAAAGCGATGACAAAAAAACCGACTACTGAAGAATTATTAAATCTTCTTGATGATAAATACAGTGCGATACATCAAGATCGTGAAGTGCATCTCGAAGGATTATTGCACAGTAACTCCATAACCTACTGGGACTATATACATACAGATGCGTTATTAGGCTTGCAAATTCAACGGACCAATCTTCCTGACGAAATGGTATTTATTGCTTACCATCAAATTAATGAATTGATTTTTAAAATGATTCTTTGGGAAATTAAACAAGTTTCCGATTCGTCTTCTTTAGAAGTCAATTTTTTTCAAGACAAACTCATGCGAATCAGTCGTTATTTTGATATGTTAACCACCTCTTTCAATATCATGAGAGAAGGGATGGATGTCGCTCAGTATAATAAATTCAGACATACACTAACCCCTGCGAGTGGGTTTCAAAGTGCACAATATCGTAAAATTGAATTTGCTTCTACAGAACTTATTAATCTGATTGATGTGCGTTTTCGTGGCAATATTGATCGAGAGACTCCTTTTGAGCACGCCTTTGAACATTTGTATTGGCAAGCTGCTGGGAAAGATTACAAAACAGGTCAGAAATCTACCTTATTATCCAACTTTGAAAATCGTTATAAAGAAGAATTTATCACCTTTATGAAGGTCTATAACACCAAAAATATTTGGACACGTTTCAAAGAATTACCCCTTGAAGCCCAACAAAAAAAGAGTCTTGTGGAGGCTATGAGGCATTATGATTATACCGTTAACATCACATGGGTGATGGCGCACTATAACGCCGCTAAACACTATATTTTAGGAAAAGATGGCGATGGAGAAGCTACCGGCGGAAGCGATTGGCAAAAATATATGCATCCAAAATACCAAAAACGAATATTTTTTCCTGAACTTTGGAGCCAAGATGAAAAAGATAATTGGGGACATGACGTTGAGTAAGTATAAAAAGTATTTTAATGTAAAATTTTTCCTTTACGGATTTGTTGCAATCAGCCTTTACAGTATTTTTAAAAGTTGTTCGAAAGACACTTTGGTTGAAGAAGTAATAGAGGAGGTAACGATTCAACCAGATAATTTTAAATTCGGTTACAACCTCAATAATTATCAGGTTATAAACGACACTGTGAGAAGTGGAGATAGTTTTGGCGTACTGCTCGAAAAACATCAGTTATTTTATCCGAAAATCCATCATATCTCAGAAAAAACAAAAGAGGTTTTTGATGTACGCCGCCTGAGAATTGGGAAACCTTACACGGTTTTGTTTTCGAAAGAAGAGACTAAGGCCCCCTTGGTTTTCATATATCAGCCTAGTAAAATAGAATACCTAGTCGTTGAATTTTGTGATTCAATTATTGCGAGTATTGAAAGAAAGCCCGTTAAAATCATTGAAAAGGAATCCTTTGGTGTCATAGAAAGTACACTTTCTGAAACGATGGAAAATCAAGGACTGCCTACCCAATTGATTTATGATATGTCTGATGATATTTATGCTTGGACCATCGATTTTTCGAGACTCCAAAAAGGCGATAATTTTAAAGTGATTTATAACGAACGTTTTGTGGACGACTCTGTATATGCAGGGATTGAAAGTATCAAAGCAGCATATTTTGAACACAAAGGCGAGGCATTTTATGCCTTCAATTATATGAATCAAGAGTCGAAAAACAACACCGATTATTTTGATGAAAACGCCAAAAGTCTTCGTAAAGCCTTTTTGAAAGCACCCTTACAATTCAGTCGCATTTCCTCTAGATACAATCTAAAAAGAAGAATTGCTTATTACGGAAACCGTGTAAAACCTCATAAAGGAACCGATTTTGCAGCCCCAATTGGCACACCTATTTTAGCAACCGCCAACGGAACCGTCATTGAATCGAGACGAAAAGGAGGCAATGGAAACTATGTAAAGATTAGACATAACGCTACCTTTAGCACTCAGTATCTGCACATGAGCAGACGCTTGGTGAAGGTTGGGGACTACGTCAAACAAGGCGACGTAATTGGCAAAGTAGGCATGACTGGAAATACGGGCGGTCCCCATGTATGCTATCGTTTTTGGAAAAACGGAAAGCAAGTAGATCCCTTTCGTCAAAAATTACCAGATGCAAAAGCATTACCAGCACATTTAAAATCTAACTTTGAGGAATTTATCGCGCCTTTAAGACAACAACTCGATTCAATAAACTAATATTATATATTTAAAATTAACTGATGGCATTACAATCAATAAATCCAACTGAAACAAAAACGTGGGCAAAATTAAAAGTTCACTTTGAAACAATCAAGGATCAGCACATGAAAACATGGTTTGCTGAAAACCCAGGCCGTGCAGATGAATTCACCATACAATGGGACGATTTTTATGTTGATTTTTCAAAAAACAGAATCAATTCTGAAACCATGACACTTTTTAAAGAATTGGCTGAGGAACTTCAACTAAAAGATGCCATTTCAAAATATTTTGAAGGCGATGTGATCAATCACACTGAAGGCAGAGCTGTACTTCATACCGCACTGAGAGCGCCTGAAGACACTAATGTTTTAGTCGATGGCGAAAATGTGATGCCAGAAATATATAAGGCAAAAACTTTAATAAAAAACTTTTCGGAGGCCATTATCAATGGTACTAAAAAAGGATACACAAATAAAGCATTTACCGATATTGTGAATATCGGAATAGGCGGTTCAGATTTAGGACCTGCTATGGTGGTGGATTCTTTGGCTTTTTACGGCAATCATCTCACACCTCATTTTGTGAGTAATGTGGATGGCGATCACGTCAACGAAGTCTTAAAAACACTCAATCCAGAAACCACGCTTTTTGTAATTGTCTCTAAAACATTCACCACTCAAGAAACACTATCAAATGCAAACACCATTAGAGAGTGGTTTTTAAACTATGCCACTCAAGACGATGTCGCCAAGCATTTTGTAGCAGTGTCCACCAATACTGCGAAGGTACAAGCCTTTGGCATTGAGCCTTCCAACATCTTTCCTATGTGGGATTGGGTAGGCGGTCGTTTTTCGCTTTGGAGTGCCGTCGGATTAAGCATTAGTTTGTCTGTTGGATATGAGAACTTTGAGGCACTTTTAGAAGGAGCCCATAAAATGGATACCCATTTTAAAGAAGAAGAATTTGAAACAAACATTCCAACCGTCTTGGCTTTTTTAAGCATTTGGTATAATAATTTTTTCAAAGCAGAAAGTGAAGCAGTCATCCCTTACACGCAATATTTGAATCAATTTGCCACTTACCTTCAGCAAGCCATTATGGAAAGTAATGGGAAAAGCATTGACCGATCTGGGAAGCAAGTGGACTACCAAACAGGGAATTTAGTTTGGGGAGAGCCTGGCACCAATTCGCAACATGCCTTTTTCCAATTAATCCACCAAGGAACAAAATTGATTCCTGCGGATTTTATTGGGTTTACAAAATCATTACACGGCAATAAAGACCACCAAGATAAACTGATTTCTAACTTTTTTGCACAAACAGAAGCACTGTTAAATGGTAAAACAGAAGCTGAGGTACAGACAGAAGGCACCTCCGCAGAAATTGTTCCTTTTAAAGTATTTGAAGGCAACAAACCAACCAATACCATTTTTATCAAACAACTCACTCCTGAAAGTTTAGGGAAATTAATTGCGATGTATGAACACAAAATATTTGTTCAAGGAGTGGTGTGGAATGTCTTTAGTTATGATCAATTTGGAGTCGAATTAGGTAAACAATTAGCGACCAAAATTTTAGATGAAATTAACACGGGTTCTGTAACGAACCACGACGCTTCTACTATCAATCTTTTAAGGCACTACAAGAAGAACAGCTAAAAGAGCTATTAATTTTTTGTTAACAATCAAACTCATATTGTTAATAATAAGATAATTGTAATCTGTTTAATAATCCTTACTTTTGTTTAATAAATTTAACCAATTATTAAACATAATTAAAATTATGAAAAAGATTACACAATTATTATCTTTCGCCTTGATGGTGTGTACGTTATCAGTTGCTGCTCAAAGCACTGTGACAGGTACAATCATTGACGCTGGACAACAAGCGCCTTTACCAGGAGCTACTGTTGTAGAGAAAGGAACGTCAAATGGCGTATCTTCTGATTTCGATGGAAACTTTACGATTAACTCTTCAAGCTCAACTGGTGAGGTCGTAATTTCCTATGTTGGCTTTGTGTCTAAAACAATTTCTTTTACTGGGAATATGGACCTCGGATCCGTTTCACTAGAAGCAAGTGAATTCGGTTTAGAAGAAGTTCAAATTTTTGCTTCTGTTGCAGTGGACAGAAAAACACCCGTAGCAGTTTCAACAATCAGAGCGGCTGAAATTGAACTTAAATTAGGAACACAAGAATTTCCTGAAATTTTAAAATCAACTCCAGGTGTCTATGCGACAAAAGCTGGAGGTGGATATGGTGATGGTAGAATTAACCTTAGAGGGTTTAACTCAGAAAATGTTGCCGTACTTATAAATGGTATTCCAGTCAATGACATGGAAAATGGTCGTGTATACTGGAGTAACTGGGCTGGACTCGGAGATGTTACTTCTTCTATGCAGGTTCAAAGAGGTCTTGGAGCTTCTCGAGTAGCAGTACCTTCTATTGGAGGAACCATTAATATTATCACTAAAACAACGGATGTTGAAACTGGGGGTAATGTGTTTTCGTCAATTGCAAATGATGGATATGAAAAACTAGGTGCAACTTACTCTACAGGGGTTATGGATAATGGTCTTGCCGCTACAGTTTCTGCAGCGAGAACAAGAGGAAATGGCTATGTTGATGGTACGGAATTTAATGGTGTATCTTATTTCTTAAACTTATCTAAAGAAATCAATGACGCTCATAAAATATCATTCTCAGTGTTTGGAGCTAAACAACGTCATGGACAAAGACAAAACAGACAGTTAATTGAAACGTTCAAAAACTCAGAAAGAGGCAGAAAATTCAATTCAGATTGGGGTTACAAAAATGGAGAAGTTACTCATCAAGAGGATAACTTCTACAACAAACCACAAATGTCATTAAATCACTACTGGACAATTAGTGAAAAGTCTAGTTTATCTACTGTATTGTATGCTTCTTTTGGCTCTGGTGGCGGAGGAGGAACTGCAGGTGAGAATAAATTTATTTTTGACGGTTCAGGTTACAGTGATTACAGAAATGGTTTATATGGAACTATAGATTTCGATCAAATTGTTGACGAAAACATCGCAAGAGGAGCACTCGGATCAGAAACAGTTTTGAGAGCATCTCACAACGACCACAATTGGTTTGGAGCGTTATCGACTTTCAAAACAGATTTTTCAGACGATCTTGTTTTGTTAACTGGATTAGATGTTAGAAGCTACACAGGTAAGCACTATCAAACAGTTACAGATCTTTTAGGAGGACAGTACTTCCTAGATAACAATAACGAAAACAATCCTAATGCAGCATTGCAAGTAGGAGATAAAAGAAGTTATTATAATGACGGTAATGTAGGTTGGTTAGGAGCATTTGCTCAGTTAGAGTATGATGTGAATGAAAACTTCAACACATTTGTTTCTTTAGCATTATCAAATACATCGTACCAAAGAGTTGATTATTTCAATTACTTAGATTCTGATGCATTACAAACTACAGATACTTACAATTTCGTAGGCTACAGTGCTAAAGGGGGTGCTAACTACAGAATTGATGCTAAAAACAATGTTTTTGTAAACATTGGATACTTTGAAAAAGCTGCAGGTTTTGATGCAGTATTCTTGAACTTCAATAATGAGACGATTAATGCAGATGCAGAAAATCAAAAAATTACTAGTTTTGAATTAGGGTACGGATACAGATCAGGTAAGTTGTCTGCGAATGTAAATGTATACTATACTGCATGGAGAGACAGAACAGAAACTCAAAGTTTCAGACAGCCAGACAATACGAATGCTGTTGCTAATATTTTAGGTGTGGATGCTGTTCACCAAGGACTTGAATTAGATTTTGTTTACAGAGCTACAGAAAAATTAAAAATCACAGGAATGGCTTCATTTGGTGATTGGAGATGGGATAGCGATGTAGAAAATGTTCAAATTGTAAATGAAGATCAAGAAGTTGTTGACAATGTAAACTTATTTATAAAAGATTTACATGTTGCTGATGCAGCTCAAACAACAATGGCTTTAGGAATTAATTATAAATTAACTCCAAAAACAAAGTTTATTGTTGATTACAATTACTATGCTAATATTTATGCTGATTTTGATCCAAGTGATAGAGGAACTCAAGGAGCTCCAGACGCATGGAAAATGCCTGATTACGGCTTGTTTGACACAGTAATCAGTCATACTTTCGACTTAGGACCTTTTGAAACGACTATGACGGCTCGCATGAACAATGCGTTTGACACGGAATATATTTCAGATGCTAGAGATGGATCTGGATCTGTATCTAGCACTGCTTTGGTGTATTATGGTTACGGAAGAACATTCAGCCTTGGCGCAAAACTTAATTTCTAAAAAAAAACAAAATGAAAAAAATAATTTATTGTTTAGCAATTTTAGGAACAACAATGATGAGTTGTAACCCTAATGAAGACATCTATAACGAATTAGATGCACAAGCAAGTCCAATTGTTGGTGACGCCGTTTATACGCTCACAGATGATGATTACGATGCTTTAAGTTTAAACTATGGCAATTTTAATTCAACAGAAGATGCCAAGGATATGATTCCAGCGTTATTGTCAGATATATTTCCTGTTTGGGGACTTGGTTCAAGTGCTTTAGTATCATTTAATATATACAATCCAATTTCTACATATGACGCTGAAGTTTATGAGCTTTCATCAGCAGAATGTAATGCAATCACAGGTCAATCATATGGAAACTTTTCAGACAGTGGACATGTATATGATTACTTAGATGCTACTTACCCTAGCCCAACTGAAGGTGATTTTGTTTCTTTAAGATATGATTACTATTCTGGAAGCGTAAGTACGCTCACAAATGGTTTTTCTTATGAAAACGGAAATTGGAAAAAGTTTACTGGATTTACAGAAGATCAGTACTCTGCAATGGGAGAAGGTTATCCTAACTTTTCAAGTTCAGATGAAGCAGACATTAAAATTCCTGTTGCTTTGTTAGACGTATATCAATTTGACCCAAGAAGTCCTGGCGATGTTGTGTTATCTATGTATGAATTATATATGGGCAGTGGAGTTACGAAAAGTTTTACGGCAGCATATATCTTTGACGGAGTAGCATTTCATCCCTATGAAAACGAAATTGTAGAAACAGTTCAGTTTGGTCATGATGGAGAAAGCTGGGTTCCAGACAATACAATCAAGTATGATCTAACTTCAGATGATGTTGCTTTGATATCAAGTGCATTTATAGATCAATACCCTGGTCCTGCTGATAACGTCGGATATTTTGAAAGTTTTGACAGAAGAACTTCAAGCTCTAATTACTGGTCAGACAGTATGTTACTTGAAGCATTCAATGTATTATTAGATGATATGGATGCTTCTGCTGAGGAAGGACAAAAATATGTTCTTAAATTTGTTGTCTATACTGGTGCAACAGGAAACGAAATCATGAGTCTTATTAAAACGGACGGAATGTGGGTTGTTAACTAATACCCCTATACATTTTTTTTAACATCACAAAAGCCATCTATTTTATAGATGGCTTTATGTTTTAATTTTAATATATTTGAGAATGAAAAAAATTATACCAATTTTCCTTTTTACTAGTTTGTTTATTAATTGTAGTTCGGGAGATGATTCCGGATCAAGCAACCCAGATACAAACAATAATAATAATACAGGTCAGTCTATAGCAGTTGACGACTCCTTTGACGCCCTAGAAGACACCGACTTTATTATTGAAAACTTATTATCAAATGATACCGTTGAGGACAATGCGGTCATAACCTCCTTTGATGAAACCACAGTGGAAGGCGGAACCATAGTTGACAATAGAGATGATACGTATATCTATACTCCAGCCGTTAATTTTATTGGAGAAGATTCTTTTACTTATACACTCTGTGATAACGACTCGCCAGCCGATTGCTCTACAGCAACAGTGACGATCATCGTTGCAGACCAAGGGAATCCAGTTGCGGAAGACGATGCTCATAATGTTTCTCAAAACACTTCTAAAATAATTACCAATCTATTAGAAAACGACACTGTCATTGATGAAGCGGTCCTTTCTTCAATAGATTCTTCCCAAACCTTGGGCGTTGTTGTGTTGAACTCTGATGGTTCAGTAGAATACACACCACCAACAAATTACTTGGGTACGGATAGTTTTATGTATAGTATTTGTGATGACGATACTCCAAACAATACCTGTTCATCGGCTGTGGTATCAATTACAGTATTAGATTCCTTTTCTTTTAATATTCCAGGCGATTTAATCGGTTATTATACAGGAATTCAGTTTGTTGCAGACCCAGATTTAATGTATGCTGAATTAGCAAACCATACATCTGAGAACCATACCACAATATTATCGTACACACAACGTCATGACTATTTATATGATGCGGATGCCGATTTAACAAATACAAATAATGTTGTTTTGATGTATACTGGAGAAACGCGCTATTGGCAAGAATATACTTCTGGTTCAAACTCCCATTCACCTCAGACATTTAATACGGAACACGTTTATCCACAATCTTTATTAGGCTCTAATATTGCTTTAACCGATTTACATCACCTAAGAGTGTGCGATGATGATGTTAATTCAACACGGAGCAACAAAGCGTTTGCAGATGGAAGTGGAGGCAATTACTTGACATCATCTAACGGATGGTATCCTGGCGACGAATGGCGTGGCGATGTTGCACGTATGATCTTGTATTTAAATATACGATATGGGGAGAGTTTTGACTCGGTAGGGGATTTGGACCTCTTTATAACTTGGAACATTGAAGATCCAGTATCAGAATTTGAGAACCAAAGAAATACTGTTATATACTCTGCTCAAGGCAATAGAAACCCTTTTATAGACAACCCTTATTTGGCGACTCTGATTTGGGGTGGTGATGATGCAGAAAATAAATGGAATTAAACAGGTATCTTTACATTTTAAAACTCATAAAACCAAAATCTCATGATCAAAACAGTTCATTCCTATTGGGCCTATTTAGTACTCGCAGTACTTATATTGGCAGTTTCTAAAGCCCTTATAGGCTACTTCGGAAAAAAAGACTACGATGCCAAAGCATTTCGAGTATCCCTATTTACCTTGATTGTTTCACACATTCAATTGCTTATTGGACTGCTGTTGTATTTCACCTCTGAGCGTTTTGGACAGTGGAGCAACTTAGGGGTTGGGGAAGTTATGAAGAATGCAGACATACGCTTATACCTTGTAGAACATCCAATTATTAATATCTTAGCGGTTGCTTTGATAACGATTGGTTATTCTAAACACAAGAAAAAATTAATATCAGGGCCTAAATACAAAACCATCGCGATTTTTTATACCGTCGCCTTAATTTTGATTCTCTCTAGAATTCCATGGAATTCGTGGCCAGTGTAGTACTTATAGAAAAAGCAGCCATTTGGCTGCTTTTTTTATTTAAAAGATGCTATTATTTTAAGCTAATTTCAGCGTTTATTTATCATGTACGGGTTTATATTATCTTTATGTTTAATTAATCCAGTAAAAAAAGATAAAATTTTAGTATCATCACTAACGATAATTGAAGTAATTAACTTGTTTTTTTTAACAACGAAAAAGACATCCTCGCTTTTAGGGTAATTTATATTATATGAACTAAATTTTTCGTTATCAATAAAGTCTTTATAAGACATAATATCAAGCTGTTTCATATCTTTTATTTCACCTCTTAAGAAGTCAATATTAAAATTAAGAAATTTTAATAGTTCAGAATCTGGAATTAAAGAATCTTTTTCTAAATCCAAATATTCATTTATGTTATCAATATTATATGATTTATCTAAAATCACTTTTTCAATAAATTCTGAAATCAACTCTTTTTTTACATCTTCAGTTTTACAACTAAAAGTCACTATAGTCAATAATAATATTAGTTTCATCTTTTTCATTTTTGCTGTTTTAAATTAACATCCTTTATGAGTAGCAGGTGCATTTCCTGCAGTCGTATTTGTTGTAACCCCAGCTGGAGGGGTTAAATTTCTGATATATAATCCAAGTGCTCCAGGGTTAGAGCCACTGCCGCCCGGCCATGTGCCGTTTGCAGCTGGAAGACCAAGACCGCCTAGATTTCCAATCTCTATACCAAAATCAGTACAGTTGTAGTTATTCAAATTATAAGTTGATGTAAAATTAATTGATGCATTAATTATTTGTTGAAGTTGAGCTCCTGTTATGCTAGTTGAAATACTAGCCGTAAAATTTTCATTCCCACTTCCGTCATTTCCTAAAACGGCTGTTCCAGATGTGTTTAATGGACTTATCCAGTCTGAAACCGGGTAATAACCAAAAACACTCGTATTAACTCCTTGAGAAATAGACACAAAAGAATGACCAACATAACTACCGTCGTTTGCATCTCCTGATCCCGGAATAGGCTCCTTGGCATAAACAGTAACTACAGCGTCTTGAGTGGCGTCAAAACATTCAAAAAAATCAGTTAAATCTGTAATAGGATTTTCGGGTCCATCAACAAGTACAATATCATTAAAACTATCAATGTCACTGGTTGTATCCATCATCGCCTCAATAGTGTTTTCAGCAAAGGTTTTAGCTTGAGTGTACTCATAAAAAGAACCGTTGTTTTTTTCGGCTAAAAAATAAAATATGTTTTCTGTCAATTCGTGATCAGATGACAAATAATAAAATTGTGT
Organism: Formosa sp. Hel1_33_131; assembly: GCF_001735745.1. Lineage (NCBI taxonomy): Bacteria > Pseudomonadati > Bacteroidota > Flavobacteriia > Flavobacteriales > Flavobacteriaceae > Formosa > Formosa sp. Hel1_33_131. The sequence continues at coordinate 1,643,794 of NZ_CP017260.1, forward strand.
TCTATTTTGAGCATATAGGGTAAAAGTAAACTGGAAAAAATCATATATTATTTTTTGTTTTACGATATGGTCTACTAAAGTGGTTTGTGACGAAGTAACATAAGAATTTATCTGTGACACATATACCTTTTCATAGTAATCTTTAATAACATTCTTTATTCCAGAAAAATAATAGGCATAATAATTATTAAATGGACTCGCAGAACTTGAAGGGTTATAGGCAGGTATTGTTAAGTCATTTGTTGAAAAGTACTGTACCGGAGTTGTATAGTTATGACCATATCCATATGGTGCGAAATTGTTATAATTTATACCTACAAAAACCCCTGCCGCTTGCAAAGCAGCCATAACATTAGGTGGTAAGGAGTTTAAAGGAGGTAACGCATACCCTACTCCAGATGCTGAAGGACCTCCATAGCCACTATTATTAGAATATGGCACCCATATAACTGTAGCGGGACCGTCATCTTCACATGAACATGTATCTCCACTTCTTGCTGAAGTATTCTTTTTAGAATTAGAATCTATGTCTGTCGTTTCTAAATCAAGGTAGGATATTTTATCCCAAAAGCCATCAAAACTTTGATTATTAGTAGCAACCAGTAACTCTTCGTTTGTTAGTTCATATTTTATTAATTGACTCTTCAATTGGTTGTTTTCGTCATAATAGGTGTGTAAATTAATAATTTCATGAAGATTAGTGTTATCGGTAGGGAAATCTACTTCAAAAGTATATGAAACCTTACCATTTTCATTTTTTATACTATTATAAGCTTCTGTTTTTATTTGGATGTCTTCAAGGTTTATAGGATCATTTTCAGTCCCTTTTCCACTAGATTTCCTCATGCTCTTTGGTGGTGCAATCTCAAATATTTGTTTAATTTTTGATAGGTTTTTCTCCACTTGATTTTTTAAATCAACATTATTTATACTTTCTTTGATTTCAACTTTAATTTGTCCTTGTTTTTGAGTTGTTGAAATAGTCTCATCTTTACTACAGGAATTAAAAGAGAGAAGGGTTAATAAAAATACTAGACTGAAATTTGATAAATTGTTTTTTAGTGTTGTTTTCATAATAATTTAGGGTTTTAAAAATTTATATGATTCAATATTATAAAAACAAAACAATCTTAAAGTCCAGAATTATTAACTTGTTAATGATTTTGGACTAATTTTTTATAGTTATTTGGAGTATGTCCTGTGATTTTTTTAAAAGCATTATAAAAACTTGTCTTTGTATTAAAACCAGATTCAAGTCCAATTGCAGTTATGGTGTATTTGAAATAATCATCATCTAATAATAATTTTATAGCATTTTCAACACGCATATTATTAATATATTCATTAAAGTTATTATCTGTATTAGAATTTATTATTTGAGATAAATACCCTTCGCTCAAGTTGGTCTGTTTAGAAATCATTTTAAGACTTAATTTTGGCTTAAGGTATAACCTACGCTTTAAAATGAGATTATTAATTTCCGAAAACTTATTGGGGTTGATATTTTCTGAGAGCTCATCAATTTCTAATAATTTATTTTGATTTTTTGAAGTGTCTTGATCTTTAGTGATTCTACTTTTTATAATTCTATTTCGGATTTCTCCACGCTCCTCATAAATACTATTTTGAAAAATTGAAGTATAAGCAATCCAATAAATAAGTACAGAAATACCAATCCATAAAGGATAGTATTGATAATATCCACTGGGAAAATAAGATTCAAAAACAGTAAGTGAAAGCAACCACAATATGCAAAGAAAAAAACCAAAGATTAGAATCCGTTTAAGCCAAGTAACTGTGATTGGAATTTCATTAAAAGAGTCGTTCGCTACTTTCTTTTCATAATCTCTTATGTTTTTAAAAACTAAAAAGATGATTACTAATGAGAACAACAGAGAGCCATACTCAATCACAAGATTAAAAAACTCAATAACTTTTGAGTTAACCCTAGCTAAATCAGTCAGTATTTGATAGAAAATAGCAGAAGAAAATGGAACTAATAATAAAAATATATGATGTTTTTTGAAATCATTTTTTAAATAACTTTTCACAAATAAAAAAAACATCGGAACCATTAGGAACTCAAATGGAATAAATATTAGATTGTTGTTTTCATAACCTGGAGACAAGCCAACATCTAAAAGCCAATATTGTAGATTACTAAAACACAATGCTAGAATAGTAAGAGCTAAAAAAATATTTGTTTTAGACTTTAGTTTAGGGTTGAAAAATAATATGAAGCTAAAAATTATCCCATGCACTATACCTAGTACAATTAAAATATTGTAGAAATTGAGGTTAAGTGAATTCATAAATAACTTATTACTGGTTAAAGTTGTGAAAAATAAACATACAATCAAAAATTTCGAGCGAGTTTTTTCCTTTACAAGAAGTTGTTTGTTTATTCCATGGAATTCGTGGCCAGTATAGTACTTATAAAAGAGGCTGTCTGAAAATCAAACAAATCTGTCATTCTGAACTTGTTTCAGAATCTCAGAATATTGGAAATCAATTTGTTCTAGAATCTGAAACAAGTTCAGATTGACAAAACAAAGTCTTTTCAGACAGCCTCTTTTATGAATATAGGTAAGTCGAATTACTCCACTTCTTTAATAACGTGCACATACACAGGAAGGTGATCACTATAGCCCCCAATAAATCCACTATAGGTAAAGCTTCGAAAAGGATAGCCTTTGTATTTTCCTTTTTTATTAATTAAATAAGGTGCATTAAAGATGCCAGCTTTGTAGAACCTAAACGAACTATAATCGTCATCTAGCAGCGGTTTGCTCACCAAAATCTGATCAAATAGAAACCAAACCCCTTTGTACGCATTGGTTCCAATCCCTGTTTTATAGATCGCTTCCATTGGGTTGTAAATCCCCTTGAATCCTACGAGACTTTTATCCCCTTCAGCTTCTAGGATTTTCTTTACACTATCATTATCAGGATTGTCATTAAGATCTCCCATCGTAAATATTTTGGCATAGGGATCGTTGGATTGAAGAGAATCAATCAAACGCTTATTAAGGGCTGCTGCTGCCACACGTTTGGAACGACTTTTGGCTTCTCCACCACTTCTAGAAGGCCAGTGGTTTACAATCACATGGATCAAATCACCCTCTAAATACCCGCTGACCAGCAGTTGATCTCTTGTGTAATCTCTTTTGTCTTTGCTGTCATCCATGAGTATTAGCTCGTGAGTGCTTGAACTTAATGGTGTAAATAATGTTTTTTGATACATTAATGCGACATCAATTCCACGCTCGTCTGGAGAATCAAAATGTACAATCCCATAATCTTTTGATAGTAAAGCAGGATCATTGGCTAAATCTTCTACAACAGACCTGTTTTCTACTTCCGATAGTCCAATGATTGCAGGCGAATTTTTAGACCCTTCACTTCCTATTTGAGAAATAACCTTCGCCATATTTTGGACCTTCTTTTTATAAACTCCCTCCAAATTAGTTTTAAGCTTCATAATAGGGCTAGCCTCATCATATTTATTGGGGTCATTGATCGTGTCAAAGAGGTTTTCAACATTATAAAACGCAACCGTATGAATTTTAAATTTTCTTTTTTCTTGCGCCTGGCCTATTGTAAGACACAACAGGCTGAAAAACAGCAGTGTATTTGAAATAAATTTTTGAGTCATAGTTTTAGTTTAAAGAAAATTGGTTTTTAAGTTGTTCACAAAAGTAAAGAAATTAAAACAAGAAGTATATTTTTGTTTTAGACATATAATTTTTTAACCCAAATTTATTAATATGAACACACCCAATTTATGCGGTCTGTTTGTGTTTTTTAATATTTTCTTTTCGTTCGCTCAGCAAACAATAGTGCAGGGGAGTATTAAAGATATGCTAACAGACCAACCCCTTGAAGGGGTATTAGTGCATTTTGAACACACGCAACTTAATACGCTCACCGACGCATTAGGCGAATTTAAGTTTTCTTCAAATGTTCCTCTTGGAGAACAATTTCTTTCTCTAAAGAGAGTCGGCTATCTAGTTGCACGCTATCCTATTATTGTCTCAGAAGGACAAATATTGGACATTCAAGACATGATGCTTGAAGTAGACAATTCAGATGACGATTTGTTTACGATTACATTATCAGATGATGAGTTAAATTCTGATACGAGCGGTGCAGACAATATTACCGGATTGTTAGCCTCCTCTCAGGACATATTTCAACGCGCAGCAGCCTTTGAATTTAGTTCCTCCTTTTTTAGAGTTCGTGGACTCAATTCCGATAATGGAACTGTGTTGATGAACGGTATCGAAATGAATAAAATATACAATGGAAGACCACAATGGAGCAACTGGGGAGGTTTAAATGACATCCTTAGAAACCAAGAGTTAACCACAGGTCTAGCGCCTTCCTCTTATAATTTTGGAGGGATCTTAGGAACCACCAATATTAACCTAAGAGCATCTGAATACCAAAGTGGTTCTCGTGTCACCTATTCATCTTCTAACAGAAGTTACACCAACAGAGTCATGGCAACCCATGCTTCTGGGGTGGTGAAAGGGGACTGGTCTTATGCATTTTCTTTAGGAAGACGTTGGGGTAATGAAGGCTATCAAGATGGAACATTTTACAATGCAAATTCATTTTTTGTAGCAGTTGAAAAGAAAGTAAACGATAAGCATAGCTTAAACTTTACAGGATTTTATACACCAAACAAGCGTGGAAAATCATCTCCAAATACGCAAGAAGTGTACGATCTAAAAAATATTAAGTACAACGAATATTGGGGTTACCAAGATGGTGAAAAACGCAACTCGCGTGTCAAACGGATTGCAGAGCCTGTTTTGATGTTGAACCATTACTGGGACTTCACAGATAAAACAAGTCTAAACACCAATATTGCTTACCAATTTGGAGAGCTCGGAAATAGCCGTTTGGATTATGCCGGTGGTGCCAATCCAAGTCCTTCTTATTACCAAGGCTTGCCAAGTTATTTTTTGGCAGACACGGACGGACCTGATTTAGCGGGTGCTTATGACGCTTACCAAAATTTCACGGAAGAAGGTCAATTAGATTGGAACCGTCTTTACGACGCCAACGTCACCAACAATATTACAGGGGATAATGCGGCCTATGTGTTGTATGAAGACCGTAGTGACGACACACAATTATCGGTGAATACCATCATTAACTCAGAAATCTCTGAACATGTAACCTTAAATGCAGCCATCAACTACAAACGTCTAAAGTCGCATAATTTTGCAGAAATCATTGACATGTTAGGAAGTACTACAGGCTATTTAAATATAGATTCTTTTGACCAAGTTCAGTTTGACTTGCAAAACCCAAACCAAATTGTTGGCGAAGGCGACACCTTTAGATATAACTACAACTTAGAGGCGAACATACTTAGCATGTTTGCACAAGCTCAGTTTACATACAATAAGGTAGACTTTTTCTTGGCGGTCAGCAATACTAAAACGAGTTACCAAAGAGAAGGCCTGTATCAAAGTGAAGTTTATGCAGACAACTCACTAGGTAAAGGCGAAAAAGTAGAGTTTACAGGCATCGGTACTAAAGGTGGATTCACGTATAAATTTTCTGGAAAGCATTTATTAGTTGCCAATGTGGGTTATTTAACAAAGGCACCAACCATTCGTAATACCTTTTCTAGTTCAAGAGATAACCATACCATTGTAGGAGACCAATCGGGCTTTGGTATTAACGAAGAAAAAATCAGCACGTTTGATCTGAACTATATTTATAAATCTCCGATTGTCAAAACAAGATTGACGGGGTATTTCACCAAGATGCAAGATGCGAATGAAGTTTCGTTTTATTATGCAGATGGAATTAGTGGAGTGGATTCAGGCACTGCTTTTGTACAAGAAGTTCTTGAAGGAATTGACAAAAGACATTTAGGAATCGAATTTGGGATTGAAGCGCAAGTGACGCCAACCATTAAATTAACAGGAGTTGCTTCTGTAGGTCAATATACCTATGACAACAATCCAAATTTATTATTAACTTCTAGTGACTTTATTGATGGATTAAATTTCGGGGAAGCGAACTTGGAAAATTATAAAATTGCAGGAGGCCCACAACGGGCTGCTTCTTTAGGTTTTGAATACCGCGACCCTAACTACTGGTGGTTTGGTACCACGGCAAACTTTATGTCCAATGCTTATGTTGATGTGTCTCCTTTAACGCGTACTGAGAATTTTTATCTGGATACGGATGGGATTCCATTTCCAGACTACGATCCAACACTTGCAAAAGAGTTGCTAAGACAAGAAAAATTTGATTCTTATATGCTATGGAATGCCGTAGGAGGGAAGTCTTGGAAAGTGGGTAACAAGTACATCAGTCTGTTTGTAAGTTTAAACAACATTTTGAATACCCAATTTAAAACGGGTGGATTCGAGCAAGGGCGTAACGCTAATTTTCAATCTTTAAAAGAAGATACGAGTGCCCCAAAACGACGTTTTGGACCGAAATACTGGTTTGGTCGTGGGACCACTTACTTCATAAACCTTAATCTTAGATTCTAATAACACAAAAAATATAAACACATGAAAACAATTAATTTCAAAAACTATCTACGAGCACTCTTCGCGAGTGTTGCTATTGTGTCTTGTGTACAAGACGACGATTTTTCGGTCCCAGAAAGTTTAGGGGATGAAGAAAACAAAAATTTAAAGACTCTTTTAGAGCGCATTGAAACTGGACACGTCCAGTTAATTACAATCGAACAATTAAAAAGTCAGTTTTACTCAGGAGAAGATGCCACTTTAATTTCTTCAGAAATAGCCATTAAAGGCTTTGTTTCTTCATCGGATTTAACAGGGAATTTTTATAAAGAATTTTTTATTCAAAATTCAACAGAAAATGCAACAGATGCAATTAAAATCTCATTAAATCAAGTCAATTCATACAATCGGTTTAATAAGGGTAGAGAAATTTATATTTACTTAAAAGGATTGTTTTTAGGAGAGGTAAAAAGCGGAGATGGTGTATATACGATTGGAGGAAATACTAAGGACGGTGAAGTTGAGACCTTGACCTCAAACAGGTATCCATCTCATATTTTTAGATCTGCAAGTACAGAAATGATTATTCCAAAATCAGTGTCCATACTTGAAAGCAAGGATATAGGGGTTTTCGTTACTTTCGACAAGGTCGAGTTTCCAATCAGCTCTGTAGGTCAGCCTTTTGTTGATCCAGCAGATGATTATGACAGTCATAAAAACGTTCAACGTTGTTCAGGCTTTTCGTATTACAATTTTATATTAGAAACGAGTTCATTTGCAAGTTTTAAGAACGAAGTTATAACTGATGGAGGCGGCTCCATTTCTGGGATTGTGTCTAAAACCTACAACGGTTCAGAATTGGTTTTAGTTTTAAATACTACAGAGGATGTAGAATTAAATTCATCTCGTTGTACTCTATCAGATTCGAATGAGTTTTCAGTTATTTTTGAAGATGATTTTGAGTCCTATCCAAATAATTCGTCAATAACGGGTGTTTGGAACAATTTTATAGAAGCCGGAAGCAAAAAATGGAAAATTAAAACAACAACTGACAGTCAAAATCAAGGAAGTAAAATCGCTCAAATAGGAGCCTATAATTCTGGAGACCCTTCTAATATTGCTTGGTTAATTTCGCCACCTATTAACTTGGACTCACAATCAATAGAGTTTATCAACTTTCAATCATCCAACAGTTTTAGTGACAATAGCAATTTGGAATTGCTAATTTCAACAGACTGGAATGCCACCAACTCAGGAGTTATTTCAGCGACATGGTCAGCCCTGCCAGGAATTATAGTTTCGGATTCAGAATCTTATCAGAACTGGATTGACTCTAGCTATATAGATTTAAGTGCTTATTCTGGAACGGCCTTTATTGCTTTTAAATACACTGGTGGGGGGACCAATAACAGTGGTACTTTTGAAATTGACAACTTTCAAGTCATCACTCAGAATTAGTATTTTATATCTCAAAATAAGGGTTGAAATCACAGGGTTTTTTCTATATTGGCAACTATGAATTTTTTCAATCAACTTTATCTGACCGTTTTTAACCGTTTTAAAGGCCGTTACAAACAAAAAGCGAATACGATAGCCTTGTTCTATACTTCGGTGTTACAAATCGCGCTGTTGTTTCTAGGTGGCGTGTTCTTTATTAAGTTCTTAGAACAAATGAAAGTTGTGGTCATGTCCAGTTCCAATACATGGATTCTTTTTGTCTTGACAGCGGTGTTTATCCACTTTAAAAACTGGGTGAATTACAGCGGTCGCAAACGCCGTGTGTTAAACGCCAAACTGTCCAACAAAAAAGACTTGGGCTATTCCACGTTTATTCTTATTGTATTGCCCATCGCCATTATTGCCTTATCCGTTTTGTTTTATAAAGCGGTTTAAATAAAAAAAGCCCTTGCTACCGATTCCTATCGTGTGGCTTACAAAATTTATTTGGAACGCGAATGGATTGACTTCGTCGAATCTTCGATTTCGCGCACCAACAGCCGGGGGGCATAAATAGTTTAGTTTTCAATTTTTTGAAAAATTATAGTTTTCCCATCTGACTCGGGATTGTCTAATAATCGTAATACCTGATCTTCAAATTCGTATTTATAGTCCCTACTATCAACGGATAAAGAGTCATCTGAAATGATATTATAAGAATAAGAACCATTTTGGTTAAGAGGCAATAAATTGTTTAATGGAGTAACTAATAATGTAACATCTATTGTATTGTCTGAGTTAAAGGTCCAAATGATGTCTCCATTATCGTAAGCATGTGGTTGTCCTAATCCTGGATGTAATGACATTAGCGACCAGCGACCAACCAAATCATTCGTTTCTTCTCTTGATTCCTCATTTCTATTACAGCTTGTAATAACAACCAGACTTAAAATTAAAAGTATTGTTTTCATGATTTAAAAATTTAAAAGGTTAGAAAAGCCCTACAAATTTATTGCTCCGTAACTATTTCTTTAGTTGTTTTGGGTATTTTAACAATATGAAAAGGCTGAGTTATTACTGTACTAAAAAATTCTGTTTCCTGAGTTGATATGGTAATGTTATCTTCATTTTCTATTATGGTATTAATGACGACCTCCCAACCATTGCTTTTGATTTCTAAAAATACTGCAACAATCGAATAGGTTTCAAAATCAATATTAGTTTCAGGGAAAGTATCAGAAATATTGTTTACGGAGTCCATTTGATTCATAAGATTTTGCCATTCTGTTTGGTTATTAATCAGAAGGCTTGTTTGTGAGATGTTTTCAACACCATTTCCAAACAACGCTCCTTTACCAATTTCAGTAAAAGTAATTTCAGTAGATTGAAATGGCGTTTGAGGGTCACTATTATTACAACCTAAAGAAAGAAATAAGCTTAAAATTAGAGTTATTGTTTTCATGTCTTTGTATTTATTGTTTCTAATTGGTCACATGTTACATCCATTTGATCATTTTCCTTGGGTATCAAGTTTTAGTTATGGACGTTTCATGATTTAAAAAATTTAAAAGGTTAGAAAAGCCCTACAAATTTATTGCTCCGTAACTATTTCTTTAGTTGTTTTGGGTATTTTAACAAAGTGATATGGGCGTGTAGGCATTTGTGTAGCATCTCCATTATTTAGTTTATCAATTACAACTACTATGTTTTCGGCATTTTCAGTGATAGAAACAATATCGATACTATGACCTCCAGTCGGTTGTGGCATATCAAAAGCAGCAATAACGATATGCTCGTCAAAATTTACAATTGCTTCATCGGGTATTGCTGCTATTGACCAAACATCGGCAACAAAAGTATTCCATGAAGTTGAATTATCAAATGTTTCAATATGTCGTGTAGGATTGTAATTTCCGTTAAATAGTTCTCCTTTACTAATCAGTATTGGTGTTATTTCAGTAGATTGAAATGGCGTTTGAGGGTCACTATTATTACAACCTAAAGAAAGAAATAAGCTTAAAATTAGAGTTATTGTTTTCATGATTTAAAAATTTAAAAGGTTAGGATTAAAGCCCATGTATGTCATGGGCTTTAAAAATATTATTGTTTAATTAACGTTTTAGCATCAACAATTGTGCCATCACAGACCAACGCAACCGTGTAAAACCCGTTGGAATAGCCGGAAAGGTTTAGGATTGTTTGGGTGCTTTCGGTATCTAAAACATAATTGTTAGACGTTCCATCTGAGCCGTACTGACCTATAACCATTAGATAGGCAGAGGTTACCCCATTTAGGATATAACTCACTTGAATTTCATTAGTCATAGAATACGTAGCGATTTAAATAGAATGTGGTAACGTGTGTGTACCAAGAATTGATCTTGAATAAATAAAACAAAAAAAGACTCGAGATACGGGCCTTTTTTATGGGTTTATGTTAAAGTGTTTTTCTTATTTTTTTCAACATTGTTATGTTGCGTTAATTGTAAATCAAAATCAATAAAATGGGGAACATAATTACTGAAATAACAAGTAAATGTAAATAATTTTTATCCTCTTTCAGTATCTTTTTTATAATTCTAAATGAAATAAACAAAACGAATATTTTACAAATTAATAATATCCACAGTTTATCTAAATCCTTTACAAAATCATAACACAATTCTAAATCATGAGTTTTACTGTATAGGAAGTTATATGTAAAATATAATTCAGAGATAAATCCTATTGAAATTAAGGAAACAAAAACATAGTTTAGATTTTTATTTATTGGTTTACAAAAAAGGTATATCCAATAAACAGCCATAACGAAAGTTAATTCTAATCCATATCGAACTACACTAAATAAATAGGCGTTTTCTAGACTAACTTCGAAATAAGTATGAATAATTTTATTTGTGCTAACCGACATTATCACTAATGAAATTGAGCTAAACACAAAAGCAATAATTATAAATATAAATTTAATCAGATATTTCATTTAGCAACATTTGTTTTGATAGCCCTTTATAGCTATTTAAATCATTTATTAAGTCATCTAATAGAGCCTTAGAATTTGTATCAGAGACATTGTTTTTTAGTGTTTTCAAAATGGATTCAACTTTATTTCCAAAATCAATGTCTAAAATAATTTCTCTAGGAGTAGTTTCATCTGATAGAAAGGATTTTATTTTAAGATCTGTTGTTGGAAGCATTTTTAAAATTGATATTCCAACAATAGTATTGAATTCAGTTTTATCTAAAGAAGCACTTAGAGCGTAATAAAAATCAATATATTTTCTTCCTTTTTCTGAATTATGTAATAGACTTTTGAAATTATGTCTTAACGTATCGTCACCAATTAATCTTTGGGTTGCTTCATTCGTATTAAATATATTAGATTCCCCATTATTAAGAATTTCATTTAATAAAACATCACCATTTTCATATAAACTTATATCTTCAATACTACTGTCAATAATATCTTCCTCCCTAAATTCACAGTGCCCACTTGTACATGCAAAGGATAAAAAAGGACATTCACCTGAAGAATTACCTTCACAAATTCCTATGTATTGACAGCTACCTTCGTCATAGTCTCTATTTAAAGAATTTTCACTAACTCTACTCAAATTTGTTTCATTTCTTAAATCATGAACTGTATTTAAATATTTTAACTTAGCATAAAAAGCAGGGAAATCACCCTGCTGCGCAAAGTCTCCCTGCTGCGCAAAGTCTCCCGACTTTGAGCTTATATAACTTTCATAACTTTTCCGTTAAAAATTCATTTTAATACTTCATAATTTACATTTCATTTTATATTTTTTATGTTCTGCGAAGTCGGGAGACTTTACAGAGCTTGCGAGCTATTAATAATAAAATGCAAAATGAGTATTAACAGCTCCAGTTGTGACATTATATCCAAACCCAATATTTGGATTAGTAAAATTCTGCTGATAATAATTTATAGCTGTTTTACCCAATTCCACATCCTTGGAAGCGTCTATGTTAATCGTTGTACTTGAAGTTCGAGTTACAGAGTTACTGAAGTCTGCGCCAGCTTCAAAATTCTCACCTATACTTAAACTTGCAGAAACTTTGGTTGTATTAGTTATACTAATAGAGTTCGTCTGAGAAACGTCAACTGTAATGTCATCATGTTCATAGATAGCCATACTAATTGCACTACCATATTCATTGCCATCCCATGTTCCATTAGGACTTAAAGGTAGATATCTAGCTTGAGAATAAATTCCCTCTTCTGATAAACTTATTGGTATATCGTAATAAATAGGAAAGGCTTTTAGATAAAACCCATTGCCATTAAAAATGACATCTGGCATTTCAGATTGTAAGGGAGAACCATAATGAGTTTGTATTTCAAAAAAATTAAAAAATGTGCCAAAGAAAACAAATTTCCAATCGGATGGTGGGCAAAATTCATTCTGCATCAAATTGCCACACATTGAGGCAACAGAAAATTGATAATGTAGCGACATAACATCTTCTCCACCTGGTTGATTATTTAATCCTATGAAGGTTGATAAATTTGTTAATTTAAATCCTTCAATTACGTTTTTTTCAGTTCTACAATCTCTTTCATATACAATATTACAGTTCATACTTTCTGAACTATCGGGTAGTAGAATAGCACACAATCGAGCATTAATCAAATCTTCATTAAGTGTTATTTTATCTACAAAATCGTAGCTTTCATTTGAGTGAATAGTGTAGTCTTGTCTATTGAACTCTGAACAAGCAGAAAGTAATGGAAAATTATCATCATAAAAATCATCTCCCCAAAATGTAGTACTCGTGTTTTTTTTAACTGGGATTAAACGCTCACTTTCTTCTATTTGTATGGGTAAATAATTAGAAATAACATTTGAATTACTAACCGACCTATTTGCTAAGTTTTGTGTACCGTTCTTAAAGTAAACGACTTTTTTTTTATACTTAGTTAAACAAGGATAAACAGCAAACTCTAGCTCTAACTCATTATTCCCTAAAACAGCTTCTGTCCATTGGGGTATTTTAATTGCTAGATTAGGTAATAAGGTATTAATATTGGTGATAAGATTTTTTTTATCCTCATTTTTTGAGTGAAATTCTAAAAGCAAGTCCTTCAAAGATTTTCCGTCTGAAAATAGATTATCTTTTTGCTTAATATAAAGGATCTCTGTTGTTTTATTTTCTGGATTAATTAATTTTGAGAATAGTTTGTCATTGAATGTAGGATTGTTAATTAAAAAACTACTGATTGCCTCTCCAACAACAACTTTTATTTTGTCTTGATTGGAAAGATTATCATAATTAAAATCTAAATCATCTAAAACAACTTCATTAACATCAAGTGCAGGCGCTGGTGCTTCTTTATAATCATCAACTGAGCAAGAATAAACTAAGCAAAAAATAATCATTAAATAAATAATATTAATTACATTTTTCATAATATTTAATTTATCAATTTAGGTGAAAAATAAATTATTAAGTCGTTATTCTTCGTTGTGGGCTTTCCACAGGTTCGACTTTTTGACACCTATTTTTCACTTTCTTAGAGGGTAAACTCCTAATTTTTAATTCCCGTAAGCCGGATGGTCTTGAGTTTATCCTGTAGAATCGGTTCTAATAGACACCTGTACTCTACATTTGAACTTAAATTCTGACATCCAAAAACGTATGGATACCTGAAAAAAGTCCCTATGTTATTTACAGTAAAATAATATCTTACGCGTCGGTTAAACTGCTTACAAAGAATTAGATTTGAGTTCTAATTTTTGTAAACGTAATAAAATAAAATAAATAATGAGGTGATTTCTCCCTTACTAAAAGTAAGGGAAAACCTTACTTTTAAAAATTCCCTTCTTAAAACAAGGGATTATTTTTTTAAAAAAATTGATTTGAAGGCTCCCTCAATACATTTTTCCCACAAAAAAGCCCCGCAAATGCGAGGCTGTTTATATATAAAAAAAGTGTTTTAAAACTTACTCATCATTTGGATTTCCTTCCAAGATAAAGAACTCAGAACGTCTGTTTAGTTGGTGTTCGTCTTCTGTACACTTGCTACCACAATCTACATTAGGAGTCATTTCTCCTTTGCCTGTTCCAGTAATTCTACTGGCATCAATCCCTTTAGAAATCACATACTGAGCCGTTGTTTTGGCACGTCTGTCTGACAACGATAAGTTATAGGAGGCTGATCCACGAGAATCTGTATGCGACTCTGCACTGATCACAATCGATTCGTATTTAGTCATCAATTGTACGAGTTTATCCAACTCAAAAGCTGCCTGTGCCGTGATGTTCGATTTGTCAAAATCAAAGTAAATAGGATTTAAAATGACTTTGTTTGCAAGGATAATTTCATCAATTGGAGTTAAGAGTAGTTCCGCAGAAACTTCTTCTTCACTGGTTCCCGCAACGGTTGTCATGCCACTTTCGTAATCGACTTTAGACCCTGTTAGTATCGTATCTATATCACATTCAATGATGTATTCAACAATGCCTTCAGCGTTTGATACTTTCGTTCCAAAAACAGTGCCTTCAGCATCTTTAATGTCAACTCTTGCACCTTCTAAAATCAAGCCTGTTTTGCTGTCTTTTACGGTAACGGTCATTAACACATCGCAAATCGGTTGCAGTTTCTTGATGGCATAGATATCATCGCTTCCTTTTCCGCCTTCTCTGTTAGAAGACACAAACCCTTCTTCGGTTTCTTCATTCATGCTAAACGCAAAATCATCGGCATTTCCATTCACAGGAATTCCTATATTTCGTACAGGGCCTACTTTTCCATCCACTACCTTTGCAAAATACACATCCATACCTCCAAGCCCTAAATGGCCATTAGAAGAAAAATAGAGTGTATTATTTGAGCTGATAAACGGAAACATTTCTTGTCCCTCTGTATTTAATTTTTGCCCCATATTAGTGGCTTCACCTACGGATCCATCTGCATCAATAGGCGCACTGTAAATGTCAAATTGACCGTAACCCCCTGTTTTGTCCGAAGCAAAATATAAGGTACTGCCGTCCGCACTGACTGTTGGGTTTTTAACAGAATAGCTGTCTCCATTTAAAGACAAGGCTTCTGCTTCCGACCATTGGTCTTCTTGCTTCACGCTCTTATAGAGGTTCAAAACACTGATTTTGTATTTTGTCAACGAATCTCTTTCAAAAACTTTATCGTAATAACTTTCACGAGAAAAATACATCGTATTTCCATCTGGAGAAAAACTTACGGTTCCTTCGTGGTATTTTGTATTGATGTTTTCCTTAATAATGGCAGGCATTTGAAAAGCACCGTCACTATCTACTGTGGAAGTGTAGATATCCAAAAAAGGCTCTTCATTCCATCCGTAGGTTTTTCGATTGTTATTTCTAGCAGAAGTAATGTAAAGTTTCCCATCTTGAAGTGTGCCTCCAAAATCTGAAACCTCAGAGTTGATCGGTAAATTCTGAACATTGAATTTTTTGCCTTTCTCTAAAATTTTAGGCAAATAATTAGGGTTGGCTCTAAATGCTGTGGCTCTGTGATCTGCTGGGCGCATGGAAGCAAATTTATCTAACTGTATGTTAGACTCTTCATATTTCCCGTTTGCTTTTAGCATTTGAGAGTAATTGTAAATCATCTCTGGGCTAGAAGAAGTTTCCAATGCTTTGGCATACCACATTTCTGCCTCTACAGTTTTGAATACATTGTAATAGCATTCTGCCAGTTGTCCATAGACATAAGCATCTGCGTCGCCGTCGGTTGCTAATTTTAAGTAATCTTCAGCTGCTTCAACAAATTGATATTTGTTAAAATGCTTGTCCGCTTTTTTTGTGGCATTACTTTGAGCAGTTAAGCAAAAACTACTCATTAAAGTGATGATAAAAATTGATATAATATTTTTCATAGTGTAATGATTAACTTAGATTAGAAATAACGTGGAGACCGTGAAACTTTAGTTGAGAAATTAAGGTCAAAATTAATAAAAATTTCATGCGATGAACTGGTCACAATGTCCAAATCCGATTGAATCGCATCATACGCATATCCAATTCTTAGATTGTCCATAACCTGAAAATTTACCATCCCACTAAAAGAATCTTCCAATCGATAGCCGACACCTACTTCTACAACATCAAACATAAATACATTTGCATTTATATCGTAACTCACAGGCGCATCAAACGCATATTTTATAAGTGTATGTGGCTTTAATTTAAAGTTTTCTGAAAGATCAAACACATACCCTGCAGCTGCAAAAAAGTGTTCGGACTCCGAACCAATTTTTGTCCCGTTCGCATCTAAATGCACCCCATTTAAAATGTTTGGGATTGATACCGAAATATAGTACTTGCTTGGCTTATAGAAATAGGCTCCAGCTCCTATGTTAGGAGTGGTTTCGTTGATGGCATTTGCAAAAAATGGATCGCCTTGATCTATCAGTGTAATTTGACTTTCTGCAATCCCTATATCATGAAAGGTAAAACCACCCTTCACACCAAATGCTAATTTGGTCACCGTTCCGACTGGAATGGTGTAAGAGAAATCTACATACGCATTGGTTTCCTTAACAGGGCCAATTTGATCTGCGATTATAGACAATCCCAAGCCAACTCGTTTCCCAACAGGGGAGTGGATGTTAAATGTAAAGGTTTCTGGCCCTCCATCGAGTCCCACCCATTGGCTACGGTACAAGGCGCCAACGGCCAAGCCTTCGGTGGATCCTGTATAAGCTGGATTGATAATATTCATATTGTACATATACTGCGTGTACTGTGGATCCTGTTGTGCATTCACCTGAGAGGCACACAGTAGTGTAAATAAAATTATTACTAAATTTTTCATTATTGTTTATTGTTATTTTGGTTAGTAATTTAGGTATATCCAGCTTGTAATCGGTGCTCTTCCAGAGTTAAATTGAATCACATAGAAATAAGTTCCAACGGGTAATAAGTCGTTAGAATTTGAATTTCCAGAACTCGCATCTTGTCCACACCATTGGCTTGTATAATCATTCAACTCAAATACTTTGACTCCGTATCTGTTATAGATTTCAGCTTTGACAATATCATCAGATGCTTCTAAATGATCTAAAACAAGACAGTCATTTACACCATCGCCATTTGGTGAAAGTCCCTGAGGGATGTCCACACAGTCCGCGTTCATAAAGCCAGCGACTTCAATTGTTGTGGATGATTGACAGGTCGTATTAAAATCTATAACGACTACCTCCACAAATCCGAGTGCTTCTCCTGCAACATGGGTGTAAGTATAATCTGAGCCAGATTGAACTTCAGTTCCGCCAATATACCAAACATATTCAAGATCGCTTCCTAAAAGATCCATATTTAGAACGTTTACAGAAAGATCCGTATCCTCATTCATACATTTTGTAAAAATGGTATCCTCTTCAAGTTGAGGTGTTACGCCTGCAACCAAAGTAATGGTGGTTTCACCAAAACAGTCTCTTTCATCAATTACAGTAACAAAATACTCGCCAGTTTGATCTGAATCTGCTGGGACTGTATAGGTATTATCAGGTCCCGCTTGTACATCAACGCCATCATACGTCCAATAATACGTCATCGTCGCTAAGACATCCGAATTCGTAACCGTTACCTCCAAAATACTTTCTTCACCTGAACAACGGTAAATGTTGCTTTCAGTTGCGATTGGTTCTGGGGTTGGGTTAATACCTACTTCTACATCATCTGTTATGGTAGCTGTTCCACCAGTACAAAGGGTATATGTAATTGCTGCGGTGTACGTAGTTGTTACAGAAGGTGCTACCGTTACAGTTTCACCAGTTCCTACAGACGTTGTGCCATCAAACCATTCAATTGTGAAATCAGGATCTCCTAATGAAGGAGTAAATCTCCAAAATTCATCTGTAGCATCCCAAACGCCAGTGTTTCTTCCAGGCGGTGTAAATGCAACTGTTCCTGGTACGTTTTGAACTCCAACAACAGCGTTGCCATCATTCCAAGCCGTACACGTTGGTTTGTCATAAATATTCACATCAATCGCGTTAGACGATTCGTAAAGAATAATCTGTGAGCTTGATTTGTTATCCCCACAAGAAGATCCAAAATGACAGACTTCAGAATAGTTGACAACAAATTGTCTTGATGGCGATGCGCCTAATATGACATAATTGATGTCTCCACAAACGGAAGGATCAATATCGTGACCAACTCCAAATATATTTGCTTCTGATAAGGTTGAATTTGAAGAGTTCGGTAAAGTGTCTCCTGGATCTAAACTGTATCCATTACCACCTCCTGCATTCTCAAATTCAAAAGACAGTACGCCATTTGATCCTATTAAAATTTGACTGTAAGTTTCTCCAAAGAAACAAAACTCAAACCCTAAATCAATAATGTCAGACCAAGTATCATCAGTATCCACACTTGTTGGCGTCCCACCCTCAAGTGCTGGCATTGGACACGATTGTTGTAAATTGACTTCGTAAGCCGTAGTGTCTTGTCCTAAAATATGGTAAGCGGCTGTTAAATTAGTACTGGTGCCTTCACAAAAAGTAGTGTCTTCTCCAGCATATATAATTGAACAATCGTTTGGTGGTGGTGGACATAAAAAGGTCATTGCACCACTATTCACCAGACAAGAGTCATCATCGTTATTTACAGATGAGATTATCACATTGAAGCCTGCTGTGTAAGGGCCAAAAGTAATGACGCCTGTGCTTGTCACCGTCTGAGCTGCACTTGCGAGGTTGTCAGAAACAACCACTGATGTTGCACTTCCTAAATCTGAAATATCAACTTCAATAAAGAATTCTTGACTGACTTCACAGTCGCCTATGATATCATAAGAAACAGTTTGTGTGATACAGGTTTTACAACTCACATCAAAATCCCACGGGGTATAGAAAGTACTTGCATCACAACTGCTAGAGCCGTCTGAATCTACTTCTACATATATGGATGTTGAGGTCGATTCAATAACCAGACCTGCAAGATCATCCATGTTGTTTGTATTGTTGTTAAACAACACCGTTCCTGTGTTATCAAGTCCATCGTATATCGTAATGTCATCGTAATTTCCTTCAATTGTACCCGCATTAAAAGTTAATTTTAATGGAAATCCAGTTGTAGAGGTGAATACCCAAAACATGGTGTCGTTATTTTCATAACAATAATTTATGTTTACGGGAACTCCGGATGCACAGTCCACAGTATAATTTGTTTGTTGTGTGGTTGTAAAGGTTACGGGTCCAGACCATGTAGAAAAACCATCTACTGCACCACAATCGGCACGTACATATACATCGTAGGTCGTTTCAAAATCCAAGCCTGTAAATTGTGTAGAGGTCACAGTTGCTGCAGACCCACTTCCAGTGGGTGCAGGATCGCCTGTTGGAACTATGATATATTCCCAAGAACTATTTCCTGTTGCTCCAGTCCAATCAAAATCAGCTGTCGAACCAGAAATATTAGAAATGGTCAGTGCTGTTGGAGGATAACAACTTGGTGCGGGTGCACAAGAGATTAAAATTTCATATCCAGGATCATTAGCAAACCCATCACTTTCAAACACAAAAGTCAAGGCGCCTGTAGCATCTGTTGATGAAACAGGATCTGGAACATTTGCTCCACTAAAGCTTCCTAATACATCTGAGGTTGCATCTGGTCCATTGTAAACCGTAAAGAAATCCCAATTTGCTTCCGTTTCAAAACTGATGAAGGTCAAAGTCACAAGATCTCCTGCAGTTTCAGGGTATATAGTGACAGTTATCGATTCATTACCTGAATAATCTCCAGTAGCGCCTCCAGAATCAAAAAGAGTATCTCCACAACCAGGAGCTGTGGTGAAGGCCAGTGGACCTACCCAATTGCTTGTGTTTCCATTGCCACAGTCTGCTTGTACATAAAAGTGATAAGTCGTATTGGACTCTAAACCACTCAAGTCATAAGCCATTGCTACAGTCGTATCTGTTGTCCCTGTTCCTTGTGTAAATCCAACAGGACCATATTCAATATTCCAAGCAGTTTCAGCATCTCCCAGTGTCCAGCTAATGTCTGCGGATGAAGTGGTAATCGCTTCTGCAATTGCTGCTCCAGGCTGCGTACAAGTGGGTGCCGTAATACAAATATTGTCAATAAGAGATTGATCTCCTGGTGCCGAGTAATCTGCGTCATATTTCCCACTGTGTTCAAGTCTTAAATCAAAACTTGTGCCTGCATAAGCACTTAAATCGTAGTATTGATTGACAAATGGATCTGAACTTTCAGTCGTTGGATTTAAAGTGGCTCCTATTTGTGCACCATCCACAGTCACTCTAAAGTTAGAGTAGTTGGGACCATAGCTATAAGTTTGTTTTAAATCAAAGGTCAAAACAACAATTGTTTCGGCAGTTGCATCTACAGTTATATTTACGGCTGATTGGTGTGTAATGTTTTCAACCCATGCTTCTGTTTCTGTTGTACTAGTACTTCCACCAGTCCATCCAGTTCCGGAATCACCACCAGTTAAAAGAATTCCAAAATCGGAGGCAAACGCCGCCGCTCCAGCATCCAAACTAGCATCCGCATAAATCTCTGAAGATAAAGCTGCATTGGCTCCTAAAACACCATCTTCAAAATCAAAACATCCCGGCATCGTAAAGGGAACCGGAAGTGTTGTAAAGCTCAAAGGACCTACCCATGCACTTGTGTCTCCATCGCCACAATCGGCTTGGACATAAAAATCATAAGTAGCGTTGTTGTCTAATCCAGTTAATGTAAAAGGATTTGAATTTGCTACAGTAGTAGTTCCTGCGCCTTGTACAAAATCAGCAGGACCATACTCTATATTCCAAAGGACTTCAGAGTTGTAAGCAGTCCAGCCTAGATCTACTGTAGTTGTTGTTGCATTTGTAGCGGTCACATCACTTACTTGAAGACAAGTAGGTGCTGGTGAGCAAGAGATTAAAATTTCATATCCAGGATCATTTACAGAACCATCACTATCAAACACAAAAGTCAAAGCCCCTGTTGGGTGTGAGGAGGTGATGGCGTCTGGTACAGTGGCACCGTCATATACACCTACTTCAGTTGCGCTCACATCGGGTCCATCATAAACAGTTAAGAAATCCCAATTAGCTTCTGTTTCAAAACTTAGGAAGGTAAACGTGACAAGATCTCCTGCATTATCAGGGTAATGGTGACGGTTGTGAATTCATTACTTGCATAATTTCCAGTAGCCCCTCCAGAATCGTACATAGTGTCTCCACAAAGATACGATGTTGCGAACGCTACAGGACCTCTCCAATCACTTGGTTCCGTACCGTCACAAATGGCTCTTACAAATACTTCATAATCTGTTGCAGAGTTCAATCCAGTAATTGTAAAAGGATTTGTTGTGATTGCAATTCCTGCAGTGGTTGGTTCACCAGTACCTTGAGCTTGTATCACATACTCCCAAGCAGTTTCTCCATTATTTGCAGTCCATGAAATATCAGCGGTACTTCCCGTAGCTGTTGACACCACCAAATCACTTACTTGAAGACAAGAAGGTGCTGGGGAGCAAGAGATTAAAATTTCATATCCAGAACGATTTGCAGACCCATCACTATCAAACACAAAAGTCAAAGCCCCTGTTGGGTGTGAGGAGGTGATGGCGTCTGGTACAGTGGCACCGTCATATACACCTACTTCAGTTGCGCTCACATCGGGTCCATCATAAACAGTTAAGAAATCCCAATTAGCTTCTGTTTCAAAACTTAGGAAGGTAAAGGTCACAAGATCTCCTGCATTGTCAGGATATACGGTGACGGTTGTTAATTCATTACTTGCATAATCTCCAGTAGCACCACCAGAGTCATATAGTGTGTCTCCACATGCAGGACTTGTTGTAAAGTTTACAGGCCCTCTCCAAGGACTTGAATCAGTGGCATCACAAATGGCTCTTACAAATACTTCATAATCTGTTGCAGAGTTCAATCCAGTAATTGTAAAAGGATTTGTTGTGATTGCAATTCCTGCAGTGGTTGGTTCACCAGTGCCTTGAGCTTGTATCACATACTCCCAAGCAGTTTCTCCATTATTTGCAGTCCATGAAATATCAGCGGTACTTCCCGTAGCTGTTGACACCACCAAATCACTTACTTGAAGACAAGAAGGTGCTGGGGAGCAAGAGATTAAAATTTCATATCCAGAACGATTTGCAGACCCATCACTATCAAACACAAAAGTCAAAGCCCCTGTTGGGTGTGAGGAGGTGATGGCGTCTGGTACAGTGGCACCGTCATATACACCTACTTCAGTTGCGCTCACATCGGGTCCATCATAAACAGTTAAGAAATCCCAATTAGCTTCTGTTTCAAAACTTAGGAAGGTAAAGGTCACAAGATCTCCTGTAGTATCAGGGTAAATGGTGACGGTTGTTAATTCATTACTTGCATAATCTCCAGTAGCGCCTCCAGAATCATAAAGCGTATCTCCACAACCAGGACTTGTCGTGAATTCTACAGGGCCTACCCAATTACTTGTAGAATCCCCACAATCTGCTTGCACATAAAAGTGATAGGTTGTATTGGAATCCAGTCCAGTTAAGTTATAGGCTGTCGTTGTTACAGTACCTGTAGTACCTGTTCCTTGTGTAAATCCAGCAGGACCATATTCAATATTCCAGGTGGTTTCAGTAGCACCTAGTGTCCAGCTCATATCTGCCGACGATGCTGTAACAGCGGTCGCGGTCGCTGCACTAGGCTGCGTACAACTTGGTGCCGTAATACATATATTGTCAATTAGAGATTGATCTCCTGGTGCGGAGTAAGCTGCGTTATATTTACCACTGTGTTCTAGTTTTAAATTAAAACTCGTTCCTGCATAGGCACTTAAATCGTAGTATTGATTGACAAAAGAATCTGCACCTGCTGTAGTAGGATTTAAAGTTCCACCAATTTGCGTGCCATTTGCCGTGACTCTAAAGTTAGAGTACTTAGCACCATAGCTATAGGTTTGTTTTAAATCAAAAGTCAGAACAACAACGGTTTCTGCAGTTGCATCTACAGTAATACTCACTGCCGATTGGTGTGTAACGTTGTCAACCCATGCTTCTGTTTCTGTGGTATCAGAACTTCCACCAGTCCATCCAGTTCCGGAATCACCACCAGTTAAAAGAATTCCAAAATCGGAAGCAAAGGCCGCCGCTCCAGCGTCTAAGCTTGCATCCGAATATATATCGGACGATAAACCTGCATTTGCACCTAAAGCACCCGTTTCAAAATCAAAACATCCGGGCATCGTAAAGGGTACTGGAAGGGTTGTAAAACTAACCATCCCCCAAGTACTTTCGGTGTCTCCACAATCGGTTCTAATATATAAGTCATAGCCAGTATTTGCATAACAGCCTGTAATTGTTAGTGGATTGTCTGTAGTGTCAGTCCCTGTTTCTGTAGGAGTCTCACCCGTAAGAACCAATTCATATTGCCATGCTGCATCTCCGGCTTCAGCTGTCCAAGAGATTGTGGCTCCGACATCAGTAGTACTGTCAACAGTAAGTGCTGTAGGCGCTACACAACTTGGGCAAGATGCCGTAATTGTGCCAGTTGTAATAGAAGATTCAGCTCCAGATAAAACAAAGGTTCCTGTTGAATCAAGAATTTCATAACTAGTTTCATATGCGAACCCTCCGCCACCAAGCCATTCTGTAGTGACATCAGCTCCATCGGTTACCGCAAAAGGTAAAATGAGTTCTGAGCCACCAGCTGGGATGGTTACTCCAGTAAGTACAAGAGCGCCATTAACCGAAACATTCATAGTGTTTCCGTTCCATCCATCTCCGTAAGAATCAATCATTTTTAGTGAGTAGTCGCATTGACCAAAAGAAATTAGCGTGCAGAAAAAGACCGCTAATGCGTAAGTAATATCTTTCATAATGTTAAATTGGTTAGACAGTGAAGTTAGTTGTTTTTTTTAAGTTACATTTAATTCAATCTAATAAAATCGATTAAACACATATAAAATCGATTAAGCACATAAAACCGAATTCCGAACTTCCCTAAATATTTAAATTTTGGATGATTCAGTCTAGCTATTAATTTTTACCTTTGACCAATACGTTTATATGATTGAGAAAAAAGTTATCGGCTTAGAAAAAGCTGTTTTAATAGGAGTAATTACAAAATTACAAGATGAAACTAAGTCCGAAGAATACTTAGAGGAACTTGAATTTCTGACCTATACAGCTGGTGGGGAAGTGCTCAGACGTTTCACTCAAAAAATGGACAAGCCGAATCCCAAAACCTTTATTGGAACGGGTAAAATGGAAGAGTTGCGTCTCTATATAGAGGAGCATAAAGTAGGAACTGCCATTTTTGATGACGAGTTATCGTCCGCTCAAGAACGTAATATTAGTAAAATATTAAACTGTAAAGTCTTAGACCGTACCAACCTTATACTGGATATTTTTGCACAACGTGCACAAACAAGTTATGCCCGTACTCAGGTAGAATTGGCACAGTGCGAATATTTATTACCCCGATTAAAAGGAATGTGGACACACCTTGAACGTCAAAAAGGAGGTATTGGAATGCGCGGACCAGGGGAAACGGAAATTGAAACGGACCGTCGTATTGTAAGAGAGAAAATTGCCCTTTTAAAAGCTAAGATAAAAAAAATTGACAAGCAAATGTCCGTTCAACGAAGCAACAGAGGCGCCATGGTTCGGGTGGCTTTGGTGGGCTATACCAACGTTGGGAAATCGACGTTGATGAATGTCATTAGCAAGTCGGATGTGTTTGCAGAAAATAAATTATTTGCAACCCTGGATACAACAGTTCGGAAAGTGGTGGTAAAAAACCTGCCTTTTCTGATGAGTGATACTGTTGGGTTTATTAGAAAATTGCCCACGCAATTGGTCGATTCGTTTAAGAGTACCTTAGATGAGGTTCGAGAATCGGATTTGCTCCTGCATGTGGTGGATATTTCGCATCCCAATTTTGAAGATCATATTGCATCTGTCAACCTGATTTTAGGAGAAATTAATGCGTTAGACAAACCCACGCTCATGGTGTTCAATAAGATTGATGCTTACGAAGCAGAACCTTTTGATGACACGGATTTGATTGCGGTTCGTACCGAAGCTCATTATTCTTTAGACGAATGGAAGTCCACATGGATGTCAAAAATTGGTGAAAATTCACTGTTTATTTCTGCACTCAACAAAGAGAACTTAGAAGATTTTAGAAAACGGGTGTACGATACGGTTCGTGAAATTCATGTGAAACGTTTTCCTTACAATCGATTCTTGTACCCCGATTATGAAGATATTATAGAGTAAAAGAGGGGTCTGAAAAGTTTTTTTCTTGTCAATCTGAATCTGACTACCGTCAGGCAGTCCTGCCTGTCGGCAGACAAGTTTACCTACCGAAGGTAGGCTCGTTTCAGATTCTAAAACAAATTGAATTTCAGTTAATGGAGATTCTGAAATAAATTCAGAATGACAGGTTTGCTATTTTCCAGACAGCCTCTTCGAAGCGATTATTCCTTAGAAATTATAATTGACTCCCAATCCAAACACTTGTCGGGTTTGTAAACCTTCAAAAGCATTGTCATCATAAATGGTTTGATATGCCAGAGTAGTTGAGATGTATTTGTTAATGTTCATGACTAAATTCATGGTATAGTCAAGATCGACATTTTGTGGGTCTTCCAAATAATTTGAATAAAGATTCAAGGTGTTTTCCATGGAAATGTTTTTCATCAAATCAA
Organism: Formosa sp. Hel1_33_131; assembly: GCF_001735745.1. Taxonomy (NCBI): domain Bacteria; kingdom Pseudomonadati; phylum Bacteroidota; class Flavobacteriia; order Flavobacteriales; family Flavobacteriaceae; genus Formosa; species Formosa sp. Hel1_33_131. The sequence goes on from NZ_CP017260.1 coordinate 1,669,419, forward strand.
ATTTATAATAGGCACCTACAGAAGCACCAAACTCAAAACGGGTGCTTTTTCCTTCTTCCACGCCAAAATAAGCAGCGTCTGGAAGGGTAAGGTTTTTATCGACAACAATTAATTTGGTGGTGGCAGGGGCGATATTCACCTTTAAATTTTCGCTTTTTTTCCAAAGCATACCAGGACCTATCTGTAAATATCCAGGAGATAAAAACTTGGTAGGACCTTCCGTATCACTGTCTAAATCATCTGTAAATTGTGTTTTAAAATTGACGAATGCAGAGTAGAACCAATAGCCTTTTGCTTTTTTTCCTAACACAGAATTCCATTCCAAACGGTCATCCGATTTTTTAATGTCTTGCTCTTTAATCTTCGTAATTCCAAAAGACGCAATGATTTTATTGTCCCAAGACCAATCGCCTTTAAGATAATTAATATCATAGTTGATGCCAACAGTTCCAGAAATACTACTAACTCCTCCGGCAACCCAGTTTTCAAATGCAGACTGGTTTAATAAAAATGTAAAGCTACCACCTCTAGTCCAAACGGGTTTTTCGGTAGTTTCCGTTGTGGGCTCCTCTTGCGCGTACAGACTGTGGAATTGAGTAATGAGAGCGAATACTAAAATAAATTTTTTCATGTGATTGTAGGTATAGGGGTTTTAAATTAAGTGCAAATATATAAAATTGAAATAAATTGATAAATCTAAAGGAAAAGAATCCTTATTTATTTTTTAAACAAAGGTACCGACGAACAGGCTTCGCCATACATAATGGATTTTGCGATTGGCTGTAATTTATCTATCAGAAAAAGATAAGCATTTTGTGGCACGGGTTTGTTAGAGCAGCCTTTGATAATAACAGGCTTATTTTTACAGAAATCAAGATCTAAATCTTCAATGATCGTTTGATATAGGGATGTTTCTAAAACTTCTAAATCACCCACCACAACTTGCGTAGCAACGCCTGAAAGTTTGAGTCGAACCAACATATAAGCCCAGCCAGGAATGATGGCGTCAGAAGTGCAATGCAGAGCAACAAATTGATTTGTATAGACCGACCAATCATGGGTGTTTACAAACGCCCTGAATTCTTTTTCTCGAAGTACCAAGCCTTCGTAAAGCCAGTCTTTAATGTCAAAACATACACGTGCTCCCTTAGGATAATAGTCCTCTAAATCAAGAGTGACAAGTACACTGTTGGCAACACGATTTACAATTTCACCAGTCGCCATTGCTATAACATTCCAAGTTCAAGTTTCGCTTCTTCACTCATCAACTCTTGTGTCCATGGTGGGTCAAACGTAATTTCGACTTCCGCATCTTTCACAGCATCCAAAGATTTAACTTTTTCCTCTACTTCCAAAGGAAGGGTTTCTGCTACAGGACAGTTGGGCGTGGTCAAGGTCATCAAGATTTTTACTTCATAGTCTTCATTTACGAACACGTCGTAAATCAATCCTAATTCATAAATATCTACCGGAATTTCTGGATCAAAAATGGTTTTTATAACACGTACTATTTTTTCTCCCAAAGCATTTACGTCAATTTTTTCGGTACTCATAATCCTATTTGTGTTTGATATGCAAGCGCATACATTTTTATTTTTTTTACCATACTCACCAATCCGTTTGCTCGGGTAGGAGACAAGTGTTCTTTAAGTCCAATTTCGTCAATAAAATCGGTTGAGGTATTTAAGATAGTATCAGGACTTTGGTTTGAAAATACACGTATTAAAATCGCAACAATGCCTTTTGTGATAATGGCATCACTGTCGGCAGAAAACACGACTTTTTCACTTTCCAAATCGGCATGAAGCCAAACTTTACTCTGGCAGCCTTTGATGATATTGTCTTCCGTTTTGAATTTTGAATCGATGAGAGGTAATGATTTTCCCAAATCGATCATGTGTTCATACCGCTCCATCCAATCGTCAAACATGGAAAACTCATCTATTAAATCCGCTTGTATCGTTTCAATATTCATGTGTTTATATTTATTGTTTTTCAAAGATTACACTTCGACTGCGCCTATCTGCCGATAGGCAGGCTCAGTGCAAGTATAGTACATCCATTTAATCATTTTCTTGGGTATCAAGTTTTGGTTATGGATGTTTTACAATGCAAAAATACAATTCTTAAATGGGAATTTTAATTTTCTGAGATAGATAATATGTATTCTACCAATGGCTTTATTTCGACAGGTGGATATTTATGATCAAAGCCACTCGATTGAATGGTGTCTCCTTTTTGAATGACTGTTAATTGTGCAAATGCAGCACCATCATACTGTCTGTAATTGGTTGGGGATTTTAAATTTGGTAAGTTTTTCAGGTCGATTTGATCTAGTAACCTTAAACACTCCTTCCAGTCCTTTGCTTTTAAATCGCTCGAAATGGTGTTTAATTTTTCACGATCTTTGAATTCTATAAGGCTGTTTTCTTTTAGAATAAATTCTTGAAAAAATCCACGGGTGTTCGCACTGTAAGAAATCGTAACCTGACTTTGCGTTGAAGTGTTTTCGTTATTTTGGGTAAGCACCTTTTTATTTGAATTACAGTTGGTTGCAAAAACGATCAATGTAAAACAAGTGACAAGTAGTTTCATAAATCAATATTTAATATTTTATTTATAAATTCAAGCGTGTTTATTTTTATAAATGTACTAAAACCTAAACTAACGCAACATCATGGCTGCCTTTTTAACGCCCGCTACAAAAGTGTCTACTTCTTCTTTGGTGTTATAAAAACAAAACGAAGCTCTCGCAGTTCCAGAGACTTTAAAGAAATCCATAATGGGTTGCGCACAGTGTTGACCCGTACGAATGGCAATCCCCAGTTTATCAACGATAGTACCTAAGTCATAAGCATGAACGCCCTCTATATTAAAAGAAATAACCGAGGTTTTATCCGTTTTTGGACCATAGATTTGCATGCCTTCAATCGCATTTAATTTTTCAGTGGCATACTCTAAAAGTTCGTGTTCATAAGCGGCAATTGCATCAAAACCAATCGAATTCATATAGTCAATCGCAGCTCCAAAAGCAATGCCTCCACAAATGTTTGGAGTTCCCGCTTCAAATTTATGAGGCAGACCTGCATAGGTTGTTTTTTCAAAGGTCACTTCAGAAATCATTTCGCCACCCCCTTGATAAGGTGGTAATTTATGCAACCACGATTCTTTTGCATACAGCATTCCTACACCTGTTGGGCCACACATTTTATGACCTGAGGTCACGTAAAAATCAACATCCAAGGCTTGTACATCTGGCTTGATGTGTGGGCAAGCTTGTGCACCATCAACCAATATGGCAGCGCCTACTGAATGTGCTTTTTGAATCATTTCCTCAATAGGGTTAATGGTTCCTAAGGCATTGGAAATATGATTGACAAATACCAATTTTGGATTTAAAAGTAACAAGTCATCATAAGCAGCCATATCTAAGGCACCTTCTGAAGTCATCGGAATTACTTTTAAGGTGGCCTTGGTTTTTTCGCAAAGCATTTGCCAGGGTACAATATTACTGTGGTGCTCGAGTGCCGAGACCAGAATGGTATCATTTTCGTTTAGAAAACTTGCAAATCCATTGGCCACTAAATTAATACTGTGGGTTGTTCCTGAGGTAAAAATAATTTCATGTGCATGCGCCGCATTAAAATGCTTTTGAATGGTGTGGCGTGCGCCTTCATATTTGTCAGTTGCTTCCTGACTTAAGGTATGAACTCCTCTATGAATATTGGAATTGTAATTAGAATAATAATCGACAATGACATCAATGACCTGTTGTGGGGTTTGTGATGTAGCGGCATTATCAAGATAAATTAATGGTTTCCCATTAACGGTTCTTGAGAGAATTGGAAAATCCTTTCGAATCGTTTCTACATCAAAAGGGGTATTTGAATTTAGGTTATTCATTATAAATCAAATCCTATATTAACTCCTAATTTTTCGGCAATTAAGGCGTTTATTCTATTTTTTAGTTGTGGAATTTTCACACTTTCCAAAACGTTATTCGCAAAAGCATACATCAAAAGGGCCTTGGCTTCTTTTTCAGGAATCCCTCTGGCACGTAAATAAAATAGTGCATCTTCATCCAACTGTCCAATCGTACAACCGTGAGAACACTTTACATCATCCGCAAAAATCTCTAGCTGAGGCTTGGTGTTGATGCTCGCTTTGTCACTGATAAGCAAGTTATTGTTGGACTGAAATGCATTTGTTTTTTGAGCTTCTCTATTAACGAGTACTTTTCCATTAAAAACTCCAGTAGAGCTGTCGCCAAAAATACCTTTATAATCTTGATGGCTTTCACAATTGGGCTCAATATGATGTACCAACGTGTTGTGATCGACATGTTGTTTGTTTCCAATAATGGTAACTCCATTTAAAGTGGAGTCAATGTATTCCCCGTTTTGATAAAAGTTCAAATTATTTCGAGTTAATTTTCCTCCAAAACTAAAGGTGTGTACCGAAACATGACTTTCTCTTGCTTGGTCTATAAAAGTGCTATCGATGAGTGATGCGTTTTCTTTGTCGTTTTGAACTTTATAATAATCAACAATTCCACGTTTTGCAGCAAAAATTTCGGTGACACTGTTGGTCAATGTTGGATTGTCTGTAAGACTTTGGTGGCGTTCTATAATCTGAACATGTGCATTTTCATCTACCACAATTAAGTTTCTGGGTTGAAGCAAAAGTGCTGCTTCACTCCCCGTTGAAAAATGAATGATTTGAATTGGTTTTTCAACCAATTTATTTTTAGTGATATGAATGTAAGCTCCTTCATTTGAAAACGCAGTATTCAAGGATGTCAAGCTATCTTTCTCAGCTATTTTATTAAAATAGTTTTCGATGACCACACGGTATTTAGGCTTGCTGAAAGCAGCAGACATCAAACAAATATCGATGCCTTCATGTGTAGTTTCTGAGAGATGTGATGCATATTTTCCATCGACAAATACAATTTTGTAACTGTCAATGTCATGTATAAAATAGGGTTGAACATCTTTATATTCAACAGCGAATTCTGTTTTTACAAACACACTAAAATCTTGTTTCAAGACTTTCCCTAAGGAAGTGTATTTCCAAGCCTCATCTTTCTTGGCAGGGAAGCCTTCAGATTCAAAGCGCTTTATCGCCTCTGTGCGAATATCATGTACAAAAGTGTTGTCTAATGAAATCTGATTTTCAAAAGCAATAAAAGAGGATACTAATTTTTCTTTAAGTTCCATAAAGGCAATGCGTTCTTTTAATTTTCAGCTTCTTGTTTGATCCAGTCGTACCCTTTTTCTTCCAATTCAAATGCAAGTTCTTTGGTTCCAGATTTTACTATTTTTCCGTTGTGAAGTACATGTACAAAATCTGGTACGATATAATCCAACAGACGTTGGTAATGCGTAATAACGACTACGGCATTATCTTTTGTTTTTAGTTTGTTAACGCCATTGGCTACGATGCGAAGTGCATCAATATCCAGTCCTGAATCGGTTTCATCTAGGATGGCTAGTTTTGGTTCCAACATCGCCATTTGAAAAATCTCATTTCGTTTTTTCTCACCACCTGAAAATCCTTGATTTAAAGAACGCGATAAAAACTTTCGATCGATTTCTAATAACTCAGATTTTTCACGAATCATTTTAAGCATTTCTTTTGCAGGCATATCTTCTAAACCTTTTGCTTTGCGCATTTCGTTGAGCGATGTTTTCATGAAGTTGGTGACCGTTACGCCAGGTATTTCAACGGGGTATTGAAAAGATAAAAAGATGCCTTTGTGAGCACGTTCTTCGACAGAAAGTTCGTCAATATCTTGATCCTCAAAAGTAATTTTTCCTTTTTCAACTTCGTATTCTTCTTTTCCAGCGACGACAGCAGCCAAGGTGCTTTTACCAGAACCGTTAGGCCCCATAATTGCATGAACCTCACCTGGTTTTATTTCTAGATTGATGCCTTTAAGAATTGACTTATCGTCAATGTTTGCATGTAAATCGATTATTTTTAACATAGTTATTCTGTGCCTAATTTTAATATATTCTCTGTTTCTTTTGCTGCAGAAATGCTGATAATTTCAACAATTTCTAATTTCTTTTCCCATAAAATTTTAGGGTCTTCTTTTGAAGATATAATGCCTCTCACTTCCACATTCACCATGTCGGTTTCGTTGGTTTTAAGAGGGGCTGCTTTTTCATTTAATTCTTTTGCTAAATCATTTAAAAACACACCATAAATTTCGACGTCATTTTGCAAGACGGCGGCATCCTCAAAATAGATGTAATTCCCTTTAATGATTGTAGTGTCATCAGTCGTTTCAGTTGTGGTTTTCGAATTGTTTTTGCATCCTAAAACGGTGATTACAAAAACGAACATTAATAGATTTTTCATAGTTTAAATTTTATCCTACGGAGCCTTCGAGACTTATTTCTAGTAATTTTTGAGCTTCCACGGCAAATTCCATAGGGAGTTTATTGAGGACTTCTTTGCTAAATCCATTCACAATGAGTGCAATGGCCTTTTCGGTTTCGATCCCTCTTTGATTACAATAAAATATTTGATCTTCCCCAATTTTACTTGTGGTCGCTTCATGCTCTATTTGAGCTGATTTGTTTTTAACTTCGATATATGGAAAAGTGTGTGCGCCACATTCATTCCCCATTAACAAACTATCACATTGAGAAAAATTCCGAGCATTGTCTGCTCTCGAACTTATTTGAACCAATCCTCTGTAACTATTTTGCGATTTCCCTGCGGAAATACCTTTACTAATGATGGTTGATTTTGTGTTTTTTCCCAAGTGAATCATTTTGGTTCCTGTATCCGCTTGCTGGTAATTATTGGTCACCGCGATGGAATAAAATTCCCCTACAGAATTATCACCTTTCAAGATGCATGAAGGGTATTTCCAAGTCACAGCACTTCCGGTTTCAACTTGTGTCCAAGAAATTTTGGCGTCTTTTTCACAGATCCCACGTTTGGTTACAAAATTATAAACCCCTCCAACACCTTCGGCATTTCCAGGGTACCAGTTTTGAACGGTGGAGTATTTAATTTCAGCAGCATCCATAGCAATCAGTTCTACAACGGCGGCGTGCAATTGGTTTTCGTCTCTACTTGGAGCCGTACAACCTTCGAGGTAACTTACATAACTTCCTTCATCTGCAATCAACAGGGTGCGTTCAAATTGACCTGTACCTCCTTGATTAATTCTAAAATAGGTAGAGAGTTCCATTGGACATCTAACACCTTTAGGAATGTAGCAAAAACTACCATCACTAAACACAGCACTGTTTAAGGCCGCATAGTAATTGTCAGTTGTTGGAACCACGGTTCCCATGTATTTTTTAACGAGTTCTGGATGTTCTTTGATGGCTTCAGAAATACTCATAAAAATGATACCTTTCTCACCAAGCGTCTTTTTAAATGTGGTCGCAACAGACACAGAGTCAACAACAATATCCATAGCGACATTGTTCATCTTCTTCTGTTCATCAATCGAAATTCCTAACTTTTTATACATTGCCAATAAGTCTGGATCGACATCGTCGAGGGTTTTATTTGGATCGATAGAGGCTGGTGCAGAATAATAAGCAATCGCCTGAAAATCTGGCTTTTTATATTTTACATTCGCCCAGTCTGGCTCTTCCATAGTTTTCCAAACTTTGAAAGCTTCTAAACGCCATTCGGTCATCCATTCCGGCTCTTCTTTCTTTTTTGAAATGGCTCTCACAATGGATTCATCCAAACCAATAGGAAAGGTTTCAGAATCTATATCTGTATAAAAACCATATTCGTATTCTTTGGTTTTTAATTCTTCTCTTAAATCATCTTCGGTGTACTTACTCATACCACTTATAAAATTATACTATAAAGAAAAAGATTCTCCACACCCACAAGTACGGTTTGCATTGGGGTTATTAAACACAAATCCAGCACCGTTTAGGCCACCAGAATATTCTAAAGTTGTTCCAATTAGATACAAAAAACTCTTCGTATCAACCACGATTTTCACACCGTTGTCTTCAAATAATTTATCACCTTCAATCTGAGATTTGTCAAATTTCAAATCATAAGATAACCCTGAGCATCCCCCACTTTTAACACCCACTCGGACATAGTCATTGGTAGGATCAAATCCGTCATCTTGCATTAATTGCAAGACTTTACTTTTTGCTGTTTCAGATACTTTTATCATAACGCTTATATAGATACTTTCTAAATAGGGCACAAATATACAACATACAGAGGGGATTTCCATGCATCCTTACATTATATTAATAGATGGGTTTATAGGATTAGCCTATGGATTTGAAAAGCTCGGGTTATTTATGAAATCTAGGTCCGATAAGCTTAAAAGAAATGCCTTCAAATCGGCTTTTTCTTGAGGGCTGAGTTGCACGCCTCCTTGATCTACTTTTTTCATCAAGGGGTCAATGGTAGGAGAATCTTGCAAGCCTTCACTGTAATGATTGATGACATCTTCAAGCGTTTCAAATCTACCATCGTGCATATAAGGCGCTGTAAAAGCAAGATTTCTTAAGGAAGGAGATCTGAATTTACCATTGTCAGCAGGGTCTCCAGTCACAGTTCCAAATCCGAGATCTGAAAATGCAGTATCTAAACCATTATTGTGAAACTTATTATCCGTCCAAAGTGGATTATTATCACTGCCGTGGCAATGAAAGCAATCGCCTTTTGATTCGTCCATAAAGATGTTAAACCCATTCGTTTCTTCAGGAGTTAAGGAGGCGGTTCCTAAGAGGTGTTTGTCAAATTTTGAATTCGCCGAAATGAGTGTTCTCTCAAACTGAGCGATGGCTTTAGAAACCAAAACAGAGTCAACAGTCGCTGTGCCAAATGCCGCATTAAATAGTTCAGGATATTCTGAATGTTGTTGTAGTTTTTCTGTGACAGCCGCCCAAGTGGTGTGCATTTCGATCGGATTGGTAACAGGTTCAAACGCTTGGTTTTCAAGTCCAGATTCGCGTCCGTCCCAAAAGAATTTATTGTCATAATTCCACGCTAAATTAAATAAAGGCATGGAGTTTCGGTTTCCAAACAGCCCGTCAATTCCATCGCTAAAGCGGGTCTCATCGGTAAATGCGTTGGTCGTACTGTGACAACCGGCACATGCTAGGGTGTTGTCTGCGGATAAAATGGGGTCGAAAAACAGTTTTTTCCCTAAAGAGATTCCCTCTTCTGTTTGTGGGTTGTTTGACGGAATCACAGGATCTAGGATGAGGTCTTGAAATAATTGAGGAATTTGTAGTGGACTCGCCGTAGGCACATTGACATAAGGCTTTTCGGAGTCTTCGTTGCAGGATGCGACACACAAGGCAAACATAAATATATAAAAATAAGATGTTTTATGTGTCATTTCTATCTAGTTAATACCTTTCAAAGTAAATACACTTTGCCCATTTTCATGCATCAAAATTTGAGCCGCAGAATTTGGCATTAGCATTTGATTATATACGTTAAGATCCCATGAATACGGGTTTTTGAACCATTCTTCAATATGCATTGCAACGTTGATTTCTATATCCGCCGCAACCGTAATCGCCCCTAAGTCCACTCGAAAAAAGGTGTCTTGTGGAAAGGTTGGATTGGGTCCGGCATTGTCATTCGCTCGGATGGCGTGGTAATTATATCCTTGGGTTACATTATTCGAAGTTATAAATTTTCCATCTAATTGCATATAGTGGTAACCGCCGCCTAACAACGAAGGAACATTCCAAGATGCAGTATTCAAATCGTTGTAAGCACCATCTGTGTTTTTTTCATTAATCAGTCCAAATACAAAAGAGACGTTGCTGTAAGTTCCTTGAGCAATTTTTTGATTGGGGGTAAAAGACAGGTTTGTTTGATTGGTGACATCCACTAGGTTGTAGCCTTCTAATAAAATGGTTTGCCCATCTGTTTTGGTGAATGTAATATCTGAAATTAAATAGCGCAAGCGTTCAATGCTTAAAAGTTCGCCGTGAGCATTTGTAAAATTTAACGTATTAAAATCGGAATTCGTTATTTGGGTTTCATCCCAATAATGAGAAAAGGTTAGGGTTGTATTTACAGGAGCAACAACGTCATCGGAGTCAGAGCTGCATCCAAATAAAATCAGTAAGCTAAGAGTTAATAAAGTGTAGAGTTGTTTCATTTTAATTTGAGTATTAAGAGGTCAGTAAACCCGTTGTTTTCAGAAATATCTTCGTTGGAACTACTAGAGTCTCCAACAGCCACAATTGTTTGATCGTTGAGTTCAGTCGCGTCATAAAAAAAATCGACTTCACTGCCGCCAATTGTTTTTTGCCATTCTAAGTCGCCACTGCTATTGATCTTTACGACCCAAGCGTCATTTTGTCCTTTGTTGGTTGTGAGGTTTCCATCGGTACTTCGTGAACTTCCAGAAATCAAAAAACCGTTGTCTTGTGTTTTTGAAATGGACCGTCCCACATCAAAATTACTACCGCCCAATGTTTTTTCCCAAAGCAAAGTGCCTTCGGGGGTGATTTTAATGACCCATAAATCCGCCGCGCCATTGCTCTGAGAAATGTCCAAATCGTTACTTCTGGTATCTCCGACGATTAGATAGTTTCCATCTGTTGTTTGACTGATGGCATGCGCTTCATCAATTTCACTGCCTCCAAAAGATTTCTCCCAAACTAAGGCGCCAGTGTCAGAGATTTTAATCGCCCAAAAATCATAAGTTCCTCGGTTGTTTGAGATATCCACATCATCACTATCCGAAGAGCCAATAATAATATAACCACCATCTTCGGTTTGAATGGCGTCGTAGGCCGTGTCGGTATAGCTTCCGCCATAGTAGTTGCTCCATTGTTTGACGCCACTTGCGTTTAATTTAATCGCCCAATAATCGCCTCCTGCATGCCGACTGACAATCGAGTTTCGATCGCCTTGGCCATTGGAAGCGGAGACATCCAAAACGCCCGTCAATAAGTAACCATTGTCATTGGTTTGAATGATAGAATAGGGGGAGTCACTTCCTGCAAATCCAAAAGTGTATTCCCAAGAAATGGAGCCACTGCTGTCCAGTTTCGAAACCCAAAAATCCTCAAAGCCTGTGTTTTCAGAAACATCTAGATCACTGCTTTTACTTTTTCCAATCACGGCATAACCGCCATCTGAAGTTTGAATTAAATCAGCACCCCGATCGTCATCGCTTCCTCCGTATGTTTTTTGCCACTGTAATTGATTTGCAGCATCATATTTTAGGAGCCAATAATCATAAGATTCGTTGGATTTATTAGTAATATCTCCGTCCATACTTTGGGCGTGCCCTAAAATGGCGTAACCGCCGTCCGTTGTTTTGATAACGGCTTGAGCACTTTCATTTTTTGAACCGCCTAAGCTTGTTATAAAATCGATCTCTACGCCCGACTTTTGAGGAGTCGAGTTGTCATTGTCTTCAGAGCAGTTTATTAAACATGAAGTTATAAAAAACACACCTAGTAAATGGTATAAAGATTTTTTATACATGGAGATTAATTACTTTTTTTAATGATAAACAGGCCTCTATCAATATCACTAATAATAATGTTTCCACTTGTAAAATAGGGATATACATTCCAAACGCCGTTAAATGCAGCACTGTCACTTTCTGGATAGGTGTCAAAAAACCCAATTTCAGTTAGGGCATCACTTCCTATTTGAGACACATCAAGGATTCGAACGCCTGCTCGATAATTGGCCAAAAAGTATTCATTTCCTTTGGTGTAGCCGTTATGATCGATGGCAAGTGTAGGACCTAAATAATCAAAGTCATAAAGAGGAGTGTCTAAGTCTGATAAATCAAACACTAAAGTTCGGGTATTATTCCCAACTCTCTGTTCATCAAGTTCGTCACCTACAATAAAATACCTCAAATCTTCTGTAAACCATCCTTGGTGGGTGTAGTGAGTATTAGAATATGTAATGGTTGATAAAATTGTTGGATTTGCTTTATCTGAAACATCCGCAATTACAATTTCATTTTCGTTACTGCCAACTAATATTTCTTTTCCAGTGTGGTCGCTGTCTGGTCCCGTATAGGTAATCACCTGAACATCGTGAGAATAGCCACCAGCAGCAAAGCCGCCTTCAGAAACGGGCGAAGTTGGGTTTTGGATGTTTATAAATAAGGCACCTCCAGAAAAAGGGCCACCACGACTTGTTCCTACGACATAGGCATATCCAGAAGTCTCGTTAATAAAAATATTATGGGCACTCCCAAATTCTGTAAAATGGGTGTCGGCAGTAAACGTTTCGGGTGCGTTTGTAACAGATCGTAAACGAGTCAAATCAAAAACCTGCATGCCATGCCCAGAAGCTTCACTTACAATAAAGGCATGATTTTGATACACTTTGATATCTCTCCACAAGCTATTCACGGTTGCCGTGGGAAGGATCCCTACAAGTATAGGAGCAATGGGATTGCTGATGTCCACAAAAGCCGCATGAGAATTGAGTCCTACAAGTGCATATTCTTTATTCGTTGTTGGGTCGGTCCAGCCCCAAGAGTCATTTCCAGAAAGACTTCCTCCACCCGTACCGGGAGTCAAATCGTCTAGAGACATATAACTCATAAGGTCATAACCATCGCAAGGGTATATGTCCGCCATCCCATTATCGCAAGGTGCCAATGGGTCACAAACATCGCCAATACCATCTCCATCGGAATCGAGTTGGTCTAGGTTTGCGACTTCGGGACAGTTGTCTTCGGAGTCAATTATGGTGTCTCCATCCGTATCTGTATTATCTATTGGTTCGCAAGCATCACCAATGCCATCGCCATCTGCATCTAGTTGGTCTAGGTTTGCGACTTCGGGACAGTTGTCTTCTGAGTCAATGATAGTATCGCCATCTGTATCTGTACTATCTGTCAAATCACAGGCATCGCCAATGCCGTCTCCATCTGCATCTTCTTGATTGGGATTGGCAATTTGAGGGCAATTATCAATAGAATTCATAATTCCATCTCCATCGGCATCTGTGGACACAGCGCCCGTTGGTTCGGAATTACAGGAAGTTGCGAGTCCAATTCCTATAAAAATGCACAATAATTTTAAAAAATTAGTTTTCATAATATTGGATTTAGGTATGTTCAGGGAACGTAATTTACGTCAAAAAATTATATATAAATGAAAATCAGTTGAATTATGTATCTTTTGTATAAGAAATTTACCAAAAGCGTCTTATTTTTGCAGCATGATAGAAGATAAAAATCAAGAAAATACGCCCCTAAGTAGTTTAGGTGAATTTGGACTAATAGACCATTTAACCAAACGATTTACCGATAAAAATAGTTCCACTGTTAAAGGGATTGGGGATGATGCTGCGATATTAGATTTTAAAAATAAATCGGTGGTGCTGACTACTGATTTATTGGTTGAAGGCGTTCATTTCGATTTAAGTTATATGCCCTTAAAACATTTGGGGTATAAAGCAGTGATGGTTAATCTTTCTGATGTATATGCCATGAATGCAAATGCCACACAAATTACGGTTTCTGTGGCGGTTTCCAATCGGTTTTCTTTGGAAGCATTGGATGCATTGTACGAAGGAATTCACAAAGCCGCTGAGGTGTATGGCGTTGATGTAGTTGGTGGCGATACCACCTCTTCTACAACAGGTTTGATGATTTCTGTAACCGCTCTTGGTGAAGTTGATTTAGACACGGTTGTCAAACGAAGTGGTGCGCAACCAAACGATTTATTAGTGGTGAGTGGCGATCTTGGTGGGGCTTATTTAGGTCTTCAAGTTTTAGAACGTGAAAAAGAAGTTTTTAAAGTGAACCCGAACAATCAACCAGATTTGGATGGGTACACCTATATTATAGAACGTCAATTGAAACCCGAAGCCCGAAAGGACATCGTGAAACTTTTGAAAGATTTAGAGGTAGTACCAACGTCTATGATTGATATTAGCGATGGCTTGTCCTCAGAAATCATTCATTTATGCAAACAAAGTGAAGTAGGATGTGATTTATATGAAGATAAAATCCCTTTAGACCCGCAGGTCATTTCAACTTGTGAAGAGTTTAATATGGACAGCACGACTGTCGCACTGAATGGGGGGGAGGATTATGAACTTCTCATGACCATTTCGCAAGAAGATTTTCCTAAAATTAAAGCCAATCCAAACTTAACGGTTATTGGCTATATGACCGAGCCGAGTGTCGGAATGAACTTGGTGACACGTGGCGAAACTAAAATTCAGTTAACAGCTCAAGGATGGAATCCGATAAGTTCAGATTCAGAAGCATAGTGTTTATTTCCAGCGCAAACTTTCGATAAGATGCATCATATCCTTTTGAATATAGTTGATGGCTGGTAAAATGGAATCGTAGTTGGGTTTGGTCTCAAAATAAAGCGCTCCAGATATAAAATGCTTTGTACTGTCGGTTACATAAAACTGGGATTGTGACGCTACATTTCCCTTTAGGTCATAAAACATACCGTATAAATTTTGTGGGTCGTTTTCATACATCCGTTCTGAAATTTCATCCGCCACTTGAAGGTGTTTTTGAGTCCTTGCCCTTGCGTCCGAAATATATTTTTCGAGGTTGTTATCTACTTTTTTATAATTGATAAAAACAGAGGCTTTTAGTGCGGGATAGCGAAGAATAATCCCTTCAAGAGTGTTGTTTTTTTTAGAAACATTCAGCTGGGCAAGTTTGTTTTTTTCAAATTCAAAAGGCAACTCCAGCAAGCTTTTATGGTAAGCCGCTTTTGGATAATCCAAACTCAAAAAGGCTTTTGGTTTTGGCACCGGAATTTCATCACAAGAGAAACACATAAAAATACATAAAAGAACAGCGAACGATTTCATTATTTTTTAAGTGTTACTTTGAGTTGTTTGATGCGTTTATTGTTGAGTGCCTCCACAGTAAATGTATAGGTTTTAAATCCAATTTTACTGTTTACTTTTGGAAAGCTTTTAGATATTTCAAGCACAAATCCAGCGAGGGTTTCTGCTTCTCCTTTTTCATCTTCAAAAACAGATTCATCATCCAATTTGATAATTCTATAAAAATCTTTAAGTGTTGTTTTGCCTTCAAAAACATAATTATGCGCATCGAGTTTTGAGTAAATCAAATCATCGTCGTCAAACTCATCACTAATATCTCCCACAATTTCTTCAATGATATCTTCTAAAGACACCACTCCAGAAGTTCCGCCATACTCATCGACTACGATGGCCAAGTGAATTTTTTTCTCCTGAAACTCGACCATCAAATCATCTAGCTTTTTATTTTCAGGTACAAAAAAGGGTGCTCTTATTAAGGTCGTCCAGTCAAATTCTTTCTTTTGAAGGTGCGGTAATAAGTCTTTTACGTATAGTATTCCGACAACCGTATCAATACTTTCATTGTAAACAGGAATACGAGAATAGCCGTTTTTTACGATTTCCGGAATAATTTTTTTGTAGTCCACCGATTGATCCAAAGCAAATATATCGATGCGCGGACGCATCACTTGTTTGGTGTCTGTATTTCCAAACGACACAATGCCTTGTAGAATTTTTTGCTCTTGTTGGGTAGTGTCATCTTCACTAGCAAGCTCCAGTGCTTGGGAAAGATAATCGACATTAAGGTTGGATTTTTGTCTTCCTAATTTTTTATGAATTCCTAAAGTTACTTTTTGCATCGGAATGCTAATGGGCGAAATGACCACATCCAATACTTTTAAAGGATAGGCCATAAACTTTGAAAACTTTAAGTTGTTTCGGTTGGCATATACTTTGGGTAAGATTTCTCCAATCAGTAAAATTAAAAAAGTAATCAGAATTACTTCAATAAAGAAAACGAGGTCAATTTTGAAAAATCCTAAATCTAATTCTGATTGTACACTGCTAAATAAAGTTTCGCTTAGAGAGGCAAACAATATGACGATGGCGATATTTATGAAGTTATTGGCGACCAATATAGATGCCAATAATTTTTTTGGATGTTTTAAGAGTTCAATAATAATCTCAAACGATTTTGACTTGCTGTCTTTTGCCTCATCTAAATCTTTTTGTGTCAGCGAAAAAAGAGCGACTTCAGCGCCCGATATAAGTGCAGAACAGATTAAAAGCACCAGTAATCCAAGGATGCCAATGATCAATGTGCTGTCAAAAAGAGGGGTGAAACTAGAGGGTTCAGGGTCCAATTATGTGTGTTTTATAAACTAATTAAAATGGTAAATCGTTTGGTTCTTCGTTGTTTTCAGGGGGTTTTGCAGCCGCTGATTGTGGGGTTTGTTTTGAGGAATTTTCTGAGGAGGATGAACTGTCACTTTTGGCTGTCAAAAATGTAAAATCAACACATTGGATTTCGGTCGAATACCGGTCGTTTCCTTTGTCGTCTTGCCATTTTCTTGTTTTTAAACGCCCTTCAATATATACTTTATCTCCTTTGCTGAGGTATTTCTCACAAATTTCGGCTCCTTTATTTCGGACCACAATATTGTGCCATTCCGTATTGGTCACCTTTTCATTGGTTTGCTTGTTTGTATAGGTTTCATTGGTCGCCAATGGAAAACGTCCCACACAGTTTTTATCATCAAAATAATGCATTTTCACGGCATCTCCAAGATGTCCAATAAGCATCACTTTATTTAAAGTTCCTGACATAATAGTTGATTTTTGAGTGCATAAATTTGAAACAAAATTAATGTTATAAAGATATCTAAAAAATGTAAAAGCTCATACTTAAATATGAAAATTATTTATAAACCGTTCGATGACAGCTGGGACTGGATAGGTTGCGATATTAGACCATGCTATTGCATTTTCAGGAGCGTTTTTTGTTTTTATAATCCAAAACTTGACATGCAATTCACGATGGGATAGTTTGTGAATAATATCCGAAGTGTTAAAAAGTGTGATATTTTTGTAAGGCATCTTAATTTTGTCTGATACTTCAAGGTAGGGCAAAAGCTCTTCTTTAGACACCGCAGTGGGGGTTTCAATGAGGGGAAATTGATACAGTTGTTGCCAAATTCCTTTTTCCGTACGTTGTTCCAGATAAGTTTTGTGATCGTCGGAATCCATCACTAAAAAATTAAAATACTTTTTAGTGACTTTCGTTTTTTTGAGTTTAACTGGCAATACTTTAATAGATCCCGTAGCATAAGCTTTGCAAGTCGATGCCAGCGGACAGATATCACAGTTGGGCGATTGGGGTTTGCACTGTCGCGACCCAAACTCCATAATCGCTTGGTTGTAATCTCCAAAATTAGATAAAGGCAATAAGGACTCTGCTAATGTTTTAAACTGTTTGATGCCTTCCGTACTATTAATAGGAGTGTCAATCCCAAAATACCGAGCCAAAACGCGGTACACATTTCCATCGACGACAGCTACGGATTCTTCATAACAGATGGAAGCGATGGCACTGGCTGTGTAATCGCCAACGCCTTTTAGTTCAAGAAGCGACTTATAGTCTTTTGGGAATTCACCATTTAAATTTTCTGCAATGTGTTTGGCTGTAAAGTGCAAGTTTCGAGCACGGGAATAATAGCCCAGCCCTTGCCACAGGTTTAAAACCGCTGTTTCAGAAGCGGCTGCAAGTGCCTGCACAGACGGGTAATTTGCTAAAAAAGCTTCATAATAAGGTTGCCCTTGTTTGATCTGTGTTTGCTGTAAAATAATCTCTGACAACCAGATATTATACGGATTCTTAGAGGTGCGCCAAGGCAGATTCCTTTTGTTTACTGAATACCAGTTAGTTAGTGTTGAGTGAAAATTCATTTTGAAATTGGTTGAATGGCAAAAATAATCTTTTAATATATTTAATTTTAATTCTTTAGGCTTGAAATATTGAATATAAAATACATATATTTGCAAGCCTATTAAAAAATATTAATTTTAAATAAAATAAAAATGACTAAAGCTGAAATTGTAGCTAAAATTTCCAACGATTTAGGAATTGAAAAAGGAGATGTATTGGCAACTGTTGAATCTTTTATGAGCGAAGTTAAAGGATCGTTAGAGACTGGAGAAAATGTTTATTTAAGAGGATTTGGAAGTTTCATTATCAAGACTAGAGCTGAAAAAATTGGGAGAAATATTTCTAAAAATACTTCAATCAAAATACCAGCACACAACATACCTGCGTTTAAGCCTTCAAAAGTATTTATTGAAGGTGTAAAATCGAAGGTTAAAGTAAACTAATTATTTATAAACTAATTTTAAAAAATCTCATTTATGCCAAGCGGTAAAAAACGTAAAAGACATAAGGTAGCAACGCATAAGCGTAAAAAAAGACGTCGCGCTAACCGTCACAAGAAGAAGTAATTTGAAAAAGTAGCACAGCTACTTTTTCGGGTTATTATCAGAACGTTCTTTGATATCAAATTCGTGCTAAAATTCAGTTACACCTTGCTGAATACATGAATTTACTGGATTAAATCCTGTCAAACCTTAGTATTGAAACACACTTAGTTGTGTTTAAAATACCTAAGGTTATACTCCTGCAGTAATCTGCGGGAATGAATCAAGAAAAATATTTTATAATCCATCTGTACATTCGTGTATGGATACAAATTAACACTATGAATAAAGAATTAATAATTCGATCCAATTCAGACAATGTTGATTTTGCCTTATTAAAAGATGGAAAACTAGTTGAATTTCAAAATGACGAAGATAATAGCAAATTTTCTGTTGGCGATGTGTTTTTAGCCAAAGTAAGAAAGTCTGTTCCGGGTCTCAACGCTGCATTTGTAAATGTAGGGTATCATAAAGATGCATTTTTGCATTACCATGATTTAGGGCCTAAGCTTCCAACATTGATGAAATTCATGAAACGTGTAAGCACAGGTAAATTAAAAGATTACTCTTTAAAAAACTTTACTTTTGAAGAAGACATTAAAAAAGATGGTAGTATTGACGAAATTATAAAGTCAAACCAATCTATTTTGGTTCAAATTGCAAAAGAACCAATCTCAACAAAGGGACCTAGAATTAGTTCCGAAATTTCACTTGCTGGCCGCTATTTGGTACTTGTTCCGTTTTCAGATCGCATCTCAATTTCTCAAAAAATTGAAAGTAGATCCGAAAAAGAACGCCTAAAGCGCCTTGTAAGAAGCATTACTCCCAAAGGATTTGGAGTCATCATACGCACTGTAGCTACGGATAAAAAAGTTGCAGAACTAGATAAAGACCTTCAAGACTTATACACAAAATGGGAATCTATTTGTAAAGCGATACCGCGCGCCCATACACCAAGTAAAGTACTCGGTGAAATGAATAAAGCGTCCTCTATTCTTAGAGACATTTTCAATGATACCTTTACAGGTATTACGGTCGATGACGATTTGCTTTTTAATCAAATTAAAGATTATGTTCATGAAATTGCACCTCACAAAGAGGCGATTGTGAAGTATCACAATCCAAAAACACCCATTTTTGAAAAATTTGGGATCGAAAGACAAATCAAAACTTCATTTGGAAAAACCGTTTCAATGGCGCGTGGTGCCTATTTAATTATAGAGCACACAGAAGCCCTTCACGTGGTAGATGTCAATAGCGGAAACCGTTCAAGTAAAGAAAGAAACCAAGAAGCGACTGCTTTAGAAGTCAATATCCTTGCTGCAACCGAACTCGCACGCCAATTTAGATTGCGTGATATGGGCGGTATTATTGTAGTGGATTTTATTGACATGAACAGAGCAGAGAATCGCAAAAAACTCTTCGATCATCTTAGAGATGAGATGAAAGACGATAGAGCCAAACACAAAATATTACCTCCAAGCAAGTTTGGGTTAATTCAAATCACAAGACAACGTGTTCGACCAGAAATGAACATTAAGACCAAGGAAGCGAATCCTAATGGTACTAATGGCGCTGAAGTGGAAGCACCAATTGTTCTGATTGATAAAATTAATCACCAGCTGGACCAAATTATGAAAAAAGGCTATAAAAAAGTGACTTTAAACACACACCCTTTTATAGCAGCCTTTATTACAAAAGGCTTCCCATCCATACGTTCGAAATGGTATTTTGAACATAAAAAATGGGTTAAAGTAATGCCAAGAGATGCTTACACATATCTGGAATTTCATTTTAAAAATGAAAATGGCAAAACCATTAAACTGTAAAAAAGTCCCGCAATTTGCGGGACTTTTTTTTTTGGATTTTTTTTATGTACTGAGAAGTCAGGAGACTTCGCAGAGCGGGTTGACTTCGTCGAATCTTCGATTTCGCGCACCAGCGGTTATTTTATTCTCTTTTATAAATTAAGAGATATCCAGTATTTTCATTTATCACTAATGAGTCATTTTGCATAAACTTAATTTCCTTTTTAATGGGTTTTTGATAGTAAAATCCGTCTTTAGATTTTTTTGAAATTACTTTGTATTTTTTAAGCGATTTTAAATGTTTGTCATTTGGAGAAATTCTCATTCTTAACCGAAGGTTATTTTCATTAATTTCCCAAAATCCAGATTCAGATTCTTTTCCTTTTAAGTAATTAATATATTCACCATTTTCTCCAAGAAACATATCAGGCCTTTGTATTTTTTCAATTCCACTTAACCCCAAAGATTTCATTTGAGGAGAGAGTTTAAACTTTCTTTCCGTAATAATTTTTCCAGTTGTATCAATCATGTTTATGAAATTCCATTTCCCAATTATTTCATTTTTTGTAATTTCTTGCGATGAAATGTTTAGTGTTACCAAAAATAATAAAACTCCTATTATGTTTTTCATATTCAGTTTTTTAATTGTTGCCAATATGTTATATGGAAAATAAACTTCATGTTTTTCAGTTTGTAAACCAATCTTATCTTTTTATTTCTTGCGAAGTCAGGAGACTTCGAAGAGCGGGGTCTTCATCACTCAAACTTATGACATATTTTTAAATCCCCCAAAAAATAGGCGGCAAATTTCAATTTAAACAGCTGACAGTTAATTACTTACTTTTTGAAATAAATAAATTATTGAGGTGGAAAACCCTCAAAATTTCGCACACAAAAAAACGCCTGTGAAGCAAACCTCACAGGCGTTTATTTGTTTTAATGCTTATTGCGGTCAACTGCAATAGAAAAACTCAGACTTATATAATCGTTGACTGTCCCAAATGCATATTTGTAAAATTCAGATTGGAATCGTCCGGGTTGTTAATGTAATCCTCAATAAAATCACCCACTTTAGAAGTCGTGATATTATCAAATTTAGTATTCAAATCCGGTGTTGTAATGTTGAGTTGCAAAGATTTTTCAACCGCCGTTCGTATCAATTCAGCCTCTTTAAAAAGCTCAAAATGATCCAGCATCATCGCAGCAGATAAGATCGACGCAATTGGATTTGCGATCCCTTTACCTTCCGCTTGTGGATACGAGCCATGGATGGGCTCAAACATCGAATGCACGTCACCAACAGACGCTGACGCCAACAAGCCTATAGAACCTCCAATAACACTCGCTTCGTCGCTAATCACGTCTCCAAACAAGTTCTCGGTTAGGATCACGTCAAACTGTGTGGGGTTCAAAATCATTTGCATGGCGGCATTGTCCACAAACAAGAAATCCAATTCAATTTCTGGATATTCCTTCGCGAGTTCACCAACGACTTTACGCCATAATCGCGACGTTTCTAGCACATTTGCTTTGTCAATCAAAGTCACTTTTTGGCGTCTTGATTTGGCTGCAACAAAAGCCAAATGCGCAATGCGTTCTATTTCATAGCGTGAGTACTCACACAAATCAGAAGCCGTGTTTCCATCGGCACTGAGTTTCTTTTCACCAAAATAAATACCTCCCGTTAACTCTCTGTAAATACTGATATCCGTTCCTTGAATTCTGTCTTTCTTCAGAGGCGATTTGTTCAGCAAAGTATCGTATGCTTTCACCGGTCTTACATTTGCGTATAAGCCCAATTCTTTACGAAGTTTTAGAAGTCCCTGTTCCGGGCGTACTTTTGCCGTAGGATCATTGTCGTACTTTGGATGTCCAATCGCACCAAATAAGATGGAGTCGTTGGCTTTACAAATATCCAGTGTGCTTTCTGGAAGCGGATCACCAACGAGGTCAATAGCCATGGCACCCACGGGCGCAGGGGTAAATTTAAAATTGTGATCAAAGTTGACCGCAATGGCTTTCAATACTTTTACAGCTTGTTCCGTCACTTCCGGTCCAATACCATCTCCTGATAATACAGCGATTTTTAAGTTCATATCAATAGGTTTTTTGAAGCTCAAAAGCTTCGATAAGTTCTTTTTTACTTAATAAATAATCAATGTCATCATAGCCATTAATCATACATGTTTTTTTGTAAGGATCAATCTCAAAACCTTCGCTTAAGTCGGTTCCTTTGATGCTGATGGTTTGTGTTTCTAAATTGACTTCAAACTGAGTGTTTGCATCGGTTTCAATCGCTGCAAAGAGTTGGCTTAAAAACCCTTCAGAAACTTGAACGGGTAACAAGCCATTATTTAAAGCATTTCCTTTAAAAATATCCGCAAAAAAACTGGATACAATGACTTTGAATCCAAAGCCAACAAGGGCCCAAGCGGCATGTTCACGACTGGAGCCACAGCCAAAATTATCGCCTGCAATGAGAATACTTCCAGAGTAAATGGGGTTGTTTAGTGTGAATTCTGCATTCGAATTTCCGAGTTTGTCAAAACGCCAATCTCTAAATACATTGTCTCCAAATCCTTTTTTATTTGTTGCTTTTAAAAAACGTGCAGGGATGATTTGATCGGTATCTACATTTGCAATGTTTAATGGAATTGCTTGTGCAGTGTGTGTGGTAAATTTTTCCATTAATTTAATTGTTTTGTGATGTCTATAATTTTTCCTTCAATCGCGGTTGCGGCAGCCACTAAGGGGCTTGCCAAAATGGTTCTTGACCCTTGACCTTGACGTCCTTCAAAATTTCGATTCGAGGTGGAAACGCAATATTCGTTTTGTGGAATTTTATCGTCATTCATTGCCAAACAGGCAGAACATCCGGGCTGTCTCAATTCAAAACCAGCGTCGTTAAAAATGTCTTTCAATCCTTCGGCAATAATTTGAGTTTCGACTTGCTTGCTACCAGGAACCAACCATGCCGTGACATTATCGGCTTTTCGTTTGCC
Organism: Formosa sp. Hel1_33_131; assembly: GCF_001735745.1. Classification (NCBI taxonomy): domain Bacteria; kingdom Pseudomonadati; phylum Bacteroidota; class Flavobacteriia; order Flavobacteriales; family Flavobacteriaceae; genus Formosa; species Formosa sp. Hel1_33_131. The sequence goes on from NZ_CP017260.1 coordinate 1,692,457, forward strand.
TTTGATATAATCGGCAGCCACTCTAAAATCTTCAATTCTTGAATTCGTACAACTTCCAATAAATACAAAATTTATAGGCGTATCAATCAGTGATTTGCCTGCTTCAAAATTCATATACTCTAATGATTTCTTAAAAGAAGGATCGTTTACAACCGGAATTGTTTCCGAAATTTTTATGCCCATTCCTGGGTTGGTACCGTAAGTCACCATCGGTTCAATATCCTCCGCATCAAAATAATATTCTTTATCAAATGCCGCGCCCTCATCTGTTGGAAGTGTTTTCCAATAGGCAACTTTGGCGTCAAAAGCGGCGTCTTTAGGAGCAAACTCACGGTCTTTAACATAGTCAAAAGTAGTCTCGTCTGGTGCAATCATTCCACCTCGAGCGCCCATTTCAATACTCATATTACAGACGGTCATCCGACCTTCCATACTCATATTTTCAAAGACATCTCCAGCATATTCACAAAAATAACCAGTTCCAGAGTTGGTACCCAATTTAGAAATGATATATAAGATGACATCTTTTGAAAGCACGCCATTTTTAAGTGTACCATTGACGGTGACACGTAAGCTTTTTGGTTTGGATAACAACAAACATTGACTTGCAAACACTTGTGCCACCTGACTGGTTCCAATCCCAAAAGCGATGGTTCCAAAAGCGCCGTGTGTGGAAGTGTGACTGTCGCCACAAACCATGGTCATCCCCGGTTGGGTGATGCCCAATTCAGGTGCCATCACATGAACAATGCCATTGTATTTATGGCCTAATTCGTAAAGCGTAATATTATTGTCTTTGCAGTTTTCAGACAGCTGTGCGAGTTGTTTTCTCGATAGCTCATCTTTGATTGGCAAGTGCTGGTCCAAGGTTGGTGTGTTGTGATCGGCCGTTGCTACAATCTGATTCGGTCTAAACACAGGAATGTCTCTTTCAACCAATTCATTAAACGCTTGTGGACTGGTCACTTCGTGTATCAAGTGCTTGTCTATGTATAAAACTTGGGGGCCGTCTTGAACTGTATCAACGACGTGAGCGTCCCAAACTTTATCAAATAAGGTTTTTTTCATAACTATAAGGATTCTATTTATTTGTAAATCTTACTAGTTTCTATAATTTGATGAATATCAGAATCGATCACTTCTTTTTTGGTATCTGCAAAAGTTAAGAATTCTGCATATACAATATCCAATTCAAGTTTTGTGAGTTCAAAACCAACGTTTTTAGCTCGGTAAGCCAAGGCTGCACGACCACTTCTGGCGGTAAGTACAATAGCGGATTCGGTCACTCCAACATCTTTAGGATCGATGATTTCATAAGTCTCACGATTTTTAATCACCCCATCTTGATGGATTCCAGAACTGTGCGCAAACGCATTGGCGCCTACAATGGCTTTGTTTGGTTGGGTATAAATTCCCATGCTTTCGGATACCAATTGACTGATGCCGTATAACATCGTCGTGTTAATATTGGTGTCTAAGTTTAAATACGGATGCTGTTTCAAAATCATGACCACTTCTTCCAAAGCCGTATTTCCAGCACGCTCTCCAATACCATTGATCGTACATTCTATTTGTCGGGCACCGTTAATGATTCCTTCGATAGAATTGGCAGTAGCCAGTCCTAAATCGTTATGACAATGACAAGAGATAATCGCCTTGTCAATTCCTTTTACATTTTCTTTTAGATACTTGATTTTAGCTCCATATTCCTGTGGTAAACAATAGCCTGTGGTATCTGGAATATTTAAGACCGTTGCACCCGCTTTGATCACGGCTTCACACACGCGAGCCAAATATTCGTTGTCGGTACGTCCAGCATCTTCCGCATAAAACTCAACATCTTCTACAAAAGATTTAGCATAAGAAACGGCTCTTACGGCACGTTCAATAATCGCCTCTTTATTTGATTTGAATTTATGAATAATATGAGAATCTGAAGTCCCAATACCTGTATGGATTCTAGGTTTTTTCGCATATTTAAGCGCTTCAGCAGCCACTTTAATATCGTTTTCTACCGACCGTGTCAATCCACAAACAGTGGCGTTTTTAACGATTTTCGAAATTTCTTCGACCGATTTAAAGTCTCCTGGGCTTGAAACCGGAAACCCTGCTTCAATAACGTCAACCCCTAATAAATCGAGTTGTTTGGCGATAATTATTTTCTGCGGTGTATTGAGCTTACAGCCAGGCACTTGCTCGCCATCGCGAAGTGTTGTGTCAAAGATTTGGATTTGTGTGTCAGACATTTATTAGAATATATTTTTGTATTGTACTACGAATTTATATTTTGGTTCTTTCAAATGAGGCGTTGATCACATTCTATTACGATGTATAACTCCACAATATGTCAATTAAGCAGCTAATATACAACAATATGTGTCAATATTTATACTATGACTAAAGAGCAAAAAGATAATTTATTTGTGCTAATAAAGTCGTTGTCCAAATCTGAGAAAAGACAATTTAAGCTTTACGTCGGCCGTTTAGGCGTAAATGAGGATTCTAAATTTTTATTGCTCTTTACGGTTTTACAGAAACTAAAAGTCTATAATGAAGTCGCGATTTTGAACCATGGCTTTGTGAAAAAAGAGCAATTATCAAATTTAAAAGCGCATTTGTATAAGCAGATATTAATCAGTTTACGATTAAATCCATCCCATCAAAACATCAGAATTCAGATTCGAGAGCAATTGGATTTCGCCACTATTTTATACCACAAAGGGCTTTATACACAAAGTTTAAAAATACTGGACAAAGCCAAGTCTTTGGCGATTGCAAATGAAGAAAAAAACATTGCCTACGAAATCATTGAATTGGAAAAAGTGATTGAAGGCCAATACATCACTCGAAGTATTAGTAATAGGGCTGATGAATTAACAATTCAGGCCAAAGAGTTAAGTCAACAAAATTTATTGGCGAGTAAGCTGTCTAATTTATCACTTCAATTGTATGGCGTATTTCTAAAAACGGGTTTTGTAAAACAAGCCTCCGAACACGAAAAAATCACTAAATATTTTAACGATCGATTGCCCGTATATAAAATTTCTGAGCTTGGATTTAGAGAAAAATTATGGCTCTACAAGTCTTATCTATGGTACAGTTTTCTTATTCAAGATTTTTTAGGCTGTTATAAATATTCAAAAAAATGGGTGAATCTTTTCCATGAACACTCAGGGATGATTAAGCTAAATCCTGTTTTTTTCCTGAACGGCTATCAAAATTTATTAGAAGCCTTGTTTTTTATAAAACAACACGATAAGTTCAAGCAAACACTCACAAGTTTGATTGAAGTTACCAATGAAGATTGGTTTCCAAAAGACGATAATGTTCAGAGTCTTACCTTTTTGTATGTGGGCTCCAATAAGTTTAATGCACATTTTATGGAAGGCACTTTTAAAGAAGGACTTCACTTAATCCCCGAAGTTTTAGAGGGAATTCGCAAACATAAAACACGGATTGACGAACACCACGTCATGGTCTTTTATTATAAAATTGCGAGTTTGTATTTTGGAATTGGAGAGCATCAAAAATGCATTGATTTTTTAGATAAAATTATCAGCAATAAATCCCTTCAAATGCGTGAAGATCTGTTGTGTTTTTCTCGAATTTTAAATCTGGTGGCGCATTACGAAGCTGGTTTGGATTATAATTTGGAGGTACTCATTAAAAGTACCTACAAGTTTTTGATTAAAATGGAAGATTTGTATTTAGTACAGAAAGAGATGATCACGTTTTTAAAGAAATTAGGAGACATCTATCCGCAAGAAATAAAAGCCGCATTTAAGGAGTTACATGCCAAACTTAAGGTGTTTGAAGACGATCCTTATGAAAAACGTGCCTTTTTATACTTGGATGTTTTATCGTGGCTTGAAAGTAGAATAGAAAATAAATCGGTAGAATCCATTATTAGACGAAAATTTTTATCTTTAAATAAAAATAATTAATATTTACCGAAAATAATTTGGTTATTACAATTTTATTATTGAATATTTGCACCAACAAAGTTCAATAGCTTACTGAGATGTTATCAAGAAAGGTGGAGGGATTAGACCCGCTGAAGCCTTAGCAACCCTTTATTCATAAAGAAGGTGCTAAATTCTACTTGATTTTTGATTCATTTATCAAAAATTAGATAGATAACTTAAACCTAATTACAGTTCTGTAATTAGAATTTCTTTATAACATTTTTCTAATAAGTACACTTTTCACAAAGTGCATTTGGCTTTTGGTTTAATTAATGTATTAACTCAAAAAAACTAGAAAAATGAGTACTCAAAAATTCGCAACCCAAGCGTTGCACGCCGGACACAATGTGTCAGAAAATGGAGGCACAAGAGCCGTTCCAATTTATCAATCGACTGCGTATGTATTTAACAGCTCAGACCATGCTGCTAATTTATTTGCATTGGCAGAACCAGGGAATATTTATACACGTATAAATAACCCTACAAACGATATTCTAGAGCAGCGTTTAGCAGCTTTGGAAGGCGGTATTGCCGCAGTGGTGACTGCCTCAGGAACAGCAGCCATTGCAACCAGTTTGTTGACCTTACTCAAAGCCGGCGACCATATTGTAGCGTCGAGCAGTTTATACGGAGGGACCTACAATTTATTAAGTGTCACACTTCCACGACATGGAATTACCACTACTTTTGTAGATCCATCGAATCCAGAAAATTTTAAAACCGCTGCACAAGAAAATACACGCGCCTTTTTTATTGAATCTCTTGGAAATCCAAAACTAGATGTTTTAGATATCGAAGCAATTTCTAAAGAAGCGAAAGCTTATAAAGTCCCTTTAATTGTGGACAATACAGTGGCAACTCCTTACTTATTAAATCCGATCGCTTATGGGGCGAATATCGTAATTCAATCCCTTACAAAGTACATCAATGGAAATGGAACCGCTTTGGGTGGTGCAATCATTGATGCAGGAACCTTTGATTGGGGCAGTGGAAAATTCCCCGAATTTACAGAGCCTTCTGCAGGATACCACGGACTCGTTTATAACGAGGTCATTGGTGCAGCCTCTTTTATTGCTAAAGTGAGAATTGAAGGATTAAGAGATTACGGTGCAGCCTTAAGCCCTTTTAATGCATTTCAAATTATTCAAGGATTAGAAACCCTAGAAATCAGAATTCAGAAGCACAGTCAAAATGCGCTAGAACTCGCCCAATGGTTACAAAAACAAGAAGATGTGGAATGGGTCAATTATCCAGGATTGGAATCAAGTCCTTATAAAGCATTAGCCGATAAATATTTACCAAACGGTCAAAGTGGTATTGTGACTTTCGGAGTCAAAGGAGGCTTTGAAGCGGCTAAAACCATTGCAGATACCACCAAGTTGTTTTCGTTATTAGCGAACATTGGGGATACAAAATCACTCATTATACATCCAGCAAGTACAACGCATCAACAATTAGACGATGCCGCACAAGAAACAACGGGTGTTACTAAAGATTTAATTCGTTTATCTGTTGGACTTGAAAATATCGATGATTTGAAATCGGATTTGATAGAAGCGTTTAAAGTCGTTAAAACTGTTTTTGCATAATTTATTTAGGACTCCCCAATGAGTACACTACAAAATATAAATTTTAATTATACAACCAAATCTGGTAAGACGACTGCAATAGCGTTGTCTTACCAGCTATTTGGAAAGCCCTTACATGAGGCGCCTATTGTGATGATCAATCATGCACTCACGGGCAATTCCAATGTCACAGGGGAAGGTGGGTGGTGGAACCCAATTGTGGGACCAAATAAAGTCATAGACACCAATGCGTTTACGGTATTGGCGTTTAACATTCCAGGAAATGGGCACGATCAACTGCCAAGCAGTTTGATTGAAAACTATAAAGATTTTACCGCCCGCGATATCGCTGAAATTTTTGCAATTGCTCTGGAGCATTTAAAAATCAAACAGCTTTTTGCCGTCATAGGAGGTTCCGTAGGAGGTGGATTGGCATGGGAGCTTGCAGCCCTTAAGCCAGCTTTAATTGAACACCTTATCCCCGTGGCTTCGGATTGGAAGTCAACAGACTGGCTCATCGCAAATTGCTATATACAAGAACAACTATTAAATAATTCGTCACAGCCTTTGATCGATGCGCGTATGCACGCCATGTCGCTCTATCGAACACCAGAATCGTTTAAGGCAAAATTTGATCGCATTTTACAAAAAGAAGACAATGTATTTGCGGTTGAAAGCTGGTTAAATTACCACGGAAACGTACTCAACGATCGGTTTCAATTGGCCGCTTATAAGATGATGAATCAAGTATTAAAAACGATTGACATCACCCAAGGTAGCCGTGATTTTATTGAAGTGGCTTCAAATATAAAATCCAACATCCATATTGTGACCATCAACTCGGATTTGTTTTTTAAAGCCAAAGAAAATTGGGATACCTATGTGGATTTGAAATCACACAAAGACAATGTCTCAATATCAGAAATTCAATCGATTCACGGACATGATGCCTTTTTAATGGAATACGAACAATTAGAAACCATATTAGAGTCGGTTTTTAAACCACAAGAAGTGTACTGATATAGATAGATAAAAAAATAAAAAGTTATGACCCCTAAATATTTTGAAACCAATGCCATTCGCCAACAATTGGATCGTACCGACTACGGAGAACACTCGACGCCTTTATTTTTAACTTCCAGTTTTGTGTTTGAGGATGCAGAACACATGCGCGCATCCTTTGCTGAAGAAAACGATCAAAATATTTACAGTCGATTTTCAAATCCAAATACCTCAGAGTTTATAGATAAAGTTGTGACTATGGAAGGTGCCGAAGCAGGGTTTGCTTTTGCTTCTGGAATGGCAGCCGTTTTTTCAACCTTTGCAGCCTTGTTAAATTCAGGAGATCACATCGTGTCTTGCCAATCTGTTTTTGGTTCTACACATTCGTTGTTTACAAAGTTTTTTCCGAAATGGAACATTGAAACTTCCTATTTTAAAGTCGATCAATTAGACAGACTTGAAAGTTTGATTCAGCCTAATACCAAAGTTATTTATGCCGAAAGTCCTACAAATCCAGCAGTCGATATTTTAGATTTAGAAGCTCTGGGTAAAATCGCTAAAAAACACAATTTAATACTCATTATCGACAATTGTTTTGCATCGCCCTATTTACAAAATCCTATTAAATTTGGAGCGGATTTAGTCATCCATTCCGCCACTAAATTGATGGACGGTCAGGGAAGAGTGTTGGGAGGGATTACCGTTGGAAGTGCCGAATTGATGCATCAGATATATTTGTTTTCAAGAAATACTGGGCCAGCACTGTCTCCGTTTAATGCATGGGTGCTTTCTAAAAGTTTAGAAACCTTAGGCGTTCGTGTCGATCGTCATTGTAAGAATGCATTAAAAGTGGCCAAATTTCTGGAAAAACATCCGAATGTAAGCGTGGTGAAATATCCCTTTTTAAAGTCGCATCCGCAGTATAAAATTGCCAAAAAACAGATGCGCAAAGGCGGCAACGTCGTCTCCTTTGAAATTGTAGGAGGCATCAAAGCAGGACAAACTTTTTTGAATAAAATCAAACTGTGTTCGCTTTCTGCCAACCTAGGTGATTCCAGAACAATTGTGACACACCCTTCTTCCACAACGCACAGTAAATTGTCCGAAGAAGACCGACTCGAAGCCAGCATTACAAATGGACTCATTAGAGTTTCTGTAGGACTGGAACATCATAAAGATATCATCAGTGATTTAAATCAAGCATTGGGTTAATTACCTCCGCTAATTAGTAAATAGATAAAACAGTATAAAGTGATTATAAATAAAATTTTTAAACCCAAATCAACCCCAACAAATCAATCCGAAGGCGTTGCAGATAATGTAAAAAGGAGCCTGTTAAAAACCATCAGCTGGAGGATTATAGGCACGCTTGATACCATCTTAATCTCTTGGGCAATTACAGGCACCTTAAGCTTAGCATTCTCAATAGGATTTGTAGAGCTAGTCACCAAAATGGTGCTTTATTTTTTTCATGAACGTGCTTGGAATAAAATTAACTGGGGAAGATAACAACCGATTATGGATATAGAACAAATCAATACAGAACTTGCCACGAAGACACCGATTGAAATTGTACAATGGGCACTTATACATGGGCAATCTCCCATAGTGACCACAAATTTCAGACCCTATGAATCGGCTATTTTACATCTGGTTACTAAGGTCGATCCTGCTATTAAAGTCATTTGGTGCGATACAGGTTACAATACGTCCAGCACCTATAAACATGCGGCTGAATTGATGGAATCCTTGGCATTAAACATACAGTTATACATCCCAAAACAAACGGCAGCCCACCGCGATGTGGTGTTGGGAATTCCACAAGTTGACGATCCAAAGCATTCACTATTTACGGAACAAGTAAAACTAGAACCTTTCAAACGAGCGATGGCAGCACACCAACCCGATGTTTGGTTCACCAACCTAAGAAAAGGACAAACCGCTTTTAGGAACAGTATTGGGATCGTGTCTCGCAGTGCGGACGGCGTTTTAAAAATCAGTCCATTTTATCATTTTTCAGATAAAGATTTAGACCAATACCTTAAAGAACACAACCTGCCAAATGAATTCAATTACTTTGATCCAACCAAACAACTAGACACTAGAGAATGTGGTTTACACAACTAAAAAAAAACAAAATGAAAAATACATCCCATATTAATCCGCTCGAAAATGAAGCCATCTATATTTTTAGGGAAGTGGTTGCGCAGTTTGAAAACCCTGTGTTGCTATTTTCTGGAGGAAAAGATTCCATCACTTTAGTCCGATTGGCTCAAAAAGCCTTTTATCCATCTAAAATCCCTTTTCCATTACTTCATATTGATACAGGTCACAATTTTCCAGAAACCATTGAGTTCAGAGACCGATTGACCAAAGAATTAGGGTTGGAATTAATTGTGAGAAATGTACAAGATGCCATAGATCAGGGGAAAGTAAAAGAAGAATCCGGACGCTATTCGAGTCGGAATGTTTTACAAACCACCACACTGCTTGAAGCAATAGAAGAATTCAAATTTGATGCGTGTATAGGAGGTGCGAGACGCGATGAAGAAAAAGCCAGAGCCAAAGAACGTGTATTTTCAATTCGTGACGATTTTGGGCAGTGGGATGAAAAAAATCAACGTCCAGAACTTTTTGATATGCTCAATGGTCAAATTGAATTGGGTCAAAATGTACGGGTGTTTCCAATTTCAAATTGGACCGAACTAGACGTTTGGTCGTACATCGAACGTGAACAAATCGAAATCCCATCGATCTATTTTGCACACCTTAGAAAAACATTTATTAGAGACGGCATGATTTGGACCAACGACGATGCCATTGTTTTTAGAGATGAAGAAGAGGTCGTCCAAGAACGTCTGATCCGATTCAGAACTGTTGGAGACATGAGTTGTACGGCGGCAGTGCTGTCGGCAGCCAGTGACATCTCCTCGGTAGTTCAAGAAATCAGAGAATCCACTATTTCAGAACGCGGCGCACGAATTGACGACAAACGCTCCGAAGCCGCCATGGAAAAACGAAAACAACAGGGTTATTTTTAACCGCACCTCAAAGAATAATTAACTAGAAAATAGGACTCCTTAGGAGTTATAAATAATATATGGAAGTTTTAAAAATTGCAACAGCAGGAAGTGTCGATGACGGCAAAAGCACTCTAATCGGAAGGCTCCTGTACGACACCAAATCACTGACCAGTGATAAAATTGAAGCCATCGAAAAAACGAGCAAACAAAAAGGCTATGACTACTTAGATTTTTCGCTTGCTACGGACGGACTTGTGGCCGAAAGAGAACAAGGTATCACGATTGATGTGGCGCATATTTATTTTTCGACCGCCAATAAAAGTTACATCATTGCAGACACTCCTGGCCATGTAGAGTACACACGAAACATGATTACAGGTGCATCCACATCTCAAGCGGCCATCATTCTTATTGATGCCAGAAAAGGCGTGATTGAGCAAACCAAACGCCACTTTTTTATCAATAATTTATTGCGTGTCAAAGAAGTCGTAGTCGCAATTAATAAAATGGATTTAGTAGATTTTTCTGAAGAAACGTACAACACCATAAAATCAGATTTTCAGCAATTGTTGAAAGAACGCGATTATCAAGATCAGCGAATTACTTTCATTCCAGTCAGTGCTTTAAAAGGAGATAACATCGTTCATCACTCTGAAACGATGACTTGGTACAAAGGCGAAACGCTTTTGGAACATTTAGAAGCCCTAGACTTTAAAGACATTTACAATGTAGGAACGCCACGGTTTCCTGTACAATCTGTGATCCGTCCAAAAACAGCGGAATTTCACGACTTTAGAGGCTATGCAGGAAAAGTGTATGGTGGAGAACTCAGCATTGGCGATACGGTTTTGGCACTGCCTTCTAAAATAAAAACCAAAATCAAATCAATTTATTTTTACGATCAAGAAGTGCAAACAGCTTCCAGAAGGTCCTCGGTTACCATCACTTTAGAAGATGAAATCAATATCAGTCGGGGCGACATGATTACAAAGACCGACAATCCTCCTGTGGTTGACAAACAATTCACAGCAAAAATAGCGTGGATGGATCAGGAACCTTTAAATGTCGGAACTAAATATGTAATTCAACACGGCGTCAATAAAGTGTTGGCGAAAGTAGATCGCATTCATCATACCATCAAAACAGATTTTTCAGGTATTACTGAAGGTGTTGCCCAGTTAGATTTAAACGATATCGCCCTCGTTTCTTTCAAACTCAACAAACCTGTTTTTTACGATGCCTTTAAAAACCATAGAACCAATGGCTCTTTTATCATCATTGACCCACAAACAAATACCACTGCTGGCGCAGGATTCATTCAATAAGCAAACAAATGCAAAGTTTTAGAACCGAAATAGAAAATCCAATTGTCGAAAAAGACATCATCGAATTAGCTCAAAAAATTGAGCAATTTAAAGAGGGAAAACTCGACGAAGAAAAATTCAGAAGCCTTCGTCTCGCGAGAGGCGTTTATGGACAACGCCAACAGGGAGTGCAAATGATTCGAATTAAAATTCCGTACGGAAAAATTTCGAGCCATCAATTGCGCCGTATTTCCGAAGTTTCTGACGAGTATTCTCGTGGACGCCTTCACATTACAACCCGTCAAGACGTTCAGATTCATTATGTCGATTTGAACCGCACTCCCGAACTGTGGGCAGAATTGGAACGCGATAATGTGACCTTAAGAGAAGCCTGTGGAAATACGGTCAGAAATGTCACCGCATCCGAAACAGCGGGTTTTGATATCGATGAACCGTTTGATGTATCGCCGTATGCCGATGCACTTTTTAAATTCTTTTTGAGAAACCCGATTTGTCAAGAAATGGGACGAAAATTCAAAGTTTCTTTTTCGGCTTCCGATGAAGATACGGGCTTGTCTTACATTCATGATCTTGGTTTTATTGCTAAAATTGAAAATAACATTCGAGGATTTAAAGTCATGATTGGTGGCGGATTGGGGTCTCAACCGCGCCATGCCGACACGCTTTATAGCTTTTTACCAACCGATCAAATCATTCCTTTAATGGAAGGCGTCTTACGTGTTTTTGATCGCCATGGCGAGCGTAAAAGTCGCTCAAAAGCCCGCATGAAATTCCTTCTTAAATCGATTGGTTTGGAAGCATTCAGAACACTTATTGAAACAGAGCAAAAAGCCATTGAACAACAAAGTGTCCCGATTGATAGTAACTCTTTTCCACTCTCTAGTCCTGTTGAAATTGAAGCACCGAAAGTTGAAATAAAAGATAAGAAAACTTATGAGCAATGGAAGTTAACCAATTTAATTCCACAAAAACAAGCTGGCTATAAAGCCATTGGAGTCAAAGTATTACTTGGCGATTTTTATACCGACAAAGCAAGAGCATTGGCAGACTTGGTCGAAACCTATGCAGCGGGCGAACTGCGTTTGACTTTGCGTCAAAACATCGTAATTCCTTTTGTAAGAGAAGATTTAATTCCTGTTTTTTATACCGAATTAGAAAAATTAGGATTTACGGAGCTTGGCTATAATAAAGCCGTTGACATCACGGCGTGTCCAGGAACAGATACCTGTAATTTAGGAATTTCAAGCAGTACAGGCATTGCCCGTGAATTGGAAACGGTTATTAAAACTGAATATCCAGAATATCTCAATAACAAAGATTTAGTCATCAAAATCAGTGGCTGTATGAATGCTTGTGGACAACACAACATGGCCAATATTGGTTTTCAAGGAATGTCCATAAAAACGAAAAACAACCTCGTCGCTCCTGCTCTTCAAGTACTGTTGGGCGGAGGAAATTCAGGAAACGGAATCGGCCGGTTTGCGGACAAAGTCATCAAAGTCCCGAGCAAGCGAGGACCACAAGCTTTACGAGTCATTCTCGACGATTATCAGCTGAATTCCGATCAAAAAACATTTTACGATTATTATACCGTTCAAGGAGAAAAATATTTTTACAACCTATTAAAAAGTTTGTCAGACAGCAGCAATTTAGCGGATGATGAGTATATAGATTGGGGATCTAAGGAATCTTATAAAAAAGCCATTGGAGTTGGAGAATGTGCTGGGGTAGTCATCGATTTAATCTCTACACTCTTTTTAGAAAGTGATGAAAAAATCACGGATGCACGCGCCGATTTTGAATCAAAATCTTATAATAATGCCATCTATTTTGCGTACAGTTCTATGGTCAATTCTGCCAAAGCATTATTGTTGTCAAAAGACCACTCTACAAATACGCAGGCATCAATTATCAATCAATTTGATGAGGTTTTTGTTTCTACCAATTTAGTTTCTCTAGGATCTACATTTTCGGAGCTTATATATCAAATTAACAAAAATGAACCTTCGGCATCATTTGCTGAAAATTACATTCAAATGGCCAATGAATTTTTAACAACCGTAAAAGAATTTAGAAAAAATGATCTGGACACTTAAATCTATAGAACGGGTGTCTCGTCGCCCAAAATTGACGGTTGTAGGCGCAGGCCCAGGCGATCCAGAACTCATCACACTGAAAGCGATCAAAGCCATCAGTACGGCCAATGTTATTTTATACGATGCACTTGTGAATAGTGAACTATTAAAATATGCATCGTCTATCGCTGAGAAGATTTTTGTAGGAAAACGCCGCGGCTGTTATTCCTATCAACAAGAACAAATTAATGATTTGATTGTCGCAAAAGCCAATCGTTATGGGCATGTGGTGCGACTGAAAGGAGGCGATTCTTTTGTGTTTGGACGTGGCTCAGAAGAAATTGAGTTTGCACAACAAAACAACCTACAAACGGAAGTGGTGCCTGGGATATCTTCGGCCTTGGCAGTGCCCGCAGGACAAGGAATTCCACTCACCATGCGCCATGTATCTGAAAGTTTTTGGGTCATTACGGGAACCACCAAAATGCATCAACTTTCTTCGGACATTAAAATTGCAGCACAATCAACCGCAACCATTGTCATCTTAATGGGGATGGGGAAATTAAGCGAAATTGTGGACGTCTTTTCTCAAGCAGGCAAAGAACAAACGCCTGTAGCCATCATTCAAAACGGAACAACGGATCACGAAAAATCTGGCTTTGGAACGATTGAAACTATTGAACATGTGGTGGCTGAAAAACAATTAAGCTCTCCAGCCATCATTGTGATTGGAGACGTCGTTGCCAACAGAGTTCAACTAGCCTCCATTTCAAAAGAAGTACAAACCGATTCTTTATATCAAACTCATGGAATCTAGAAACAACCTGTACCCGATTTTTCTAAAAGCTAAGGCACTTCATGTGCTTATTATTGGCGGTGGAAATGTGGCGGAAGAGAAATTACATTTCTTGTTAAAATCAAGCCCAGATGCGAAAGTCACCATCGTTTCCCCAATGTTTAGAGAGGGCACCTTGGCTTTGGCAAACTCTTTTGATGTAGAGTTGATTTACGACACCTATAATAACTCCTACTTAAAAGGGAAACATTTAGTGATTGCCACCACCGACATTCCCGAGGTCAATGTGGAGGTTTACAACGATTGCAAAGCGCGGCATATTCTCGTCAATGTAGCGGACAATCCGCCTTATTGTGATTTTTATATGGGAGGCATTGTGACCAAAGGGCATGTTAAAATAGCCATTTCAACCAATGGACAATCGCCCACCACAGCCAAACGCTTGCGTCAATTTTTTGAAGATGTCATCCCAGAGAATGTGGATGATTTGGTTCAAAATTTAAATGAATTTAGAAAAACAATTAAAGGTGATTTTGAACAGAAAGTTCAAACCCTTAACGAATTTACAAAAGGATTAATTAGTAAAAAATAAATAGAATGATTCAAACAGATATTTTAATAATAGGCGCAGGACCCACAGGGCTTTTTACCGTTTTTGAAGCAGGATTGCTGAAACTGAGATGTCATATTATAGATGCACTTCCACAAGCAGGTGGGCAGTGCTCAGAAATATACCCCAAAAAACCGATTTATGATATTCCAGGATTTCCTGAAATATTAGCAGGCGATCTTACCGAAAACTTGTTAGAGCAAGGCAAACAATTTGAACCAGGGTTTACCCTTGGAGAACGTGCTGAAACCATTGAAAAACTAGAAGACGGTAGTTTTATTGTCACCACCAATAAAGGCACCAAACATGCGGCGCCTATTGTTGCCATTGCAGGAGGTTTAGGTTCTTTTGAACCGAGAAAACCAGATTTAGAACACCGTGATTTTTATGAAAATAGAGGACTTAATTATTTCATTAAAGACCCCGAAGTGTACCGCGATAAGCGGGTTGTGATTTCTGGAGGGGGCGATTCAGCCTTAGACTGGAGTATCTTTTTGGCAGATGTCGCAAAAGAAGTTACTTTGATTCATCGACGAAACGAGTTCAGAGGTGCCTTGGATTCTTTAGAAAAAGTTCAAGATTTGACAGCTTCAGGAAAAATTAATTTAATCACGCCTGCCGTGGTTACCAAAATTGGTGGGGAAGATCACATCGAAAACGTAGTGGTTTCCAAAGAAGGCGAAGAACTTAGGATCGATACGGATTATTTTATCCCCTTATTTGGATTATCGCCAAAATTAGGACCCATTGGCAATTGGGGTTTAGAAATCGAAAAAAACGCCATCAAAGTGGATACCTTGGATTATCAAACAAACATCCCAGGTATATTTGCGATTGGAGATGTCAACACCTATCCGGGGAAATTAAAGCTGATTCTTTGTGGATTTCACGAAGCAACACTGATGTGTCAAGCCGCCTATAAAATCATCAACCCGGGGAAGAAATACGTTTTAAAATACACCACCGTAAGTGGCATTGACGGATTTGACGGCAGTCGGAAAGAAGCCCCAAAAGCGGTGGTCAAAGCACTTGCATAACTAATTAGAAAAACTCAATTTAGGATGTCAAACATTTATAACGAACTACAAAAACGAATCTTGATTTTAGATGGAGCCATGGGAACCATGCTTCAAGACTATGATTTTTCTGAAGAAGATTATAGAGGCGAGCGTTTTAAGGATTATCCTACTTCTTTAAAAGGAAACAACGATTTGTTAAGTTTGACACAACCCGATGCGATTGCCGAAATTCATCATAAATATTTTGAAGCCGGAGCCGATATCGTCGAGACCAATACTTTTTCAGGAACGTCTATTGCGATGGCAGATTACAACATGGAAAATTTGGTTTATGAGCTGAATTACGAATCCGCCAAAATAGCCAAACGTGTTGCAGATACATTCACCAAATCCGAGCCTCACAAACCCCGGTTTGTTGCCGGAAGTATTGGGCCGACAAACAAAACAGCCAGCTTATCCCCAGATGTCAACCGACCGGAATACCGCGCCATTACGTTTGATGAATTACGCATTTCGTATAAACTTCAAGTCGAAGCACTCATGGATGGCGGCGTCGATTTACTGTTGGTAGAAACCATCTTTGATACCTTAAATGCCAAGGCAGCTTTGTTCGCTATCGAAGAGGTGAAAGAAGAACGCAACACAGACATTCCGATCATGGTATCGGGAACCATTACAGACGCTTCGGGGCGCACGCTTTCAGGGCAAACGGTCGAAGCTTTTTTGACTTCCATTTCACACATTCCCCTATTGAGTGTTGGGTTTAATTGTGCTTTGGGAGCCGATCAACTGCGTCCGTATTTACAACGCCTTTCCAACGAAACTAACTTTTATACCTCGGCACATCCCAATGCAGGGTTGCCTAATGCTTTTGGAGAATATGACGAAACTCCAGAAGAAATGACCGCCTTTATTGAGGCCTATTTTAAAGACGATTTAATCAATGTGATTGGCGGTTGCTGCGGCACCAATCCAGCGCATATCAAGTCAATTTTTGAAGCCTCTCAAAACTACCAACCACGTCAATTAAAACACAACTAGTTATGGAGAGTGACTGTAAAAAATACCTGACCCTTTCTGGACTCGAGCCTTTAGTCGTCACTCCAGAATCTAATTTTGTAAACGTCGGTGAACGTACCAACGTGACGGGATCAAGAAAATTTTTGAGGTTAATCAAAGAAGAAAAATACGAAGAAGCTTTATCCGTTGCTAGAGATCAAGTGGATGGAGGTGCGCAAATCATTGATGTCAATATGGACGAAGGGATGTTGGACGGCGTCTATGCGATGACCACTTTTTTGAATCTCATCGCATCCGAACCTGATATTTCCAGAGTGCCTGTTATGATCGATAGCTCTAAATGGGAAATCATCGAAGCCGGACTGAAAGTCGTACAGGGAAAATGTGTGGTCAATTCCATCAGTCTTAAAGAAGGCGAACAAGAATTTATCCGTCAAGCCAAATTAGTCAAACGCTATGGCGCTGCTGTGATTGTGATGGCTTTTGATGAAACAGGGCAAGCAGATACCTACCAACGCCGCATCGATATTTGCAAGCGTTCGTATGATATTTTAGTGGAGGTTGTCAAATTTGCACCCCAAGACATCATTTTTGACCCCAATATATTTCCTGTGGCTACTGGAATGGACGAACACCGTAAAAATGCTTTAGACTTTTTTCAAGCCACCAAATGGATTCGTACCAACTTACCTTATGCCAATGTTTCTGGAGGGGTGAGTAATGTGTCATTTTCATTTCGTGGAAATAATATTGCTAGAGAAGCCATCAACTCGGCTTTCCTCTACCACGCGATTAAAAACGGCATGAACATAGGCATTGTCAATCCAACCATGTTGGAGATTTACGATGAAATTCCTAAAGATTTATTGGAGTGTGTGGAGGATGTTTTGTTTGATCGAAAAGACGATGCTACCGAACGCCTTTTGGACTTGGCAGAAACCTTAAAAGGACAAAAAAACGATGTTGAGGTCGCTGTTTTAGAATGGCGAAATAAACCCTTACAAGAGCGCATCACTCATGGTTTGGTCAAAGGAATCGATGCCTTCATTGTAGAAGATGTAGAAGAAGCGCGCGTATTAGCTCAAAAACCCATTGAGGTTATTGAAGGCAATCTAATGATCGGGATGAATGTGGTGGGCGATTTATTTGGCAGTGGTAAAATGTTTTTGCCACAAGTGGTCAAATCCGCCCGTGTGATGAAACGCGCCGTGGCACATTTACAACCCTTTATTGAGGCCGAAAAAGACGGAAAAATTGAATTTGCTGGTAAAATTTTAATGGCAACCGTCAAGGGCGATGTGCATGATATTGGAAAAAATATTGTGAGTGTTGTTTTAGGTTGTAATAATTATGAGATTGTAGATTTAGGCGTGATGGTGCCGCCTGAAAAAATCATAGAAACCGCCATCAAAGAACAAGTGGATATTATTGGGCTCAGTGGGCTCATTACGCCCTCTTTAGACGAGATGGTCTATGTATCCAAAGAAATGGAAAAGCAAGGGTTCAAAATCCCTCTAATGATTGGTGGGGCGACGACCTCCAAAGCGCATTCTGCGGTGAAGATTGCGCCCCACTATAGCCATACAGTCATTCATGTCAACGATGCGTCTAGAGCTGTGACTGTGGTAGGTGATTTACTCAAAAAAGACAACCAACAACACCTTAGCGATTTAAGAACGTCTTACGATGTATTTAGAGAGCAATTTTTAAGCAGAACCAAGCAAAAGGAATACATTTCTATAGAGGAAGCCCGCTCCAAAAAATATAAAATTAACTGGGAACAAACGACCATTGTCAAACCTAAAAAATTAGGGATTCAAGTGATTCAAGAGTTTGACATTACAAAACTTGAAGAATTCATTGATTGGAGTCCGTTTTTTAGAAGTTGGGACCTTCATGGGAAATATCCCAACATATTAACAGATGAGGTTGTAGGAGAACAAGCTACCGAATTGTTTAAAGATGCTCAAGAATTGTTGCAACGTATTTTTTCAGAGAAATTATTGGGAGCCAAAGCCATTTTTGGATTGTTTCCAGCCAATACAATCAATGATGATGACATTGAAATTTATGACGAAAACGGAGATATACAACATACCTTTTTAACGCTTCGTCAGCAACTCAAAAAACGAGCGGAAGTTCCCAATATCGCACTGTCTGATTTTATTGCCCCGAAGTCAACTGGGCAAACCGATTATATGGGTTGTTTTTGTGTGAGTACAGGTTTTGGAACCAAAGCACTTGCCGAAGCATTTGAAGCAGATCATGACGATTATAACTCCATTATGATCAAAGCCCTCGCCGATCGATTGGCAGAAGCTTTTGCGGAATACTTACACAAAGAAGTACGGGTCAATCATTGGGGCTACGCTGCGGATGAAGCCCTTTCCAATACCGATTTAATCAAAGAAACGTACAAAGGCATTCGTCCCGCGCCCGGCTATCCTGCCTGTCCAGACCATTTGGAGAAACAAACGATTTGGAAACTTTTGGAAGTCGAACAACAGATAGGAGTGGAGCTCACCGAAAGTTTGGCCATGTGGCCAGCCGCCAGTGTCAGTGGGTATTATTTTGGAAATCCTGAAGCCAAGTATTTTGGTTTGGGAAAAATTACAGAAGATCAATTGATTGATTATTCAAAACGAAGAGACATTAGTATCGAAGATGCTCAAAAATGGTTAAACCCAAATTTAGCAAACTAAACAGCCAATTATGAAAGTTACAGACCATTTAAAAAACGCCAACGGAAAGACTTTATTTTCATTTGAAATTATTCCCCCTAAAAAAGGAAAAAATATTCAGGAGTTGTATAATAACATCGATCCATTGATGGAATTCAATCCACCTTTTATTGACGTGACCACGTCAAGAGAGGAGTATATCTATATAGAAAAAAAGGGCTTGTTTGATCGGAAAATCACCAGAATGCGCCCCGGAACTTTGGGAATTTGCGCCGCCATCAAACACAAATACGAGGTGGATACCATTCCGCACGTACTTTGTGGCGGGTTCACCAAAGAAGAAACAGAGTATCTGTTGGTCGATTGTCATTATTTGGGAATTGACAATGTGATGGCACTTCGAGGCGATACGATGCCGCATCAAAAATATTTTGAACAGACCAAAGGCGGACATAACTATGCAACAGATTTGGTGCAGCAAATACATAAATTAAACAAAGGACAGTATTTACACGATGTTGAAGAAGTTGACAACAAACCTGATTTTTGCATTGGTGTTGCGGGCTATCCCGAAAAACACATTGAATCGCCTTCCTTGCATTCGGATTTGTTGCGCTTAAAAGAAAAAGTCGATGCAGGCGCAGATTATGTGGTGACTCAAATGTTTTTTGATAACCAACGGTATTTTGAATTTGTAAAAATGGCGAGAGAAATGGGGATTACTGTTCCCATCATCCCAGGGATTAAGCCCTTGGCTATTGAAAAACATTTACAATTACTACCACAAGTTTTTAAAATAGACTTGCCAGAAGCGCTCATCAAAGAAGTGAATAAATGTGACACAAACGCACAAATACGACAAGTAGGCGTGGAGTGGACCATTCAGCAGTCCAAAGAATTACTGGACTTTGGCGTGCCGGTATTGCATTATTATTCGATGGGAAAAAGTGATAATATCAAAGCCATTGCTTCCCAGTTGTTTTAAGTGGTGAACCTCCCAGAATTCTGTATAATAAAAAAGAGGCTGTCTGAAAAGTCTTTTTCTTGTCAAGCTGAACTCGTTTCAGCTTCTCATAATTATTGATTTTCAACATTTTGAGATTCTGAAATAAATTCAGAATGACAGGTTTTCTACTTTTTAGACGACCTCTTTATATTGTAGTAATTAAGCCTTATTCTTTGACGATTTTCATTGTCTTACTATTGTTTGAGTTGTCTTTAAGTTGAACAAAATAAATACCCTTATTCAAATCAGAGATATCAAATGAATTGTTGTTAAGTTGAGATGCATTAAGATTCATAACCTTCTGTCCAAGTTGATTGAAAATTGAAATTTCTTTGATATTTCTAATGTCAGTACCTGCGATATTAATTAACCCGTTTGTTGGATTTGGATAAAGTTCTACGTCTGATGTATTAAAACCTTCAACAGAAAGGCTAGAGTTAACAGTTACGGACATATTATCTATCACTAACCGAAACATATCTGTGCAATCCCAGTGTCTAACAAACATTCTTACGGTTAGGTTAGAAAAATTTGTCACGGCGTCGACGTTCTCAATTGTAATAGAAACGGTTTTTGGAGAATCCACACTTGCAGCACTCGTTAATATTTCAGTATGAAAAGGTAAAGATTGAGCATCTTCAGTTCCTACTGATTCATACAGTCCAATAGAAAATTTTTCTCCGGCCCAAGAGGAATCTGCTGCATACACATCAACAGATATAGTAACACTTTCTGTATTGGCAGGAATAGTCATTTCAGGACTAAAAATCCAATTGTCAGGTGTTAATGCTGTAAGAGTATCATTGTGAAATGATTCTGAGAAAAACGCTATCGTAACTGGGTCAAGCTCACTTTCGGCTGCATTCATGGCTTGGAAACCAAAAGTATCCCCGTCAGCATCAATAACTAGATAGTCCGCTGTTGCATAATCATCACAATCTGTAGACCATAATGGGTCTTGTGAATAGCTAAAAAACCCTACTAATAGGGCTAATAAAGTAATTTTTTTCATAATATTTTGTTTATTGATTAAGGAGTAAAGTTAAACAAAATAAATAAATAAAACAAAAATAATGTAACATTAAGGCTTTCGTTTTGAGGTTTTTGTTAAATAAATAGCAGTTTTGATCTATTAAATTAATAATGTTCTATTAAACATAAAGATTCAATAATCAGCATTTCGCAGTTTCAATTATTTAACGTATTTCTAAGAAACAATACGTTTTATATGTGTAATTTTGGATTTCAATGAAGACTGTTTGAAGAAAATTGAAACCATAAAAAAACCAATCACTTATGAGATGGAGCTTTTCGAAAAGAAATTTCGATTGTCCATGTCCAGTCGGGTGGCACTTCTGAACCGTATTACGCATTATATTGTCAACCGCAAGGGAAAACAAATGCGTCCTATGTTTGTGTTTTTGACGGCTAAGATGATTTCCAATGGGGAAGTGAGCGAACGCACCTACAGAGGAGCATCCGTGCTTGAATTGATTCACACCGCTACTTTGGTGCATGACGATGTGGTGGATGAAAGCGACCGTCGCCGTGGTTTTTTCTCCATAAATGCGCTTTGGAAAAATAAGATTGCCGTTTTGGTAGGCGATTTTTTATTATCAAAAGGGCTTTTGTTGTGTATTGATAATAATGATTTTGACCTCTTAAAAATAATCTCAGTAGCCGTTCGTGAAATGAGCGAAGGCGAGTTGTTGCAAATCGAAAAAGCCAGAAACCTAGACATTACCGAAGCCATCTATTACGAAATAATTCGTCAAAAAACAGCCACGCTTATTGCCGCCTGTTGTAGTTTGGGTGCCGCCTCCGTGAAACCCCTTTCTGAAGAGGTGGAAACGATGCGTAAATTTGGAGAGCTTATTGGAATGGCGTTTCAAATAAAAGATGACTTGTTTGATTACGGTACCCAACAAATTGGGAAACCTACGGGAATTGATATCAAAGAACAGAAAATGACGCTTCCACTTATATATGTGTTGAACCACTGTTCTAAAAAAGAAAAAAGTTGGTTAATTAACTCTGTTAAAAATCACAACAAAGACTCCAAACGTGTGAAAGAAGTGATTGCTTTTGTAAAAGACAATGGCGGTTTGGACTATGCGGTGTCAAAGATGAAAGCATTTCAGGAGCAGGCTTTAAAATTACTCGAACCGTTCCCAGAATCGCCTTACAAAAAATCTCTGATTTTGATGGTGAACTACGTCATTGAAAGAAATAAGTAAGGGGACTAAAGCCCTAGGTGTTTTACTGCGGGACTTCCAAATTCATAGCCATAAGCCCTCCATGAACTGGGTTCGCTTTCATACTTCCAAACAACATCGCCATCAGGGGTGACTTCCCACATTCCAAAATCACCTTCACAAATGAGCGTGTTTCCATTGCCCAATCGGTCCGCTCCCGAAATTCTTACAAAGTGCAGTTCTTCATCCGTAAAGCTCCATACAGTTGTGGGTTCGTTGTTGGTATTAGGCAGCAATGAATAAGGTTCAGGAAGCCTCATTTCATAAACAGTAGATTGTTGCAATCCGTCAGGACCGGAATTACCATAAATCAACATATTGCCTGCTCCAGGGACTCCGTTTTTTAATAAATTAGGAAAGTGATTGCTGTAAAACGTTCGCGTTCCAGATGAATTGTTATAGGCCATAGGGTTTCCAAAACGGTACAGCAAATCGCCGCCTTTGTTGTAATTTCCACCGGAGTTACTGCTTGCTTCATTGATTGTGGTGCTGTGGTCGACAGCCCACACCTCACTAAAGAAATTGACACTTATATAGACAACATCTTTGACAGCGTCGTAACTGAGGCCATTAGCATGCATAAAGTCTCCGCTAGGCTTTAAATTATAGTTGATATTGATGCGTTGTGGGTTGTCTGATATTGCGCCGTAATTAGGGGCATTGGAATCATGTTCTTGAACAATATGATCCCAGCTGCGCCATTCCCATTCCACTTGATTGGTATTGGGATTGACTTCGATTAATGTTTCTACATAAACGTTTGAATCAAAATCGACTCCAGCAGCTTGTACTTCAGCAGCATCAATTTCCTCCCAGACTAAAAAAATCACATTTCCATTTGGCAACATTTCAACGTCATGGTGTCCGATGTCGTTTCCGTTGACGTAATCGTAACTCCAGGCTTCAGTTCCAGCTTCGTCAAAAATTTTGACAACACCTCCATAGCCTCCAAAGTTAACAACCGGATCGGATCGTTTAAACATTCCAATGCTTTTTCCATCGGGTAACAGTTCAAAATCGTTTCCAAGATTTGTTTCAAAG
Organism: Formosa sp. Hel1_33_131; assembly: GCF_001735745.1. Lineage (NCBI taxonomy): Bacteria > Pseudomonadati > Bacteroidota > Flavobacteriia > Flavobacteriales > Flavobacteriaceae > Formosa > Formosa sp. Hel1_33_131. The sequence continues at coordinate 1,715,843 of NZ_CP017260.1, forward strand.
TTCCATTCATAAAGCGTATTCCCTTGTTTGTCTACTAAAAGGGATGTTGTTCTTCCGCTTTTAACAAGTAAACTTAGATGGTCATGAATTTTTTCGGAATCATACACTAGAACGTTATCCGTTAAAATAACTTCGGGTTCAGGGGGCGTAATTTCTGTGTCGTCTTTACAGCTAAAACTCAAGAGGATAAACAGAAAAGTAATTGGGGCTTTACATTTCATGATCCAAAAATAAACAAAAATGTGTAATGTATCTAACTTAATTCTTGTATTTTTATGAGCCCGAAAAAAATCTTTTAAAAAAAGCATTTAATTTGATATCAAAAGCCACCATAGATCAAGTATTTGACACTGCCCGTGTAGAGGAAGTGATCGGCGATTTTGTGCAATTAAAAAAATCGGGAAGTAACTTTAAAGGTTTAAGCCCTTTTAGTGAAGAACGCACCCCAAGTTTTATGGTGTCTCCTGTAAAACAAATTTGGAAAGATTTTTCAACAGGAAAAGGAGGAACCTCCGTTTCATTCTTAATGGAACATGAGCATTTCACCTATCCTGAAGCCATCAAATATTTAGCTCGAAAATATAACATTGAAATTGAGGAAACCGTACAGTCGGATTCTGATAAAGAAGCCGCCGGAGAACGTGAAAGTATGTATTTGGTCAGTGAGTACGCGAGAACCTATTTTCATAATACACTGCTTAAAACCGATGCTGGAAAAGCGATTGGCCTTAGTTATTTTAAGGAACGTGGATTTACTGAAGAGACGATCAAAGATTTTCAGTTGGGGTATTCTACGGATGCTTGGAGTGGATTGACAGATTCAGCGCTTAAAAAAGGGTATCAGTTAAAATATTTAGAAAGCACGGGTCTTTCGATTGTGAAAGAAACCAAACAGTTTGACCGTTTCAAAGGGCGGGTGATGTTTCCCATTCATAGCATGTCTGGACGGGTACTTGGATTTGGTGGAAGAATTTTGGCTAAGAACGAAAAAGCAGCCAAATATCTCAACTCTCCAGAGAGTGATATTTATCACAAAAGTAAAGTCTTATATGGAATTTACTATGCCAAACAAACGATCGCCAAAGAAGATAATTGTTATTTGGTAGAAGGCTATACCGATGTGATTCAATTCCATCAGAAAGGGATTAAAAATGTGGTGTCCTCTTCGGGAACTGCTTTGACGCCTGACCAAATTCGATTGATCAATCGCTTGACAAAAAACATTACAGTCCTGTTTGATGGCGATCCCGCAGGAATAAGAGCCGCACTTCGTGGGATCGATTTGATTTTGGAGCAAGGCATGAATGTCAAAATTTGCACCTTTCCAGAAGGTGAAGATCCGGACAGTTTTGCAAAACAAAATACGCTTGAAGAATTACAAGCCTATCTAAAAGAAAACGCAAAGGATTTTATTGCTTATAAAGCATCTTTGTTGATGGAAGAAGCGCAAAATGATCCAGTGGCAAAAGCCAATTTGATTCGGGACATGGTCACCAGTATTTCTAAAGTGACCGATAACATTCAACGTGAAATTTATGTGCGGGAGTGTTCTCGTATTATGGACATTAGCGAAGGAGTGCTTTTTAGTACACTGGCGCAGATGGGAAAAAAAGCGGAGAATGACGCCAACAAATCTTACAATCAAAAACAAAAAGCATTTGAAGTTGTCAAATCCACAGCAGCACCCATAAAAGTGGACATTCAGTACGAGCTGGAACAAAAAATCATTGAAATATTACTCTTATACGGAAGTCGAAAAGAGTCTTTCGAAGATTTAATTTTGAAAGAAAACGACAAAGGAGCATTGGCGCTCGAACCCGTCATTCATGAGGTTAAAGTTTTTGAGAAAATATTTCTGGATTTACAAGAGGATGAAATGCAGTTTACCAATGAGAATTTCAAAACGCTTTATTATACGATTATCGACAGTTTAAACCAGACAGAAGATTTTGTGATTGAATCTTTTGTGAATCATTTAGATCCTGTGTTAGCATCCGATGTGACTGATATTTTGATGAATGAAGAACGCTACAATCTTCATAATTGGGAGAAAAATAATATTTTTCCAAAACAAAAAGATGTGAGTATTGCGCAGTTGGTCAGTGAAACAATTTTGACTTTGCGTTGTTTTTTAATCGACCGAAAAGTGGATGAAATCAAACAAGATACGCAGGATGAAGTGGACCACAGAACGCTTTTGGAAGATGTGTTGAATTACTCCAATTTAAAAATGTTGTTATCCAGAAAACTGAGTCGCGTCCTCTAAACGTTATTTGTTCTGACGTCCGTGATCGATCAATTCGACAAGATTTGAAACATTTAATTTTTTCATCAAACGCAGTTTATAAGTACTCACGGTTTTTTCATTGATGTTCAATTGATCCGCAATGTCTTTGTTTCTTTTCCCAGAAGATATGAGCTTCAAAACTTCCACTTCACGGGTCGAAAGTTTCTTGTACAAATTCATGGTTCCGAGATTATTTTTTTCAAAGGTAAGACTCTCCGCAAGTTCCTTACTGACATAAATACCTCCTTTAAACACCTTTAGAATGGCGCGTTTGATGGTAGAGGTGGTCACCGTTTTAGAGAGATAACCAGAAGCCCCTGCTTTGATCGCGCTGATCGCATAAATATCCTCTGGATGTGTGCTAAAAATAATCACACTTACATCGTTAAATTCTTTTTTTATCGTACGAAGCACCGTGATTCCATTGATGTCCGGAAGGTCCATAGTCATGAGAACGATGTCTGTATTGGATTTTTTGAGATAGTCTAAAAGTTGCTTTGCAGAGTTTGCGGTGTTTACAATTTTAATATCTGCTGAGTTCTCAAACAACACACGAATCCCATAGCTTACAATGGGTTGATGATCTGCAACGAGGACTCGAATCATGTTATTTTATTTTAAGTTTTGAGGAATTTCACAGACAGGGATGGGGTTCATTTTATGTTTATTGGCCGCATTGTAGCGTGAATAAATTTCAAGAACCGTACGTTCTCTGCCTTCAAAATCGTCCACTGTTTTTCCGTTTTCAACCTCCTTCATAGCCCATTCCAATTCGGGATACGAAGCCCCAATTTGGTCTTCGTCACTTCGGGAGTCCCCAAACAAACCATCACTTGGTGCTGCGGTTAAGATGCTTTCAGGGATTTCTAAAGCCCTTCCTAAATCGTACACTTCCGATTTTAAGAGGTCTGCAATTGGGCTGAGGTCCACGCCGCCATCTCCATATTTTGTATAAAATCCAACGCCAAAATCTTCCACTTTATTTCCGGTTCCAGCCACTAGTTTTCCTAAAAGTCCCGCATAGTAATAAAGAGTGGTCATTCGCAACCGTGCTCTCGAATTTGCCAATGCCATATCGACCATGATTGTGCTGCCTTCCAAATCAATTTCAGATTTAAAACTTTCAAAAACGGGTGTTAAATCAACCCGAGTGGACTGTACATTTGGAAACCTATTTTTCAGTTGTTCGATGTGTTCCTGAGCTCTTGACACATGACTTTCTGTTTGGTGAATGGGCATTTCTAAACACATCACATCCAGTCCCGTGAGGGCACAAAGTGTTGAGGTCACTGCAGAATCCACCCCGCCAGAAACGCCAACCACAAAACCACTGACCTTTGCGTTTTCGGCATAGGTTTTTAACCATTCTACAATATGGGGTGTCACTGATTTTGTGTTCATAGATTTCATTTTTTTGATAGTGACACAAAAGTAAACTATTCTAGATAATTTATTTTTATCTAGGTAAAGATAATACACTTAAAAGACAATTCATTGGTTAGTTTTTCGTTTGTTAATTTAGTGAAGTTATTCGCTATGTTTAAAAGTGAGAGATTGATGATGCGCCTTTAATTTTTAATATAATCAAACCCCTTATCCAAAATAGATTAATTACTTTTGCCATTCAATTGGTATTAAACTTATAATTTGAAATTCAACAGTACGCAATCAACCTCATTCTCGGTCTTAAAAACCATTGTTTTTTTGTTGGTTATTTGTGTATTTTCATGTCAAAATTCATCAAAAGTTGAAAAAGAAATATCTGGAATTGTTCTGAATTTAAACATTGAACGATTCGATCAGTTGTTTGCGACTTCAGCACCTTCGGAGCTTCCAGCTTTAAAACAAAACTATCCGTTTTTATTTTCCAAAAGATATGCAGACTCTGTATGGGTTCAACGTATGAGCGATCCAATTCAGCAGCTTCAAAATAAAGCGGTAGACAGTGTTTTTGAAGATTTCTCTAGTATTGAATCTGAAATAATAAGCTTTTATCAGCACCTTAAATATTATAACAAAGCACTCAAAACACCACGGCTAATTACGGTACTTTCTGATGTTGATTACCGTAATAAAGTGGTCGTTACAGATTCTATTGTGCTTATTGCATTAGACACTTATCTTGGAGCAGAGCATGAATTTTATGCAAGTTTTTATGATTACATCAAACAAAATTTAAATAAGGATCAAATTGTTTCAGACTTGGCAACGGCTTATGCAGAGCAATTGATTTACCAACCCAAACGGGCCACGTTTCTAGAAGAAATGATTTACTATGGGAAGCAATTGTATTTGAAAGATCTTTTGATTCCATTTAAAGATAACAATCAAAAAATAGGTTATTCTTCAGCGCAATATGAATGGGCAGAAGAGAATGAGTTTTATATATGGCAGTACTTTGTTGAAAAGGAATTGTTGTATGAAACGGATCGAAAATTACTGTCACGGTTTATCATACCCGCTCCTTTTTCTCGATTTAATTTGGAATTGGACAGTGAGTCGCCAGGTCGGCTCGGTCAATATATAGGATGGCAAATTGTAAAATCCTATATGGAAAACAACGAAACCCCTTTACTTCAAATGCTTCAAATGGAAGCAACAGAGATTTTTAACAACGCAAAATTTAAACCAAAAAAATAATGGCAACCCATACTTCAAAGATAGAAATGACCGTAGAATTAGACGAAAATCGCGTGCCAGAAAATTTATTTTGGACGGCTCAAGATGGAGGAGTTGCTAATGAAGAAGCCAAGGCCATGATGTTGTCTGTGTGGGATCAAAAAAAACAGGAAACCCTTCGTATTGATTTGTGGACCAAAGACATGCCAGTGGATGAAATGAAATTATTTTTTCATCAAACATTGGTGACCATGAGTGACACCTATTTACGTGCGACTCAAGATGAGAAAATGACCGCTACGATGAAAGATTTCTGTGATTATTTCGCTGAGAAATTAGAACTTGTAAAGAAGTAAATTACCATTCATTTAAGCGGTTGGAATCTAGTTTTAAAAAGATAAAAACCAAGATTGTAAACGCCCAAAGTCCTGACCCTCCATAACTAAAAAAGGGTAAGGGAATTCCAATGGTCGGAATGAGTCCCATTACCATCCCAATATTAATTAAAAAGTGGACAAACAGAATACTTGCGACGCTGTAGCCATAGACCCTGCTAAATTGTGATTTCTGCTGTTCTGATAGATATACAATGCGTAGAATCAACAACACAAATAGTAGAATAACGGCACTACTTCCAAAGAATCCCCATTCTTCACCAACGGTACTAAAGATATAATCGGTGTGTTGTTCTGGCACAAATTTTCCTTTGGTACGTGTGCCATCCATAAAACCTTTTCCAAACGTGCCTCCAGATCGAATTGCTTTCTCCGACTCATTTAGGTTGTAAGAAATATTGCGCTTCATGGCTTGCAGTTTTTCGGGATCTTTTTCCAAGCGAAGCCAAAGTCCAATACGATCTTGTTGGTGGTTTTGAAGAACGTTATTATAGGCCCATTGCACCCCAAAACTCAATCCAATACTACAGATTAATACCGCCAGTACACCTCCTATTTTTTTCTTTTTACGTTTAAAAAATAGCTGATATATGAAAAGTAGTACCGCCATTGAGAGACATACTGCTGTTGCAGAAAACTTTAAAGTCGCAATGCCTAAAAATGCTACAAACACTGCAAATAATAGGTAGTACTGAGGAATGCCTTCTCTGTAAAACACAAAAAATAAACTTCCAAAAACGAGGGTGCTTCCCGCATCATTTTGTAACAGAATTAAACCTGCTGGGATACCGACTAAGAAGGCTGCTCTTATCTGGTCTTTTTGTTCTTTGATGTTGGTTTGCAGGTCGCTAATATACTTTGCTAGGGCCAAGGCCGTGGCGAATTTGGCAAATTCACTTGGCTGTAAAGTCATCCCCCCAAAATCATACCAAGAGATCGCCCCATTAATTTGCTTTCCGAAAATAAATAAACCGATTAGAGAAAGAATGGATCCGAGGTAAATGATGCTCGCAAAGCGTTCGTAAAACTTAGCATCGACGGATAAAATCAATATAATTAAGATAATAGAACCTATGATAAAAATCAGTTGTTTGCCGTAGGGCTTGCTAATGTCAAAGTAGGATGTAAACTCACCCGCCGCAGAGGCGGATAAAATATTGAAATACCCAAATATAACCAGTGCTGTAAAAATAATTACAGCCATCCAATCTAATTGAAAACTATTGGCGCGATTCAGGTTCATTTATCATTTATTTTAAAAGGTTTGCCGCTGTAAGGTTTAAGGTATTCGTCTTCTAAACTTTTTTCGAGAACCAATTTTTCCATGCGTTTTAAGGTGACTTCTCCTTTTATGTATTTTTCAATCATCAAACTGGCTATACGTCCTGCCCAACGGGAACCGTAATATCCGTTTTCAACCAGAATGGCAATCGCAATTTTAGGATTATCTTTTGGAGCAAAAGCCACAAATATGGAATGGTCTGTGAGTTGTTGCCGTACTCCGTCAATTTTGGTGAAATTTTCGGCGGTGCCTGTTTTACCGCAAATTTCTATTCCCGGAACTTTCAGAAAACTGGCAGTTCCTTTTTTATAGACATCGTGCATTCCTTCAATAATAGGATCAAAATAGCCAGGATTAATGGACGTTTGTTTGGGGGTTGTAAAGTTAGGATTCATCTCTTCACCCTCAATAGATTTTAGGATGTGAGGGGTGTAATAATAGCCTTTATTCGCAATGGCGGCAGTCATATTTGCCAATTGAATGGGCGTCACTAAAATCTCACCCTGACCAATCGCATTAGAAATGATGGTGGTAGCACCCCATTGAAAATCGGGATACCATTGGTCATAATAATTTCCATCAGGAATGTTTCCTTTTTTTCCTACCGATAAATCATTTCCCAAAAAATTCCCTAAACCGAAACTTTTTATATGACTGCTCCAGATGTCCATGGACTCAGAAGCATCACTATATTTTTCAACAGTCGTTCTGAAAGCCATCGCAAAATAAGAGTTACACGAATAACTAATTCCAGAATCTAGATTTCTGAATCCACCCCCACAATGGCACTGCATGACGCGTTTGTTTTTTCCATAGATGTATTTTCCCGAACAAATAATATTTGTTTTTGGAGTGATAGCATTTTCTTGTAAAGCGGTTAATGCCACTAACAATTTAAAAGGCGACCCTGGGACATGCATTCTTGTGAGACCTTTATCGATTAAAGGCCGATGAATGGAATCTAAATATAGCTTGGTGTAGTTTTTGGAGCGTTGGCGGCCGACTAATAAGTTTGGATTGTAAGAAGGTGCGGAGACAAGACTTAATATTTCGCCTGTACTTGGTTCAATGGCAACAATCCCTCCAATTTTGTTTTGCATCAGTAATTCCCCATAGGCCTGAAGCTCAGAATCAATGGTAATTTTAATGTCTTTTCCAGGCACTGGAAGTGTGTCAAACGCCTCGTCTTTATAGGCGCCAATATCTCTGTTGTAAATATCTTTTTGGATGTATTTCACCCCTTTAATCCCTCTGAGTATTTTTTCATAAGAAATTTCGACGCCTTGCTTTCCAATCAAATCACCAAGACGGTAGTAGGAATCCTTTGCAATTTCACTCGTATTTGCCTCAGCGATGTAGCCTAATACATTGGCACCAATGGAGGTTTGATAATCTCTTACGGACCTTTTTTGAATATAAAACCCTTTGAATTTTCTTAATTTTTCAGAGAGAAAAGCATAGTCTTCTTTTGAAAGGTGTGCTAAAAACACCGACGGTAATCGGGGCGAATAGCGCTTGGCGCGGTTGTAATATTTAAGAAAATTGGGCTTGTCAATTTTTAAAAGCTTACAAAACATAAGCGTATCTAAAGTCTCGACTTCTCTAGGAATCACCATCACGTCATAACTCGGTTGATTGGCCACCAAAAGACTGTCATTTCGATCGTAGATATAGCCGCGTTTTGGGTAATGAAACACTTTGCGAATGGCGTTGTCATTATCCATATCGAAGGCATCGGCAGTGTAAATTTGCAAATAAAACAAACGTCCAACAAAGCTAATCCCCGTTAGAATAACCAATCCAAAAAGCAGTACTTTTCTCATGTTTCTTTTTTGCTAAATAGTGATGAAAAGAGTAAACAAAGTATCAATGTAAAAATGCTGGAATACAAGGCTTGTTCAATGATTAATGCTATTTTATTTTCATCAAACAAAACAAGAGAAAATAAAATGAAATGATGAATTACGATGAGGAATAAAAAGTAAACCAAGCGTTGACTAAAGCCAGTGTTGCTAAATTTTATTGCTTGATAATCATACGCTGCTCCAAATGAAAACTTCAGAAAAAGTGGTCGGATGTAGGCAATAGCCACACTTGCTGCTGCGTGCATTCCTCCAGAATCTAAAAATATATCGATAGACAATCCTAACAAAAAGCTCACGAAAATAAACAACAAGCGATTGTTTACAATGGGGTATAACAATATAAAAATGACATAGACATAAGGATTCAGGTCTCCTAAAAAATTGATATTACTACAGACAACGACCTGAAATATAACCAGTCCTATAAAACTTAAAATAGTTTTCAATACACTATTATTCATCGGAAAGATTTAAGGCTTCTAGCTCGTTAATATCTGTATTTTTTATAATGTAAACATGCTCCAGATTTTTCATGTCATTAAACAATTTGACATCAATAATATAAAGGTCTTCTGTATCATTGAGCCGGTAAGAATTAATGCTTCCAACAGGAATGTTAGGAGGGAAGGTTGAGGAGTATCCACTAGTGACAATCGTATCTCCGACAGTCAATTCTACAAGGTCTTGTACGTCTTTTAGTTGTGCTATTTCTGGAGATTTACCATCCCAACTCAAAATCCCAAAATAATTTGTTTTTTGTAATTTCACATTAATCCGACTGTTTGTATTTAAAATTGATAACACCCTAGAATAGTTTTTAGAGGTAGCGTCAATGATTCCCACAATACCTTTGGAAGTAATCACGCCATAATCTTCTTTAATACTGTCGCTTCGCCCTTTGTTAAGAGTTAAATAATTATTGGGAAGAGAAAAGCTGTTTTTATAAACCAGACTTGGGTGCAAGTCGTATTTGTATTCCAAAACAGAATCGACGGGAACAGAATCCTCATGACTAAAAACCATCATTTTCAAGCGGCTATTTTCCTCTAGAAGTAATTGGTTCTCCTTTTTTAAATTGAAATATTGAGTGACGCCATGAAACGTGCCGTAGATACTCCCGGTTATTTGATTGGAAGAATTCAGGAATTTACTGCGGTGATACTCATGCGATTGAATCGTGAGTGAAAAGGCATAAGAAAACAACAACAAAAACAAGACAAATGTTTTGTTTTTAATGAAGAAATTAAAAAGTTGTTGCATTACTTAAGTTCTATTTTATCAAGACACTTTTATACTTCGCAATATTTTTTAGAACAATTCCAGTTCCTCTAACAACGGCTCTTAGCGGATCTTCCGCAATATAAACAGGCAAGTCTGTTTTTTGAGACAATCGTTTGTCCAAACCTCTTAACATCGATCCACCACCTGCAAGATAGATGCCTGTGTTGTAAATATCAGCCGCCAGTTCTGGAGGTGTTTGTGAGAGGGTTTCCATCACGGAATCTTCAATTCTAAGAATCGATTTGTCCAATGCTTTCGAAATTTCTCGGTGCGTAATTTGAACCTGTTTTGGTTTTCCTGTCAACAAATCTCGCCCTTGAACGTTCATTTCATCTGGCGGAATTTCTAAATCTTCCGTCGCGGCACCAATTTGTATTTTTATTTTTTCTGCGGTGCGATCTCCAACATATAGGTTATGTTGTGTACGCATATAATATATGATATCATTTGTAAAGACATCTCCTGCTACTTTTACGGATTTGTCACAGACAATACCTCCGAGAGCAATCACAGCAATTTCGGTAGTTCCACCACCAATGTCCACAATCATATTTCCTTTTGGTTGCATGATATCCACTCCAATCCCAATAGCCGCAGCCATTGGTTCATGAATTAAATACACTTCTTTACCGTTCACACGTTCAGCCGATTCTTTTACCGCACGCATTTCTACTTCGGTAATCCCCGAAGGAATACAAATCACCATTCTCAGAGAGGGTGTGAATAATTTATTCTTTAGTGCTGGAATACTTTTGATAAACAAACTTATCATTTGTTCAGACGCATCAAAATCTGCAATAACACCATCTTTCAGGGGGCGAATTGTTTTGATGTTTTCATGCGTTTTTCCTTGCATCAAGTTGGCTTCTTTACCGACCGCAATAATTTTTCCAGAGACACGGTCTCTAGCAACAATGGAAGGGCTGTCAATCACAACTTTGTCATTGTGAATAATTAAAGTGTTGGCGGTGCCTAAATCGATGGCTATTTCTTCTGTCAAGAAGTCAAAAAATCCCATATGCTATAAAAAATTTATCAAAAATATTAAAGTAATATGCTGTTTTGTAAATGTACTAAAATAAACTTGAGTTTGAAAATAGCTTTTACGTAAATAATTTAGTGTTTAAAATGACGTGTTTTTGTAAACACCATCGCTACATTGTTGGCGTTGCAATAATCAATACTCAACTGATCTTTAATGGAGCCTCCCGGTTGGATGACGGCTGTAATTCCTGCATTTTTTGCAATTTCCACACAATCAGGAAATGGGAAAAAAGCATCACTTGCCATCACGGCACCGTTCAATTTGAAATCAAATGAATTCGCTTTATGGATGGCTTGATTTAAAGCATCGACACGACTTGTTTGTCCCGTTCCACTCGCAAATAATTGTTTGTTTTTGGCTAAAACAATAGTATTTGACTTGGTGTGTTTGCATATTTTAGAAGCGAATAATAAATCTTCAATCTCACTTTCAATTGGGGTCGCAGTAGTTGCGTTTTCCAAGATCTTTCGCTCATCGGTAATCATGTTTTTCTCCTGAACTAAGACACCATTCAAACAACTTCTTACACCAGTTTCGGGTAAATCAACCGTATTTTGAATTAATAAAATTCTATTCTTTTTTCCTTTTAAAAGCGTTTCTGCTTCTGTACTGAAAGAAGGTGCAATGACCACTTCACAAAATAAACCGTGAATTTCCTCAGCAGTCGCCAAGTCAATCTCGCTGTTAGAAATTAAGACACCACCAAAAGCCGATACAGGATCTCCTGCCAAGGCATCTACATACGCTTGATGGATGGTCTCTCGTTGTGCAACACCACAGGCATTGTTGTGTTTTAAAATGGCAAACGTTGGTTTTTCATCATGAAATTCATTCATTAGGTTCACAGCGGCATCCACATCCAATAGGTTGTTGTAGCTCAATTCTTTTCCGTGAAGCTTCGTAAACATGGCTTCAAAATCGCCAAAGAAATAGCCTTTTTGATGTGGGTTTTCTCCGTAACGAAGTACTTTGCCTTCGGTTTCACTAATTTTTAAAACAACCTCTTCTTTTTCGCTATTGAAATAATTAAAAATAGAACTGTCGTAATGCGATGACACATTAAAGGATTTGGTAGCAAAGCGTTTGCGGTCTTCAATTGAAATGCGTCCTTCGTCCTCAGAAATGAGTCCTAAGAATTCAGCATAATCGTCTACAGACGATACACAGATTACATCTTTATAATTTTTGGCGGCGGCACGAATTAATGAAATCCCACCGATGTCAATTTTTTCAATAATATCGTCATTGCTAGCACCTGATGCGACTGTTTTTTCAAATGGATACAGATCCACAATAACAGCATCGATTTGAGGAATTGAAAACGAATTCATTTCTTCCACATCTTGTGCATTGTCTTGACGGTTTAAGATCCCACCAAATATTTTTGGATGCAAGGTTTTTACACGTCCTCCAAGAATAGAAGGGTAGTCTGTGATCTCTTCTGCGGGTACGACCTTAATTCCTAAGTCGTTAATAAATTTTTGAGTGCCTCCAGTGGAGTAGATGGTCACACCTTGTGCGTTGAGTTTTTCAACAATGGGTGCGAGTCCCTCTTTGCTAAATACGGATATTAAGGCGGATTTGATTGTTTTGCTTTGGCTCATTTGGAAGTCTAAAAATTAAAAAACAAAAGTAGGCAATTATCACAGAAAAATGGAGTCGAAATTCCTCTAAAAAAAAGGTTTTTTTTAACGAATCCCTAGAGTTGTTAACAACTACATAAGCGTAGCAACCGATTGGCACACAAATTCTAAGAAATGTTCATCAGCATCTGTAAATGGGTCAGCTGTACTAGAATCAATATCTATTTGCCCTATGTTTTGACCATTGACAAACAAAGGGACTACAATTTCAGATTTCACATTGATGTTACAAGCAATATAATTATCCTGTGCTTTCACATCGGGAACCACAAAATTTTCATTGCTTAGGGCGACTTGCCCGCAAATCCCTTTACCAAACGGGATGATTGTATGGTCTGTAGGAGTTCCTGAATAAGGACCAAGTTTCAACTCTTCCTTGTCTCCATTTTTAAAATAAAACCCAACCCAATCATAATGAGGTATTTCCGTTTTTAATAAATCACAGATCAATTGCAAGCTGTGATCCTTTGAACTAGAATCTGAAATTATGGCTGTTATTTTAGGTTTTAAAACATCAAAAGTCATGAAAAATAATTTTTGTAAAAATACCATTTCTGCGTTTAATCCTATTAAATTGAATTAATTTTTCTGTACTCAGGTAATTATTCATAATCTTATAACAATAACCATTGGATTCTTTCAAACAACAAATTTAAACCTTAGACAAATTAGATTAGATAGTATTGATATTGGATAATATTCAATCATTTTTAATTAGTTTCAAGAGCTATTTTTGACTAATTACTATTTTAAGAGTCAGAATAAGCTGAAAAAAGGACTTTAAACAGAGAGTAGGCATAATTAAAATATAAATCAATGAAATCAATGAAATCAATGAAATCAATGAAATCAATGAAATCAATGAAATCAATGAAATCAATGAAATTAATGAAATTAATGAAGTTCACAGCTTTATTTTTGATTGTCATTTCAATCTTATCTTGTAGTGAAGAAGAGAGTATGGAAAACGATAATTTGGCTCCCCAAAATTCATTTAAGAAAATTGACATGAATTCTGTTGGAAGTAATTATGATCAATTGGTGAAAGACATTCAATCTCATAATAATTTAGATTTTACCATAGGAGAGATGAATTTTGAGATGAGAAACATGAAACCCGTTGAAGGTTTGGATGTGGAGAACACTATAATTCTTGAAGATGAAATAGGTGATAGAACTATAATTGTTGACAATATTGTAAGATCTATTTATGTTAGATATACAGATAACGCTAATAAAATGAACTATACCTTATATGGGTATGAAGATCCTAAACTTTTAGCGGATCTGCTAAAAACAAAAGAATATAATATTGATTTGTTAAGACAAAATAGGTCGTCTAAAAATGTCTCAAATAAATTTAATGAAAAACTCCATTTTAAATCTACAGAGACATCTTTTGTTTTAGGAAAAGTAATCGTAACAACAAAAGAAGAGTATGACCTTTTGAATATACAACAAGGTAGCCTGGGTGTGAAATGTTCTGAAAGTGAAGTTATTCCATTTGAGAACGCTACAGTAGACAGAACAGCACAGGTGCAACCTGTTTGGTTTCTCGTCATGTACAAAAGAGATATGACCACAAATACGGCTCCTATTATTGACGCACTAAATAACATTTTTAAATCATTGAATTCAGATGTAGAGTATTTTGGTAGCGATCAATATGGGTTTGTTCCTCTTTTAAAATCTAATTCTAATAAAATGTATATAGAATTAGGCGTAAAATATAAGCAGGCACCAAGTAATTTATATCATTATGATTCTGATGAGTTATTTATTAGATTTGAAAACTACTTGGCCAGTCAAGGAGAACGAAAAGCAAGGGCGCGTCATTTTTATATGTATTTAAATTCTGAAAGTACACCATTTAAGGATGGAATAAATGGCCTGGCAACTTATGAAAGTCCTCGTCATAAATATCGCTTTGGACTGTCAGCAAATGTTTCATCTACTTTTGCACACGAAGTTGGGCATTGCTTTGGAGCAAAACATTTTGATAACTTTGCTTACGATATGACTGAAACTGACACGTATTATCTTGCTTATAGTGTAATGTATTCAACGTATGGGGGATTCCCTGAGTTATTTAAAAAAGAAAAATTTTATGGGTCACTCAACAGGGATGGAGTCAAAGCGCGTTTATTAAGATAGAAATAACTGAAGAGGTATAAGAGATTAAATTTGTCGTTTTATTTAAAAAATAGTAGAAATAAGCAATGTTTTAATACGAGCTTTATTCTACTATTTTTTTGTTAACCGAATTTAAAAACTGTGACACATAAAGTTTTTTCAATGACATTAGCTCTTTGAGTGCTTTTGTCAACATTTTCATTTAAAATTGTAGATATTGCTATCTTCTTGAAGGTTGAATCGTGCTGTAATCCAGCGGAGAACACCAATACGGAATTTTATTTACCAAAATCATATGCTTTACAAACAGAGTTGTTTCTGTCGATGGCTTAAATCAATTTAACGTTGTTTCATCTATGGATAAATCACCCCTTGTAAAAGTTTTTCAATCGCTTTCAAAATTCAAAAGTAATCAGGCGCTTTTCATGTCTTTAGTTGTTGATTACGATCCTAATTACTTCTCCCCCGATTGATAATGACCCTTTCAAACAACAAATTTAAACCTTAGACAAATTAGATTAGATAGTATTGATATTGGACAATATTCAATCATTTTTAATTAGTTTCAAGAGCTATTTTTGACTAATTACTATTTTAAGAGTCAGAATAAGCTGAAAAAAGGACTTTAAACAGAGAGTAGGCATAATTAAAATATAAATCAATGAAATCAATGAAATCAATGAAATTAATGAAGTTCACAGCTTTATTTTTGATTGTTATTTCAATCTTATCTTGTAGTGAAGAAGAGAGTATGGAAAACGATAATTTGGCTCCCCAAAGTTCAGTTAAAAAAATTGACATGAATTCTGTTGGAAGTAATTACAGTCAGTTGAGACGAGACATTCAATCTCATAATAATTTAGATTTCACCATAGGAGAGATGAATTTTGAGATGAGAAACATGAAACCCGTTGAAGGTTTGGATGTGGAGAACACTATAATTCTTGAAGATGAAATAGGTGATAGAACTATAATTGTTGACAATAATGTAAGATCTATTTATGTTAGATATACAGATAACGCTAATGAAATAAACTACACCTTATATGGGTATGAAGATCCTAAACTTTTAGCGGGCTTACTAAAAACAAAAGAATATAATATTGATTTGTTAAGACAAAATAGGTCGTCTAAAAACGTCTCAAATAAATTTAATGAAAAACTCCATTTTAAATCTACAGAGACATCTTTTGTAATAGGAAAAGCAATCGTAACAACAACAAACGAGCAGGACCTTTTAAGTATGCGGCGCACTACAGGTCTTACATGCTCTATGGTAAATGAACATGAGGATGAGGTTGACGTATTAATAGAAAATGGAAGTGATGGGAGCCCAATTAGGCCAAGACCTTCTTGGAATCTCAAAATATATAAAAGACGTATGTACACAAATGTTTCTAGTAACATTGATTTACTAATAAAATCTTTTAAATCATTGTCTTCAGAGGTAGTGTATATTGGTAGCGATCAATCTGGGCATATTCCTCTTTTAAAATCTAATTCTAATGATATGCCCGTACATTTATATATATCATATATTCAAGCACCACATAGACTAGAGTTTAATAATCATGCCGAATCACTAATTCGTGATATTACGTCGTACTTAGAGAATGAAGTTTTTGAACCAAAAGACGGGAATAATATTTACATATATTTAAAAGAAAATGGGAGACCTTTTTCTGGTAACAGATTAGGGATGGCAGTTTCCCGTGAAACTCCTGACGAATATCACCTGGGGGTAGTAGTTAGTACTGCGATCCCATTCGTGCACGTAATTGGACACACCTTAGGAGCGTTCCATTTTGATGACCTTGCTTACGATATGACTGAAATTGACACGTATTATCTTGCTTATAGTGTAATGTATTCATCGTATGGGGGGAGCGAAAATATATTTATAAAACCAAAATTTTATAATACAGGAAACAGATGGCGTATTAAAAAGACCCTAAATGGATTTTACCCATTTGATTAGTAAAAATTAAAGTTACCATTTTATTTAAAAATAGTAGAAGGAAGCAATATTTTAATACGAGCTTTATTCTGCTATTTTTTTGTTAACCAATGGTATAAATAGCCCGCGTTTCATTAAATTTGACAAATGCAAAAAACCTTGACTCATAAAGTTTTTTCAATGACGCTGGCGCTTTTAGTGCTTTTGTCCACATTTTCATTTAAAATTGAAGCTCATTTTTGTGGACCAAAAATTGTAGATGTTGCAGTCTTTTCGAAGGTTACATCGTGTTGTAGCGCTACATTAGACACCAATTCTAAAATTCAGTTTTCCAAAATCAGCTGCTGCACAAACAAGGTTGTTTCTTTTGATGGTTTAAAGGAATTAAATGTTGTTTCATCTATGGATGAGCTACAGCTTGCAAAGGTTTTTCAATCGCTTTCAAAATTCAATAGTCATCAGACTTTATTCATTTCTTTAGTTGTTGGTTATGACCCCAATTATTTTTCACCCGATTTGATAGTGGACTCTCAAATTGAACATCAAGTTTTTCTGATTTGATTTTAGTACTATAGACACATTCTTAGGCTTACATCACGCTTGTTAAATGCCTTTTTGTAGTATTCTTATAAATTAAATCACAATGAAATCTATATTATATCTTATCATTTTCTTTCCATTTTTTGTTTTTTCACAAAGTGAAATCAAAGGAAAAATCATGGAATTAAATTCCCAAAACCAGCAGATTCCTTTGCTCGGAGCCAATGTGTTTTGGCTCAACACATCCATTGGAACCATTACTTCAGAGGAAGGAACGTTCAAGCTGCCTTATAAGCCCTCTTACAAAAAACTAGTGATTAGTTTTGTTGGCTTTAAAACAGACACGCTTAGGGTCGACAGTCTAAAAATGATTCGTCATTTGTTAGAAGCCTCTGATGATTTGGGAGAAGTAACCGTGTCTGCGAGAAAAAAATCCTCGGCAACCTCTTATCTCTCATCTCAGAATATTTCTACCATAAGTAGTAAAGAGCTTTTGAAAGCTGCTTGTTGTAATTTGTCCGAAAGTTTTGAAACCAACCCCTCTATTGATGTCAATTTTACGGACGCCATATCGGGGACAAAGCAAATTAAAATGCTCGGTCTCACGAGTCCTTATATTTTAATTACCACTGAAAATATTCCCTCAATTCGTGGCGCGTCGCAAGCCTACGGCTTGAGTTTTATCCCTGGGACTTGGGTAGAGAGTATCCAAATTACAAAAGGAGGTGGAAGTGTTGTCAACGGGTTTGAAAGTATTGCGGGACAAATCAATGCAGAGTTGGTGAAACCCACCACGGATAATACGGTTTTTGTCAATGCCTATGGATCTTTGAATGGTCGGACAGAATTCAATACGCATTTTAACACCACGCTTTCTGAGAAGTGGAGCACAGGACTGTATGTGCATGCAAATAACAGATCACAAAAATTTGACAGAAATAACGATTCATTTCTAGATATGCCTTTGGCGAAACAACTCAATATTATGAACCGTTGGCAATATTCTAACCTTCAAAAAGGATTGATTAGCTTTTTGAATATACGCTACTTAACAGATGAAAAGCAAGCGGGTCAACTCGATTTTGATCCTGAAACAGATCGACTTTCAAGCACCGTTTGGGGAAGTGAAATCGCCACCAAACGTTTTGAGGTTTCTTCGAAATTTGGTTATGTCAATCCCGAGATTCCGTATCAAAGTTTAGGACTTCAATTGTCCTACAGCGATCACGACCAAACATCTTATTTTGGATTAAATCAATACGATATACGTCATAAAAGCATATACTCCAACTTGGTTTATAATTCTATTATTAGCGATTCAAGACATAGAATAAAAACAGGTTTGAACGCGACTTATGATGACTATAGGGAGACGGTCAATTCAGAATTATACGACAGAAATGAACGCTCTATTGGTGGGTTTTTTGAATACAGTTTTGACAATTTAGAAGCCCTTAATTTAACGGCAGGAATCCGTGTGGATCACCACAATTTATTAGGAACTTTTATCACTCCAAGGGTGCATGCGCGCTACACACCATGGGAAAAATCGGCCTTTAGAGTGTCGTTTGGACGCGGAAAACGTGCAGCGAATATTTTTGCTGAAAATCAAAAATTATTCGCAACCTCAAGAACGATTAATATCCAAAGTACTGGCGGAAATATTTATGGTTTAGAACCTGAAATTGCTTGGAATTATGGTATATCTTTTTTACAAGGATTTAAGTTGTTTGACCGAAAAGCAGATCTTACCTTAGATTTTTATCGAACCGATTTTCAAAATCAAGTAGTTGTAGATTATGAAAATCCTTATGAAGTCAACTTCTATAACTTAGAAGGTTCTAGTTTTGCCAATAGTTTTCAAGCGGAGTTTAGTTTGAATATTTTGGAGCGATTGGATTTAAAAACAGCTTACAAGTTTTACGATGTTAAAACTCAATACAAGTCTGGAAACCTCAAGAGACCGTTAACGTCTCAACACCGTGTGTTTGCTAATCTCTCTTTTGAAACTCCTAAAACCGATAAAGGAGGTGTATGGAAATTTGACACCACATTTAATTGGTTTGGAAAACAGCGTTTTTCATCGACCGCTTCCAGTCCAGAAGCCTATCAGTTGCCAACCTATTCTCCAACCATATCTACCCTAAACGCACAAATAACCAAGGTGTTTTCGGACTCCTTTGAACTCTATGTGGGTGCAGAAAACATTACCAATGCCACTCAAAAAAATCCAATTTTAAGCTCTGAAAACCCATTTGGCTCAAATTTTGATACTACATTTGTATATGGTCCCATATTTGGGAGCACTTATTACACGGGCTTACGCTATAAATTAAATTAATAAATATAAACACAAACATTATGAAAACAGTTTTCTTATCACTCACCATCCTATGCATGACCACGTTGAGTTTTGCTCAAAATAAAAATGCGAGAGCGTCTTTTGAAGTGGACGGTGTTTGTATGATGTGTAAAAATCGTATTGAAAAAGCGAGCCTTAAAACAAAAGGGGTTAAATCTGCTGTTTGGAACGTAGAAAGTCACGAGTTAAGACTCATTTTTGATGAAAACAAAACCGACCTCACGACCATCCAAAAAAACATTGCAGGTGTTGGTCATGACACTAAAGAACTGAAAGCAACTGACGAAGCTTATAACAGTGTCCACCCGTGTTGTAAGTACAGAGAAGATGAGGTTGTAGAGGAACATAAATAGTTTTAGTGAGTTTATGTCCGATCGGTCACAGAATACGGAGAGGCAAGCATAACTCAAATTAAATTTGGATATAATTAGCTATATTTGTTTATATCGTAACCAATATTATTATGGGAACAGTAGAATTAAGAAATAAATGGAAAGAAGCGATCGGGAAGGTTGATGATCGTTTTTTGCGTATGGTGGATGCTTTATATGAAACGTATTCAAAAGACCAAGTTGACTTTTTTGAGGAGTTGCCAAAAGAAATACAAGAGCTCCTAATAGAAAGTAGAGAAAGCATAAAAAACGGAGACTTTTTTACTCACGAAGAAGTGACGTCTGAAGCTAGGAAGAAATTTAACATTTCAGAATAAAGATTTTTATGATGGATGTGATTTGGGGAGCAAAAGCTAAACACTCTTATTTCGATGAACTTGACAGAATAAATAAATTTCACACTGTTAGAGAAGTTGAAAAATTTTTAAAAGGGTTTCAAAGTGAATAATAGTGTGTGATTTATAAAATAATATTAGGTATCACAATTTGTGACACCTAGTTATTAAATCACAAAAAAAGCTCCTGAATGTAATTTCAGGAGCTTTTTTTGATTGTTATTGTATGTGGAGATTTACATCATCCCTGGCATCCCGCCACCCATAGGAGGCATTGCAGCAGCGTCTTCTTTAATGTCAATTAAAGCACATTCTGTTGTGAGGATCATACCTGCTACAGAAGCAGCATTTTCCAAAGCCACACGCGTTACTTTTTTAGGATCAATAATTCCAGCTTTAAGCATGTCTACATAGACATCATTTTTGGCATCGTAACCAAAATCGCCTTTACCTTCTAGGATTTTATTGATCACTACACTTCCTTCGCCACCAGCATTTTCTACAATGGTACGTAAGGGAGCTTCAATCGCTTTAGACACGATTTGAATTCCGGTAACTTCATCCAAATTGGCTGCGGTTAGTTTTTCGAGTGTTTTTTGAGCTCTTACAAGCGCAACACCTCCACCAGCAACAATGCCTTCTTCAACAGCGGCTCTCGTCGCATGAAGTGCATCATCTACGCGGTCTTTCTTTTCTTTCATTTCAATCTCACTAGCAGCGCCTACATAAAGGACTGCAACACCCCCAGCTAACTTCGCCAAGCGTTCTTGTAGTTTCTCTTTGTCATAGTCGCTAGTCGTTGTTTCTATCTGCGCCTTGATTTGATTCACACGCGCCTTGATATCATCCGCTTTTCCAGCTCCATTGACAATCGTTGAATTGTCTTTGTCAATAGTCACTGTTTCGGCAGTTCCTAACATACTTAAGTCTGCATTCTCTAAAGAAAATCCACGTTCTTCTGAAATCACGGTACCACCTGTAAGGATGGCGATATCTTCGAGCATTGCTTTACGACGGTCTCCAAATCCAGGTGCTTTCACTGCAGCGATTTTAAGACCACCTCTTAATTTATTGACCACTAAAGTAGCTAAGGCTTGGCCATCTACATCTTCAGCAATAATTAAAAGTGGACGTCCAGATTGTGCTACAGGCTCCAAAATTGGAAGCACTTCCTGAAGGTTTGAAATCTTTTTATCAAATAATAAAATATAAGGATTTTCTAAATCAGCAATCATTTTATCGGCATCGGTCACAAAATAAGGACTTAAATACCCTCTGTCAAATTGCATTCCTTCAACCACATCTACATAAGTGTCCATTCCTTTGGCTTCCTCTACTGTGATGACACCTTCTTTACCAACTTTCCCAAATGCCAAGGCAATAAGTTCTCCGATAGTATTATCGTTATTGGCAGAAACAGATGCAATTTGTTGAATTTTCTCAGAAGAATTTCCAACTTTCTTTGCTTGCTTTTCTAAATCCGTGATGATGGATGTGACTGCTTTATCAATTCCACGTTTCAAATCCATTGGATTCGCACCAGCAGCTACATTTTTCAAACCTTCTTTTACAATTGCTTGTGCTAAAACGGTTGCTGTTGTGGTACCATCTCCAGCTAAATCGTTGGTTTTAGAAGCAACTTCTTTAACCATTTGAGCACCCATATTTTCTAGAGCATCTTCCAATTCAACTTCTTTTGCTACTGAAACACCATCTTTAGTCACTTGTGGTGCACCAAAACTTTTGCCAATAATCACATTACGACCTTTAGGTCCTAAAGTTACTTTTACTGCATTTGCGAGTGCATCAACGCCACGTTTCAATCCGTCACGTGCATCTATATCAAATTTTATATCTTTTGCCATTTCTTTTATTTTTTAAAAATTAAACAATTGCAAGAATATCACTTTCTCGCATGATTAGATAATCAGTTCCTTCTAGTTTAAGCTCTGTTCCAGCATATTTTCCGTAAAGTACTGCATCGCCAACCTTTACAGTTGTAGGCTCATCTTTAGTGCCTTTACCCACAGCAACCACGGTGCCTTTTTGAGGTTTCTCTTTCGCATTATCAGGGATGATAATTCCAGAAGCGGTTGTTGTTTCAGCCTGCTGTGGTTCTACAAGAACTCTGTCAGCTAATGGTTTGATATTTAAAGCCATATATTTTAATTTTTAGTGTTGTTAAATTCGTATTTATACTTTCTAAAAGTGTGCCAAGCCCATTGAACTGACAAACTTTCAGAAACAAAAAATGTCAACGTGTTGGCGTTGACATTTTGTAATTTTTATAAAGCATTTGTTTTACTCTGAATCCGTTGCTTCTGGCGTTGAACTCTCTTCAGTAGTTGTCTCTTGAACAGGGACTGCTACAGGTTGAGTTGTTGTTGGTGCTGCATCTAAATCAAGAGCTTTAGATTCTTGACTGTTGCTAGGACCTACAATAGCAATATTAGATAGTAAAATTAAGGCCAACAATAATGTTGCGAGTGCCCATGTGCTTTTGTCCAAAAAGTCGGATGTTTTTTTAACACCACCAACTTGTTGTGTTCCACCACCTCCAAATGAAGAAGACAATCCTCCACCTTTAGGATTTTGAACCATAATAACAACGACTAGTAGAAAAGCTACGATGACGATAAGGACTAGAAATATAGAAAATGTACTCATTATAAATTATTTTTTTCTTGTAAGACTTTTATTGCTTGAATTTGGTCTGCAAATAAACTACTTTTTTCTGGATATTTCAAACTTAAAATACGGTAAGACTGTATTGCTTTATCATAGTTTTTTTGCTCCACGTAGATTCTTGCTAAAGTTTCGGTCATTAAATCCTCTGTTTCAAAGGCAGAATCCTCCGCAATATTGATGAGTTTCGAGTTTTTGTCAAGAGGTTTTAGTTTGGGCTTATTTGTGATAAACGCATCAATAAGCGCAAACTTTTTATCGCGGTTTGACTCTTCTTCAGGTTCAGATGATTCAGAGCGGTCAATCGGCTTTTTTTGTGCCACTCGAAGCCATTCAGAAAACGAAAAGGTTTCGGTTTTATCAAACTCTAAAGGTTTTCCGAGTTCTAATTTCGATTCAGAATCGTCCACGATCAAAGAAGTGTGAGAAGAAATATCTTGAAATTCTTCAACTTTAATTGTTTTGATTTGATCAAAATTTTGTTTGATATGTGTCGAAATATCATTCTGTAAAAATACTTCAGAAGTAATAAAATCAAACAATACCGTGCGATCGGTTGTATGAGCAGCCGTTGTTTTGAGCTCTTGATTGTACTTAAAACTTCCCAGGTCTTTTAAGCCTTTTAAATAGATGGCTCTGGCTGATTGAAAATAGGGAAACTCCTCAATAATAGCAGACACATGGCTGACTTGATCTTTGTTTAAAGCCGAAGGGTGGTGTAAGAGATATGTAAAATCTAATGTGTTCATAAACTTACCAATTGGCTAGGGATGCATTTATGACATCCTGGGTGATGCGTTCAAAAATTTCTTCTATCGCCGTTGTTTTTTGGGAACCTATAAGTTGTGCGCTGCCTGCATAATCATAAAAAAACGAAAACCGTTTTTCAAAATCAGATTCCTCTTCATTTGTATTCGTGAAAATCACATTAACACTAATTGTCAATCTGTTTTGTGCGGCTGTATTGCTAGAAGTGGCAGTCGTGGGGGAAATTCTGTACTCAACAATTTCACCTTCGTAAACAATGTCTCCATTCGAATTAACAAGAACTAAATTGGTTTGATTTAATATCAAATCTTGAAGCGCTATAGTAAAGTCACGTTCTATACCTGGCTCAATAAGAGCTGCGGTATTTTGAAAATAATTCACCTGAAAGGTCTTTGTGTCGGCACTTAAAGAAATGCCTGTAAAAGAGTAAGCACCACAACCCAAAACAAGGGTGAAAGCACTGATTACTAAGCTGTATTTTAAAACGTTAAAGGTCATATTGTTTTATTTTTCGATATAAAGTACGTTCGCTAATTCCCAATTCATCTGCTGCTAATTTACGCTTTCCTTTGTGACGTTCAAGGGATTTTTTAATAAGTTCTAATTCTTTATCGTGTAGAGATAGCGTTTCTTCTTCCTCTTCAATCGCATCAATATAGGTGTATTTTTCCTCATGATCCTTTACGATTTCAACGGTATTTTCTTCTTGTGGCTTTGCAGGAAGGGCTAAAAATTCGGATTCTTTTTTGGGTTCTAAGGTTTCGTCTTTATTATATATTTTTTCAATTAAACTTTCGTTGTTTTTCTGAACATCACTGTGATTTTCGTTTTTCATCAATTCCATGGTCAGTTTTTTGAGATCGTTCAAATCACTTTTCATGTCAAATAAAACCTTGTATAAAATTTCTCTTTCGGTACTAAAATCACTCTGATTTTTATCTTTTCCTTGTACTGTTGGAAAATTACCTCCCATATTTGGTAAATACGTTTTCAAGGTCAATATATCAATCATTCTTGAAGACTCTAACACGGAGATTTGCTCAGCAACATTTCTGAGCTGTCTCACATTTCCACTCCATCTATAATTGATGAGGGCTTCAATCGCTTGCTCTTCAAGTCGGATGGTTGGCATTTTATATTTTAAGGCAAAATCACTTGCAAATTTTCTAAACAACAAATGAATGTCGTCTTTTCGATCCCGAAGCGAAGGCAATAAAATTTCAACCGTACTCAGTCTGTAATAGAGGTCTTCACGAAATTTTTCTTTTTCAATGGCCTCAAACATATTGACGTTGGTAGCTGCTACAATCCTAACATCTGTTTTTAAAACAGCACTTGAGCCTACTTTTATAAACTCACCATTTTCTAAAACCCTTAGCAATCGAACTTGCGTCGTTAGGGGAAGTTCCCCGACTTCATCCAAAAAGATAGTGCCTCCATTGGCAACTTCAAAGTAGCCCGAACGGCTTTGAGTGGCTCCCGTAAAAGCGCCTTTTTCATGTCCAAAAAGTTCACTATCAATAGTGCCTTCTGGAATGGCACCACAATTGACGGCAATATATTTTCCGTGTTTTCGATGCGAAAGTTGATGAATAATTTTAGGAATACTCTCTTTTCCAACACCACTTTCTCCAGTCACCAAAACCGAAATATCTGTTGGTGCTACCTGCACGGCTTTTTCTATAGCACGATTCAAACCTGTATCATTTCCAATGATACTAAACCGTTGTTTTATAGATTGAACTGTTTCCATAATTAATTATTTTCAGATAAACCAATGGCTTCTCCAATGAGAGTTGCACTTGTGCAACTGTTTATTTTAACGTTTACAAAATTTCCGATTTTATAGTCTTCTTTAGGGAACACGGCAACTGTGTTTTGTGCACTTCTTCCAGACCATTCTGAAGCAGATTTTTTAGATTCTTTTTCAATCAATACCTCCACCGTTTGGTTTAGAAATTCTTCTGTTCTGATAAGACCATGAGCGCGTTGTTGCTCCACCACTTCTGCCAGGCGTCTTTTTTTGGTTTCAAAAGGAACGTCGTCTTCGAGTTTTCTTTCGGCCATGGTTCCTGGGCGTTCGGAATAGGCATACATATACCCAAAACTATACTTAACAACATCCATCAAACTCAAGGTGTCTTGATGGTCTTCTTCCGTTTCGGTTGGGAATCCACAAATTATATCTTGAGAAATGGTACAATTTGGGAGGATGGCTTTAATGTTGTTGATCAGTTCAATATATTCTTCGCGCGTGTGCTGACGGTTCATTTCCTTTAAAATTCGATTGCTTCCACTTTGCACTGGAAGGTGCACGTGATTGCAAATGTTTTGATGTTTTGCCATCGACCGTATTACATCTAAGGACATGTCTTGCGGGTTGGAGGTCGAAAATCGAATCCGCATTTTTGGATACGCTTTTGCGCACAGGTCTAAGAGCACTGCAAAGTCAACTGCCGTGGCTTTTTGCAGGTCCGTTGCCTTCGTAAAATCTTTTTTAAGTCCACCGCCATACCATAAATAGCTATCTACATTTTGCCCTAAAAGGGTCACTTCTTTAAAACCTTTGTTCCATAAATCACTAATTTCTTCTAGGATGCTTTGAGGGTCTCTACTGCGTTCGCGCCCTCTTGTAAATGGCACTACACAAAACGTACACATATTATCGCAGCCTCTTGTGATGGATACAAAAGCAGTAACGCCGTTTGTGTTCAATCTTACAGGAGAAATATCGCCATAGGTTTCATCTTTAGAAAGAATTACATTCACGGCACTTCGACCTTCATTCACTTCAGAAATCAGGTTGGGAAGGTCTTTATAAGCATCAGGTCCTACAACAAGATCCACAATTTTTTCTTCTTCTAAAAATTTACTTTTAAGGCGTTCCGCCATACAGCCCAAAACACCTACTTTCATTTTTGGATTGATGCGTTTGACGGCATTGTATTTTTCAAGTCGTTTGCGGACGGTTTGCTCTGCTTTGTCACGAATAGAGCAAGTATTCACCAATACCAGATCGGCTTCTTCTAGAACTTGGGTGGTGTTATAGCCTTCTTTTGAAAGGATAGATGCAACAATTTCACTGTCGCTAAAATTCATAGCACAGCCATAACTTTCTATGAACAGCTTTTTGGTATTTTCTAGCTTAGGTTCAATGGCTAATTTTGAGCCCTGAGCCGTTTCATCAATTGTTTTCTCCATAATAGTTTCAATATCCAATGAGGGACAATAAGCATGCAAAGATACAATAATTTTGTTTTTTATGACAAAGTGTCATGATTTTCATTTTTTATTTTGATTTCACAATACAATCCTCTTTATTTGGGGTTCACTAGATTTCAAAATTTTATAGTATGTATGCAGTTCAAACGTTATTAAGCAAAATTCAAGCCTCTAAATCTATAGATTTTGGAGATTTATTCAACGAGTCGCTAGGCGTGTTCAAAAAAGTATGGGTTCAAGGCTTGTTGCTACAATTGTTTTCCATCCTCATTATGCTCCCTTTTATAATAAGTCTCTATTTACCGTATTTCACACTTGCACTTGATGGTGGATTAAATCAAACCTTGGGCTCCACGCAGTTGAGCAAGGCTCTTATAGAAGAGTATGGGGCTTCTTTGATATGGATTTATTTGTTGATGTTTATAGTGAGTATCGTATCCTCTCTTTTATATTTAGGATTTTATAGAATTGTAAAAGAAATGGATCATGGAAATTCCTTTGTTATGTCTGATTTCTTCTATTTTTTTAAGAGTCCAGTTTTAGGGAAAGCGATCGTCTTGCTATTGGCCTATACAGGGATCGCCATTTTAGCAGCCTTGCTTTGCTTCTTTCCTTTGATCTACGCCATGATTCCTTTGATGTTTATGCTTCCTGTATTTGCATACAACTCCCATTTGTCAACCTCTGAAATTATTAAGGTCGCATTTGCACTTGGAAACAAAAAATGGGGCATTACCTTTTTAACTCTCATGTTAAATATGATTTTATTCTATGTCGTTTCTTTAGTTACTTGTGGCCTAGGAGCCTTGTTTATTAGCTGTTTTTTATACCTTCCGCAATATATTATTTATAAAAAAGTAATAGGATTTGACAGCCAGAAATCAACAACTCAATCAATTGATTTATAAGTTTTTAAATCAAACCGAATAAGGATTAAAAACGACTGCATTTTGCAGTTGTTTTTTGCTTTGTTAAAAAAATAAAAGAAAGAAATAAAAAAAATCCTCTACATTTGTACCTCTCTAAAAATAAGATATGGCTAAGAATTTAGTGATTGTTGAGTCCCCTGCTAAGGCAAAAACTATAGAAAAATTTCTAGGTAAAGACTTTAAAGTCGAGTCTAGTTTTGGGCACATTGCGGATTTACCTTCCAAAGAATTGGGAGTAGATGTTGAGGGTGATTTTAAACCCAAATATGAAGTTTCAAGCGACAAAAAAGCAGTTGTTAGCAAACTAAAAGCGGCCGCTAAAAAGGCAGAAATAGTTTGGTTGGCAAGTGATGAAGATAGAGAAGGAGAGGCAATTGCATGGCATTTAGCGGAAACTTTAAAATTAGACAAAGCTAAAACCAAACGTATTGTTTTTCATGAGATTACAAAATCAGCGATTGAGAAAGCAGTAAAAAATCCTCGTGGGATTGATTATAACTTAGTCGATGCCCAACAAGCGCGACGTGTTTTGGATCGAATTGTAGGATACGAATTGTCTCCAGTCTTGTGGCGAAAAGTAAAGGGAGGCCTTTCGGCGGGACGTGTACAATCGGTTTCGGTTCGATTGATTGTAGAGCGTGAACGCGAAATACAAAAATTCCAAACGGAAGCCACTTTTAGAATTGATGCTGAATTTACAACTGCAAAAGGGCAGGTGTTTAAAGCAAAGCTTCCAAAGGCATTTAACAGCGAAGCTGACGCAAAAGCGTTTTTAGATAAAAATAGCGATGCTGCTTTCTCAGTTTCAAGTCTTGAGAAAAAGCCCGCAAAGAAATCACCAGCCCCCCCATTTACAACCTCTACATTACAACAAGAGGCGGCTCGAAAATTATATTTTTCAGTAAGCAAAACAATGAATATGGCCCAGCGTCTTTATGAAGCGGGTCTAATTACATACATGAGAACCGACAGTGTAAATCTTTCACAAGAAGCACGAAATACAGCGGCTCAAGAAATTTCGTCTTCTTACGGAGATACGTATAGCAAGCCTCGAAATTTTAAAGGAAAATCAAAAGGAGCACAAGAAGCGCATGAGGCGATTCGTCCTACCAATTTTTCAACCCATTCGGTAAATATCGAAAGAGATCAAGCACGACTATACGATCTTATTTGGAAACGCGCCATCGCCTCTCAAATGAGCGATGCACAATTGGAACGTACCAACGTCAAAATAAACACACCAAACCATAACGAAACATTTACGGCTAACGGGGAGGTTATTAAATTTGATGGGTTTTTAAAAGTATATCTTGAAGGAACGGATGAAGAGAATTTAGAGCAAGAAGGCATGTTGCCAGCCATGACGCTGAAAGAGGCCTTAGGAAACAACTACATTACGGCGACCGAACGTTTTTCGAGACCGCCATACAGATATACAGAAGCCTCTTTAGTAAAGAAATTAGAAGAATTAGGTATTGGAAGACCTTCTACCTATGCGCCTACAATTTCAACCATTCAAAACAGAAAATATGTTGAGAAAGGTGCTGTTGATGGAGCAGAACGAAGCTATTCATTATGGACCTTGTCTGAGGGAGAATTGACAGGAAAAAAATTGACTGAAAAGTTTGGTTCTGATAAAGGGAAATTAGTTCCTACAGATATCGGAATGATTGTCACTGATTTTTTAGTGAATCATTTTGAAGCCATTTTAGATTATAATTTCACGGCCAAAGTTGAAGCGGATTTTGATTTAATCGCCAGTGGAAAAGAAGATTGGACTAAAATGATGAAGTCATTTTATAAAGAGTTCCATCCAAAAGTTGAAGACGTCAGTCAAAATGCAGAACGTGAATCCGGAGAACGAATTTTAGGTGTCGATCCAAAATCGGGACGTCAATTAAGCGTGCGTTTAGGGAAATTTGGACCGATAGTTCAGATAGGAAAAGCCGATGAAGAAGAAAAACAAGTCTTTGCAAGTGTGCCTCCTAATTTTCAATTAGCAGCCATTACTTTTGACGAAGCGTTGGAATTATTTAAACTTCCAAAAGATTTAGGTACTTATAAAGGAGAAGACCTTATTGTAAATAACGGTCGTTTTGGACCTTATGTGAAATTTGGTGATAAATTTATATCCCTTCCTAAAGGCGCAGATCCAATGCGTGTTGAAATGGAAGATGCCATTGAATTAATCAAAGAAAAAGAAGCTGCAGATGCTCCAATATACGAGTACGATGGCTTGCCAGTTCAGAAAGGTAAAGGGCGATTTGGACCGTTTATCAAATGGAACAATATGTTTATTAATGTCAATAAAAAATACGACTGGGACGATCTTTCTAACGATGATATTGAGACTTTAATTAAGGATAAAATCCAAAAGGAAATTGACAAACTGATTCATGATTGGGAAGAAGATGGTATTCGCGTTGAAAAAGCACGATGGGGACGACACAACATCATTCAGGGAAAAACCAAGATTGAGCTTCCAAAAACAGTGGATGCTACAAAACTAACTTTTGAAGAAGTGAAAGGGATTATTGCCAAAAATGCTCCCAAGAAAAAAACACGTGCTAAAAAGAAAAAGTAATGGATTATAGTTTCCTTTCTCCTGTTCAAGATCAGCTTTTAGACGAATTAGAGTTACTACATGACCAGACTATAGGAAAAAAACTAAGGATTCATAGCAGGACACTAGAGCCAAGTTTAGAAGGTGTAAAAATGGCTATTGTAGGGGTTTTGGAGTCCCGAAATTCGGTTGACTATATAGGTGAAGAATTCCAATTTACTGAAATTAGAAAAGCATTTTACAAGCTGTTTCCAGGAAATTGGTCGCATGACATTGCCGATTTGGGCGATATCCAAAGAGGTGAAACCGTTGAAGACTCCTATTCTGCACTGATTCAAGTTGTGTCTAGTTTAATAAAAGCGAAGATTATTCCGATTATTATTGGCGGAAGTCAAGATCTAACCTATGCCAATTACCGTGCATACGACAAAATCAGCTCGATGATCAATATTGTGAATGTTGATAAAAGCTTTGATTTAGGGGATTCTAGCAAGCCGATCAATAATGGCAGTTATCTAGGGAAAATCATTTTAGAACAGCCTTATAATCTATTTAATTATACCGCATTAGGGTTTCAAACGTATTTTAATTCTCAAGAAGAGATTGATTTAATGGAGAAACTATACTTCGAATCGTACCGATTGGGAGCTATTACGCACGCAATTAGTGTAGTAGAACCGGTTCTTAGAGATGCTGATATTGTCACCTTGGATATTAACTCTGTTAAGTCTTCTGAAGTAAGTCTTAAACAAAAATATTCACCAAATGGGTTTAATGGCCGCGAAATTTGTGCCATTTCAAGGTATGCGGGAATTAGTAATAAAGTCACTTCTTTTGGGATTTACGAGTACAATCCTTCACAAAATGACGAAGCAACGGCGATGCTTGTTGCTCAGATCATGTGGTACTTTATAGAAGGAGTGAATTGCAGAATTAAAGATGATGACTTCAGTGATTCAAATAGTTACCTAAAATTCACGGTTCTAGTGGAGTCAGAAGAACTGGTGTTCTTTAAGAGTAAAAAAACAGGAAGATGGTGGATTGAAATACCTTTTTTAGAGTATTCAAATACTAAATTAAAACAACATCCGTTATTAGCCTGTACACATGAGGATTATATCAGTGCTACAAAGGGATTGATTCCTGAGCGTTGGTATAAGGCTTACAAAAAAAATTAGATTATAAAGGTGTAAAATTGTTTATATATTTTGAATTAGTATTCAACTAAAAAAAAGTTGTTTTTTAAGAAATATATGGATAAGTTTACAGCCTGAAGTTTTTAGGAGTTTATTCCTTGAATTTATATACTTATGAAAAAAATTGTATTAATAACATTAGTCTTCGCTTTTATCACTAGTTGTGGATCAAAAGACAAAGGAGAATTGGTTGGCGTAAAAGGAAAAAAATGGCATCCAGAGAAGCCTTACGGAATGAGTTTGATACCTGGAGGTGCTTTTGTAATGGGAAAATCAGATGACGATCTCACTGGAATTCAAGATGCCCCTACCAAAACAGTTTCTGTACGCTCCTTTTATATGGACGAAACTGAAATCACCAACAGTGAGTACCGACAGTTTGTGTTTTGGGTACGAGATTCAATTTTAAGATTCAATCTTGCTGAAATGGCTGACTTAGAAGGTTTAACTTCAGAAGACGATGAAGGGATTGGTGAGTTTGCATACCTATCTTCTGAGGAGGAAGATATGACACCCTACGAAAAATACATGCTCGATACTTACGGAGATGAACAACGAAAAATCAATAATGATGTAGATCTTATTTTTGAAACCGAAGACTATCCAGATGAGTTATATTCTGAAGTGATGGATAATATGTACCTACCATTAGAGGAATCGTACAATGGACAACGTACTTGGGATGTGAGCCAATTTGAGTTTGAATACTCTTACATGGACATTCAAAGAGCCGCGAATAACAGAAATCTTTCGCGTTCCGATGTTATTAGAAAAGAAGCAGTCAAAATTTACCCAGACACTACCGTTTGGATTAGAGATTTTGAGTATTCTTATAATGAACCAATGCACAACGACTATTTTTGGCACCAAGCTTATGGAGACTATCCAGTAGTTGGAATTAGCTGGGAACAAGCCAAAGCATTTTGTCAATGGCGTACTTTAATTAAAAACACTTACAAAAAAGATAAAGGACAACAATTTGTGAATTCATTCCGATTGCCGTCTGAAGCTGAGTGGGAATATGCTGCGCGTGGTGGCCTTCAAGGAGGTACGTTCCCATGGGGAGGTCCTTATGCGAAAAATGACCGTGGTTGTTTTATGGCAAACTTCAAACCTTTAAGAGGAAATTATGCAGCCGATCAAGCGCTATATACTGTAGAGGCGGATTCTTATGAGCCAAATGATTATAACTTATATAACATGGCTGGTAATGTCGCTGAATGGACGATGTCATCCTACGACTCTTCGTCTTACGAGTTTTCATCTACGATCAATCCAAATGTAAACGACGATACTTTAAATCGTAAAGTAGTTCGTGGAGGTTCATGGAAAGATGTCGCTTATTACTTACAAGTAAGCTCAAGAGATTACGAAGTAGATACAATTCAACGAAGTTACATAGGTTTTAGAACCGTTCAGGATTATATGGGTACCGACGTAACAGCAAATCAAGCAACTAATTAATATTAAATAACCAATTAACATCAAATAATAAATTTAAAAACATCAATTATGGCATTTAAAATAAACAAGAAAGTAATGAATATGGCCTACGGCCTTGGAGCAGCAGTAGTAATTATTGGTGCATTAATGAAAATTATTCACAAAGATTTAGGTCCATTAACAGGAAGTATGTTACTGACAATCGGTCTTGTAACGGAAGCCTTAATTTTTGCACTCTCTGCATTTGATGCTCCAGACGAAGAATTAGACTGGACAAAAGCCTACCCAGAATTAGCGGGTGGAAAAGCGAAAGCTAAAGGAGCAAAAGAAGAAACTCCAGAAGGTGTGCTTACTAAGAAATTAGACAGCTTATTAAAAGAAGCCAAAATTGATGGTGCCTTAGTCACAAGCTTAGGAGACAGTATCAGAAACCTAAATTCTACCGCTTCAGGTATGGGCGGGTCTATGGGAGCTTCTCAGAAATACAGTGAAGAAATGGCTAAAGCAGCCGCTCAAATGGAATCTATCAACAGTCTTTACAAAGCACAACTAGAAAGTGCAGGTCGTCAGGCTGATATCAACCAAGAGTCTATCGAGAACGCAACGAAACTCAAAGAACAAATGGAATCTTTAGCATCTAACTTATCTTCATTAAATGGAGTCTATGGTGGAATGTTATCTGCAATGAACAAAAATTAATTAGTTTTTTTAACAACTAAAATTTATTTAACAATTTAAAAAACTAATTAACAATGGGAGGAGCAAAAGAAAGTCCAAGGCAAAAAATGATTAATTTGATGTACTTAGTATTTATATCAATGCTAGCATTAAATATGTCTAAAGAAGTATTAAGTGCTTTTGGAATGATTTCAGAGCAAGTGACAGAAAATAATATTTCTTTACAAGAACGTATTATTACATTTGAAACATCTATAGATAGCAATTTTGAAAAAGAAGATAAAATCTGGAAAGAAAAAAAGCTAGCGAAAGATCAGGTACATGAAATTACAACCAATTTCCTAACCTATCTTACGAATCTTCAACAAACACCACCACAAAAAGAAGTTAAGGGATTAAAAGATCCAATTAACGATTACGAAGTGATGGACAAACCAGACTATTTTGACAATAAATTCTTTATTGGAAGTCAAGGCGTTTTAAAACCAGAAGGTCAAGAGTTTCTAGATAAGATTAAAGCATTTAAAAGGGACTTTGTTGCGGTTGTAGATTCGCTCAAGACTGGAAAAAGTGACGAAAACTATGTCAACCTAATCAATGATGTTATAGATGTATTTGATACGGAGTCTGAAGTGATCAATAGATCAGGAGCCAAAACAACATGGATTGAGTATAACTATTTTGGGTTTCCTGAAGTAGCGACAAACACAAAGCTTACAGTAATGAAAGCCAATGTTCTTGGGTTTCAAGCAGAACTACTATCTGCGATGATTGGTGGTCAATATAAAATCAATGCCACTCTAGCCAATTTTGATGCCTATGTGGTTTCAGATAAAGCCGCTTATTTTCCCGGATCTAAATTTTCTGGTACAATAGTTTTAGGTAAAAAATCTGAAAACTTGCAACCGACAGCAATTAAAATCAACGATTCAGAGATAGATCCAATTGAATCTTTAAATTCTGAAGGAGCAATTGTACTTGATTTCCCAGTGGGGGCTGTGGGTACTAGAGAAATTGTGGGTACAATCACGTTTGAAGAAGGAGATGGGGAGCCAATTGAAATCCCTGTTTTTTCCAATTACGAAGTGATTTCTAAGCCAAACACTGCTTCTGTACAAGTAATGGGAAGAAACACATTATTCAGAAACTTTGACAACTTGGTAAAAGTATCCGTACCAGGCGTTGCTGCAAACTTAGTAACTGCTTCGGGACCTGGAGTCACTAGCAAAGGGGATGGATTATACACGATCAAACCTCAAAAGGGACAAGAACTCGTGTTAAAGATTTCTGCTGAACTTCCGGATGATTCTACATTCAGTTCATCTGAAACTTTTCAGATAAGAAGAGCTCCAGTGCCAAATATTTTATTTAATGGTAAAGAAGGAGGTTCTATGTCAAGAAGCTCTATGGTAAGCGGATCAATGAGTGCCATTTATGACCCAGCTTATGGCTTAGAATCTACAGTTAGAGTAAGATCATTCACCGTAAAAATTGGACCAAAAGCTTTTGATTGTACAGGAAATGCTTTAAGTGCAAAAGCAAAATCCGCTTTGAAAAAAGCACCAAAAGGGTTTGATGTTAGTTTTAAGAAAATTAATTATGCAGGGATCACCGCCGGTCAAAAAGAATCGGGACCCTCAATAACCATAAATTAAATTAAACATGAGAAAGTCTGTTTTTTTATTAGTATTACTTTTGAATCTATCTATTGGGTTTTCTCAAGCGAACCTTTTAAATACGAAATCATCTTATGAACTTGAAACGGTTTCTAAGATAGAAGAAGGTGCGGAATTCAAGCCTTTGGATTACGCAAAAGTGAGCGATGAAGATATTGTATTTTCTTACACAACTTGGGAAGTGATGGACTTAAATGAGCGTGTCAACTTTCCGTTCCTGTATCCGATCGATATTTACTCGGTGACTCCAGACAGAAAACCACTAATTCATTATCTAATAGATGGTGTAAGGTCTTTTGAGTTTCCAGCCTATTTTAATGACACTTTCACTGAAGAAATATCAGATGAAGAATTTGAAAATATTCAAGTTTATAAAGTTTTAAAACCAGGTGTTGATGCCGATGGTATTACTGAAGGAAAGGAACATTTTGACATTGCAGGTTCATGGAGAGCGCATTTAGAATCGCTTGGTTATGAATTCCCTGAAGAAGAATGGGTCACTTACGATCCTTCATCAACAGAATTCTTAGAATTAGAAGACAACCTTAAGGTAGACGAGTACCAAAGAAAATGGAACGCAGTTGCGGCTTCTTTGATGCCTGACACCGATTTTAACTCTGCTGAATTTGAGTACAGTGATGTAAGAAAATACATCATTAAAGGAGTTTGGTATTTCGATAGAATCGCTACAGAACTTAAATTCAGACCCATCGCTATTGGACCTGTTGCATTGAGTGCTGAAGATAAATTTGCACAAACAAATGATGACACAGGCAGTGCAGATGATTCTGGGGATGATGGTGGTTTTGGAGCTTTCTTTGATGACGAGCCAGAAGAGGAAGTTGCTGAAGAAGAAGTTGCAGAAGAAGATTCTGAAACAGATAGTTTTGCTTCAATGAGTGATGAGCCAGCAGTCGATTCTGACAAAGAATATACACCAATGTTCTGGGTGTTCTATCCAGAAGCAAGAGAAGTTCTTAGTCAGGCCTATGCCTTCAACCAAAAAAATATGTCAAAACCTTTTTCTTTTGACCGATTAATTAACTCAAGACGTTTCTCTGCGACGATATACAAAGAAGCGAATGTGTATCAAGATAGAGACATTAGAGATTATATCAGTAAAAATGCATTGATGCAACTCTTAGAGTCAGATCGTATCAAAGAAAAAATCAGAAACAAGGAACAAGACATGTGGAGTTATTAATTCACAATCTTACCACTACAACAAAACGCTTATCTATTCGATAAGCGTTTTGTATTTTAATACCTTTGCCAAATGAAATATGATTACATCATTGTAGGGTCGGGCTTGGCAAGCATTATGTTTGCCGAACAATTACGGCTCCACAATAAATCATTTCTCGTCATCAGCAACCGTTCTCAACAAGCCTCTGTAGTTGCAAGCGGATTGTACAACCCCGTTGTTTTAAAACGCTTTACAGTCACTTGGAATGCCGCCATTCACTTGGAGTCAGCAATTCCTAAATATGCCGCCTTAGAGCAGCTATTAGGGCTTAAACTCGACTACGTGCTTCCAATTCATCGGGTGTTTAATTCGGTCAAAGAACAAAACAACTGGTTTTTAGCTTGTGACAAACCCCTGCTTACGGAATTCTTAAACCCTAAGTTGGTAAACAATGCAAATCCATCTGTCAAAGCCCCTTTTGGTTTTGGCGCAGTAAACCATACCGGACGGATCGACACCCAAGCTCTTATAGAAGCCTATCGCGATTTTTTAATTAACTTAAACCAATTTAAAGAGGAAACGTTTGAGCATAATGATTTAATCGAAACTACTGAAGGGGTGGAGTATCACTCTATAAAAGCGCATCACATTGTATTCACCGAAGGTTTTGGAATTCATAAAAACCCTTTTTTTAAGCACCTACAGCTAGAAGGCACCAAAGGCGAACTTATTACCATTCATGCGCCAGCTCTCAAATTGGAGTCTATTTTGAAATCCAGCATATTTGTGATTCCTATGGTGGAAGACCGCTATCTTGTTGGCTCTACCTATGAATGGACTGATAAAACAAATGACCCAACCGAAGCAGCAAAAACGGAACTTTTAGAAAAACTGGAACGCCTCATTGATTGTGAATTTGAAGTCATTGACCAGCGCGCAGGCATTCGTCCAACCGTCGTCGATCGCCGTCCGTTAGTAGGGCAGCACCCCAATCATAAAAGCATGTATGTGTTAAATGGACTAGGCACCCGTGGTGTTTTGGTGGCGCCTTCCATGGCAGAAGCTCTTTATGATTCTATAGAAAAAAATACGCCTCTGGCTGAAGAAATCGATATCAATCGGTTTGCATAGTTATTTTTTTTCAACCAATTCAGCATCGTAACTCATAAAAAGGTTGATCCAAATATTTCGAGACAGTCGCATGATAATGGGCATAAACCCTATAAGTGTACACACAATGGCAATAAACGACTCCGCTAACGAACTTTCAAAAAGGATGAATGTTAATAAGAAAGCTGCCATCGAAAATGCAATTCCAACTCCGTAACTGACATACATGGAACCATAAAAAAAGGAAGGTTCAATTTTGTATTTTGTTTGACAATGGCCACAGCGTTCGTGCATTTTTAAGGTTTGTGAAAGCTGATAGGCGTTTTTCGTTTCATACATTAATTCAAGATGACATTTAGGACATTTCCCTGTCAAAATACTATACAGCTTATTTCCTTTTTTTAATATCATAATTCACTATTTTTGCAACTTGTTAAGAAAAGCTAAACTATTTATAATTATTCCCTTTTACAATTTTTAAATGTTAAACATCCATAAGTTATCCGTATCATTCCAAGGCGATTATTTATTTGAAAATATTTCCTTTCGACTGCGTGGTGGCGATCGTGTGGGTTTAATTGGAAAAAATGGAGCTGGAAAATCAACACTTCTAAAACTACTTTCGGGAGAATTAGAATATACCGAAGGTCAAGTGGCTCAAGAAAAGAAAGATCTCAAAATTGGATTTCTAAAACAAGACATTGATTTTGTTTTGGGACGCACCATTCTTGAAGAAGCCTATCAAGCCTTTGTGGAGATTAAAGCGTTAGAACTTCAACTCGAAGATATTAACACTCAATTGGCGGAGCGTACGGATTATGAAAGTCAAGGCTATCATGATTTGATGGTGGGCTTGAATGAGGTTCAGGAACAATACGAAATTCTTGGGGGGTATAACTACCAAGGAGAAACTGAAAAAATACTTATTGGTTTAGGATTTAAACGTGAAGATTTTAATAAACTCACCGACACCTTTTCAGGGGGATGGCGTATGCGAATTGAATTGGCAAAACTATTGTTGCAAACCAATGACATTTTGCTTTTAGATGAGCCAACAAATCACTTGGATATTGAGTCAATTATCTGGTTGGAACAATTTTTAAATAACTATTCTGGAGCCGTGGTGATTGTGTCGCACGATAAGATGTTTTTGGACAATGTGACCAATCGAACCATTGAAATTGTACTCGGTAAAATATATGATTATCCACGAGCATACACTAAATATTTAGTCTTACGAGAAGAACAAAAAACCTTACAATTAGCCTCTCAAAAAAATCAGCAAAAACAGATTGAACAAACGGAGAAGCTCATCGAAAAATTTAGAGCCAAAGCGTCCAAAGCCACCATGGCGCAATCGCTGATTAAAAAATTAGATAAAATTGAACGCATCGCCGTAGATGAGGACGACAACAGTGTGATGACACTTAAGTTTCCTGTGTCCACCATCCCAGGAAAGGTCGTTGTTGAAGCCTCTCAAATCTCTAAAGAATATGGCGATTTAAAAGTACTTCAGCACATTGATTTAATGGTCGATCGTGGAAGTAAAATAGCCTTTGTAGGTCAAAATGGACAAGGAAAATCCACGCTCGCCAAAATTATAGTAGGCGATTTAGAAGCTAAGGGTGATGTCAAGCTCGGTCACAACGTTCAGATTGGCTATTTTGCGCAAAATCAAGCGGAGTATTTGGATGGGAGTAAAACCGTTTTAGACACCATGATTGATGCCGCCAATGAAACCAACCGTTCGAAAGTCCGTGATATTTTAGGGTCCTTTTTGTTTAGAGGGGATGCTGCTGAAAAGTATGTCAGAGTCCTATCTGGAGGGGAGCGTAACCGTTTGGCACTGGCAAAATTATTGCTTCAGCCGTTGAATGTACTCATCATGGATGAGCCTACCAACCACTTGGATATTAAATCTAAAAACGTTCTAAAAACGGCACTTCAGCAATTTGAAGGTACTCTAATTTTAGTGTCTCACGATAGGGATTTTTTACAAGGATTGACGTCAACTGTTTATGAATTTAAAGATCAAAAACTAAAACAATACTTGGGTGATATCGATTTTTATTTAGAACAACGTCAGGTTGAAAACTTACGTGAAGTTGAAAAACGCACTCAAATAAAAACACCTCAAAAAACAGCAGCTCCAAAACAGTCCTATGAAGATCAAAAGCAACTGAAGTCGCTTAATAACCGATTGAGTAAAGCGGAAGCTTCAATTGCCAATTTGGAGAAAGACATCAAAAAAATTGATGTAGAAATGGAACTCAATTACGATCAAACGGTTGCCAAGCCTGGTTTTTTTGAAAGTTACCAAGCCAAAAAAGATCAATTGGATCAACTCATGTCCGATTGGGAAGGGATTACAGAGTCGCTTGAAAAACTGGGATAATGGAAGAACACTTTTATCAATGCCCCCATTGTTGGGAAGAGGTCTCAATTTTAATTGATTTTTCACAAGCGTCTCAAAATTATATTGAGGATTGCGAAGTGTGCTGCAATCCTATACAGTTCAACATTAGTATCTTAGACCACACTCTGTCTTCTTTCGAAGTAAATAGCATAGAACAGTAAGATATATTTTCAATTTTTCTTTTAGAATTACAAAAAGGTTGTATATTTGTCGTCCTATATCGCGGGATAGAGCAGTAGGTAGCTCGTCGGGCTCATAACACTCCTCACCACCCAATTTCAACTAATTTTATTAACTCATTTTCAAGTAGTTACAAATATATAATCCTACTTGTGTTATACGTGCTAGACTCTTGTGTTAGATAAAATACGAATTATCCAAAGACTTTAACCTTCATTAATTTCTCTTCTTCAACGTTTAATAAAAGTGGATTGATGTAGTGGTTTTCTAATACCTTCATTGAAGTGTGAGATGACAATAATCTGGTATCACTTCCCATGGTATGAAATACCCAAGTAAGGTATGTTTTTCTCAGATGTTTTAGAGTAAAAGGAGTTTCGATACCTGCAGATTTTCTAAAATGGGTGAACGATCGAGAAACTTTCTCCATGATGGTATTAATTGTGTACGTATTCTCAGGATCGATGAGTTTGACATTTTTACCTTTCATTTGATCATATCCCATTTCTTTTAAAAGTTTCAATAGATCTTCATTAATAGGGGAGTACTTCTTTGGAGTATTCTTATTCCCTAATCGTTCAACCTTCAGGTTTCTAAATTGAAAGAATAGCACTCCGTTATTGCCTTGGATAATATCACTCCATTTTAGACTGAGTACTTCCTCTCTACGTCCACCAACAAGTAGAAAGAGTTTAAATGCGTTAGTCATCCAAGTAGCATACACGTAATCTCTTCTTCCATTGGTTCTTGTTTGTTGAAATGAAGACTTTGATTCTACCGCTGCTATAATTTTCTCAAACTCATCTTTGGTTAAAATCAAATTATCACCTGTAAGCACTTGTTTTCTAACACAATTTTTAAATGGATTCTTGATGTCTAACTCTTCGATTTCGATCAAGAACTTATAGAAAGAAGTTATGCTCGTTAAAACCTTGTTGAAGGTTTTGGGGTGAGGGTATTTAATCTCCAATTGTCTGTAGAAAATAGAAACATCATTATTTCTGACATTCCCCGGTTTCATCTTCCTGAGATTGTGGTTGTTTTTCAAAGATTTAGCAAAAAGCGTACAATACTTAATTAACTCCTTACGATGTTTATCTGATACCTCCTTTTTTAAATGTGCATATTGTGTATCTCCCTTAAGATATTGATCAAAATAAACGAGTGCTTCAGCAATATTCATTTTAGATCGATCAGGAACCGTTTCCTCCGCACCATTCTCGATTCTCCTTCTAAATTCAATACCCTCAACTACAG
Source organism: Formosa sp. Hel1_33_131 (assembly GCF_001735745.1). Taxonomy (NCBI): domain Bacteria; kingdom Pseudomonadati; phylum Bacteroidota; class Flavobacteriia; order Flavobacteriales; family Flavobacteriaceae; genus Formosa; species Formosa sp. Hel1_33_131. Next base: position 1,757,288 of record NZ_CP017260.1, read on the forward strand.
CATCAGCGTATACCTTTGATTTTAGGAGTTTACTTCGGTGTTTACCAGTAACTCGATCAATAAAACACATCCGGAACACATGGTGGTCGTTGTGACGACAACCCCTGTTATTTTGTCTACATTTTTTACAGTAGATTTTGATTCCCGAATGTGAATTATTTGGTAATTTCATTATTGATAAAGTTCTTGAAAGATGGATTCATGCTCCTTATTAGAGCTAATGTCCAGATTAAAATGGTAAGGCACAAATCCAGTGTCAAATTCCAAACAATCATGGTAGAGGAGTTGATGTAGTTCTTTCTGATCACCATAGATTGATTCTAAACGTGGTTTCCATGAATTTGGATATCTTTTTACTAAATCTTCAGCAAAAGGTCTCCAGACCTCTTGTTCGACCTGTATCCGAAAAACATATTCCCTTCCATCTTTGTGGATGTGGATGTGATGATCCCTAAGCCACTTTTTGATCGAACGGTTGTCCTTTCGATTTATATATTGACCAACTTGATGTAGGTTTATGCGATTAGTAGAGTTATTATTCATTGCCTTAAAATTATTTTGATGATATCGTTTATTTATTTGAATTAATTGACTCTACTATTTTTGCTGCTGCTTCATCCAATGATGGAAAAGGATCCTCCAATTCTTTGAATTTGATTCCAGGTGTTAATCCCGTTTGTTTACTTATAGAATCAGTTAACAGATATTGTACCTCATACATCTTCTCTTTTTGACACAATACGCTATCGTGAATGGTGATGTATGGGATATTATTTTTACTCAGTTCCAAACAACCATGCCTCAAAAATAAATAGGACTCACATCGTTGGATTAGATATGAAAATGGACTTTTTAAATGATTTACATTGGACATGAATTGAATGAGTTTACTTACATCCTTAAATTTTCTTTCCATGTGTTTAATGAGTTCTACATTGACCCTCCTATTTTTGTCTGAAAAATTAATGTAGAGTTGAAATTGATCTTTTACCTTCTCACGGGTCATCCCAATATCATCACCAATGGTTTTATAGATGTCATCTTTAAAGCTTAATGCCCGATATTTTTGGATTCCTCTCTTTCTCCAAAACCTGCCACACATATATGATATGAATGTATCCAGTATAGGATATTTTATATTAGTTAATACATTACCTTGATATGTAATATATTCTATGTAGTTATTATTAATAACATTAGACTCTATAACCATATGTCCAGTAAATTTTTCTAAAAAATCTTGATACTCCATAGAATCACATGAATACTTAAAGGATTTGTAATATTGGGGGAAAATTGAATAGAGATTATATCCACCTTTGGTCTCAGTGAAAAATTTTTCTGTGAGAATGGTGGCAAGGGTAAATGGATGTGATGTAGTTATATCTACTTCAACCATCTGTTTTCCATTTGTCCTTAAAAAATATCGTAATTCCCTCTTAATAGAAGTGAATACCGAATTGACTCTATGATTACTTTTAGATACAGAATAATTAAATTCCTCTTTTTCGATGTTCTCAATTACTTTATGTGATTTTTTGAAGTATTTCTTTACCTGTGTTTTATTTTCCTTTACCACCTTTGACAATACCCTTTTTTTCAATTCTTTCAGGTAATTTTCAGCAGCTGCTGCATCTATGGTAATTTGAGATTGATCCATAGCCTCTTTGATGTGAATGTATCTGTCATCAAAACATTTCATGTCCAATTCCCATTCATTTTTAAGTTTTTCTTTTCGAGTGTCATACTTACCGTCAATTTCAACTTCAACAAAATCATTCCCCTCAAGCACCCATTGATTGAGTTTATATCCAGTGTGTTTAACACCAGGGATAGTTAAGTTATCTGATAGGACAATGGGACCATTTTCGGTCACATTTGAGTCCATTAGGATGGTTTTAACCTCATTAAATCTATTACGAGTCATTCTGTTTACAACTTTACTTGAAAGAGGTTTAAAACCCCTCAAATATTGATAGTCTTTTGAATTGTATATTGGGGGTGTTATACACGATAAGACATAATAAGCAGCGTCACAAATGGATTTCTTGCGCTGTGATCTTCCCGTTACGTATTGACTAAAATCCACTTGATTGATCGACATTGGAATATTAACTTTCATATTCTTGTGGTGTTATGCCGCAGCGGTTAATCGATCCTCACTCTCAATGATGAGTGCTTGTTGTAATTCAGATTCAGTTCTTTCTCCTAATACCATATTCATTCTCTTATTACAGAATTCAACTGATACAGGGTCGATGTCAACTCCAATTGCGTTACATCCGTTACGGGCAAAAACCTCAAGTCCCTGACCCGCACCACAAAAAATATCAATACAAGTCATTCCTGGCAAAGTGTATGATTCTACAAATTGTTGATATACATCCATAGGTGCTGGTGCATCGTGGGTGAAATCAGGGTCGTATTTTTTGTATTCGGAATCGTTAACTACAGGAGTAATAATGACATTTGAGACAACAGTTTCTTCTGCTTGAACAAAAAATCTATTTGTTCCATCTTTTGCTTTGTGACTTTTCTTAACCATTTTTTTCCCTTCCTTTGTCTTTTTCATTTTGGGATTGAAATTCACTTTCGCACCTTTCATTTTACACACCAATATCGTCTCATCCACTGGTCTGAAAAAGTCTTTTAGTATTACAGGAGTTGAGTTGCTTTTGATCCAAGGACTTTTTCCAATGATTTCAACTCCTGATTCAAGTAACATCATTTCGTAACGGGTAATTACACTTTTATAACCACCCGAATATGACTCCCCAATTATAATAACGATAACTCCATTTTCATCCATAATGTCGATTAGTGCTTCAATGAATTTTTTACTGTTATCAATGTACTCTTCTACTGTAGCTTCCTGACCATATTTCATTTCACCTTGGTTTCGATATTTTTTCATCGTCCTATACGTTGGGGAGAACATTGCGATATGAGGTCGATACTTTTTAAGATTTGATAAGTCCACGCTACTTTGATTAAACACCTTAAACCAAACATCTTTATTTACTGCTTCGGCTTTGATTTTCTCTTTAGTACGCTTTTTGTCGTCTTTATCTCTGCTACTCATCATTAATTTGTATGCTGCATCAATTTTGTACGTGCCGTTATCAATACCATCAATTAAACCAAGGCTATTATCGGTTTTTTCGTAATCATACACAGACATTAACTTGCGTAATGTTCTACTTGAAAAATTAAGTCCTGAAAGCATACAAGCAATTTCAAATCTGTTCTTACCTGCGGTCCCAAATTCGTTTTCATTATCCAATTTATCCATTCCAAGCAAGTCATTTCTTTTGCCTTGGTTAGTGCCTATTAGCCCTAAGATATGTTCAATGTTGAAACATTTTTCAGATAGGTGCACCTTCGTCTTTAAATTATAAGTAATACGAGTATTTAATATTTCTGAATCAGGAATGTCAAGTACAATACAATCGAGAGATTCAAAATTTCCAGCTTCAATAGCGGAATAATAGCGATGACCGCCGTCAATAATGTAATAGATACCATCCCTCAATACAACAATCACCGCTGTCTTTTTAGGAAAGTGTTTCATTGAGAATGTAATGAATGGGTTGGGTTGGTATTTTTTGATTTTCAATACCAACGGGTGAATTCGTATTTCACTTAATTTTACTCTTGTTGTTTCCATTTTTTATTTATTTTAAGTTAAAAAGTTATGTCTTTTTTGTTTGGATAAGAATATTTTATCCAATAATTTTTGTTAAAAAAAATGGAGTTTTACGTCCATTTTGTATCTATAAAGAACTTTTAATTAAAAGTTAACTATCACTCTATTCCCATCCAAATCAATTCCTGTTTCACCATCAGCTCCAAGATATTCGATACAGTACTGGTCCCACATCAAATAAAGGATATGTTTTTCTATTTCTTCTAACTGATGTAATGGTATATTGCCATTGACTAATACCTTATTCTCAGGTCCAATATTTCTTGAAAACCAACGCACTTTTTTTCCAAAGTGGTCAATCCAAAATGCTCTCATTACAATATACTTTACACCAGATTTCTTATTTTTATTTAGTGTCTTATAGAGTCTTACATTGAAAATCAATAATAGTTTTTCAATTCGAATTTTATATTGGTCAATTAAATTATACAAATTGATTGGTGCAAGTTTATTGCCATCTTTATCAGTAATATCTTCTGTGGTAGACAATAAGTTTTTGAATTCTGCCTTAACCTCCTCGAACTCCAAGTTAACCTCGTCCCAAAAATCACTATTTTGTTTGTTCTTTGGTTTATGATCATCGATCCAATCCTCAAACTTGAATATATAATTCCAATTTTTATTGTAAAAGTCGTTTTTCATTTGTGTCTTTATATTTTGTGGCACAAATATAGACACAATTATTTTATGCACAAAATTTTTTTTCAACTTTTTGCAATTTCGGCAAGAAGTAAATTATTTACGGTGGTAAAACTCAACTACACCCCCCTACAAAAAATAATTTATGACTCCATGTCTTTTTCAGTTGTATGACATATTTATAGGGAAACACTTGTATGAAAGATAAAAAATCTAAAAGGGTAATCGTTCGGATAACTGAGAATCAGTTCAAAAATTTGATGGATTGTGTGATCAACGAAAATAAAAGTAGATATACAGCTTCTGATCTAATCAGAGAATCTGTAATCGAAAAATTAAATAAAATAAAAGAAGATGCTAACAGGAAGAAATAATTTAGATTATGAATATTTCAATCGATATTTAAAGAATTGTGGATATAACGACATAAGCGAAATGGAGTTATTAAATGATTTTTTTAAAGAACGATTAAATATTCCTCAAGAACATGAATTAGACCCTGAAAAGGTAATTTTCTTGAATGAATTGGTAAGTTTTTGTCGTAAAAAATAATCAAGTTAAAAACCTTAAAATACCAACTGGCGCAGAAAACAATTCTCGATTTCATCTGTTGAATCCCTGATTTTGATCAATGTATTACATTAAATTATTATCGGCACGATTGGTTGGAATATTGAGCCATTTGTGAAATAAGGACCGTTTTTATTTATTTTTCAAATACAGTTTTGTAAGTGTTTCCCCCATTGTGTTACATAGAATTTCCTGTGGGTGGTGCGCCAATGAGAATTGTTCCAATTGATCCTGATAGAGTTTAGATTTAGTTTCTGATGTAATTAGGTAGTAATGGAAATATTCATGGATAACGGTATTGATGAGTTCTCGTCGTATTAGATTGTTATCCCTGTATATTGTAATTGTATTGTTATAGAAACAATACTCTCCCGCAAGATGAGATTTACCTTCAACTAAAGTCAGTAGTGGTTTTTGTTTACGTATTGGATAAAGATGAAGGCACCAGCTTAATACATCGTCTGCCAAATGCAATTGACAGTCTTCACCATCAGGTTTTATAAATCTAATTATTTTACAAATCAGATTCAATAAGAACAACACTCCAACTATAATGAAATACCATTTAAAAAAAGTATCCACTACAGAATCCTTTTTACTTTCATTACAGTATTGGTGGACTTATTTGTTATTGCACTAATATTTCGGATTGACAGCCCTCTATTTATTAACCGAACAACATCCGAGTGACGATTTAATACTTTTTCATCACTATCAATATCTCCTTTTTTTCTTCCTACACTTTTCTTTCCATTTTTCTTGATATGATTGCGGTAACCTGACTGTAATCGAGATAGCGTCATCTTACTTTCCATATTTGCAACGCTGAACAATATTTGGACCATAAACATTGATAAACTATTTGGTGTCTTATCCTCGTTGAGCGTCTCAAGATTAAAATTCTTTATATAAAGTCCGACTTTTAAATCATGTAGGAGTTGTATGTTTTGAAGGGACTGAAGTACCGACCTTCCTATTCGACTTAACTCCCAAACTAATATTTTATCAATTGATCCCTCTTTCGCCAGTTCCAACATCTTGGAAAAAACTGGTCTTTGATCGTTCTTTTTGAATCCACTTACCTTTTCTTCAAAAACTTCAACTACCTCATAGTTCATTCTCTTAGCATATTGTTGCAGTTCCTTTGTTTGTCTCTCTGTGTCCTGTCTTTCTGACTCTGAACTAACTCTTGAGTAAATTACAGTCTTAATCATATGTATCAATTTAATCCTTTGGGTTTCTGTGATGCTATGATACAGCGGATTAATGGGGTACCGGAATAATAAATGCTAAATTTTTGCTACAATAATTGTTTTGAGACACTTTTTGTGTGCGGATAATATTTCGTGAAGGATCACCGTCACGGGTTGATCATAATCGTTGTTATCCGCACACCCAAACGGTACTTGATCTACTCGACGGTCCACAGGTGGGATTATTATCCACACACCTACTATACTACCCCATGGCGGTCCCCCCTGCAGGACTTCCTGCAGCCAAGCCCCCTCTTAAAAATGGGTATTTCGACTTTGCCACAGGGGGCTCAGTACTTCGAATGAAATTTTTTTCCAAAAAAATGGGTTAGGGGGGGTTACTTCATAAATAAAATTTTCAGATTTTTTTCAGAAAATTGACCTTTTATACTTTAAGTAGTTTCTCCATAATTTTGACCATCGCGAAGGTGTCTAACTTACAGTACTCCAGGAGTTGTCTCCTTGTTTCTTCTGCATCACCCTGAAATGTTCCATTTACCATAGAAAGAAAAGTATTGGATGCAGTGTTTATACTATTATAGTGTAGCCGTTTTTTAATTAAAAGACTTCGTTCAAACACCCTCAAAGATTAAGAGAAGATCTCCCAGTGATTATAAGACCAGTCCAAAATAGTATTGAAAAAAAGTTTAATGCATCTTTATAGTCTATTTCATTATATTTGAATTAAAATAAACGAGAACAAAGATCCTGTTATCCGGAAACACAGATCTATAAACAGGCCGTTTGTTCTACATATAACGAGTTGTGCATAATGCAGAAACCGAATTAAGAAAAAACTTTGCACATTGCATTGAAAATTATCTATCTTTGTGATAATGAAATTTACTACTATCATATTATCATTATTAATACTTGCTTTGTCAATGAAACCTTGTTCTGACGGAAATAATGCCGAAGACAAACACCAAGACGAAATAAGTGCTAATCATAATCACCAAAATGATAGTGATGATACTTGTCCTGTAACTTGTATTTGCAATTGTTGCGGAACATCTATTACTTATCAAGTAATTAAAACTCTTGATTTGGGATTAAAAAACCGAATTTCTACAGAAATATTATTTGTTTATCAATCAACATACAGATTTGATTTTCACTCAAATATTTGGCAACCGCCACAATTGATTAGTTAAATTTTAGACTCAAAGTCAAAAAAATTAAATTAATCAATTTTTACATTTTCAATGAATAAATATATATTGAGCATAATGCTCACAGTTATTACCTGCTTTTCAATAAAAGCACAAACATCTTATTTAAAAATAAAAGTAATTTCAGAATCCGAAAACGAGCCTTTATTTGGCGCAACAGTTTATTTTGAGGAGTTAGAAAAAGGAGCAGTAACCGACTTTGATGGAATTGTAACTTTTACCAAAATTCCAAACGGAAAACATATCGCAATAATTTCTTATTTAGGTTTTGAAACTCTCAAAACAACTATTCAAGCACCAATAAATTCAACTTTAATTTTCAAATTAAAAAATAGTGGAAACCAATTAGACGAAATTGTGTTACAATCTTCACGAAGCACAAGAACAGTTAAGAAAATTCCCACAAGAATAGAGTTTATTGGCACAGAAGAATTGGGAGAAAAAGCAATTATGAACCCAACAAACATTTCGATGGTTCTTCGTGAAAGTACAGGAATACAAATGCAACAAACTTCTTTAAGTAGTGGAAATACAAATATCAGAATTCAAGGACTTGACGGACGCTATACGCAACTTTTAAGAGATGGATTTCCACTTTATGGCGGTTTTTCAAGTGGCTTGAGCATATTACAAATTCCACCATTAGATTTACAACAATTTGAAATTATTAAAGGAAGTTCATCAACACTTTATGGTGGTGGAGCAATTGCAGGTTTAATAAATATGGTTTCAAAAACACCAGATGAAGAACCAGCTTTGGATATTATGCTAACACAAACCCAAGCATTAGGAAGTACAGCAAATGTATTCTACAGCAAACGAAATGAGAAATTTGGTGTTTCACTTTACGCTTCTGGTCATTCTCAAAAAGTTTACGACCCAGAAAATGATGGTTTTAGTAATTTACCAAAAACTACATCAATTTCATTCAACCCAAAATTCTTTTATTATCCATCAGAAAAAACAACGTTTTGGTTTGGTTTAAATGGAACTTACGATGACAGAATTGGTGGAGATGTAACAAAAATTGAAAGCGGAGAAAATGGAATTCATCAATATACAGAAGAAAACATATCAAAAAGAGTAAGCAGTCAAGCAGTTTATAAAACGCAAATAGATTCAATAAGCTCATTAAATATAAAAAATAGTATTTCATTTTTCGATAGAAATCTTACTATTCCAGGTTTTAGTTTTGATGGTAAACAATTCAATACGTTTACAGAAGTTACCTATAAAAAAACTTCTTTAAAAACAGATTGGATTTTTGGAGCAAACTTATACACTTCAAACTTTGATGAAAATAATAATGCAACTTTACAACGTGACCAAACAGATATAACTTATGGAATGTTTGCAAACAGCATTCTTGATATTTCAGATAATTGGATTTTAGAAACTGGATTGCGAGCAGATTACAATACTGATTTCGGTATTTTTCCACTTCCAAAAATTTCTTTGCTTTATAAAAATGATAGCGGATTTTCATGCAGAATTGGTGGTGGTTTAGGCTACAAAATTCCAGATATTTTTACAGAAGAGGCTGAATTTATCAATTTTGAAAATGTAATTGGCATTGATAAATCTTCATTAAAAGCAGAACGTTCTTATGGTGTAAATCTTGATTTCAATTATCAAACACGTTTATTTGAAACCATTGGTTTTTCCATTAATCAACTTTTTTATGTTACAGCGATTAATAACGGATTGTTATTAAATAGTACAAATAACGGTTTGTTTGCATTTGAAAATGCAACTGACGAAATTTTAAGCAAAGGAGCAGAAACAAATATTAAGTTTACTTATAAAGATTTTAGATGGTTTTTAAATTATGCACTTATAGACACGAAACTGAACTATTTGGCAGGAAATCCACAAAAACCATTGACAGCAAAACATAACGCAGGAAGTGTATTAATGTACGAATCTGATAAATGGCGAATTGGTTACGAGACATTTTATACAGGAAAGCAGTTTTTATCAAACGGAACTGAAACGACAGATTTTGTCACAATGGGATTATTGTTAATGCGAAACTTTAAATTTGGTAGTGCTTTTGTGAATTTTGAAAATTTCACAGACAGACGACAAAGTAGGTTTTCGCCTTTGGTTTTACCACCACACGAAAATCCAGAATTTCCAGAAATTTATGCACCAACAGACGGCTTTATTTTTAGCGTAGGAATTATTATTAAACCATTTGGTAACGAAGAACATTAAAAATTATGCAAAAAATAGAACAATTTTTAGACTCAAAAAATATTAGAGTTACAGCAATGCGATTATTGATTTATAAGTTTCTTGCCGAAAAACAAGTTGCTGTAACATTAAGCGATATAGAAAATGCTTTCGAAAAAGCAGTCTAACTTACACTCGTTACTTAAGTATTTTAAAGGAAGGAGAATTGTATATCGTCCAAGTTAAGTGGATCGTCAAAAGAAGAAATTGAGCTGCAACTTCTGTCAATAGGGGGAGGGGAAATCAAAATTCAAACATCTCAACCTCCTTATTTTAATTTCTTAATTTTGACTCATGTCAAGCACTAATTCAAAAGATAAAGACAAACCTTCAAAAAGAATTGAATACCGAGGGAAAAATGTCCGAGTTTCAAGAACAGGAGGTGTTTCTGCAACGAAAACATTTAAGGGTGATGGAATTGGTGCTACCATAAACACCAAACACGGACTTCGTCTTCACAAACGATTATTTAAGGGTGCAAGAATGGGTTTCCAAAACGGTAACTTTCAGTTTATTGGGAGGTATAAAAGTGGCCCATTCAATTTCAATGTCTCAAAAAACGGATTAAGTACATCCTTAAAAAATAAACGAGGTTCCTATAACATCTTCAAACCCAATTATTCCAGTTTCAAATTAGGTGGTGTTCAAGTAAGAGGAAAAAACGCTGCTACTTTTCAAATGATCTACATGGTGATCATTCTCTTTGTTAATTTCATTAAAGTATTTTGGCACATTTTCATCTCTTTTTTGTGGTTTGGTTTTTTATCCATTAAATGGATTGTAGACTTTACAATTGGATTTTTCAAAGGTTTTAAAGAAATTGATTCTTAATAATTCAGAAATATTAATGATAACAAGTTTGATTGAAATTTACAAAAATAAATCTCGAGTCTGTGTTAGATTTTTGTGCTACAAAATCCTATGAATTACCATTAAATGCAGGTTTTGTGTTAGAACTAAAAACACCTTCCTTTTTTTAATTTATATTCAAATAAACCTTGTAGAACTTAAAAACTATCTTATATTTGCAGTCTAAATCGCGGGATAGAGCAGTAGGTAGCTCGTCGGGCTCATAACCCGAAGGTCACTGGTTCGAGTCCAGTTCCCGCTACAAAAGGCTAAAAAGCCATTAAGTCAATGATAATGCGGTTTCTGATTACTTGGAAACCGCATTTTTTATGCCTAGATTAGTCGATATTTTAAAAACGGTACACGGTACGGTACACGATTTTGACAAAGTGAAACCAAAGAGAAAATATTCAGAACCTAAGATTTACACTGGAGGTGTAGATGTTTCTAAATGGAATAAATTATCTAAAGAGGAACAAAAAAAAGCCTTGTCAAAACAATGGTACCTATATTATTCTTATCGTAATCCGGAAACAGGTAAGCTAGAAAGACAGGATAATATAAAGGATGGTAATTACTACAAGACTAAAGAGGAACGTTTAGAATTTTTAGAAACACTTAAAAGGAATTTATCTCGATTATTAAAACAAGGTTACAATCCTTTTGATGATACCAAAGATGTTGAAGAAATAATGTCAGTTGAGAATGCTATTGAATTTGCCTTAGATATTAAAAGAAAGACTACTGCAGAAAATTCATATATCAGATTTAAATCTAGAATTAATCGATTTAAGACATATTTATTTGAAAATGGATATTCGCATCGGTTTATGACCTCAGTCGATAAAAAAATAGTGATGAAGTACCTGAACCACGTTTTAGATACTTCCAGTCCAAGAAATAGAAATAATACTCGTACAGATATAAGTTCATTGTTTCAAGTGTTAGAAGATAACGATATCATTCCTTTAAATTTTGTTTCTAAAATCAATGTTTTAAAAGCACCACCAAAAAGGAATAAAACTTATTCGAATGATAAACTTGAACTCATCTATGAGTATTTAGCAGAAAAGGATCCTCAATTACTTCTTTTCATTAAGTTCGTTTCATATAATTTCTTGCGCCCTGTTGAAGTGTGTAGGCTACGAGTTGGTGATATTAATATAAAAGAAAAAACACTTACAGTAAAGGCTAAAAACAAACCATTAAAGCAAAAAATAATTCCTAAAATATTACTCGATCAGTTGCCTGACTTATCTGAATATAGTAAAGATGATTTTATTTTTTCTTATAGCCGTTCTCCTGGTAAATGGGATGCTACTGATGATAATAGAAGAGATCATTTTACTAAACGTTTCAAATCCTTAAAAGACTTTTTTTCAAAGAAGTCCAAAACAGATGATAAGTACTTTAAGCTTGGGATTGAGTATAATATTTATTCGTTTAGGCACACTTTTATAACCAAGCTATACCGTGAGATACGAAAAGAAATGACACCTTTTGAAACGAAAAGTAAGTTAATGTTAATTACTGGCCATAGCACTATGACAGCTCTTGAAAAGTATTTGCGTGATATTGATGCCGAATTACCTGAAGATTACTCTAATTTGATTAAATAAGTATGAATCTAAAATTAAGAGATAAAATTCGTAAAGCAATAGGCAAATTAAGAAATGAACGTTTTGAGAATTTTGCCAATGATATTCTGAGACGAGAGTATTTTCAATTTGGCACATTGGAAACTATGGTTAATAAGGAAGGTAACCAAAGAAAATCCAAACCAGATGCTCATATATTTTGGGAGAAAGAAAACAAGTATTTTATTTTCAATCATACTATTGAAGGAAAAAGCAAAATCATTAAGGACATTAACGATACTCTTAATGGAAAAATACCAACCAATTTAATTTACAAGTATGTTACCTGTACTAATCATCCAGTAGGAGAAGAAAGATATGAATACGAAAGTTTCGTTAAGGAGATTGGTTGTAAATACGAGGTATTATCGTTAGACCGACTAACAGACCTCTCTCTAAAATATAAAAACATCCTCATCAATCATTTAGGTATTGATTATCAAGAAGAAATTTCTTTTAAACTATTTGACTGCGGACACCGTATCAAATCTATAAGAGTAGAGCGTGAAATTTCAAAAAGTCAGTTTATAGAATTAGTTGATATTAAAAGCGAAAAAGAACTAGAGAATATTGAAAACAATGTTTTAGAGTGTTCAAGTGAACTTATTCTAGAGGTATCAAAACTTACTGATGTAAATATCGATTGGATAAAACACGGTACCGGAAAAAAGTATTCTAAGCTTTCTATATATGATTTATTCAATACTAATGTTTACGACCTTATTAAGCAAGGTAGATCAGTTCAGAAAGTGATTATTTGTGTTGAGCCTAACAATATGAATTTGTCATTCCTGTTCAAGTTTACAGATTATAAAATTGGCATTATTGCTAAATATTCTAATTATGCTTTTTGGAATCATGATGAATATTTTAGAGAGACTGGCTATGTTGTAGACCTTCTCAATGAATTGAAAAAGATTTACGACAAATACTCGCATAATGTTTATGGAAGAATAATAAGTGAAGAAGATTCTAAATTAATTCACACATATAATTGTTTTCCAAAAGCTATTGTAGACAAACTTCAAGATGATGGAAATTTCTTTGTTGAATCACTATTTGAAGATGAATTATCAGAGAAATCATATTACAGAAAATATCAATGGTTTATGGAGTTTCATAAACTATACAGAAGCCACATTCTAAATATTGAAGACTAACTAAAATATCTTTTTATGGACCTTTACGCCATAACTGATGTCTTTTGTAATCAAATTATATTGAGCGCCAACACCAAACCCAAAGTCGCCTTTATTGATATAGTTAATTGAAGCCTCTACGCTTTCAATACCTCGAATAGGGCTTAAATTTACACCAGGAGAAAGATAGAACCCTGAGCCATACTTAACAATCTTTTTTTCAATAGTATTGGTAATAGTTTTTACATCAACTTCTGCAGTAACCTTATTTTGATATACGGTGCCATCTGAAAGTATCTCGCTATAAATCTTAGCATTCTCCAAATGAGTAGTGTCTTGATACTTATTTAAGTTTTTAACCAAATCTTCATCTCCTTTAGGAATGGGAGTATCTTTATAAACCGGAACTACTCGATCTTTGTAAATTATAGTAGGCTGTTGAATAGGCTGTTGTAATTGCAACTTATTATTAATAGCTTCTTCTACTACTTTTTTTATATCAATAGTAGTAGTTTCTTTTTCAGTTACGACCTCTCTTTCAGGTTTTAATAAAAACTGATATGTGCCAAATAAAATCAATGCAATAAGAGCGATATCCTTAACATCGATACTAAATTTCCTGTTTAGATTATTCACGACTAGAACTGATTTTGCAAAGCCTGTATGTAGGTCTTTGGCGTTTGTACACTTTTAATCACACTAACTGGTTTGCCGTCTTTGAAAATAACAAAAGTAGGTACCGTTTTAAAGCTCAATTCTTTGCTCAATTCATTTACAGGATAAACATCTGCAGCTGCTGAAAAATATACTATAGGTATATTAGGTAACTTTTGCTCAACTTTTGGCATTAAGGCTTTTACTTCATCACATCTGCTACAAGGTGTAGGATTTGTAAAAAGTATAGCACATACTTTATTCTTTAAAAGTTTCGGGTAATCTGATTGCTTTAATTCTTTCATCTTATTTAGGTTTAAAATTCTTTTAATAATGCATAATCAACAAGCTTATTCCGTTTCCAAACAGCATTAACCATTTGACGATAATCGCCCATTCTATTCCATACTTGACACGCAAAAGACCATCCATTTATAAAGTCTTTTTTTGCTACGCTATAAGGGTTGTAATCAACTCCGTGCATATTTGCATAGATGATTTCAAAGTGTAATTCTCCTTGCTCTTCTGAAAATTTGTCTTTATCGGAATCTCTATAATAATAGATTGGCTTGTTTTGGCGTAAAGCTCTCATTCTGCCTTTATGATAACCACGTTTAAATAGGTTAGGATAGAATACATCTGTTTTCCAAATAGCAGCACCAGGAAGATTGTATTGGTCATAAAAATATAATGCCGTTTTTCCTGCATTGGTAGTTCCAGAACTTACTTGTTTGAAATCAAGACCATCAAAGACATAGAATTTATCATCAAACACATTAAAGGCATCTTCTTGGGATTGCACGCCAATTATTAGATACTTTCCTCTATTTGGGATTGTACCACCTATACGTTCAACTTGTTCAAGAAGCTGATTGTCTGTATATGATTTAATATTGGTCTTCATCTTCCTTTTCTTTTTTATCCATATCTACACCATAGCGCTTTTCTAAATAACCTTTCATTGCAACATCAATCCAATTAGGAACATTTGTTGTAATCATCTTTAGAAATTTATCATAGCCATAACCAAGAACAAATAGAATTCCCATCGAATACCATTCGTTATGGAGTTTTGCTCGATGTAAAGCGTAACTTATAGTAAGTCCAACGATTACTACAATTAGCAAGGTTACAAGGTGTTCCCATGGACGTTTTTTCTCTTTGTTCTGAATAGATATCAGAACACGTAATAAGCCACCTGCAAAAGCTACAGCAGTACCTATTAGTAAAAATTTAATATTTTCTAAATTCATTCTCATTTAATTTATTTAGGTAAAACTTTTCAGCAGCTTTTATAAATAATGGAGCTACGAGTTGAATTATTCCGCTAATGAGCATAATTGTTACCCACATTATATTTACTCCATCAATAAGCTTTTCTTTATTCCATACATCAATAATGTATTTTATGTTTCCAATGTTCTCGAATACGAGTCCAAAAACAATGAATTGACAAAACACTTTTGTAAACACATAAGGAGATTTAATGACAGCTCTACGTAAGTGTATAATGAATGATAAAACTGTAATTGCACAAGGAATCATATAAAGGTATGAGTGCCTTTTTATTGATAAATCGTTATCTATTATAAGCTGCGCTATGGTGCTGAAAAAATCATCCATTAGAAAAACAGTTTTATCAGATTGTTTACATCAACTCTAAACAATACAATCAAAATGATTATAATAACTACAGCAACCCATTTAAGCTCTCTTTTCCAGTTAACCTTATAGTCTTTAAGAAATAATTCTTTTAGATTTTGCATTTCTTTTTTATCATCTATGCTCATTTTTCTATTCTTAATTATATAAGCATATGGAACGAATAATGGAATTTTAAGTAGCAACAAATAGAATCGTTTACCAGTTTCAATAGAACTCTTTTTGTGAGCTTCCATTTCCTTTTTGATAATCAAATCTGCGATGTACTGGTGTTTGAAGTTTCCTGCCACATTTAAAGCGACATACAAAACATCATGTAGCATAGCTTCAGGTTCAAGCCCATGAAAAGCTAAATCTTCGGTCATCGTGGCACCATCATAACTATCTGGATTCTGAACACAATAATCGTAAGCCCATAAATACACATCAATTATTGATTGAGGTCTATTGTATAATTTTAAATAATTAATTAGCCATTTTCTATGTTCAGATAGAAAACTTATGTCTTTATGAAAAAAGTTATTTACACTCATTATCAAGCACCTTAATATGTTCAGATGCTAATTTCTAAATTAAATGAGTGCTTTAATTATGGAATTGCTTGATAAATCCGTAGGTTCTCTTCTTTATCTAATGAAGTTATAAAACTTGCGTTTTTTGAGATAATTCAGATCCTTTTCAAATGAGTATGCTTCTCTTTCAAAAATGATATTTCTATATGCAGTTTTCCAGTTTCTATATTTCGCATATTTTACTATGAAATCAATTAGGTACCATAAGTAAAAGAAAATAAGAAGCAATTCTAATTGCTGTCTTAAATGTATTCTTTCGTGGTTTAATCTAACAGGATTGATATATTCCTTCTTTTTGAAAAATATAAAAGGAAATATAGCCATTGCTGCATACCCTTTTCTAACTATAAATTTACTTACTATTATCATCTTACTAATTTTTGACCACACCAATACGAACCATCATAGACAAAGAACCAACAATCTCCATCTGCAATACCTACACTACTTACCTGTGTGTGAGTTAAAATATTTACTCCATTTGCATGAACAGTTACACCTCCATTAATGCGCTTTACATAAATCATTCTACCAATATGTCTACTAGATGTAGGTAAATAAACATTTGTAGTTCCGTTATAGTAGCAAGAAATATAATCTTCTGTGCCACTTATTGTATGACTAGACCCTGTTACTGTTTTTACATTTAGGAATAGTCCATAGGTTTTTAATCCAAAGAATAATCCGCCATAAGCTGGAGCAGGGTCACTTGCTGAATTTGAAGCCCTACCTACAACACCTGCTATTGCATTATTACCGCCATAAGCTGATCTATTTAATTTACCAAAACCAAGTCCAACGACAGCTCCTTTTATTTCAACTCCTGAACTAGCAGGTAAAGCTTGAGTTCCTGCAAAATTGGCAAATACACCTTCGCTATCTACATAAGAAACACCTGAATTTTGATAAGAATCGCCTGTATGTCTAGCCTCTAATCGACCTTGAGTACTATCGAGTTTTAAAGTATGCTCGTAAGTTCTTGTGCCTCCTGAATTTGTATAAGTAGTCATTGGCGAAACAAGTGTTAACTTTCCGTTAGCACCATCAAATTGAGCTCTTGGAGTTCCATTATACTCGTTTTGTGAGGTAATCTTACCGTCTTTAATAATCCAATCAGCAATGTTGGCGTTTTCTGCCAATAATAAGTTTGTGGCTACACTTTCAAATTGAGCACCAAACGTTTCCCAGTTTGCATCAGACCATGCTAAGGCTACTCCATTAGTTCCATTGTATAAATAATAAACATCATTATATTTTACTACATCTCTACGAATATCATTGTTATAGTATAAAGTACTTTGATTAAATACACCTCGATAAACTATTCCTGGTCCATCATTTCCGTCTTGACCATTAGCACCATCTTGACCATCCTGTCCGTCTTCGCCATTATCTCCATTATTACCTGATATTCTAACAGGAGTAGACCAACTTTCTAAAAGATTTCCGTCGGCATCTTTTAATGCTTTTGACATCCACAAAGGATCTGTTCCTTCAGATGGTGCATCAAACCATCCAACAGGATTATTTCCAGTTAGAGTATAGATGTTGTTTATAAAACTTACGGCTATAAAACCATCTTCTACAAAGTTTACAGGATAACGCCTAAAAACATAATCAATATAGTTGCCAGTCGTTCCTGCAGAACCATCAGAACCATCTTCTCCAACAATTTGTATAGCTGCTGACCATGAGCCACTACCAACTCTTTGGCGCATATAAATATCAGTAGCCTGAAAAGGTGGGTTATGCCAATTGGTACCATCAATAGAATATTGAATTGCAATACTATCTCCTGATGCTCCTGCTTCTGCAGAAACATCCCAGTAATCTGTATTTGTAGGTGCTTTGCCTACTTGTGGCGTTTCACTAGAAAATATATAAGTGCTTCCATTGTAGCTCACTTGGTCGCCTAAATAATAATATTCAGCAGGGTCGTATTCTCCACGATAAACTGCAATAGGAAATACATCTCCTGCAGGGCTTTGAACTAAACCACCTCGAATAGTTAATTTGTCAGGATTAGTTACATTCCAATCCATACCAACTTGACTATTACCTATTTTTAATTGATTAGAATCTAAATCAAAATAGTTTAAGCCATCTATCGATTGAACTCGACCAGTTGTTATGAATTTTCCATTTATTGTAGTCTGACCATAAGTCAAACTAATTCCTCTAACATCATCTACAACGGAATGAACTACACCTATTAAAAAGTAGTAATAATCAGATTCTTCTGTATTGTATTGGGTAGTTGAAATTTCAAACAGTCCATTATTACCATCTTTTACACATTTAGCATAAATATAATAGTGAGTTTCCGGAGTATCTAATACAACTATATTTCCTGTAAGATTCCATTCTTTCACACTATCATCATTAATAGTAAAATGAACTAATGTACCATTGCCACATCTAACCTTATTTGGATTGCTTTCATAATTTGCTTCAATAAGAAGATTACGAATTATAAATTGTTGACCTTTTGAGCCAACTGTGAGCATACTGGTTTCGATGCTTAAAGGTCTTATGTTGTCTGTATCAAAATAGCCGTCAGGGTCAAACAAAGAATCTCTTAACTCGTCAATGTTTCGCAGATTTCTACGAATTTGATTATACTGTACGGTTCTATCAAAACGCTCTATTGCTATTGAATTTTGTAATTCTAACTGATTAGAAAGCACTCTAGTAATGTAGCCAACTGAAACTTTATCACCAACCTTCATAGAATATAGGTAAGGGTTAGCAATGCTTTGCGTAAAACTTATTACTCTAGTTTCAAATGATACTCCAAAATCGGCATCAGAAACCTCAATTATATCGCCAATATTTAGCTGTATTAAATTCTTTCTCAAGAATGGATAATCTGGAACTATATTGTAAATGACATTTGGCAAGCTATTTTCGCTTAAGTATTCATTTGCCTTGGTTAATAATTCCTGTTCTGCATTATCAATATATGATTGTGGCATTTCGATATCATGCAACACATACTTATCGTCTACTTGTGGTTTTAAATCATCATTTGGCAATACTAATCCATTTGTATCTTCATATTGAATTATTACAAATTCTTTAGATGAGTTTGTGAATTGAGTTATCTCAAATTCATATCCTGCTAATAATCCAGTATTAAAAGTCAGTTTTGCAGTAACACCATCTATGAGTTGATTGTTTACATCAAAATCAATAGTATTATCATTAAACTTGAAAATATCATCACCTAAAGCGGTTACAGTACCTTCTCTATGTGGATAAACATCTTCAAAGTTTACAACGCCCTCTATCATTCCAAAAAGGCTAGTATTTTGCTCAATGTAACCATCCGAATTTGGTAATTTTAATCGCTTACTACCATACTCGTTGGTAACATTTCTAGTGCCACCAAATGCGTAAAGACGAGTTACAAGGTTTTGATCTGTTAATTTTTGGCGTTCAATATTTCGAAGTCCATTTTTAAACTCAAATGAAAGCCCTAAATCACTACCTATTTTATCTGCAAAATGTATCGTTTTGCCATCATCAGAAAAGTAGAATTCCTTATTAAATTCTTTACTTATATTTTGAAGGACATTAAGACAATTATTATTTGTAAAGTTTAGATTTTTAGCATCTGTAGATGGCATTGTAGCAAGTTGATAATACCCATCTCCTGCAAGTCTATTAAGATTAACAATAATTAAATTGGTAAACTTTTGTAAATCGCCAACCAAATAAAATTCTCCTTGACCATCCAATAAATACATTGAGTTAATCAATCGATACTGGTCGCTTTCAAAATCAATACTATATTGAAATTGATTTGATTGTACTTTTTTTTCAGATGGTTGTTTGAAAATAGTATAGCGCTTATTACGCCAATTGACATAATCCCCAATTTTAAAGTTGAAAAAAATATCCATTGTAAAATTACATTGGATAAAGTCTTCGCCTTGTAAAGTCTGTTTTAATTGAGTTTTATTATCAATGACAACATCTATGATTTCGGATGTGCCTCTGTAGACTTTCATTAAAACTTAAATTGCTTACCAATTGGTTCGCCATTAATAATAACCTTTTGTAAAATAAATGTTTTTACAAGTAATTGACCCATTTCATCAAGCTCTGGATTAATATCGACAGGCTCCCCTATTTTATCAGTAAAATACTTTTGGGCTGAATTATAATTGGGATAACCAACTTCGATTAATTCATCACCTTTTAGTTTTCCTCCATTACCCAAGTAAGCAAACAAATCTTTAGTTTCTCCATCAATGGTAATGTAAGTAGGCGTATCTGAGCCATCAAATACTAAAGTAGTTTCAGCTAGTTTTTTTATTACCTCTACATCTTTCTCTTCAAATCCTCCTTCTGTAGGAGTTATTTGTTTTTCAATAATCTTTTGTTTAAGACGAAAAGATATTTTTAGTTCTTTACTATCAAAATCATCAGCAGATACACCATCTGTTATAAATGTGTCTTTAAATGCTTCTCCTGTAATAGGATTTGAATAACTGTTATTTAATTGTACTAATTTCATTGTGCTACAGGTAAATTGTTAGTATGTATTTTTGTAATATTTTGAAAGGCTGAAGTCTCAAGAGCAACATTCCATCCTGTTAACCAATAAGGCGCAGTATAGGTGTAATGAGAAAATAGAGATTCTTTTATAACCACTTTAGGGTAACTCCATGTAGAATTGAGTTCTCCGATATAAAAGCAACATTTAGTTCCATCATGCCCAAATCTAACAGTAAAATTTCTGTCTAATTTAGAAGCGATGATTTGCACCGAAGTATTATACCATGATGCTGCCGTAGGAGTATATCCCGATACAATTAAACTTATGGATTCATTTGTTGTATAGTCATATATTTCTACATACAATTTTATCATTGTGTTAGTCCAAGAATTAGGAAGTGTTATTTTTATTGACCCTGTAACACCTCCGCTAAAAACATTTCGTGCGTCTAATGGAGTTAGAGTTGTTATACCATTTTTGTAAATAGCCTCATTGGTTTTTACTTTGGCAGCTAACTCATTAATAGAATTATAACCTGTTTCACTAGACTTTGTTCTGTCGTCTAATTCCTTTAACCATGCAGCAGCTTCAGGTACTGTAAAAGTTGTTCCGTTATGTTGGCGTATATTATTTTGATTCATTTTTTCTTTAGTTTACAAATCCTGATGCTACAAATCCACTATCAACAAAATTGGCAGTTATATTTAGTAGTAATTTGAATTTAATTACATTCTCACCTACAAATACAACCTTAAAACCTTCTGTTAAAAAACAGTTGTAGCTTTCATTCTCGAAAGTTATTACACGGTAGCCACCTAGTGATAGTAATTTTTTAAATTTATCCGTAGTTTCCTTTAATTCACTCGCACTAGAATATGCCATTGCACAATCCAATTCAAAAACTTTAAAATTTCTATGGTCAGATAGTATTTGCGATGTATTAAAAACAGTTGTTGATAATTGCTTTGTAATTGGTACATAATCTAATGGCTTTACCTTACGGATTACTATACCAAAGTCCTTTTTAAAATCATATCCATCTATCAGTAAACCATTGCCACCTACTGGACCTAATAAGGTTGCATTTAATTGTGGTATGCGTTCATTAAATAGTATTGAAAGCTTTGTAATATTCTCATAAGAATTTACTTTTTGAATAGCTTTTACTTTTACTTGGAAATTTCCATATTTAGATTCTAGTAAACATTCAGGTAAATTTGATATTTCATTTACAATTGATTTTAATGTTTTATTGGTTCGCCTTTCATCAAAAACAACATTCAAACTAAATTCTTTAGACTTCCAAAATATATCTTCATCATCCACTAAAGGCTGTTGCCAATCACCCCAGTCATAGAAAGTATCGCCTAATCTTGAAGGCATATCTAAAATGCCATTATATCCGACTAGAATAAGACCATAGTAACTTAACAGCTTGTTGTTTAATTTTTCCATTATTCCTTATCAATGTAGATAGTATCTCGAATTGCCTTTGGGTCTTTTTTTAAAGCTTTTCCTAATGCATCAAGCATTTTATCATTTGAAAACATTTCTTGACTATTTTTAAAGCCTAAACATTTTGCTACATCCTCTAAACTCAAAGTTCTTTCTCCTGTTTTTTTGTCTTCAATATATCTACATGGTTTTCCTTGGAATTTTCCTAAATAGATTTTAGCTGTTGGAGTTTCTTGTATTAATTTCATAGTATTATGATAATAATGTTTCAATACTTGTTAATCTTAATTCCATTACCTCTAAGTGATGGTTGTATGATGTATTTTGTGCTATCTGTGATAAGTAGACTAGGCTTTGTTGAGCTGCTTCCAAACCATTTTGAATGTCAATTCTCATACTGTTTAAAGTACCAGCCATAATATTTGCTTGGTCTTCTGTTATATTAGATATTGCACCTGCTAATCCTGGTTGTTGGTTATCTTCACTTCCTAAACTACCAATACCACTATCTTCTAATATTTGATTGATAGCATCTAAATCATCTTGAGCACCTTGTATCATTTGATTGTAAAGGTTACGTAATGCATCTATTTCATCTGCAGTATAGTTGCTGTCCGAACCTGCATCTGCAAAGGCATCGTAAAACTTTTCAATCTCTTTCTCTAGGTATTTTATTTGGAAAGCTTGTAACATTGCATCTTGCATTAGGTCCTTAAAATTATTTGCAAAGTCAGCTACTGTTCGTTTGCCTTCTTTAAGACCAGATATAATACTGTCTACAATAGTTGCCTGTGTAGTGCCTGTATAAAGTTCGTCTAATTGTTCTCTAAGTTCTTGGGCTTTTCTACGAGCTTCTTCTGCTTTTTGTTCAAGTTCTTCTAACTTGGCAGGATCCGTTCCACTTCCTTTTCCTTTTTTACCAATACGAATACCTAAAAATTTGACTTCTTTTCTTGCTTCTAGTTCAGCTTGTTTGGCTAAATCGGCTTGTTTTTCAAGTTCTTTAAGGTCATCAATAGCTTGTTTTCTTCCTGTGATTTTATCGTTTCCTACACTTTTTGAGATTACATAATCTAGTTTATCAATGGCTTTTTCAAGTTCTTTTATAGCTTCTTCAAACTTGGCAGTATCTGATACAATTTCTACAGTTAGTGCTGAATTAAGAACCTTTAAACCACCTTGTAGAATTGCTAAAGGGTTTCCAGATGCAAAACCTTCTGCTATTTTTCCTGCGCCTTCTGCAACTCCTGCTAACTGATCTAGTAGTTGAGCTGTATCTTCATCGCCAAACTTTCTGAATAAGGCTGATGCTTCTCCTAAAACCCCTGTAATATCACTTATAAAATCCGATGTTTTGTTACCTATTTCCTGTTCAGCTTCTGCGATTTCACCTTGAAGTTTTATTATTTCTTGAGCATACTTTTTCTCATCTTTAAGTTTTTCTGCTAATTCTCGTTTTTTATTAGCTATTCTTGTGCGTAGTTCTTTAAAAGAAAGACTTTCAATAGTACGAGTTAAGTTTTCGTATAAATCTTCTTCGCCATCTATATGTCTTCTAGCAGCTTTTAATTTTTCTTTTTCAGCATCTATTTTAACAGCTATTAATCTTCTTTCGGCATCTGTTTGAGCCTTTTCAGCATCTCGTGTTAATTTATTTAATCTTCTATTTATTGCATTTATAGAAGTGGTGTCTATTTTAACATCAAGAACAATTGGCGCTGGCTTAATAAAATTAATAGGCTCTATTTTTTCACGTGGAGTTAATCTAACATCACTATTTGATGCAACATCAACAATAGTTTTCTTTTTGATTTCATTGTCTTGAAATTCCTTTAACTGATTTCTTAAATATTCAGTATAGTTATCACCTTGCTTTAATAAGGTTTCAAATTCCTTATCTGCAGCTTCTTTGCCTAATTGATTAACAAAATTATTGTAACTTTCATATTCCTTTTTTCGCTCATTAAGTAAGTCTTCAAATCTTTCAATATCAGTTCTATCATCTTTACCTGTTGTAGGTATTTTAAATTCAAAAAAATCTTTTTGTTTTTCTGCAGCTTCTTTTATTCTTGAATTTTTAGAGTTCAAATATTCATCTAATATTGCTTTATCTTTTTTGTATTCTACTGATGTTATTTCTTTTATCTTTTTGATTTCATTATTAACACCATCAATTAATTTAATTTGTTTTTGAATTTCTGCATCATCTACCAATCTAACATCAAAACCATTGCCACCTAATTGATTTGATACTTTACCAATGTCTTTATAAGCTTTAAGAAGTTCTAAAACTTGATTTTTTTTATCATCATCAACTTCTATTGCAGTTACAAGCTTATTATTAATTCTAGCCTGCTCTTCACTAATTTCGTTAGAAGTTTCTTTTATTCTTTTTTTATAACGCTCAAGATCTCTTTCGGCTGCTGAAAATGCAAAACCTTTTGTAGTGGAATCAAAAATAATTTCATTTGTTCTATTACTTTCTTTATTGATTACTTTACGTAGTTCATTTAATTTTTGAATATTGCTTTCAAACTTTGTATTTAATACATCGCTAAATCCGGAAGAGTCAATCTGACCGTTATTGAATGAAGCACTTAAACTTCTAATAATATCTTTTGCTCTTGTCTCTAAATCAATTACAGAATTTTTTAGAGCATCTTTGGTTTCATTAAGTTCTTTGATTTTATTTAGTTCTTTTTCTAAACCAATTCTTGAAGTCAATAACTCATTGTAAGCGCTAAGTTGATTGTTCAATAATACATACTCATCACCTTCTTTACCAAGACCGCTAACAATAGCAGGATTAATCTTTTTAAGCTCTTCTAAAATTTCCCTTTTTCTTTCTACTGAGGTATTGTGGTCATTGTATTCAAAAGTTAAATCGTTTAATTTTTTTCTATGCTCTCTAAGAGAATCAACTACGGATTCATTACCATCTATTAATTTATTTAGCCCTCTAGCAACACCATTACTCATAGCAAGGATAGTATCACCAATACCTTTAGTAGATGCTTTAATTTTATTGCCAAATATTTCCCATTGATTTGCAGTAGTAGATGTAATAGTTTTAAAAGACCTATCAACACTTCCTGCCGACTTAGCCATAGCATCTAAATCTCCAGTTGCACCTTTCAGATTTGGTCCTGCAATACCAATGATACCATTTACAGCTTCTATTCTTCCTGCAAGTTCTTTTAGTTTGTTTTGGCTACCATCCGCAGATTCATACATTTTCTGAAAACCCTCTTGTAGTGAAAGCGTTTTAAATGCACCATCTCCTAAAACTTCATTTGTAGATATAATAGCACTTCTAATTTGGGTCATTGCTACACTAGCAGGAGTTCCTTGTTTGGTAAGTGTAGATATGGCTGCACCTATTTCTTGAAAGGAAATATTACTTGCGGCTGCTATTGGAGCAACTATAGCTATTTGACTTGATAATTCTTCAAATGAAATTTTACCACGGTCTACGGTAGCAAACATAACATCTGCTACTGCTTGTGCATCTTCTGCAGTAAGTTTGAAAGCGTTTAAAATAGTGGTAAGCCCATCTGATGCTACTGCTGTTTCTGTAACACCTGCAGTTGCAGCTTTAGATGATATTTCTAGTATTTTTAAAGCATCTCCTGCTTCAAACCCTGCACCTATTATCTCATATAAACCATTTGCGAGTTTATCTGGCGGTTCTGTTCCTAGTTGCTTATATATGTCAAAGACATTTTTTTCTAACTTTTTGAAATCCTTATCTGAAACATTGGCAATAGTCTTTACTTCTGCCATAGCAGATTCAAAACTTTTTGCCATTTTATAACCTTCATTTGCAATAACAGTAAATGCAGCGACAGCTGCTACAGCTAATGCAGCCCAAGGATTTATTTTAGATATTTTATTACCTAAACCTTGAATTATATTTACAGCATCTAAACTTCCACGTTGTAAACCTGAATTATCTAAAGCTGTAGCAAAAAATAAAGAATTATCTCCTCTAACAATACCCATCTGTTTATATTTTCATTAAAAGTATTTGTAGAGGCTTTATAAATGAAGTATTTTAGTGGCTTATATCCGTAGTTTCCAACGATTGTATGTACACACTCATTATAGGCAAAAGCAAATCAAAGAACTTTAGTAAAGCACTTGAATGCGCATTATCTCTTGGTGGCGTTTATGATGGTAAAGAAATTAAGCTAGAAACCAATGAAGAAATGAGTGCCTATACAAAATGGTTTCCTCTTTTTAGGCTTAATGTACTGCAATGGAAAAACACTAAAGCCTATTATAAAGACAAAGAAGTAGAACCATATAGATTTATGTTTCTAGCAGATTTAAAACGAAAATCAAATCTTAAATCTGTTTTAGACACCTTAGATTTACAGCCTTCCGACACTAAATTCAAATACTATAAGCGTGAAGGAAATCGATTCTTTTTAAAGAGTAAAAATGAATGTGTTGATTTTGAATTAAAGGATAAAGACCTCTACGATTTCGTTGACAAATACAGTATTGGCGATATTATTTCTAAACAATAATAGTATGGCTATTCTCTGAATTCTGGACCTGTGCATTACCATGTGCCAATACAAAAGAATAGGTTTCTGCTTTTACTGTTGAATTATCCCAAGCTTCTACTTTTGAAAAATCTCTAGCGACCACTTTACAATTTCCAAATGCTTCGCCTGTGCAGTTTTTGATTTCAAATGAACTATTTTGAAATCCAGTTACAAATGTTGTATCAAAAGCTTCACAAAACGCATTACCAAAAAGAGCAATACGGCTATGGCCAGAAGCTTCAAATTTAGCATCTTTTATTCCAATAGCAATTCTATCAACTATTTTATGAGTTCCTGTGCTATAAATACCATGTTCGTTTAATTGCTTTTCTGTAAACCACGAAACTAGATCATCTGATGTCATTGTGCCTGTATTTAGAAGCCACTCTATATTATCAACCATAATGGACCAGCAATCCTTTTCATTGAAATTTTTAGATAAAGCAATTATCCTGCGCCAAAATTTAGAGCATAAAATATTCTCATCTAATTTAGCATCCTTTAGTCTTTTGAGTACAACCTTAAATTTACCTTCCATGGCTTTTAAGTATTTCAGTTAATGTTTGTGGTTTTTTCTTCTTTTTATCCTTTTTTGACTTGTATTTAGGCACACTTGCAGATAGCATTAGCAAGTTCTGAAACGATATCTCTTTAAATGCAAAGTCATAACTGAAATGATAATAATTACAAACGCTACCTATGAATTGGTAGGGATTGAATCGTTTATTTGGTTCATCATCATCGGATTGTTCTGATTTGCAATTTGGAAAGAGTTTAAAAAAAAATCGGTCTGCAACTTTAAGACACTTTCATAAAACAGCATATACAGTTCTTTTGGTGTCAAATTATTCAAAACGAAAGGCACATACCAACTAGGAAAATCCGTTGCTTTACCGTGTGCCAAAATAGCAAAAACTTCTGCCATCTCATTTCTATATTCAATAGCTTCGTCCAATTTTAATTCTTTGGATTCTCGAATACTCTCAGGTATTTTAAGTGCAGGTAATGCACATTTTGCTAATATCTCTATAGTAGGTGGTTTTATTGTGAATGATAATGTTTTACGCTTCTTAATATTATCTGGAAGCATAGAATTATCTGAAACCTGAATTTCGTAAGTTGATGGTTTCTCAATTAAAGCCTGTAGTAAATCCTGTTTCTGTTTATCCATATCTAAAAAAGGGGCATTTAAGCCCCTTAATTTTGTTGATTATGCTGCAAATGCAACCTCATAAGGAGCACCTTCTACATCTGTTGATGATATAGGAGTATTAGCAGTTATAGTAATGTCTACTGAAAGCAATTCGCCTTTAGTGATATT
Organism: Formosa sp. Hel1_33_131; assembly: GCF_001735745.1. Classification (NCBI taxonomy): domain Bacteria; kingdom Pseudomonadati; phylum Bacteroidota; class Flavobacteriia; order Flavobacteriales; family Flavobacteriaceae; genus Formosa; species Formosa sp. Hel1_33_131. The sequence continues at coordinate 1,785,209 of NZ_CP017260.1, forward strand.
ACCTTCAAATTTTGCAGAAACCTTTGCGTATGGAAACGTAATCTTGTTTCCTGCAATATCAGTAATTACTACTGAAAGGTATTTATTAGGAGCTGTCTTTGGTGCGCTCCAAGTTTTAGATCCTGCATCCCAAGAACCACCCATAAGCATTACTGCACTTGCACCAGTAACTTCATACAATTTGAATGTTGAAGTTGCAGGAGTAGAATCAGTATTTATAGATAGGTAACTATCATCTTGCTCTGTTTTAATAGTTTCTTCGTTTGCTTCACTACCTGTTAAGGATAGAGAATTTAAAACAACCGCTTTGAATTCCGTTAAAGATGCGCCTACTACCCCGTCTCCAGGTAAACCGATTTCGATTTTTTCAACGCCTCTAATATTGTCTTCTTTTGCCATTTTTTATAATGTTTGAAATTTTAATTTTAAATTATAGAAATAAATACTGTCTCTATCTTGGTCCTTGAATACACCTTTGTCATCATCTATTTGAAATGAATAACCTAGATGCTTTACATCTTTTACCAAAGGAATAACAGCATTTATTATTTGTTTGAACTTTGCCAAATTTGCCCTTCCTGAGCTTATCTCTTTTACGTGAATATTCAAGTTTATAAAACCATTTTGAAGGTATCTATTAGGATTACTTAAAGTCTTTATAGATATATCTTCCTTTTGGTCAGTATCTGGAATATCGCCTATGTAAATCTTACCTGAAAGATTGTCATTAACTTCAGATACATTTAGTATTTGATACAACGCTGATAATATGTCAAAACTAGATTTCACTTAATATTGATATTAATAGTTCTTTTTCAGGTGCCGACCCTGTTATTACGTCAAAGTTTTTAGCTTCCACATAAGCTGCATATTGCATTCCTGCAACCCCTATCAATACATACCCATCAGGATATTGATTTGCAACTTCTTCGGCTACTTTCTTTCCTTGACTTTGCCCTTTTGAATTACCTTCAAAGTTTTGCTCAACTACTTTACCATTAAGTAAAATAATGTAGCCTATTGAACTTCTTAGATTCCCAGTTCGGTCTGTGTAATTACCACTTATTCGTGCTTCATTCACAAATGTTTCACCAATAAACTGATAAGCTTCTAATGTTTTTCTATCAACCTCTTGTTGAAATTGGTCAAATACATTTTGAAATTGTCTACCAGTAAATAAAGCCCTTAAGCCTCTTATTCCAGCCATATCTCACAATGTGATTGATAATTATGTAGCTGTACAATTTTAAATTGCTTATCCTGGTATAGGAATATTTTACCATCTACTTCAAATTGACTAATGTCATTAGATTTACAATAAAACTTTGCCGAATAATCTAAAGCCTTGTTTTGTCCTGATGGCTCATACCTTCCAATTATTTCGATTTCTGTATCGGTTAATTCAGGTATTCCAGTACCGTTATCAGTTTCTTTACTAATAACAATTTTTCCAGTATGAGGATATCTGTTAAACATCTTCTGAGGAAATACCTACATTAATTGGTTTAGGTTCTAATTCCTCTACTTTAGGATCATTATACTTGTAGTATAAAGCCTTTGCTCTTTCTTTCAATAAAGCAGGATTATACTTTAGGGATAATTGACCTTCTTTAAAGTCAGGAATTAATGCCATGGCAGAATATAAATCAGCTGTAGCCAATTCAACATCTTTCAAAGAACTTTCTGAATAAGTAGCCGACCCATCAATGGAACGGCTACCTAAAACAGATTGGATATGATTTACAGATACATCTGTAAAAACAGGATTAGCTTGTATGGCTTCTAAAATCGTCATTAAGCAATGCCTAATTCATCTTTTAGTAATTCTACTTCTTCATCTGAAAGCTCATTGATTTCATCAATCAAATCAGCATCAGTAATATCAGCAGATACATCTTCATCTACTAACTCATTATATTTGGATATAACTGTAGCTTTCACTAAAGATTGACCCCAAATAGTAATATTAGCATCTGTACCGCTACCGCCTTGTGTTTCATCATCAGTAGCGTCTAATTCTTCGGCTTCATTTGTGTCCATAATAAATATTGAATCCACATTATCAAGAACAGGAATAGCTAATGCTTGTACACTTGTATTCTCTTTTAATGGATTATTTGTACGGAATAATGAAACTAAAATAAAGTCATCTACTGTGCTATATTCGACATCTTTAACAGGATGGTCCACTTCGGCTAATTCACCATATGTTAATGTGCCTAGATCTGTTGAAGTTGTAAATGTTACATTTCCTCGTTGCCAAGGTTCTACAGCTACACGTTTACCTCCTTTTTCAATTTGAACCACTTTATCAATAATGATAATTGTTAAGCCAAATTCCTCAGAAATAAAGTTTTGCAACTCTTCTCTTGTAACTCTAAAGATGTAATCTGAATTTGTTTTTAAGAATCCGGCAAATGCTTTTTTAACCTGTTCATTGGCTTTAAAAGCATTATAAGTAACCTTATCTATCCAAATGTATTTAAGAACATGGCCTGCGTTTCTAGCGTTGGTTAAGATGTTCTCAATATCATCTATTGGTGTTGCAGTTGCTTTATTCCATGCAGCTTTAACTCCAAATTGATTTTTTTCTGAAATACCAAAGTCGATACGAATACCAGTTCCAGTATTATTTTCATCATCAATTACAGTTACGCCAGTAGATAAGGCTTGTAAGAACATTATGTCTAAACGCTCATACACACCTTTGATACCATCTGCAGCATCTTGAAATAGCTTTTTAACCATTTCAGATTCTTTCTTACCTCGTGCTTTCAGGTTCTTTAAAGCCTGTAACATACTTTCATTAAGAGACTTTAACATCCCTAATTTTGGTACTTCACCTTCAGCAGAACCGTAAGAACCACGTTTTTTAGGTGAAAGAGGTGAGTCTAAAGAGACTACATCTGCAGCAACTACATTCGTATTAGTTGAAAGAGATTGCCACTTCATGTCTGTTGAAAAATCCTTTTTCAGATACTTTTTGTGTTCGTACTGAATTTCCTCAGATTTATCATTTACTTTTTCTGTGATTTTCTTTGCTAAACTTGGAAAATATTTAGCAATTAATCCTTGAAATATTGAAGCTACCATCTTATTCGTTTATAATTGTTACTCGGTTAATACTCGTTTTCGCTTCTGTAGGTATTGGATATTTACAATAAGCTTCGTTTACAGTTCCTGCGTACATAATAGCTGCTTGTGCATTTTCAACACTTAAAGAAGCTACTAAATACCCTGCATAGTCATGTCCTGCTGGCTTTGTGCCGTCCACAGGTAAGGGCTTGTATTTGCCAGTTGCAGTTTCTTTAATAATTACATGACCTGCCGATATCTCACTATCTGGGAATCCTGTAACATTTAAAGTTCTACCTCCTGGCAAGCCATCTAAATTTTGCACAATTACAACACTATCATTTGTAGTGTTAACTGTACCATTGTTTTTACTTAAATTTGCTGTTGCCATTTTTTAAATTTTAATGTTAAATTCCTAAGCCTTCTACTAATTCACCAACTTCTTCGTCTGATACTTTTTTATCAGAAGGACCGCCTGATGGTAGTCCACTTCCTGCGTTTTCTCCGACAAATGTTTTGTACAACTCCTGTTGCTCTTCTTCTAAAGCCTTAACTTGCTTTTCAATTGAGACATCACCTTCAATAACTCTAGATGCCCATTTAGTTTTTAAACTATCTGGTAATTTAGAATCCTTTAAAGCTTCGGTAACTTTTTCAGAAAACTCTGATTTCTTGTTACCGTTTTCAATTTTTTCAAGCCTTTCTAATATAGCTTTAGCATAATCAGGTGTGTTATCATCTTCTGCAGAGTTTGATTCTTTACCACCCTCTTTTTTTGATTTCCCACCTTTCTTTTTAAGGAAGTTATCTAAACCAGTTGCAATACCTTTGGTAACTTTTCGATCATGTTCACTTTGTAATGTTTTTGAAAAGTCTAAAACTTTATCAAACCCACTTTCTTGAACAAACTCTTCAAATGCTTCTGATTTTAATATTTCCTCGAAGTCCAGTACATCATCGTCTGATGATTGAGATGTTTGCAATTGATTAACAATGTCATCGATTTGGTCTTCCGAAGTAATGTTGATTAATTCTGCAAGCCCCTCGTTAAGCCCTGCTTTTTTGAGTGCTTTTTTGAGTTTCTTTTTTAGCATAATACTTAATTTTATTATTGTTAGTGATAAAAGTATATATGCTCTGTAAAGTGATAAAGGAATTACAATAGTTTAGTCCGTAGCTTCCTTTAATAAGTCTTTTTGAACTGTTTTTGTAGATGCAAATATCATTTCTGAAAGATTTATAAAAGCTTCTTTTACTGAGAGGTCATCTTGAGTTTTTACAAAATACCATTCAACAAATAGTTTTCTTTTTTCTAATAGTCTTTTATTTCTTTGCATCTGTTCCAATTTTTTATTCAGTCCATTCTCTTTTACGTAATTATCAAACTCGATATGTAACTGATACATCTCTTGAAATTCAATAAACATTTCTTCAGGAGAAATACCTAAATCATTTTTTTCAATATAACTTTCTGCCTTTTCAATTATGTTACTCTTTAGTCTCAATTAATGCCTGTTTTAAAATGTAACCGTCTTTGGTTTGCTTAAAATTATCTTCTATGAAATATGGTTTACTTTTTAGTTTACTCAATTTTTGAAAATCTTTTTTCAAATACTTTTTTGCTCTTTTTGGAATTGATTTAACTGTTCTCTTAGCGCTTATCTTTTCACCTCGCAATTGCTTTATAAATTCCTCTTTTGGTAATAATTTAGAAGTGGTAAAACACAAACAGTTAGGGTGCCAACCAGTAAAGACAAATTCTTTAGGGTATTCGCCTTGCAATTCGTCACATATATCATACTGCGGATGTGCAGGGGATAGGTGCACTTCAACACCAGTTACAAAAGACAGTTGCTTTCTACGTTCATTATCTGCTGTTCGATAAGCGATATTTATTTCATTTCTAGCTAACCTCAAAGCATTCTTATAGCTACTTCTATAAACACCACGACCAGGACGGTAATCTTTTGCAGGATTACTTAATTTTAGTTTTCCTGTTTCTTTATCACGGATCCTGCGAAACCTTTTTTCGGGTTCTCTTAAATATCTTTTTATGTCAGTTGCTAATTTGACAGCTGACCGACCTTCTGTTAATCCTTCGGCTATAAAGTATTCCAACTGCTCTCGTGTCTTGGCAGTTAAATTCCAAACTCTATCAGATAATTGAAATCCATTTTTACCTCGTTGAATAAATGAGGTTAAAGCTTGTATATTTCGTTGGTAAAAAATGTCTTTATCAGTAATTTCAATTCCTTTTAAATAACCATCAACAAACGCATCATTATGATTGTTGGATAAATCCCAAGCATCTTTCACATTATTGGAAATATAACCAAGTACAACTTTTTGATACTTTTTAAGAACTACATCAACTTCTTTTCTAACTGCTACATTTTTAAACCAGAGTTTTGAATTGTTATGCACCTTGTACTTTTTTAGCACAATAGCAAGCTCTCTTGCCATAGCAGAATAGATACGGCTTAATGACCTATCTTGTTTAATGAGTAATTGAAGTAGTTCTTTGTGATTAGGCATGTAATGAATGAAGTGCTTTTACTCTTTCTACAAATTCATTAAAACCTAACTCACCATTTACAATAGTTGTATCATTTGTTTTTGCTTTAAAATCGTGCTTAATTAATTCCGATAGCTTGTGATTTTTATAACCATAGGCTACTAATAATACGTCATCTGTTTTGTTGATTACTACATGAGAATCGAAGCCTCTATTTTTTAAAATAGTAGCGATGGCTTTTTCGTTTTTGTTCTCTTTTACCGTTTTTTTGTTTTCCTGTTTAGTGTCCATTTTATTTTGATTTTATGAATATTGATTTTGTACAATCTAGCCATACTGGAGGTTGTGTTTCGCCACTATGTACACCTAGCCATAATTTTCCGTGAAAAAGAAATTTAAGTCTTTCCCAAAAGGATGTGGTCCATAATGAAATACATTCGCCTCTTTCTGTTTGCAAAACATATAGACTTCCGCATTCTTCATCAGTCATTGATGTTGGCTTTTTTAGTTCGATTGTAGCTTGTTTAAATTTTTTAGGTTTCATTTAGTAAAGATTTTTAATTAAACTTATCGGATTAACTCCAAACTCTCCATCGACAGATGGCTTATAAGGTTCTGTTTCACATACTAGCCTAGCAGTTACCTTTTTTCTATTACCGCCAATCATCAGCACTATATCAGCATCATAAACGGTTGGCATGAATTCTTTTATTTCAGTAACCTTGAAAGACTTTAGCCTACTAGGATTACTTCCTTTGATTGTAAGAAGTTTTTTAAACTGTTTTTTGGAATGCTTGGATTTCCACGTTTGTTGTGTTAATTCATACATTCCAGTAAAGTTGTTAGACTTCCAAGTATTTAGAAAGTGTTCTATTATTGCTTTAGCTTTATCCTTCATCTATGCCTAATTTTACTAGTACATTTTGTTTTGTAGTTAATTCAAAGTCATAGGCGCTAACCTCATAACCATTACTTGAAACCTCAATTACTATTCCTGTACTTCTAATAATAATTCCAGTAACAATATGTTTCTTTTGCTCTTCATCAGTTTTAAAAAATACTGTTTGACCAATGCTAAAAGGGATTTTTAATTCTTTCATTTCATTTTACATCTTTTGGTAGAAGCGTATGTTTTTCTTCCATTGTACTTAAACTTCTTTCTGTAAACTATCTTCAAACCTCTCTCTTTGTTTATTTCGTTGAATACCTTCTTTAAAGGCTTTTTACCAAACAAAACCCATTTAAGTTTTATAAATATTATTTTAATCCATTTCATAACTATTCTACTGTATCGCCTAATTCTAAAACAGATTCTTCTTCAATATTTGACATCTCTTCTTCAACATCTTCAACTAAAGGATTTTGTGCTGTAGCTGTTTTTTGGCTCATTATTGGTTTGCCACCTGTAGCCTCAGATAGTATCTCAATTACTTCCTTAATATTTTCAGGCAACACACTCGTAAATGTTACATCGATGCGTAAATCTTCAAGCTTTTTAGATAATCCAGTATTTGTGATATTAGTAATACCAGTTTTCATAAGATTGATTATTCTACTAATAGCAATTTGATAATCACCTTCACCTTCTTTAGCGTTTAGAATAGGTCCTAAAAACATAAGTTTTAAGGCTATGCCCGATATATTTCCTATACCCTTAACATTGTCAAAGGATAAGTCTGGAGTGTCTGTTAGACCGTAGATAAGACCTTTGTTTGTTTCAAATTCTAACTTCAATGCTTCAGGAGCTCTATCCCAACTAATCACATCAAGGTCAGATTGTATCACATTACCTTTATCAGTTTCAATGATGTCAAGTTTTACTAACTTACCTGTATCATCTTTCTTTGGAAAAGACTTCAATGCTCCAGTAGCTTTATACATTGGAGATGCGAAATAACCATTGGTGTCTACAAATTTTGAAAAGGACATCTCAAACGTATCTATCATTTCTTGTACTTCCCACCATTCAGGATGCTTCTGTGATAAATAAACAACTGGAATCTTTTTAAATAGATTAGGCTTCGGATAGCCTTCTGATACTTCCCACTCCTTAGATTCTTTTCTAAAAACATAATTCGTTTCTGCTGTGAAAATGTACAGATACGAAACATCCTTATCATCTTCCTTTGTTAAATATTCCCAACCAAAGGCGACCATATCGCCAAAGGCATCAAATACAGGATATACCTTTCCGTTTTCACTTGTAATTAGCCTAGCCTTTATTTTCGTTTCAGTATCGCCTTCCTTTTTTACAGGATAGAAAATAATTGATGCTTCTGTTTCTGACTTAACAGCTTTACAAAATTTTAATAGCATAGGGTCTATTCTTAAATCATCCCATAAATCTGAAATAGCTTTGAAAGCTTCGCCATCTTCTGTGGTATCTTCTTTTGATTTTCTTTCAACCAACTTTACTGAACTACCAAATAAAAAGGTTGCTGCTGTTTTAACAATCTGCCTTTGAAAAGGAATAGGAATTCTAGAGACTCTTACATCTCCATCCTTAGTGGTTTTTATTGGTCGTTTACCTACTTGAGTTTCTCTAATCTCACGATTATTATTAAACTCTTTAGCATTATTTTCTACACCTTTTTTAGGCGTTAGAAGTTCGTATGCTTCTTTAATACTTCCGGATTTAATTAATTCTAAGAATTTCATTTTATTATGTTTAAAACAGACCTAAATCGTCTGCGTTTGCTTCTGTTTCGTGTACTACTTCTGTGTTTTCTTCGATTTCGATTATTCCAGTTAATGTGTCTTGAGCATCATCAAAATCATTTGCACTAAATATTTTTTTATACTTGGTTACGTGTTTATAAAATACTGGCCATCTAATATGCCAATCACTAGGAAACACCACCTCATTATTCACACTTGCACTATTGCTATATATTCTAGCCTCCTTATTATTCGATTGATGAAACCAAAATATATTTACTCCTTTGTTTACAAGCTTCTCTAAATTTCTTGCAAATCCTCTACCGCCGCCATTACTTTCAATATTGACTTTGTTGACATTATTTCGGTTTAACATTTTAGCAGTCAAAGGCTCTGTGATTTCCATTCCTTTTTGAGTGTACAATACATCAATCACATACTTGTGAGGATCTGTACTAGCCAATGGAACACCATACACAATGCTACATAGATAATCTTTGCCTGAATCTGCTGTATCAGTATAATTCTTAATAATTTTCAAGTCTGGTAAATCCTTGTAAGTTTTAAAATTATTACTATAAAGAAGCCCCTCTTTATTTTGCGGATTACCTTGATACAAACAATCAAACTTATCAGGGTCTTTTACTCTTGAGCTTTCATGTTTTTTCTTGGAATGTTTATCTGGCCATAGCGCATCGCCTTCCTTTCTTGGGTCAAACTCTGATAGTTTACCTTCTTTTAAGGCTTGAAAATTTATAAGCAAAAACTTATCATCTAAATTCTTAATAACTTCTTCTAAGTCTTCGGTACCATCATAAACAACTACCAACCCTAATTCAATTAGTTTCGCAATAACATCTTGGTCACTCCAACGTGTAAATGTGATAAGCTGTTGAGAATCATTATGCAATCTTGAATCTGCTACTGTTAAATACCAATCCCATACAGACCTTTGAGTTACTGGCGAATTAGCATCTTTCCAGCCTTTGTATAGATCATCAAGAATTAATACATCAACAGTATCTCCAGTTAATGGACCATCTACACCTACAAACTTCATAGAACCATCAGAATTGATAGATTCCCTTTCTATGTTGGTGTTAGATTTTGCGCCTGTATATCCTCTTTCAGGGTATTTGGTGTTAGGAAATATATCTTTATACTCCTTTTCACGCATTATGGTCATTATCTCTCTACCAAACTTCTGTGCCTTTGTTGCTGCATAACTAACTACTGCTATTTTATCATCAGGTCTATATCCTGCTAAAAATGACGGTAATCTTCGAGTACTACCTTCACTATTATGAGTAGGAATTAAATTCCTACCCACCAAATAAACACCACCTTCAACAGTAATACATTTGCCTTTTTTAGGTTTCACTTTTTCAATAGAAATAATACCTCGTTTTCTTTTTAAAGGATTTTTTAATATTATTTTCTTTCTGTCAATTGCCGTAGGTATTTCAATGTCTGGATTAAAAGATAATTGATAAACTTTATTTCTTCCAATAATTCCACTAGTGCTAACAATTGGTTCAAACTCGCATATTGTAGTTCTAAACCCTAGACTTACACAAATATCTTTCACATCATATATTAGCCTTTTGTTTATATTTGAAAACGTTACCCTTCCATTGTTTAGGTAAACGTATCCATCACTATCAATCAATCCCGCTAACAATTCTAGTCTATCATTTACTGTTGATAGTTTGTATTCTAAAGGAATGTGCTTAATATCTCCTTTTGGATGCGCAAAATTGATTTTTTTAAAAGATTGAAATGTATCTCCAAAAAATCTACTAGTTATTACACCTGTATCTTTATGAACTGAAAACGATGTTTTCTTATAGCCTAAAGAAATAATTTTATCAATTGATTTATAATCATCAAAATGATGTGTTATTGTTGGTGCCGAAACTTGACCATCTCCAAGCCATAGCCCTAAAAAATAGGGGTGTATTGTCAATTCCTTTTTATCAAATAAGACCAAATAATTTGAATCTACTTGAAATCTACATCTCTTTTTGAAAGTTCCTGAAAAATATTTTTGCGAAAATAAATATTGTGTTTCGCATTTTATTTCTCTTCCTTTAGATCTATCAAAAACAACCCATTCATGTTGGGCATGACATTGTATTTTTTGCCCATCTGTAAAGGTTATTAAAAATTCACAATCTGGTTTATCGCTCTTGTTTAAAACATTTAACACTTTGGTTGGTTTTCCAAATCTATCAAAAACAAAATCACCTCTTTTTAGATTTCCGTGCTGTTTAAATCCTTTTGTTGTTAAAACCAAGACAGAGTCAATAATTTTTTTCCCGTGTTGCGGTGGCATTGTTACTATAAGGTTTTTTATTTCCTTATGTGCAAACCGATTTAATATGTCATAGAACGTTTTATGAAACCACTCGGGCTTAAACTTTTTAAATGTTGTTTGAGTGAACTTGAATAAATCATCTTTACTATTATCTACATCTTCCTGGTATAGCAGTTGTTCAAGTTCATATATTTCTTCATTGCTCAGGCTCATTTGCTTTTTCTAATAACTCTTTTAATCTTTTAGCTCTTTCCTCTTTTGTCATATCAGGAAACTGCGGTAGCTCAACTTCTAAAGATTGTTTAGGTTTGCCCTCAATTCTGTCTAAGACGATGTTAATCGCTCTTAAATCTCCATTCATAGCTTTTGACAATAAAGTAGTAGCCACAACCTCATTCAAAGTAGTTTCGCTTTCAATTTTACCTTTCTTGGTTTTTGTTTCACCACCTTTGGTAACTTTGATTTCATACTCCACGCTTTTAGCTTCGCCAAACTCTCTTAAAAATTCAGATATAGATTTGCCTTTCTTACCTCTGTTTTTAGGCTGATTGGTTGAGCTAAAACGAGTTGCTTTACCATCTTCTGCTAAATTTGGATTACCTTTTCCCATTGCCGATATTTACCGATTTTACGGCTTACATCAGAATACTAAAATGTAGAGTGTTCTATTTATCGTCAGATTCGATAAGACCTTCAGCAATATCAATTATGTTTTCTAGCTCATCTTCTTTTGCTTTGAGCTCAACATATTGTTGCTTTTGGTTAGGAGAAGCTGCACTTTTGTTTACCAGGATTTCTATATCCTTGCGCTTTTCCTTATGACGGGACAATCTACTTTTCAGTACTTCTAACAAAGCCATGATTTTATTTTTGTATTTCATCCCTATATTTGTAGATATGCCACGAATATAGGAATTTGTTGTTAATTCAATCTTTTAAACTCTCGTTCCTTTTTCTTCTTTCTAATACGATCTGTTTCTTCATTTAAGGAATCGCACTTCCACATCTGTTCCATGGAATAATAGACAACTGTATATCTATATCCTTTGGGATGTGTTTTCTTTATAGGTGTTACACCATGTAATATTTCTTGACCATTGAATATTACAAGTGTATCATCTGCTATTTCTAATTTGATATCATATTCTGGAATGGATAGACGACCACCTTTTATGCCTTTCTTAAAGCAAACCATATTTGATAACACGCCTTTAAAGTTTCCTCTATCGTGATGGTATTTTAGTGGATTGTCTTTATTTACGATTCCAGAGGTAAATACGCTGTTTTCGATTTTCCATTCTTCTTTGATACGCTCTTTGATAATCGCCTTATGCTTTTCGTAAGTTTCTGGAAAGTAATCGATGTAGATTTGCTCTAGGTCCTTTACAAAATTGGTAATGATGTAATGCTGTTTAGGAAATTCAGTTGCCATAAGTGCTGCATGACAGAAGTCTGCTAGAAGTACTCTACGAGGCATATATCCAAATACAGTTGAATGACTTACTAATCCTGCTGTTCTTTCATCCTTATTATATTTTACAGTATTTACAGCCCAACGTAGGGCAGATGTATCTACTTTGGTTTTACTATAATAAATTATTGGTTCGCCATTGTCTGTTATGATACAATCTTCGTCTATAAGCATTGTACAGTCTTCTTCTAAAGCTGACCTACGCTTGTAGTCTTTTAAGTTGATTTCTCTTTTATGTGCCTCTATTGTTTTCATAGGAACTTATACCAATCTCTTTTTAGTAAAATTTCATTCTCTCGTTTAGGGTTTAAGGCTAAAGCGCCATTCCATTTTTTTAGTAAGTAGTTAACTGTTTCCTTTTCCAACTCATCATTTCTATAGGCTACTGCACCACCTTTATTTGAATAATGTTTAAAATCACAAATGATGTAATTATGCTTTGCTGTTCTACCATACTTTTTTAAATACTGCAGAGTGAAATCGTAATCTTCCTTTAGTCTTAAATTATTATCATATCGAATTCCAGTGTTAGGCTTTGTCATTGTAAAATCGCCAATAATAAACCCTGATGTGATTGTGTTTTTTTGATAGAACTTATTGAATACTGGACCTATTCCTGTGAGCTCCAATTCTGATGTAGAAAACCATTTGTAGATGTAATCAATAACATCATGTATGTTGCCTTCTTGGCTTTTTATAAAACACTTTCCGCAGTCATCTGACAGCTGTAGTGTTATCTTGTTTTGCTCATCACCTAGTTGTAATGCTTTATTTCGAGAATCAATTAGACTACCACCTTCAATAACATTGATAAAACCTTGTTTTTTATAAGCTTCTTTTTCTCCTGTACCTACAATGAAAGTCCAATCTTTGTTATAAGAATTTGGTATTTTATTAGCCCTACCAGAACTAATTACAGTTATCAGTATGTTATTTTCCTGCTTCATACTTCTCTAACAGTTTTATAACTACTGAACTATTATCTTCTAGTCCTTCTTTTTCAGCTACTTTATGAAGTCTTTCTAAAATATCAGCATAAATATTTTGCTCATAGTAAAGTACTATTTGCTTGATGTTGTTGTTTTGATATCTTTCGAACTTTTCCTTTACAATGTTAGGATCTATTTCAGGTTCATGACCTATATCAAGACCTATCTCGAAATCTTCAAAACCAAAACTTTCTAATTCCGTTAATTCAAAATCGAGTTCTAATAGCTTATCAAAATCCCATTCGCCACGATGTAGGTTATCTTTAACCATACGCTCATCTTGAACTTTGCTTGATACGTTTTCTTCAATGAAACATTTGACAGATGTTTTGCCTAGTTTTCTACAGGCTTTTATACGTTGTGTTCCCGCATAGCAATAATATTTACCATCCACTTTATTGATTAAAGGCGGTCTTTGAAGTAGAAATGCAGGATCCTTCTCTATATCATCGCAAAGCTTCTGTAGCTCATCTTCAGTTACAGTTCTTGGATTCTTATCTAAAAGAATTATTTCATCAATAGGAATTTCTATGTGATCTACTTTACTCATGCTACAGCTTTAAATTTTTCTTTATAGGTTTCGATAATTTCTATTAAGGAGAATCTATCCCATTTAAATGAACTGCGTTTACTTATGTCTGCGAGCATATCAAGTTCTTCAACTCTTTTAAGTCCTATTTTCTTAATAAGGTTTTTTCGATATTGAAGTTGGTTACCGCCATTGAAGTAATTGTCTGATTTGCCTTGAAGATGTACATTATCTTCATTGAATTTTAGTTGTGGAAATTTACCACCACTATAGAAGTGTCCTGCATGCGCATTGCTAGATGGCACTTGTAGAGGTTGACCACTAGAAATACATCTACCAAACCCATTAGCATCAGTATCACGATACCTAATGTATTTGTTGAAATGTGTGGTTGCTATTTTTAAAAGCTGAGATACAGATTTATCTCTATACTTCTGTATAGTTTTAGAATCCAAAGGAAAATCTAAATTAGGAATCTGTAATAGCTTGTTAGCTATGCCCTAAAAGGGACTTGAATCTATTGTACCTATGAGTATAGGGCTTTGAATCGATAAGCAAATATAGCTAAAATTCCTTGAAAAAAGAATAGATTATTGCTGAAATGAATGCAATTGCAATGACAGCAGTTGCTATGGCTAGTATCAATCGAGAATTATCAATAATACTTTCTAAAGGAGATATGGTAAAAGTCTTTCCGCAACCTTCACATAATGTTGGCTTTTCATAGCTAGGTTTCATACCTAGATTGATTTCGCATTTAGTACAGAACTCTGCCATATAAATATTTGAAAACTTAATATAGGTAATTTTAGATATTCACACATTTATTTGTGTAGATTTGTTTTAATTTAATTATCCTATATGACATTCATAGATAAGCTAATAGCTCAAATTGATTTAGTTCAACCCATTGTAAATTTAATGCTTGATAATTCATCTATATTTTTTGATGAGTATAAGCAAAGGATTAATCCAAGATTAATAGTTGTTGGATTTAGCAAACATCGTTATAGCAGAAAAGATGAAAAGAATCAAATAAAAGCTAGACAGGAATTTGATAAGTTTTATAATAACTTTGAGTTGCTCTTGGATAAGGCTACTCCTAATAATTTGAAAAAAATTGATAAAGCCAAAACCAATATTATAAATCTAATTGAGCAAACTAAAGTTCCTGTAAATATAGAATCAGGGAAAAATAATTTTTTAAAATACACTAAGGTTTTTAAAGAGTTTCTAGAACTTTTACAAGATGAAGAAACTGCAACAATGATTATCCCTGACACTAATTCTATAATACAATACCCTGATCCAATTAGTTATAAAAATATTGCTAATTCAAGTGAGTTTGATTTTGTAATTCTACCAACTGTATTATCTGAATTAGATAAGCTTAAAATTTCTCACAGAAATGAAGATTTTCGTAAAAAGGTAAAGTCAGTTATAAAGAGGCTTAAAGGTTATAGAAAACAAGGAGATGTCCTAAAGGGCGTGACTGTAAATAAAACAGTCACTTTAAAAATGATAGCTACAGAACCTAATTTTGAAAAAACATTGAATTGGCTAGATCCAAATAATAATGATGATAGAATAATTGCTAATGCTCTTGAATTGCAGATTAATAAACCATCAAACAATTTAATATTTGTCTCTTCTGATATGAATTTTCAAAATAAAGCTCAACTAGCCAACTTGACGATATTTGACACCGATGATTTAAATAGTTAGGCATTCTATTTCATTAAAGAATTCATTTATATCAGTAATGTGTGACAAATCAATTTCGTTTTTATAATGATTATCCTCTGTCAATTTCTCTATTACTATTATTTTAGTGTAAATTTTCGTTCCTGCTCTTTCAAAAACTACTGATGGCAATGATATTTCAGTTGATAAATAGAACTCTCTATTCTTTTTATCTTCAAAGAAAGCATCTAACCTTTTCTGCATTGCAGTACCATTAGGAATGATAGCTATTAATTTTGAATTTTGATGATAAGATAAATGCTTTGTAGCTTTTTCAATGTGCTGCATAGCTGTTTTTCCGCTTTTACCAAAAGGAGGATTCATTGCAATTCCTTCATACTTATTCCAAATAGTATGATTTTCAAACTGTTCAATTTTCACTTCACCATTTGCATTGATAGATAGTTTAGATGATAACTCGTAGCTTGGTTCAATAAATGTGTTATTTGTGTTTTCAGGAAAAAACCTACCTATGGCACCATGCCCTGCACTTGGTTCTAATGCTCTTTCTCCTGGTTGAAGATTTAACCATTCAACCATTTTAAGTCCTAATGGTTCAGGAGTAGCATAATAATCAAAGCCTTCTCTTGATTTGTTTTTTGATGTTTTCTTACCTGTGCCGAAATAGTATGTTTTTGCTTTTTCAAACTCTGTAATAACTTCTGCATTAGCTTCTGCTAAATGTATTCCTGTTGTGGTACCACCTGCACCGCAAAATAAATCTATCCAGTATATTGTTGGTTCGTTCATAATTAAACTGCTGTTTTTTCCAATACGTCAAATAATGTCGGCATTGTCATTTCGTTATTAATTGCCTTCACATAGAAAAGCCCGTCTTTGTAGTATTCTGTTTTTAATTCGCAAACAATAGCCTTGCGTTTCATTTTTAGAGATTGATAAGCTGTTGAGAATAAACCACCGAAAGGATCTGCTACTATATCTCCTTCATTTGAAAAGCGATTGATTATTCTTTCCAAAATATCTAACTGCAGAGGGCAAATGTGTTTCTCTTTTTTACTAGATACTTGCTTTGCATTTAGTGTTTTTGTTCTTGAGATATCATCCCAAACAAATTCGCTATTAGATACAGGCGGAACGGTCATATATTTTCGACTTAATTTTCCATTTTCATCTAATGCCTTTGACAAATCTTTATGCAACTGAAAATCGTATAAGCCTTCTTTTTGGTATTGTTTCCAAACTTTATGAACTTGCTTCATGTTATGTTTTAGAAGTTCTGAAATTGACATCAATTTATTACCTGATGATTTCCAATAAGCATGCGCATCTAGTTGCCATAAATCAACTGAATAACCTTCTTTTGTTTTGGTTACAGGCTCATCAGCATAAGCATTATTCATATGCGTTGGTGGTTTTCTAAATAGCAAAACATATTCAGGTAAACCAACTCCCATTTTTGTAGCATCCTTGCATTGTTCGCTCCAACCTAATCTGTATGTTTGATTATTTTCTGCAACAACATCGGTAGTAACTGTTACTTTTCCCATTAAGTAAAAACCATGCTTTTCAAAATGCGCTACGGTTTGTCCGCTAAAATCTTCAATGGTTGTAAAAGATGTTCCATTTTGATACGAATAACGGATCCTATCTTTTACATGAATTGCAGCAACGTGTCCTGGTTTAAGTACTCTCAATAAATTTGGAGTCAAATAATCCATTTGTTTAAAAAAGGCTTGGTTACCATCATTGTGTCCGTAATCATTGTAGTTATCTGAATATTCGTAATGGTCTCCGAATGGAATTGAGGTAACTATCAACCCAACAGAATCATCATCTATCTCTTTTTTATCTGCGAATATGATTGTGCTATCATTGTTATAACAAGTGGCATCGCCTATTTGTATTTTATCTCCGTTTTTAAATAATTGTCTTTCCATTTGTGATTTTATTTGATTAGTGTTTAAGCCATATTCACGTACTAAGGCAATCATTTCTTTTTGAAGTTCATTATGCTTTTTCCATTTCTTCATAAGAGCTCGTAATACGTGAGCCTCGTTTTGTGTATAAATGATATGAATAGCCACTTCTTTGTCTTGGCCATAGCGAAGTATTCTGTGCGTAGCTTGTATGAAGTCATTGAATTTATAATCAATACCAACAAAAACAGCTCTACTACAATGCTCTTGGAAATTACACCCTGAGCCTGCGATTTTAGGTTTTGTAGATAGTATTTGGTAGCGACCTTCACTAAAATCAATTAGTAGTTTTTCTTTTAATTGATTTTTTTGAGAGCCATATACCGATTTTAAGACGATATTATTATCTTCTTTAAACTTGGTCTCAATTGCAGTTCTTTCAGCCTCTAAGTGATGCCATAATATCCAGTCAGAGTATTTTGCTTCCTGTTGAATAATGTCGAATGCTTTTTGCACTCGCACATCAATACTTTCACGTTTTTCTCTTGAGGTATCAATAAGACTTTTAGAATTATCCTTGAATAAAACTATTTTTCCGTGCTTATCAATTACAGGTCCATCTTGAATATTATCTACTCGATGTTCAATGATGTTTAGTTTTGGTAAATCATAGCCAGTATCTTCATAACCTAAATCAGATGGTTTATTAATAAATACAGCCCAAGTAGATACCCATTGCCAAAACTCTTTCTTTTTAGATTCTAGTAATTGTAAATCTCCTGCTTTGGTTGAATTACGTTTGAAAAAGCGAGTTAATAAATGACCTCTATCTGCTACACCTAAATAATCAGCATAGTTTAATAACTCAATAAAATCATTTGGCGATGGAGTAGCAGTAGCGACAAAACGATATGGAACTTTCTTGAAATATTGAAGAATGAAATCGGTAGTTTGTGTTTTTAAATTCCGAAGTATAGAAGCTTCATCAAATGATACTCCAGAGAATTTAGAAGGATCTATATCACCTTTGCGGATGCGCTCATAATTGGTTAAATATATCTTGTTTTCGTAGTTTTCAATATTGTCTGTATCTGTAATGTACTCTATCTCATAGCCTGTATTTAATTTGCCATTATCACGCTTAAACTCACCAACCACACCTAGCGGACAAGCTATTAGAAATGGTTTGTTCTCCTTTTTTATACAGTTTACTGCATTGATTAGCTGCATAAATGTTTTACCTAAACCAAAAGATGCAAATATTGCTCTACGACCACCTCTCAAGGTCCAGTCGCAAATATCCTTTTGATGTGGCATTGCTATCTCTGGAATCCAAGTTGGTTCAAATCCAAATGATTCTGATATTATAATTTTACTTTTAAGAAACTTTTCGTAATTCATTTTTTTCGCTGTTTGGTTGTATTTGTTTTTCGTAAAAGTGTTTGTACAATTCGTGTATTTTTTGCACCCATTCATTTCCTTTTGACTTATAGCGCTCTTTCCCTTTGATGATTTTCTTTATATCTTTAGGTAGAAACATTGAGGTCTTATTAAACTCTACTTCGAGATAGTAATCGCCATATTTTGGAATAGGATATATTCGTATTCCTGCTTTATGGCACTCAGACATATATTTTGCTTCTTCTCGTGTCAAAATGGTAAATCATCGTATTCAAATTCTTCTATTTCAGGTTCAACAGATATTTGTGTTGCCTGAATTTCTTTTCGCTTTTCATCAAATAAATTCAATCTATCAGGCACACCGTTTTTATCATAGTATCTGCCATTGGTATAATCATATTTGAAATATGCCGAACCAGTTATTTTACCTTGATTTTTGAATTTTGTTTTTAGATTTATAACCTCAGTAAATCCGTCTTTTGAACCATTATCAAAATATCTATACACACATAATCCATTATGCGCTTGATCTCTGAAATCTCCTGAGCCTTTTACATCATAAAGTGTAGGTGCTGCATACAATCCAGTCTTATTATCCTTCTGCATTTTGACAGGATGCGCTATTAAAAAGACATGAACATTATACGCCTGTGCGAACTGGCATAAATCTGAAAGGACATCATTGATTTCGCCAAGACTATCAGGCTTGTTTCTCTTAACCTTGTTAAATGCATCTATTACAAAAATGTCAATACCATAGCGGAATAACTGCTCTTTAAACTTGTCTAGTAACCATTTCCAGTTTACTGTTTCGCCTTTTTCAGGATATGTGATGTAAATTTTATCTTTAGACCATTTGATGTAAGTATCAATATCTTCTTTTGTCATTCTTGGATTATCTCTGAATGCATGCTCAAAAGGTTTTCCAATCACTTTTTCAGCCAATACTCCATGATGTAGTTTCATTGGAAAATGTTCAGGCGAATAGAAAGAAGCTTTGTATTTATAATCGTGGATAATGTTTATTACATAATCTTCAATAAAGTTTGATTTCCCATGTGATGGTATTCCAGTAACAACTGTAAGTTGCCCCATCATAATTTTAAATACTTTGTTTAATTCAGCGAAGTTTGGAGATTTAGGAGCTGGACATTCCTCCATTCCATTATCGTAATAATCTAAAAGATCATCTTTAATATCTTCTGCAGTAAAAGTGCCATCTACTGGATAGTGATTTGGATTTTCAATAGCTTTTTGAAGACTTAGAATGCCTTTTTTTAGTAAATCATTAGCATCCTTTTCGCCATCAAATTCAATTCTAGCAGATCGCCATTTTCCAAACCGTTTTATTAATTCACGTTCTAAATTTTTACCATCTTCATCAGTATCTACTGCTATAAATACTTTCTTTACGTCTTTTAAATACGCTTCGCATTCTTCAAAATAATCGCTTAAATCTTTAGCGCCATTAGGTACACTAACGCAATTTTTATATCCTGCTTCCCAAAAAGCAAGTTTATCCATTTCGCCTTCAACTATGTAAATCTCATCACATCCGATAATGTGGTTTAAACCAAATAATATTTTTCGAGTTCCTGCTGTTTGTGTGAATTTCTTATTTCCAGATCGATATTTTTTATTGACCAGGACTGTACCTTCAAAGTAGTTGAAAACAATATTGTTTACTTTTTTAGATAATGCAGGTTGATAATACTCTTCTTCGGTTATTTTACAATCAATAATCGTTTGTTGAGATATATTGCGTTCATCCTTGAACCATTTTACAAGCTTATCAGAAATTTTAGTATAGTTGGTCCATTGTTGATTTGGAAGCTTGTAATCATCCTTCTTTTTTAAATCACGGACAGATACTTCACCACAATTCCAGCAATTTGCCAAACCTTGGTCTATGCTTACAGACAAACAAGGGTCTTTCTTGTTTTTTCTATTGTGAGAACATGCAGGACAAACTGTTTTTACTTTGCCGTTAGATCTGTTCTTAAGGTTTATGTCGTTCCAATTGATCATACTGAAATTCTAGGTCTTTGAGGTGTTGATTGATTATTTAATGGATTTGGATATTCTTTTTTAAGCCATTTTATTGCCGTTTGATAAAGAGATTTGTAGTTTGTGTTTTTCTTCCAGTTTTCAACAGAATCTAGTATGCCATCTATTTGCTCTTTGGAATAGGTTTTTCTTAATTTTTCAAATTCAATTTCAGACAAAGACAGATGGGCAAATTTTCTATATACTTTCTCTTTATTTTCTTTTTCTCTTTCTCTTTTAGTTTCTCTTTGCTTCGGTGTAGGCTTTGGTAAAGGCTTAACAATAGGCTTCGGTGTAGGCTTTACTGTAGGCTTACTTTTACTACCACCTTTTCTACCTCCACGCACTAATTTTAAACGATTTTCACAGCTTGGAATAAATAATTTATCATTAGTTATTTTTATCAATTTTAATTTTGAAAGTTTGTCTAAAATCACATTTAAGTCCGTTTTAGAGATATTAAATTTTCTACTCCAAACAGATATTTTAACATCGGTTTTATTATCATTGAACATTGCTAAATCTATAAGCTCTCTGTACAATCCTCTTTCAGATAGGTTCAACTCAAAAACACTTTCAGAATTACCCCAATCTTTTGGGTACCATGTATATCCTAATTTTGCCATCTTATTTAATTTTAAATATGTCTAATACACCATCAACAAAACTCATTTCCATCTTATCAGAAGCTCCAGTTATTGTATTAGCCGTATGTCTTTTGTTTTGAATCATTTTGTATAAATCCTCATCAATTGTTCTGTTACCTAAAAAGTAAGTACACATCACATTATTAGTTTGCCCTATACGATGCGCTCTATCTTCACATTGTACACAATCGGCATAAGTCCATGGATATTCTACAAAGGCAACTCTAGATGAAGCTGTAAGTGTTATGCCAACTCCTGCAGCTTTAATATTGCAGATGATGAGTTTTGTATTAGGGTTATTTTGAAAGGCATCAATAGAAGCTTGTTTTTGGTCCTGATTATCTCTACCAGTTACAGTAACAGCATTTGGAAATTCCTTTTTTAATTCATCTACAATTGAATGAAGTACACAGAATACAATTAGTTTTTCGCCACTATCTGTAACTTCATGTATAAACTCATTTACTTCATTAAGTTTTCCAAGTGCTGAAATACGCTTTAGCGCTCCCATTTTTACCATAATCTCACCTCGTAGTTTTCTAGCAATATCTTTATCGCTACAACCTTGGCTCTTTAGATAACTTTCAAATTCATGGAATGCTTTATTGTATTCTTTGCGAGTAGTTATATCACAAAGTATAGTTTGTCTTTGCTTTTCTGGAAGGTCCTTTGCAACATCCTTTTTTTCACGTCTAAAGAAGCAATACTTATTTAGTTTGTAATTGAGTTCTTTTAGATTATCTGCTCCAGAGCCACCTTCACAATATCGAGATAGAAACCCTTTACGACCTCCAAAATTTGCATGTTGGTTCATTATGGCCAACTGCGGAAATAAATCAATAGGCTTATTTACTACTGGTGTTCCAGTAAGCAAATACACATATTCTTTACCTTGGCAAATTCTTAATACTAATTTTGATTGTTGAGTACTTGTATCTTTACATCTATGGGATTCATCTACAATTACAGATTTGAACAAATTAATTTTATCGTTCATTTTAATATCTGTACTTTTTCTCAATTTGCCTTTTGGTGGCATAAAATCAACAAAGAACTTTTTAAGGCTTTCATAGTTTGTAATAAAAACATCAGCAACACCCATTTGATAATAGTTATGCCAACTGTTTTTGTTTTTATCATCTAAAATCATTGCCTTTTTATTACTGAACTTTTCCCACTCTCTTTGCCAATTAACCTTTGTAGAAGATGGAGCAATAACCAAACAAGGAAAGGCATCTACACCTATGACAGTTGATAGACTAATTAATGTCTTTCCTAAGCCTTGTTCGTCACCAATTATGCAGCGTTTAAGTTTCATTGCTTGTGCAATACCATTTTCTTGATATGGTCTTAAAGTGGCTGTAATTGGCAACTTAATTTCTAATTCAGGAAGTGGTGCTATTTCTCCAACTTCTTCGGCAATAGAAGTATCTATTTTGATGAATTCAGCACGGCACATTTTAGCCAACTGTAAAACCTCAATTCTTTTATTAATTGGAACAATCCATACTTTTTTTATAGGATCCCATCTACGGTAAGAAAGAGCCTTAACTTGGGCTAGATTTCTTTTAGCCCAGTTATTGAAAGGAATAGTTATGTGAAACTCTGTATTTCGTTCTAAAATTTGCATGAATTATCCTTTTTTTTAAGCTGACTTTGATGTTATTACTTCTGCTTCTACCTCATAGCCTTCGAACATGTCAACTTGATTGTCTGGAGCGTGCTTTCCATTTAGATATTCGTTCACTTCAATTTTGCATTGTTCGATAGCTTCGGATAATTCATCTATAAATGCATAATCTTCATCCCAACGTAATTTTGGAGTAGTGATATTTACAGCTTTACCAATTTTTAAGAGCTTAGTACCTGAAATTGCTACGCCTTCACTGTCTCCGTTGCCAGTAATTTTAAAGGCGTGAACATTAAATTTTTCTTTGATAGGATGCTCACTATCTCCTTCTTCAATTTCAGGAAACCCATTATCTATTACGTTTTTAACTTCCTTTTTAGTTACTTCTTCACAGATCATTGCTAAATGAGGAATAAGGTTTTCAAAGGCAGTTTTTAAGTCTTCGTGAATTGGAGCATTGCACGACATTTTTACATTGTTTTCGCCAACGTCTGTTTTTTGAACATAGGAGTAGTCTAATGAGTAAGCTCCTTTAAGTGTTCCGGATGTAATTGTGATTGTGTTCATTATTTATTGATTTAAATTGTTAATTCTTATTTTCTTAATTGCATTTGCATATTTTCTAGCTTCCTGTAAATGATACAAGTACTTACCTCTTACAATTCGCTCATCTTTGTTTATGAAGTCAGAAACTTGAGTGCTGCATTGATTATATTTTTCAGCAAAACATTTATCTGTTTTTAAAAGATCTTTTGTGGTTTTTACATGATGAACAATTGAGCAATGAGTTCTGTCTATTACATCTCCTATATTGCAATAGGTTTCTGATGTTAGTTTTACAGATAGGGCAGAGAATATTCTCCTAGCATCCATTACGTTTCTAACCCTAGTGGTTTTTGATAAATCTACCTTGCATGATCCTTCAACTATTTCTTTTATGCTTTCAAGAATATTCATAGCCTTTCTACTTTTTCTGCTACAACATTGTTGTAATAATTGTTATGATTGTCAATCTTAAAATCGTTATAGCAAGTAACTTTTATGTAATCACCAGGACGTAGCGTTTTTGCAGTTTCTGCTAGTTGCTTTCTAAATTCAACACCCCATTTATTCTTTTTGTTTATGGAATCAGAAACGATAGCAACTCGCTTCTTAAAAGGCGGTTTGCTTTTATCCAATATTTGTTCTATTATTCCTATTATTTCCATTTATTCAGTTTAAAAAAGCTCGTTTTTCCGAGCTGTCATTCTTTCAACACTTTTGCAGTATGAAACTTTCCTGCGCCTCTGCTTTAATCTGCCAGCAATCCAAATAATCACTCTAATAAGCTGTTAGGGATAAATTGCTTTCGACAAGTGATGCTTCGAACTCGAAGAAATCCGAGTTTATGTCAGGCACACCCTCATTTAATATCTTAGAATGGTAAATCGTCTGGTACTTCGCCTTCCTCTATTTGTGCATTTTGTGGCTCAGGTTCTGAACGCCCCCATACAATGTGATTACCTAAAATTGGCATCGCCTTTTTATCTTCCTCATTCATTTTATCAAACAACTCTTTTGGCAAACTTTGCTTAACCAAATGTGTGTCTTTGCTGTCTTCAATCTTATTATCAAAACCGAAGCCTATTAAATCTAAATACACGCCTTTTTCACTTTTAAATAAATGGTTCGATTCAATAGGAATGATTAAGCATTCTACTTCTGAACCATCTTTACGCTTCATTGTTTTTACAATGTTTTTTAATTGTCTTAAATTGATTTTTGTTGAAATGTTACCCATGGATTTTATTTTTAAATTATTAGTAATACTGTTCTACGTTGTCTATAATGTCTTGTTTATCGAAATTGAAGTATTGTACTATGACATCAATTACTTTTGAATAGAGGTCGCTAAAATCATCTTCTGTCATACTTGCAAAACTGATGCTCTTGGCTTCTCTTTGAATTACACCTTGAAAGTCTACCCACTCATCATAAAATCCAGCCTCAATAATTAGATCCTTACGCATACGGTCTGAATTACTGTATCGCTCCTGGTTATCAAAAAGCATATTGATTAGTGAAAAGAACTTTCTATGAAATTTTAAGTTTCTAGGTTGCTTTACCTCACATTGGTATTCTTCGCCAACTTTAAGTTTCTTGATTTTGTCATAATCAGAATTGTAGGCAACCTTTAATGTGTTATTAAGCTGTTTTACAAGGAATAGTTTCATACTAAATAGGCGTTTTTCTTTTTTAGCATGACAACAAACTCAGAGATGACTGCATCTTGAAACCTTCGTGTTTCATCTCCAACTTCATACTGCAGATGAACGTATTCCTCAATAATTGTTTCTATAACAGATTGAGTGCCTTTTGAAACACATAATTCAGATAGAATAATTTTCTTTTCCTCTAAATTTGCTAATCCTAAAACCTCTTTATTTTCAAATACAGCATAGCTAATTGGATAAGATATTGGTTCATCATAGTTACATTCTTTAAAAAAGTCTTTAGCCTTATTTAAAGTGCTAATTTGAAGTTCATTCATTGGAATTTCACGATACAACTCATTTTGATAAATCTTGAATTTAGATGCTAGATTATCATTGCTAACTTTAGTTTTAGCTTGATTAAAGACTAAACTTGGAAGCACAGTAGTATTTCCTACTTCATCAATATTTAAAAGCCCACTTAGTCCCTTAGGGGCTATTTTTATCTCATTCAAGATTTCTATGTATTCATCTGACATTAGTTCAGAGTTCAATACAGCAAAGTCTGATGATATGCACTCTATATATTCGGAATCAGAACAATTAAAGAGTATATTTTTAATGATTTCCTTATCTGTACATTGATAAATGACATTCCATATTTTTGATGGAACTTCCCAACCATATTTCACCAGTCTATTTTCATCAATATCAATATTGACTAGATCATAATCATAGACAGAATTTTTATTGGAATTAAAGCATTTGATGCCTCTTCTAAATAAGTTGAATCCTTCTGTAGCTTTCTCTAAAATCTTTCCATGCTTACATTCAAATAGAACTTTTCTGTTTTCGGAAAAATATTTGTCAAAGTCTCCAACAAATGATGCTATCTCCTTTCTGTTTCTGATATAAAAATGAGTTTCATCTTCAACTGGACCTATATCACTTACATATTCTAAAGATGGATGTCCTTCATCTATTGCATTACAGTATAACTCTCTTATTGCTTGCCAAAGCTTCCAATCCTTACCAAATTCAGTAGTAATGCTTGTTTTAGTGCTATTAATTGTAATTACCTCAAAATCATTATCTCTAAATTGTGCTTTTTCTGTACCAATTTCAATTTTTTCATTCCCTGCATAGATTGAAACCTCGAAACCATTTCTTAATAAAAATGCTAGAGCGTATTTATTTCCACTACCAAACATTCCTATTTTACCGTTTAATCCTCTTTTAGTAGAAGCACCTAAAAGTGTAAGTGCTTCTACATTGATTATTCCTTTGTTAGAAATTCTTAAATATTTCATTACCTTTTTTCTTTTAGAATTACTGATGATTTTCTATATGTGATTTCAGGCAATTCAATTTCTTCGCCATCTTCTGTAGCCGTTAGTAATCCTTTTTCTTTTGATATAAAAGCTTGTTTAGATTTTTCTTCAATAGCTTTTTTTGATGCTTCGGCTTCTTGCCATTCTTTAATGTGGTTGTATTTAAAGGTTCTGCCACCATTTCTAACTTCAATCATAAAGCCCTTGTAACCATCTTTATAATCAGAAGCTTCATTAGAGATATTTTCTAGATGTTCATCTTTGAAGGACTTAACAATAGCTAATGAGTTTTCTAAATTTTTACGTTCCTTTTCTAGATAGATAAGCGCATCTAGTGTAGTTATTTCGCCTTCTTTTGCACGATGAATTGCATTCATCATTTCATCCTGCATTTTTATATGTAATTCTGACATTGCTCCCATGATTATGCGTTTTGAAAGTTTAATAATTCATTAATTTTTGTTTCAACAGATTTGCTTACTGCATAGTGTTTTCTAACATCTTGTATGCTGGATATTTTGCCTTTATTAATGGCATCAGTAACATTCAGCCACTCTTTAGTAAAGTTTTTTGCCTTATCTGTAATATTTAACCAAGACTTATCAGTTTGTGTAGAACCTTGAGTACTTGTACTTGAATTATTACTAGTAGAAGTTGAAGATGGTGTTTGGGTTTTACTTGAAGAATCAAATCTTAATCTTCCATTTTCATCCTTTGCAGTAAGTTTTATTACTTTTCCATTTTTAAATTCCGAATACCAAATCCAATCTTTAAGTTTTAAATTCCAAGTTTGTTTTGCTTTATTGCCTTCAAGTTTAAACTCATTAGAGTTTAATTTTAATTGTATTAAAGGATAGTCATAAAGCTCACGACCAATTCCCCAACGAAACCCTGCACGTTTAAATGCATCAGATGCACGCCCTTTGGTTTTTTCAGTCATGCTTTCGGTACCAACATCTTGTCTCCAAATCCATTCATCATCAATCTTAATTCCAATAGAACAGAATAATTGACCATCAATCAACTCATATTTGTCCTGCCAATTAGGTCCACAAACTTCATCAAGTCTGTTCATATCCACTCTAGCATCTTTATAGGCTAGGATTGTAGCATAACCGCCTTTATTTATAGATTGTACACGAAAGTCTACATCTTCTATTTTTAAAGGTTCTTTTAGCTTTTCTAATAAATCTTTCATAATTTTACATTGTTATAATTAAACTTCGGTTTAGATAATTGCCACTATTAGCGTAGTGGCTTTTTATTTTTCTTGATAATCTTTTTTGAATTGTTTGTTTTCTTGTTTGTAACATTGAAGTCTCAACCATAAATAGCACACCAAGCCTGTTAGCGCAGATATTATCAAAGTCACTTCTTCATTGTTATCCATAAATTCAAATAAAGCATTCATCGTTTTTTCTTTTTTAGTTTTTTTAATAGGTATTCTGTAGCTTCAGCATCCGTGATTAATGGCTTTTTAGTTGGTGTTTCAACTTCCTCTTTAGGAACATTAACACCAAGCATTTTAAATAGCCTTGGCATTTCCTTTTTAGGTAAAGCCTGTATCACATGATATGCTGTTTCAGCAGTCATTATCCTACTTTAGATATTTTGGTGTTATAAACTTTGATTGTGCTTTTAAGTCCTTCATAGGTGCTTATTAGATCATCGCATTTTGATACGGAATGGCGAACCAACTCAACAACTGTGTCTACACTTTTTTCGCTTTTTATTGTAACACCAGCAAGTAAATCTCTAATTGTAGATTCTGATGCCATGCCATCTTTTACTGAAATAATTGAATAATCTCTTTTTTCAAGAACATCATTCATTGCATCTCTTAAATCTTTAGGTATCGGTTCTGATATTTTAAAATTCATCACTTATTGATTTTAGTTATTATTGAACTCGTTTATTAATGCTTCTAATCCCTTACTTTCAAATGATTTTCCAGTTAATAGGGTGTATAAATATTGTGCTACAGATTGATGAGCATGAGCCCTTGTAGTGTTATCTGTTCTTTCAGCTTCGTTAAACCATTTATGCATTAGGTTTATTAAATCTTCGGCTGAATTGGCTTTTTCGTAATCGCTCTTTAACCAAATACCTATTAATGGCATTGCAGCGAAATAGATTGTTAAATCGGGTTTCATAAAAATTAATTTCATACTTTTGTTTTTTAATTCAATTCATTGTTTTTCGTAGAATAGTGGGTTGTTTTGATTTACACCGCCCTCTTTTGAGGGCTTTTTTTAATCCAAACTTCCACAACCCCTAACAGCATTTGCAAAGGCTATTAATTCAGCTTCCTTTTTTACTTTAGGAGTTAATCTTAACCATGCATAGTCAAGTTCAACCTCATAGACTACATCTCTGTTTTCTACTTTAGTTTTTAAAGTTTCTAAATCAATTCTTTGTGAAGAATGCCCCCAATCATCAGTTAAATAGGCGTAGTTTCTGTAAACAGCTCCATTCCCTTTGTAGTTTCTAGCATGTATTTGCTCTAATTGTTCAAAGGTGTAATCCTGTACATCAGTTTGAACTGTTTTGAAAGATGAGTTGGTTTCTGTTACTCTTAATAACTCAGTCCACTTAAATTTTACTTTGATTGTGTGCATAATTTCGTAGATTTGTGTAATTGTTTTGATTTTACAATACAAAAATACATACAAAGTTTGTTTTTACAAAATAAAAACACACAAAAAACACACGTATTGATTAATTAAAACAATATTCAACTGATTATGAAAGCTTTAGAGATTAGAAATATTAGAAAAGAGTTAGGTAAAACACAAGCTGAGTTTGCTAAATTATTAGGAGTTTCTAAAAACTCTGTTCAATTATGGGAGACAGAAAAGAGAAATCCAAGCCCTAGTATGGTTTTTTTAATAAAAGAAACATACAAAAAACACACAGAAAATTTAAAAGAAAACGAATTTGAAAATAAAAATGGAAATAAATTCACTGAACTTCCAGATGGATCTTTAATGATTCAAGTGCCATTAGTTCCATTTAATGCTTATGCATCTTTTCTAGAAGTCTATGAAGATGAATATAAAGTAAAAAGCAAATTTGAAACAACATACTTTACAGTAGATAAAATTGGTAAAGGCAATTATATAGCGTTTACTGTAAAGAATGATAGTATGAATGGTGGAATGTTAGATGATACTCCTTCAGGTGCACAAGTTTTAGCTAGAGAACTTGGAAAGCAACATTGGAGAGATGGCTTTAATTCAACTCAATATGGTTGGATTATAATTTGTGAAACTGGAATCTTTCATAAAGACATTAAAGGTCCAGATGAAAAAGGGGATATAACTTGTGTTTCAAGAAACAAATCTCCAGAGTTTCCAGAATTCCCTATAAGTTTAAATGAGGTGCATTCGATTTACAAAGTAATTAAAAGAACATTTTAATCAAATAATATGAGAAGACTAATATTGACTTTTTCATTTATAGTGTTTTGTGTTGGTTCTATTTTTTCACAAGAATTAATAAAAGAAACTGATGAATTTACAGGAAGAAGTATTGAAAGAACAAAATGGGAGAAGCTTATCTCTAAAGGACTACAGCCTACTATTTTAAAATATAGCATTTTAAAAGAAAAGGATTCTGTTTTTTTTATTGGTAGAATTAGAGTAAATGCAGGTAAGACAGTATTTGCAATAGGCAAGGGGTTTAGAGTAATTTTTAAACTTGATAATGGAGATACTGTAGTGGTAAAGTCAAATAAGCATGTTGTATCAAGGCAAGGTG
Source organism: Formosa sp. Hel1_33_131 (assembly GCF_001735745.1). Lineage (NCBI taxonomy): Bacteria > Pseudomonadati > Bacteroidota > Flavobacteriia > Flavobacteriales > Flavobacteriaceae > Formosa > Formosa sp. Hel1_33_131. Next base: position 1,815,389 of record NZ_CP017260.1, read on the forward strand.
GTGCAAATGATGGTGTTTTTGGTTCAAGTATTTATGGTGCAGAAGTGACCTATGTTTTTGATAGTAATGATGATATTGAAAAATTAATAACAAATAAAGTATCTAAAGTGAGAGTTTACACAGATGAAGGTTATTTTGAAAAAAAGGTTAAGAGTAAAGCTGCTGTTGGTCTTGTTAAGAATTTAAAGTTAATAGTTAAATAATAATTAGTACAGAAATCGGTACACGATTTTTGATTTGATGGGCTTTTTTAAAAGCGGTAATGGTTGATTTTACTGGTTTTTTGATTTTTGAAATAGCGATATTTTAAACTCATAACCCGAAGGTCACTGGTTCGAGTCCAGTTCCCGCTACTAAATAGAAAGTCAAAGCTTAATTGTTTTGACTTTTTTTGTTAAAAACACTAAGGTTTTAAAGGACGAGAAGTTTACACTGAGCGGAGTCGAAATGAGTCCAGTTCCCGCTACTAAAACAATAAAACGGTTATACTTTTATAAAGTGTAGCCGTTTTTTTATATTTGAGCATGTCAAAAAGAATTTTTTATCCTCTTTTTTTGTTATTAATTCCTTTAATTGGAATGACTATCACTGATGAAATTAACTGGAGTCCATTTGATTTCATTATTATGGGTTCTCTACTAATTCTCCTTAGTATTGGAATTAATTTTGCGAGTAATCGTGCAAAGAATTTAAAAAATCGAGTCCTATACATTGGAATATTGGTTATAATATTTATGTTAATATGGGCAGAGTTGGCAGTAGGTCTTTTTGGAACTCCTTTTGCAGGTAGTTAAGTAAACAATCGCTTCAGTTTTGCTCCAGCTTTGAATAATAGGGTGAGGGGAAATAAAAATCATATTAGTTCAACTTTTCATAATAAGAGTCATTATGTGATGAGTGTTGATTAAGTCTTTTGGAGTTAGACTAATGTTCGATATTTCAATAGAGTTATCTACTAAAACAATAAAACGGTTATACTTTTATAAAGTGTAGCCGTTTTTTTATCAAAACATATTTTTTGTAAATAAAACTTTACATTTTAATTTATTTTGACTACTTTTGTCAAATAAACTTTACATAAATTTAAATAAAACTAATATGGAAGCTTTGGGAATTATGGGATTTATCTTTGGATTAGCAGCGTTAGCTCAAGTACTTAAATTAAAAAAAATTGTAGAAACCTTAAAAGATGAGGTTAATGAATTAAAATAATATGATGAAAGAAGAAAGAAAAAAAAGAACGATTCGATTAGCAATTTGGACCTGGACTTGGGTCGCCACATTGGCCGTTGCTACATTTGGACCAAAATTCATTTGGGAAAACAGTACACTATGGACAACTTTGGCAATATGCATTAATCTTCTTAATGGAGTTTTAATGATTTTGGCAAACAGATCATTATTTAACCATTATGATGAACTTGAACGCAAAATTCACCTTGAATCAATGGGTTTAACTCTTGGCGCAACAGTTGTAGTAGGCTTGAGTTATTCACTTTTGGATCAAACCAACCTAATCACATCAAATGCTGAGATCAGTTACCTTATCATGTTCATGTCTGTTACCTACTTCATAACCTTGTTGATTAATAGAAAAAGATATCTATGAAGAATATAGTTCGTGACCTCAGAAAACAAAGAGAACTTACGCAGGAGCAGTTGGGAGAAATAATAGGCGTTTCAAGACAAACAATAAATGCTATTGAGAAAGAGAAATTTGACCCAAGTTTACCTACTGCATTCAAAATGTCAAAATTGTTTGAAATACCTATTGAGGAATTCTTCTTTTTTGAGAGGTCTAAATAATTAATTTATATAGGTCAAAAAAATTTCTTGGGATAAAACGAATGTTCGATATTTCAGTGGAGTTATCTACTAGTAAAACCTCTTGAGAAATCAAGAGGTTTTTTTAGGTCCAAAATTTTAGAATGTGTTTTGTCCGTTTCTTTAGAAATAATTGATTTTGCAAATGTTAGGTAAAATTTTGGGAAATGGATTATTTCTATTTTGTTGAAATCTCACCGTTTTTTCCAAATGGAAGGATTCCTGCTCGTGTGTAAAATTGCAATAACAACAATTTTTTCACCATAAATCTTATAGTACACACCAAACGGAAATTTTTTAAGAAAAGCAGCTCGGATATTGCCTAATCGCTTATGGTAACCTTCGGGGACTTGCTTTATTTTGTTGTAACATTGCTCTAGTTCAGCTAAAAAAGAATCGGCAAGTTTTGGATTTAACTCATCATAATAATCGACAACTTCTTGAATATCTTGTTAGGCAAGGGGACGAGTATAAAAATTAGCCATTTTTACGACGAATACTGGCTTTTAATTCTTCAAATGTGAAACCATCATCAGTCGCATTATCTGCTTCTGCTTCTCGTTCTTTTAAAACTCGGATATGTTCAGGAGAAAGTTCTGAACGCTCATTCATCAACAAAATTTCCATTTGTAATTCCTCAATATTTCTAAAATGAGTTTTAGAAAAATTTAAATCCTTATCAATAATTATTGTTGTCATAGCAATGATAGTATATTCAAATATACAAAAAAATCAATAAATTTTTGTGTAATAACTAGTGCTGTCATCGGTTTTAATTTTTTCTCAAAGAGGTTATTTCTTGCGTTAGGGATTGAATCGGAAAGCCCGACCTTTTGGGAATCATCCTGAAAATTAAGATGTTTTGAATTGTTGGGCGTTTAAAGTTATCTATAAAGCCTTATATATCTTTTACGAATAAAATGGGATAGCCGCTACTAACTATCTCTCAACGTTTCAACAAACTTAAGATAGTTCGTTTTTCGTTTTCTTTCGAAAGCCTTGCGATTGTTAGTGACCTGCTTTTTAATTTTAATTTGAGAGGCATTTAAGACAGACTCCTCAATGGAGTCAATAGAAAACAAATATAATTCCATGATAATAGGCAGTGCCGAAAGCCCTCTATCCGTTGCGATATATTGCTTGTTTTTTTTGAAGCCTTCAGGATCTAAGAGTTCCAGAAACCCTTCCTCAACCAAAAACTTTAATCTGTTGGTAAGAATGTTGGTCGCAATTTTTTCTTTAGAATCTAGGAACTCCTTAAACTTAGATTTTTTGTGTAAAATGACATCCCTTAATATCAAAAGAGACCATTTGTCTCCTAAAAGATTAATTGAATACGCAATGGCACATGTACGTTCTATTGTTTTCATAGTTTTTGCAAAGGTACTGTGAATAATTTTTGTTTTAACAGAATGGTATTGTTTATTTCACAATTGTAATATATCTAAACTATTGTGCCACTGTGTGTTCCCTACACTATTGATTACATTTTTTTTCACTCCGTCAACAACTCTCAACGATTGCAATTTCCGCTTCCGTTAATCCATAGAGTGCATACACCATCGCATCTATTTCTTTGTCTGTTTGGTCAATTTGTGTTTTAAGCGCCACGGCTTTTTGCTGTTCTTCTAAAAAGTAAGCTTCCAACTCTGCTTTTTTGGATAAGGACAATACCACTTTTTTCTTTTGCAGCTCCTTTAAAAAGTCTGCATAGGAGAGTGCAAACCAAGTTTCTAGTTTTTTAGAGAGCTTATCGAGGGATTCATATTCTCTGAGCAAAGTTCTTTGGAATTTTTGAGACAGCTCTTGCAAGTCTTTGTTTAGTGACAGCATTTGGTTTGTACGATCAATAATAAGGTTTGGGTTCTCTGGAATTTCGGGTAGTGGGAATGGTTTTAAGTAATTAGTTTTAAACCTGAAATAACCACCTCTTAATTCTGTTCCTGTATTTTTTAGAAAAAACCACATTACTTTAGAATTTAAAATCCCTAAATAAAACTTTTCATCTACTTTAAATTTTTTATTTTTTACAAATGAATAGATTGTAGTTGGATGATAGAATTCTCCTTTTTCATCATAAGTCATATTACATCCTAATGAAATTTCTTGGGTCATTATTTTTGGATGAGGGAATTTCTCATGATTTTTTTGATATATATATAAATACCATCCTTTTTCAACATTCATCTTACCATTTTCTCTACCTTTTATTTCTTTTTCAAAGTGTTTAAGGTATAAATATGTTTTTGGTAAATTTGATTTTATATATTCTTCACTAATTCCAGTTCCATTTTCCCCATAAGGGAATAGTACATAATAATTGTTACTAAGCTTTTTGTATTTTGAAATTTCATTCCCTTTAATAAACGGTTTTACTAATTCTTTTTCTATTTCAAAATGATAATCATATTTAGGATTGTAGGCTTCAATAGAACTCCCTTTATCAATGCCTTCAAAAACATACACAGCATCTAAACTTGTTTGCATCCCAACAAATATTCTATAAAACACATCATTTATAGTAAATGGTTGTTGCTTTAATTTATCAATAGTATCAAATGTTTTTTGGCTTTGCAAATCCCAATTGTCCTCATTTAGATTTTCACTCAGGATATAATCCCAATCAAATGGATTATTAATCTCCATAGGTTTTATTTTTTTAAACCGTACTTTATCTTTTTCAGACTTATCTAAATTTATAATACATGTATAAGTGGATGCATCCGTAAAAACCATTTCAGAACCAAAATGTAAGATGCTTTCAACAGCAGAATTCTCTTTAAAAAACTGTCTTATCCCAGCACCAAAATCGGTAACCAAAAATTTATGAGGCAAAATATAAGAGACAACTCCTTTGGCATGAATTAAATCAAAACTCCTTTGCATAAAAAGCGCATAAATATCATAATTAGCAGTCGCAGATTGATATTTTTCTTCATAATAATCGCACATTTCAGGGTAATGTTTTATCAATCCCTGTTTTCTCACATACGGCGGATTCCCAATCACCACATCAAACCCACCAGCATATTCGGTACGGAAGGCGTGTGCTTCTGAGCAACAGAGCGCGTTAATGGTATTTTGTAAGGCTTTGGGATGCGGCGGCAATTCGTGCTTATTTCTGTTCGTCTGAATGTATTTTAGGGTATTCAATAACTGTTCCGTACTGCTAACTTCTTTTGGGGGACTGTATTTTTGTTGCCACAACGGTTTGTTTTTCCCATCTACTTTCTCAAGGGGCTTAAGCCCCTTGTAAGGCCCCTTGTAACCCCTCTTGTGAAAATACGAAGTCCGTCCTTTTATCTTTTGCATAATCGCAGGAATCTCCTCTATAGCGCACACCAATAACAAATGGATATGGTCCCCACAAATGTTATAGGCAAGTATATTGAGTTGGTTCTCTTTTGCAACATCCGCAATGATTTGGGTCATCTGCACATCATCTTCAGGAGTAAAATAAATCACATGAGGTTTTGTGCTTCCTTCCCGTCGTTCTCTAACTTTGTACTTCTCCATTCTTTTTGAAGTCCGACTGTCGTGGATCGTTGTTGTAATATGGTATGGTTTTTTATGTTTTTCTTTAAAAATACTTGGAAATTCCTCTTCCCATTTAAAAGCTTTGTCGCCCGCAACTTTGGGATCGTCAATCAAAGAATTGCCACATTTTATATTGTGATTCAGGCTGTTAAGTTTACGGTTGGGTTGCGCCGTTCGCAACCACAACGAGAGTTTGGCAATCTCTACAGATTCTTCATTCAGATCCACTCCAAATAAATTATTTTCTAGGATGCTATTTTCTACATCACTGAGCATTAAGGTGTCATTATTGTACTTAGCAGACAGTTCATCCACATACCGATGTTCTGCAATCAGAAAATTAAGGGCTTCGTTTAGAAATGCTCCCGAGCCACAAGCAGGATCACAAATGGTCAGTTGTAACAACCACGTCCTGTAATCGTTCAGTGTTTCCAGTCGTTTTCTACTTCGTTGTTTGGCGTGTTGATAGGTCTCATCGCTAATGTCCAGCTCTATTTTTTTCTCCGTACAAAGTTTGCCTACCGTGTTTTCTACAATGTATTTGGTGATGTATTTTGGGGTATAAAACACACCGTCTTTTTTGCGTTTGGTGGTCGTTTTATCAACCGATTGCCCTTCTAATTGGGCTTTCACTTCATCCAGTTCATTGAGGGAATTTTCAAAAATATGACCTAAAATATTGACGTCCACTTCACTTTCAAAATCATATTCTGAGAGTTTTAGAGTATGGTTGTAAAGCAACGCATCATCAATCGTAATATTGGCTAAAATTGTATCGGGTTTAAAAAGCCCGCCGTTGTATGCAAACACATCGTATTGTTTCCCTTTAAAGCCCGTGTTTAGATACCCAAAGTATTTTTTAAAACGATCGTATAAAGGTGTGTAGGCATCTAAATCTTTTAACTTTTTCCATTGCTCTAAAATAAGTCTTACAGAATTTGGAGGCAGTAAATTCCGGTCTTCAGAAAAGAATAAAAACAAAAATCGATCTAATAATTTTTGAGATTTTTTAAATAATTCTAAGGCTTCAAATTGGGGATTGAGGTGAGTTAAATTTTGAAACAACTCTCGTTTAAACAGAGAGTAATCTTTATACAACTGTTTGGTGATGTTTTCTTCTTGACTTAAAGACTCTTCTTTTAATTTTTTAGGAAGGTTGTTTTTAATATTCTCAAAAGCGATGCATACATACAAGAGTTGAAACACTTCTTCGCTAAGCGTAAACAGATTAAACTCTATATGTTCAATCGCATTATCGATGTAAAATCGGAGTTTCTCAAAGTTAGAAGTTATGACATACACACAATCTTGCTGATTGTTTTTATACCCAAACGCTTGGGGTTCTACTTTTGCTAAATCCGTGGTGTTGGTGCCTTTGAGTTCGATAACACCCACAACGGTGCCATCAATAATAATTCCACCATCTGCTTTTTTGCTGTCTTTGGCATTTTTAAGTTCAGTGGTAAGATTGAAATTGGTTTCGGGGTTTAGGGTGTATCCAAAAATAGTGACAAACAGATCTCTTAAAAAACCTTCTTGGTACTGTTCCTCTTTAGCATTCCGAATATTTTCTTGGATTTCAGGATTAAAAAAATGGGCTTTATAAGCGATCCATTTTTCTGAAATGAGGGTCTTATTTTGAGTCTTGAGCTGTCTAGTGACAACCGTATTTTGAAATAGGGGCATAGTAGGTTATTAGCAATCTGGGTATTCAAATTTAAAAAAAGAACTGGACTTATCGTTTTTTCTTCTAATAAAAATGAAATTATTTTCATCCAACCTACTGTCAGTGTGTGCGGTACTCTCTACAGATACTGTATTTTTCTCTCAAAATTAAAAATCAAACCAGAGTTTGATACAGCGTTTAGTTGAATTGTTTTTGTGTTCAATTGCCTTTTAAACAATTCCAAGGAAACTTTAGTTACCTTTGCCACAATGAGTGTATTCGTACAAATTACCATAAAACCAGCACAACAAAAAGACACCGATTTTATACTAAAATCGAGTCTTTTTAAGGCCAAACTGCGTTCAGCAGATATTGTCGATTGGCGCATCCGAAAACGTTCGATTGATGCCCGAAAGGCAACGATTAAACTCAACTTACAAATCGAATTTTGGTTGCTTGGTGAAACCCGAACACAACCCCAATCTTTTGTACCACAAGCGGTGCACTCAAAACCCCAAATTGCGATCATAGGTGCAGGGCCTGCAGGGCTCTATGCCGCTTTGCGTGCTATCGAAGCAGGCTTGAAACCCATAGTATTTGAGCGCGGAAAAGATGTGCGTGCCAGACGTCGCGATTTAGCAGCGATCAACAAAGAACAGATTGTCAACCCCGAATCAAACTATTGTTTTGGAGAAGGTGGCGCAGGGACTTACTCTGACGGAAAATTATATACACGCTCCAAAAAACGGGGCAATGTCCTCAAAGCCCTCGAATGGTTTGTGCATTTTGGAGCGTCGGAAGACATTTTGGTGGAAGCCCATCCACATATAGGAACCAATAAATTACCGGCCATTATTACCGCCATGCGGGAAGCGATTATCGAAGCAGGCGGGGAGGTACATTTCAACGCCAAACTGACCGATATTCAAATTGAAGACAACGCCATCAAAGATCTAAAAATTAATGACACTGAATGGAAACCCTTTGAAAATGTCGTCTTAGCGACGGGGCATTCTGCCAGAGATATATTTTATTTACTCCATAAAAAAGGGGTGCACTTACAAGCGAAAGCATTTGCGTTGGGCGTTCGGGTGGAGCATCCTCAACATTTAATTGATAAAATTCAATACCACGGGGATGTTGAAAATCCGTATTTGCCTCCAGCCTCTTACAGTCTGGTCGATCAAATTGACGGGAAGGGCGTCTATTCGTTTTGTATGTGTCCGGGTGGAATTATTGCGCCTTGTGCCACGGCTCAAGAAGAAGTAGTCACCAACGGATGGAGCCCAAGCAAGCGAAATAATCCCTATGCAAATTCGGGGATTGTGGTGAGTGTAGAACCTAAAGATTTACCCAACTATTCAGAAAAAGATCCTTTTGTATGTCTTGATTTTCAGAAAAAAGTGGAACGTGATTGTTGGGAAGTGGCTGGAAAAACACAGCAAGTACCTGCACAACGCATGATCGATTTTGTGGAAGGAAAATTATCGAAAGACTTCCCAAAAACGTCTTACCAACCCGGCATCGTTTCGGTAGACCTTAATACAGTTTTACCTCCAATGATTTCTAAACGGTTGCGAAAAGCATTTTCTGTATATGGAAAAAAAATGAAAGGCTATTTCACTAATGAAGCCGTATTGCATGCGCCAGAAAGTCGGACATCCTCACCCATATCCATTCCTAGAAATTTAGAAACCTTAGAGCATGTCAACGTCAAAGGCTTGTATCCGTGTGGCGAAGGCGCAGGGTATGCAGGTGGTATTATTTCTGCCGCTATTGATGGGATTAATTGCGTAGATGCGATAAGTGCGAAACTCACCAGACTCTAAACATTCACTTTATACCAATAAAAAAGACCGTCTTTTCAGACCGTCTTTTTGATATTATTTAGCGATACTAGTTGCTAAGAGTATTTTTTTGGAAATATTATTATTTGAATAGCACGAAGCCATCGTCACTGCCTTCGAAAAACAGGAGCATCGCATTTCCCTGTACGGCATAATATGCATTGTTAGTTTCATTGCTTATTTCATCTACGAATGATAGCGTACCACTAAGAGTGCCACTATTTCTAGTAAAAGTCCCTCCAACGTTGGTCACCTCGTTTTCACAATCCATGTTAGTTACAATAGAGCTATAGGTGTTTGAATTTGTAAAGCTGACTTGAACAGTACTAATACAATTCTCTGTATCGGTCCCTTCCCAATCGCCAATAAGTGATGTTTCATACGCGTCAACTCTAGTGAGGTTCAATGTTTCGCCGTCGGTCCTAGAAATAGAAATGGAATCTTGGTTGTTTATTGTCAATGTATCCGTGTCAGTTTCATCTTCCAGAGTATCCGTCGTCGTAAATTGATCGCCGTCTAGCGTCCAAGTTTTCCCCTCAACAGAAGAAATTGTCTCATCACTTCCCGTTGGGGTTACTTGTATACATATAGACATTTCACCCGATTCAATAAAAGTAATTCGACCGGTAGTAGTTCCTTCAGACTCTGTAAATTGTGTAGTCCAGTTGCCAATAATGGTTTCTGCAGCTGTTGGCGGTGTAGTCGTGTCAGCAGAAGAATCATCGTCCGAAGACGTACAAGCTGTAAGGCTGAAAATTGTAAATAATAATAGTAAATTTTTCATGGTTAAATTGGTTTTAAATGCAAAACTAATTAAAATTAATGGTAAAATACAACTTATTTATTTTTAATTGCAAGTCATATCAAACCTGAAGTGTTTTCTTAAAACCAAAAAAAAGCTGGGTTAAAAGTATAAAATCTGTCAATCTGAATTTCCCTGTCGGTAGGCAGGTTCAAATCGACAAAGTAAAGTTTTTTCAAGCCGCCTCTTTTGTATTATTGTTTAGTAAACACATTACCATTATTTCCTTCTTCAACATAAAGATAAAACTTATCTCCTTGAACTGCAAAGTAAGTTTGTTCAGAGTCAGGCTCTTCATCTCCAGCATAGATCGCACCGCTAAGAATACCAGTCGTCGTATAGGGACCTGAAACAGTTGTCGCGTCGTCGTTGCAATCGTTTATGTTAGATCCTGTAAACTCGTTTGAGTTTGAAAAATCGTATTCAATAGTATATTGACATCCGTTTTCCAAAAACACATCTAGCCAGGTTCCAACGATTGTAGATTCATAGTCTGAATCTCTATTAAGCGTTAAGGTTTCACCATTGTCACTCAAAAAAGAAAAGGAGTTTTGATTGATGACCGTAATTGTCGCCGTATCTACTACATCATCATCGTCATCATTATAAAAAAAGGTGTCCGTTGTTGTAAATTGATTCCCATTCAGAGTCCAAGTCATCCCTTCCACAGATTGCATTACGGTACCCGTTGTGAGTGTGATTTCTACATATACAGACATTTCTCCGGATTCAATAATAGTAACTCGACTGTTATAAGACCCTTCAGAATCTGTAGATGTTGAAGTCCAGTTGCCAATAATTAGTTGTTCAGCTGAAGTAACATTCACTGTGCGTGTTACTTCCGTTGCGGCGTTTCCACTTGCATCCGATACATTATAGGTTACGGAGTAAGTTCCCGCAGTAGAAGTGTCAACAGAATTAACGGTTTCTATACTGGCTGTCATATTTCCATCTTCAGCATCAGTAGCCGAAGCTCCAGCATCTGTATAAGTTTCTCCAACAAAAGCAGTCTCAGGATTTGTTCCAAGTAATGTAATTATTGGTGCAGTCGTGTCAGCAGTAGTCGCAGCATCGTCGTCTGAAGACGTACAGGCTGTTAGACTGAAAATTGTAAATACAATCAGTAAATTTTTCATAATTAAATTGGTTTCCTGTTAAGTTAGTGATTAATATGCAAACATTATTAGTGAAACCGTTTTTTTTGAAACACTACATTTAATGCGGCAGCTTATCCTTTAACAGTCCATATAGGAAGGTTCCTAAAAGTGATGCCACAATAACCACAAGAATGGGCGCATATCCTGCTCCTGCTAAAGTAAACATAGGACCTGGGCACGCACCTGCTAAGGCCCAGCCTAATCCAAATATAATACCCCCAATCAAGTACCGACGGATGCTTTTTTCTTTAGGAAAAAATGTAATGGGTTCGCCGTAAAAAGACTTTATTTTGTAACGTTTGATCACTTGTACCACCAACAGACCCACCGCTAAAGCAGTGCCAATAATGCCATACATATGGAAGGATTCAAATTTAAACATTTCATAAATACGAAACCAAGAGGCCGCTTCTGATTTAAACATAGTAATGCCCAAAAGGATGCCGATAAAAAGATATATAAGTGTTCTCATAGTTTAAAAAATTAAAGGGAAAATTAAATGAATCATGGTGAGTCCTCCAATAAAAAAACCAATCACGGCAATTAATGAAGGGAGTTGAAGGTTACTCAAACCAGAAATTGCATGCCCAGAAGTGCAGCCTCCTGCATATCGAGCACCAAAACCAACGAATAGCCCTCCAATAGATAAAACAAGGAGTGATTTAATATTGGTCAGAGCCGTGAGTCCAAACAGTTCGTTTGGGAGGTAAGCACTTCCAGCACTTTCAAAGCCCATTGCTTTTAGATCTTTGACGGTTTCTGGATGCATCGCAACTGTCAACTCTGAGGACAGAAAGTGGGCGCCTATATAGCCGCCAATTACAGCTCCCAAAATGACAACTAAATTCCACTTTTGCGTTTTCCAATCAAATTTAAAAAAATCAGAAGCGTTACCGGCACCACAAAGGGTGCAGAGTGTTCGAAGGTTGGAAGACATCCCGAAGTTTTTGCCGACCATTAAAAGTAAAAACATTACAAGGGCAATCATAAGGCCAGAAACATACCACGGCCAGGGTTCGTAAATTGAAATCATATTTAATATCTTATTTAAGTGAAGGCTGGAATTCAGCCATTTTTATTTAGTTATGTTTTGAGGGGCATTTTTTCTGTTAGATACTACAGGGTTGTGGGACACACAAAGTCTGAGACTTGAACACCAGCTTTTTTAATCGCTACAAACCCTCCTTTGATATTAATTAAATTATGAATCCCACGACTTTTAAGAATCGAAGCTGCAATCATGCTTCTGTAGCCTCCAGCACAATGGATATAAAAGGGTTGATTTCTCTTGAATTCCGCAAGATGGTCGTTTATAAAATTCAGTGGAGTATTATGAGCTTCTAGGATATGTTCCGATAAAAACTCAGATTCCCTGCGCATATCAAATACGTTGGTTTTTTGATTTTCATAAGTTGTTTTAAACGCCTCAGCTGTGATGGAGCTAACCGTATCGTATTCCATAGATGCATTTTTCCATGCTTCAAAACCACCCTCGAGATATCCAAGTGTTTGGTCAAAACCAACGCGTGATAAACGTGTGATGGCTTCTTCTTCCTGGCCTTTTTCTGTGACTAATAACAGCGGTTGTTTCACATCGGCAATTAGTGCGCCTACCCAAGGAGCAAACTCCCCGTCCAGCCCAATAAAAATGGAACTGGGAATGTGACCTTTTTCATAAGCATCTTGCTGCCGAACATCTAAAACAATGGCTGAGGTTTCATTCGCTGCGGCTTCAAAAGCGCGAGGCGATAAGGCTTGAGTGCCCCTTTTTAGAACCGTATCAAAATCATCATAGCCTTCTATATTTAATTTTACATTTGCTGGGAAATAGTCTGGAGGTGGCAAAAGTCCTTGTGTGACTTCAGAAATAAATTCTTTTTTGGTCATATCAGCACGGAGCGCATAATTCATCTTTTTTTGATTTCCCAAGCTGTCCACAGTTTCTTTCATCATATTTTTACCACAAGCAGAGCCGGCTCCATGTGCGGGATACACCACAACATCATCTGCAAGAATCATAATTTTTTGGCGTAAACTGTCAAAAAGAAAGCCTGCCAAGTCTTCGATGGTTAAATCTCCAATTTTTTGTGCCAAATCGGGCCTTCCAACATCTCCTAAAAAAAGGGTGTCTCCACTAAAAATTGCATGGTCTTTTCCGTTTTCATCTCTTAAAAGATAGGTCGTACTCTCCATCGTATGGCCTGGTGTATGAAGGGCTATAATTGTAAGATTCCCTAATTTAAATTCTTGTCCATCGGTTGCGATGGTAGCTTCAAATTTTGGGTTTGCGTTTGGACCGTAAATGATGGGTGCGTTCGTTTCTTTTGAAAGCGTCACATGACCGCTTACAAAATCGGCATGGAAGTGTGTTTCAAATATATATTTTATTGTTGCATTGTCTTGTTTCGCTCGGTTGAGGTAAGGTTTCACTTCTCTTAAAGGGTCAATGATTGCAACTTCTCCGTTGCTTTCAATATAATAAGCGCCTTGAGAAAGGCAGCCTGTATAAATTTGTTCTATTTTCATGGTGGCATCTTTTGTTTGATGCTGTAAATTTATGAAGGGAGAACAAGCCGTACAGTAACCTATGTTACATTGAAGACTGTTTTTTAGATCAGTTCAAAAGGAACTCCATATAAAAGATAAATAAGGCCATTATAAAAATGAAATACCCAAATGCTTTTTTGAGTTTTCCTCCATCTATAAAATTACTCAAATAGCTGCCAATATAAATTCCTACAATAGCAATCCCTGTAAAAGTGAATAGAAATTCCCAATCGATTTCCATCTTTGTCGCGTCGCCAATAAAGAAGCCTAGAAGGGACTTAAAAGCAATGATAACTAAAGAGGTTCCAATGGCGACTTTCATTTCTATATTTGCTAAAATTACCAATGCGGGTATGATTAAAAAACCACCGCCGGCTCCAATGAGACCTGTAATTCCTCCAACGAGTAATCCCTCTATTAAAATTAAGGGGTAATTGTAGGAGACTGTTTCTTTCTTTTCTAATGTGGTTACTTTTTGTTGTTTCAACATAGAAAATGCAGCGGGAAACATGAGGATTGCAAAGAGTCCAAACATGCCCATTCGACGGGTGAAAATAAACGTACCAATATGAAACAATTCATCCGGAAGAATTGGCACTAAAAAATGCCGCACCAGACTCACGCCTACAATAGCAGGCAAACCAAAAATGATGGCCGTTTTCCAATCGACATACCCTTTAAAATGTTGTTTCAGTCCACCGATTAAAGCACTCATTCCAACTATAAACAAGGAATAGGAGGTTGCTATGCGTTCATCAAACGAAAATAAATATGCCAAAACAGGGACGGCCAATATAGAGCCCCCACCACCAATCAGCCCTAGTGAAATTCCGATAATCAACGCGCAAATGAATCCAAAAAGTTCTAAGAGTTCCATAATAAAGGTTGTTTTTAATTTAAATCAATGATTTGAATGTGGTTTCGTTTCAACTCAATTTTTCCTAAATTCTCTAATTTTTTTAGAAGTCTTGAAATCACCACCCTTGAGCTGTGAAGTTCGTAAGCAATTTCTTGGTGTGTGTTATATATGGAAGTGTTGTTAGTGATGCGGGCTTTTTCTTTTAAAAAATTCAATACCCGTTCGTCCATTTTTGTGAATGCAATGGCGTCCACTGTTTGTAGCAATTCGTTGAGGCGTTTATGGTAGCTTTCAAACACAAAGTTTCTCCAAGACTTGTATTTTGCAGCCCATTCTTCCATCTTTATAACGGGAACCATGATGAGTTTTGTGTCCATTTCAGCAATCGCTCTGATTTCACTTTTGGCTTGTCCCAGACAACAACTCATGGTCATGGAACAGGTATCTCCTTTTTCCAGATAATAGAGCAGTAACTCGTCACCGTCAGAATCGTCTCTTAAGACTTTAATAGCACCGGATAGTAATAAAGGCATCCCTTTGATGTAGTCTCCGATTTCTATCATCTTATAGCCAGCCGGAACGTCCTTAAAAGTGCCTACTTGTGAAATTTCTTCAAGTAATGCCTCTTCAAATTGATGTCCGTAACTTGCTTTTAACTCTTGAATCATGTTTTTTAACTTTTGTATATAATAACTAAATCAGTGCTTTTTATTTTTTACAAAACTAGAACTTAAAAACCTTCTTTGTTGTAACATAGGTTACATTTAGGACTTCTTAAATCGTCTGGTCCAATTGTTTTAAAACTAACCCATTTTTATGAAAACCACAATATAATGAAGCAGATTCTACGAAAGCTCATTTGTTTTTCGTAAATTTAGTATCCTTTCTACACTTAACCAATTTTAAATCAACTAGTCATGATCTCAAAATTAAATGCACTTTTTTACAATTCAGTGCTGTCTGAAACTGTAAAAAATAAGGTAGAACAGTTTATTCTTATTATTGCTATCCTCAGTTTTTTAGCACACCTTATCACTATTTATTTGGTGCAAAACCAGCTGATTGTGATTCCTGAAGGGCTCAATTTTTTTGATTCTCCAATCGCAGCGATTTACACCCCCTTTTCTTTTATCCTGATCTATGAAGTTTATCTGTTAATTTTCTATTTGCCGCGGTCGATCACCACCTATATTGGCAAGCAATATGAGATTATTACACTGATTGTCATCCGACGTATTTTCAAAGATTTGGCCAATTTAGAGCTCAATTCAGATTGGTTTGACATCAAAAACGATCTTAATTTCACCTATGATATTATCACCGCATTATTGCTGTTTTTTATGATCTATTTGTTCTCATTAGAACGTCAAAAATTACACATATCAAATAAAGTAAATACGCTAGAACCTGCTCAAATTGAACAATTTATAGCCATCAAAAAGTTTATGGCAACAATTTTAGTGCCCATTTTTATTGGGATTGGACTGGTCACCTTTGGAAGTTGGGTTTTTCAAAATACACCCGAAAATTTGTCCCTCGCCTTAAAAGATGTCAACAGTATTTTCTTTGATGAATTTTTCGCGATTCTAATAATTGTCGATGTATTCCTGTTGCTCTTTTCATTTTTCTATACCGATCAATTTCATAAAGTCATAAGAAACTCAGGGTTTATCATTTCAACCATTCTTATTCGTTTGTCCTTCTCTGTAGATGGACTACTGAATAATTGTTTGATTATTGGATCGATCGGGTTTGGACTCCTGATTTTATGGATACACAACCGCTTTGAAAAAAACATTAAACCTGTATAACTAAAAAAGCCGTTCAAAAAGTCTTTTTCTTGTCAAGCTGAACCTGCCTACCGTCAGGCAAGTTTACCTACCGAAAGTAGGCTTGTTTCAGCTTCTCATAGTTATTGATTTTCAATTCTTCGAGATTCTGAAATAAATTCAGAATGACATGTTTATTTGTTTTTTAGACAGCCTCTTTTTCTTATTTCGGGTCTAAAATTAAATTGATCCGTTCCACAGCATCCCTCAAGTGAATTTTATTCATGCCATTCGAAGTTTTTGAAATGCTCGAGCTGATCAGGTTTCTCAAGGTTTTCAATTCTGCTCTTACTATCGCACGAATATCAGATTGACTGGTATTGACAGCCGTCGATTTCACATAATCACTGCCCCGTCGTTTGCTCTGATTTTCGACAGTCATCAAATATGCCAATCGATCCATATGAGCCCGTTGTAAATTCCGTCGGTACGTGTCTATTTTTCGTCCTGAGTACAACTCACTCCAAATGCCTGTTCTCAAATCCCGCGTCATACTTCGGAGGGTATATGCATCAGAACCATTCATGGTTTCATTTTCAATCATGCGCGCCATCTTCCCTAAACTCAAAATTGTTTTTAAGGTTCGTTCTTGCAGTCTTCGGATGCGCTCAATGGAACCGGAATATTCAATACGTTCAAAAATGGTTGGGTCAATCAACCATTCCGGAGTTTGGAATAATTGTGCGTTGATAAATTTCAACGCATTTTTTTGATGTTCCTTATCTACATAAGTATAGACTGCGCCTGCTTGATCGGCAGTTTTGTACTGCTCATAAACACCCCCTATATTGTTGGCAACATGGCCCATATAACGACTAAATTGAGAGAGCAATTGCCCGTACATATCATTTAAATCAGAGTAATCTTCTCCTGTTTCCGTCGTCCACTCGATGAGGTTTGGAACAATACGTTTTAAATTTTTAATCCCATAGGTACTTGCTAAAATAGCGTCATCTCCAAGGTCTTCTGTTTGTGAACTTGGATCTACGACATCCCCCACTTGTTGATGACCAAAACGGTACATCGGATCGCCAGCATGTTCCAAAATCCAACTGTTAAGCGTCTCTTTTTCGGCTTCGGCAGTCGTATCTAAAATGGGTTTATACCCCCAAGCAATGGCATACTTGTCATACACTCCAACATCTGGCATCAAGGCCACGCCTGTATCTTCGGGTTGCGCGATGTAATTGAAACGGGCATAATCCATAATGGAAGGTGCCGTTCCATATTTTTGAGTAAAAGCAGCGTTGCGTAAATCTTCGACTTTATAGGCACAACTACTTCCCATATTGTGAGGCAGTCCCAAGGTATGACCAACTTCGTGAGCCGATACAAATCGGATCAAACGTCCCATCACTTCATCTTTAAATTCTGGCATTCGTGCTTCCGGATTGATAGCCGATGTTTGCACAAAAAACCAACGTCTTAATAAGGTCATCACATTGTGATACCAATTGATATCACTTTCTAAAATCTCACCTGTTCGTGGGTCACTTACATGAGGGCCATTGGCATTCGGAATTGGAGAGGCGAGGTAGCGCACCACCGAATAACGAACATCTTCTGGGCTCCATTCAGGATCTTCTTCTGGGGTTGGTGGATCGGCTGCAATGATGGCGTTTTTAAAACCAGCCGCTTCAAAAGCAACTTGCCAATCCTCAATCCCTTGTTTGATGTATATACGCCATTTTTCAGGCGTCGCACGGTCCACATAATATACAATCTTTTTTTTAGGTTCTACAAGCTCACCTGCTTTGAATTTCTCTAAGTCTTCCTCTTTAACTTCCAGTCTCCAACGGTCCAAAAAGGTCACCTCTTTACTGCGGTGATCGTCCAAGCCATAATCCACTTGACCCCTTGCAAACCAACCCACACGCTTGTCAAAATAGCGACGTTTCATCAACTTTTCAGGCAATAAAATCATAGAATTATTAATCTCTATAGAAATGGTTCCTGTACTAGAATTTGAAGGAGCATTGGTCGCCGCATAGGTTTTAACGTGGCGCGCTTCAATATTTTTAGGGTAACTTTTTACACTTTCTATAAAGGATTTCTCACTTTCTAAACGGGTCGCTTTATAGCGTTTTCTGGAACGGGAAGACAGTCCGAGTGCTTTGACATCTTTATTAAATAAATCAGTCACATCAATCACCGTCGCAGTAGAGTCAACACTAAATGCTTTTATAGGAAAGGTATATAAAACAGGTTCAAAATTTGAATTGACGACCGCCTCATGAACGGGGAGGGAATCGGCTGCAAAAACTTCATAAGAAACAACTCTTAAAATTACTTTTTTGTCTTTCTTTTGCCATCTTAAAACTTGTGTGTTTTGTTTTCCACCACCAAATCCAACGCCTGAAGCTGTTTTGGAGATACGCGTTACCATCAACATTTCTTTGTCAAAAAGTGTGTCAGGGATTTCATAAAAAAAGCTATCGTCTATTTTATGAACCGTAAACAATCCTTCATCTGATTGTGCGTCTTTAGTGATCACCTTTGCATAAGGCTTGATAGCGTCTTTTTTAGGTTTTGGATCTGGTTTTTTAGCTGCTTTGGCAGCTTCTGCCTTTCTTTTAGACGTTGATTTGATGCTGATACACGACTCAATAGAGACGAATGCAAGTAGCAAAAGGGTGAATAAAATTAACTTTTTCATTTAATTATTCTTTTAGTTTGTGAATTAAAAAGTGAATATAATAATTCTTTAACCAAAACAACAAGCCTACCCTTGTAAAGTCAAAATTAATTTAGCCTAAAAACTCAACAACTAGCACATCATCAGTCTTATAGACTTTTGCGAGTTCTTTTGATGTCAGTCCTTTGATGCCTTTATCCCAACCTTTATTACTCAGTCCAGACTGTGTTTTTAAGTCTGCTAATTGAATACCAGAATTGGATTTTAAGACCTCAAAAACCGCTTTTTCGTTATCACTTAAAACCAATGCTTGTTTCTCTGGTTTCATTTGTGGAAAAAATAACACTTCTTGAATCGATGCATTATTGGTTAGAAACATAATCAAACGGTCCATCCCGATGCCCATCCCTGAAGTTGGCGGCATGCCGTATTCGAGCGCTCTTAAAAAGTCTTCATCAATAAACTCCGTTGCTTCATCATCTCCTTTTTGCGCCAATTTTAGTTGGTGCTCAAAACGTTCGCGTTGGTCAATAGGATCGTTTAATTCTGAGTATGCATTCGCAATTTCTTTCCCACAAACCATTAATTCAAAACGTTCTGTAAGCTCAGGGTTTTCGCGATGTTCTTTACACAAAGGACTCATCTCTTTTGGATAGTCTGTGATGTACGTCGGTTGTATGTAATTCCCTTCACATTTTTCTCCAAAAATCTCATCAATCAATTTGCCTTTCCCCATGGTGTTGTCCACTTCAACGCCTAAATCTTTAGCCGCTGCGCGAATCTCATCTTCTGTTTTTCCAGCGATATCAAAACCAGTAAATTCCTTTATAGAATCCGCCATGGTGATTCTAGCATAAGGCGCTTTAAAATCGATTTCATGCTCGCCAAAAGTCGTTTTTGTGGTGCCATTCACGGCGATGGAACAATGTTCTAGCAATTGCTCACAAAATTCCATCATCCAATTGTAATCTTTGTAAGCCACATAAATTTCCATCGCTGTAAACTCTGGATTGTGAGTACGGTCCATCCCTTCATTTCTGAAGTTTTTAGAAAACTCATAGACCCCATCAAATCCACCGACAATCAATCGTTTTAAATACAATTCATTGGCAATTCGCATGTACAATGGAATGTCCAAACTGTTGTGATGTGTCATAAACGGACGTGCCGCAGCACCTCCAGCAATCGGTTGTAAAATGGGCGTTTCTACCTCAAAATAACCAGCCTCGTTAAAGAAACTACGCATGGCATTGAAAAGTTTAGTTCGTTTTACAAAAACTTCTTTGACATGAGGGTTGACCACCAAATCGGCATACCGCTGACGGTAGCGCATTTCGGGATCATTAAACTCATCGTATGTATTGCCTTCCGCATCTGTTTTTGGAAGCGGTAAGGGTTTCAATGCTTTGGATAACAGTTTGAAGTGTTTTACCAACACTGTTTTTTCGCCTACTTGTGTGGTAAAAAGTTCACCTTCAATCCCAATAAAATCACCCAAATCGAGCAATTTTTTAAAGACATCGTTATAGAGACTTTTATCTTCATCAGGACAAACTTCATCTCTGTTGATGTAAATCTGGATACGGCCTTCACTGTCTTGAAGTTCCGCAAATGCCGCTTTTCCTTGTATCTTTTTTCGCATCAAACGTCCGGCCAAAACCACTTTAGTACCTTCTGAAAAATCAGATTTGACCTTAGCACTGCTGTGGGTTACGGGGAATAAATCAGCGGGATAAGGATTGATTCCTAACGCACGTAATTTTGATAGTTTTTCTCGACGGACAATTTCTTGTTCTGAAAGCTGCGACATAATACTCTGATAAAATTTAAGACACAAAGATAACGACTATTGCTTAGGATTTCAATTAAAGCGGTATAAATCCTCCATTGCTTTTGTAACGTTCTATTAAAAGATACGTCTTATAGGTATAACTTAATTTAACCCTCTTTTTTTATGAGTATTTGGCGCGTTATAGTCTCTATTTTATTCCCACCCTTAGCCGTGTTTGACAAAGGCTGTGGTTCCATAGTCATCGTATTTTTATTAACCCTTTGTGGGTGGGTACCTGGCGTGATTGCAGCACTGGTAATTTTAAACAATCCTAAGTCATAAATCTGTATATTTGCCGCCTATGAATAAAGGCGTCAACATACAGGATCTGGGACTCAAAGATTACAAGGAAGCTTGGGATTATCAAGAGACCTTATTTAAGGAGACCATTGATATTAAAATTAAAAACCGTCGCGAATCTGCGGGTTTAAGCACTCCAAACCATTTGTTGTTTGTCAGTCATCCGCATGTCTATACTTTGGGTAAAAGTGGTGACATGTCCAATCTTTTGTTGTCCGAAGCTCAGTTAGAATCCAAAGGGGCTACTTTTTATAAAATCAACCGTGGCGGCGATATTACTTATCATGGCCCCGGTCAAGTGGTGGGCTATCCGATTTTAGATCTAGAAAACTTTTTCACAGACATTCATAAATTTCTCCGTTTTTTAGAAGACACCATTATTTTAACCTTAGAAGAGTACGGCCTCAAAGCCGAACGAAGCCCCGGCGAAACAGGGGTGTGGTTAGATGTTGGAACCCCTTTTGCACGAAAAATATGCGCGATGGGTGTGCGTGCAAGCCGTTGGGTGACCATGCACGGGTTTGCTTTAAATGTTAATGCCGATTTAGGTTATTTTGATAACATCATTCCTTGTGGAATTCGCGGAAAAGCTGTCACGTCTTTGCATGTCGAACTCGGACAAACCAAGGTCGATGAGGCGGAGGTAAAAGTCAAACTTTTAAAACATTTTCTAAAACTTTTTGAGGCGACGGAAGTCTAGTACAGCTGATACATTATTAAGCTGTTAGAATCTCCTTTGGTTACAAACTCAAGGGGTCTGTCTGCATCTGCATTTGCTAAATCAATAGCACTCGTTCCAAACACAGGAACGCTTGCAAGCGGTTTGGCCTGACTGTCAAACAACCAAATTTTTTGAGCTTGTATATCTGTAATCGAAATATAAATTTTATCCCTTAAATAAAACAAACTAGGAGGGGAGTAGCTTCCGTATTCCAAATCTACAGTATAGGATTTTATAGTCAATGTATTCTCGCTTCGAGTCACCAATGTTTTCGAAGAACTTGTCATGTCGTGCTTTGAGTCAAGCCCCAATGATAGACGGCTAACGGTTCCTTTGGAGTTCACCTGAATTAAATTACCCTTCGTATTAGTGGTGGTAAACAGAGAATTGTACAAGTAAATAGCTTCTCCGGAAAAATCAATCGACTCTTTTACCTTCACGCGAATCGCTCCACGTCGATCCAATAGTTTGAGTTGATTCCCCGAGCTGAATACAATATAGTCTTTCCCCCGAATTCGAAAATGTTTGGGTTGGCTGCCGATGGACTGTGCAGCTTTATATTTAAATCCTTTCACAGCTTTCCCTTTAGAATCATACATCAAAAGATTTTTGTTTTGTGTGATCAAAAAACGATAGTTTCGTTGTTTGTCATAATCAAATACTGCTAATGGTTGCGTAATCTCATCCTTGAACATCAACGGAAATTGGTCAACATTTTTCCCATTCCGATCGATAATATACAGTCTGTTTAGGGTTGCAAATGCCAGTTGCAAGCGGCCGTTTCTATACAAATCCACCTGCTCCACCTTTCCTAAAATAGCCCCTTTCAGTTTCTTTTTCCAGAAAATGACCCCTTTATTTGAAATGAGATATAAATTATGGTCAATATCCTGAACCAGAATATCTTTCTTTTTGGTTCTGTGATTGGTGACAAATACAGGATCCATCAAAATGTCGTTTGAAAGCGTCAAACTAAATGCTTCGCTAATTTGTGTTTTTGATTGTTTCGATTTTGATTTTTGGAGGATGCTATTCACATGAACGATATGATCGTCTTTGACCAATTGTAAGGCAGAAAGTTTATAGGCGCTTAAATCTTTTTCCTTAATTGTTGTATCGAAGAGTTCGTTTAAAACAGTTCCCAACGCTTTAGTGTCAAAATAAGTTTGAAAGGAGGCTTCGTCGCTCAATGCGTTTTGAATTGTTTCATAAGCATAATTGGTTTCAAGCGTATTTTTGTTCAGATAATTTGAAATCACAAATTGCAACACCTTTTCAGAGCCTGAAAACACCAAATAATCATCGAGAATGATAAATTTAGTGGGGTTGATTGTGGTTAGTAACGGCCCAAAAGCATCTGTGAACAAAGTAGGTTCTGTAAACTCAAACAGCGGTACCGAGCGAAAACTACTCAGCTCATTTTGGAAGCTGCTCAAGGCTTCATAGGTTGCATTTATATCGATAGATTTTAGAGCAATTCCAGTTCCCTCAGAAGTTTCAAAGCTGCCAATTTCTTTAGTGGTACTAAAAAATGCTTTTGCCAGAGTTGATGCTTTTGACACAAAACCTGCGGAATCAATATTTCGTGTGAGTTGCTCAAAATCGGTATAATTGAAGGAATTAATCCGTGTGCTTTCGGCAGGGATAATCGTTTGCAAACTCTGGGGTTGAGGTTCCAAAGTTTCAAAAAGAGTAAACCATTTATTTTGAGATTTTTGATCTAAGATCGTACCATTCATCGCAATACTTTCAGGAGTAATGTTAAATCCAAAATACACAGATTGAGAATTTAATAACGGAATTGATTTTAGTTCGGGAAACGTTTTACAATACACCGAAAATGTATTTGACGTTTGTTGTAGTTTGGATAATTTGGAATACTCAGAAGTCGATTGCATTTTCACAGATTCAAGAATCACAGCAGAAGTTGAAGCCACCAAAATACTGTCTAAGGTGATGTAAGGAATTAAAAGAGTATCAGTTGAATTCAAATTTCTTTGATGCGTAATAAAGGTAAACACTTGTGACTTGGCCTCTTTATTTACACATACCAAAAGTGGACTCAAACTTTTGAGGCTGTCCAATGGGATGAGTGCTTTTTTCAAGAGTTTAAAAACGCCAGTTTTAGAAATCAAAGCATTGTTGTTAATGGCGCTTTGAAAACCTTCAAGAGAATTTATAGAGAGCACAACAGAAGCATTTTTTGGAACCAAGTCCTCGATGGAACGCGTTGATTTCTGAGTGTAATTACAACTAAAAATCGTTAAAATAATCACTAAAAAATATAAAAACTTATGCATTGGCTGTTATCCTTTATTCGACTCCAAACAAAGATAAGACTTATAATTCAAAAGGAAGTTATTCTGGTAAAAGTCTAAAAGAAAGCCGGTGGTATTTGGTCGTCCCATATTTACGAATCGCTGCGCGGTGTTCTTTCGTCGGATAGCCCTTGTTTTGTTTCCAATTGTACATCGGAAATTCCTCATGAATTTTTTCCATATACGCATCTCTGTAGGTTTTTGCCAATACTGAAGCCGCAGCAATATTTTGATACTTGCCATCCCCTTTAATCACCGTCTGGTGGGGTACTTTTTTGAATGCCTTGAACCGATTGCCATCCACACTGATAAACTCCACTTTTTCTAATTTTGCAATCGCATGATGCATCGCCAAAATAGAGGCGTTTAGGATGTTTATCTTGTCAATTTTTTTAGGGTATATGTGTGCAACCCCATAAGAAACGGCTTGGGTTTCAATGATGGGCTTTAGAAAATTTCGTTTTGTATGCGAAAGTTGTTTGGAATCGTTCAGAATTTCATTCGAAAAATCCAAGGGTAAAACAACAGCCGCCGCCGTTACAGGGCCCGCCAAACACCCCCGACCTGCTTCGTCTGTACCGCACTCAAATTCTAAATTTGAAACATTTAAGTCCAACATAAATCGCCTCTTAAAGTTAAATTGATTGTAAAAATCAGTCTTTATGCTGTAAAAAAACAAAATAGATTAGATATTTGCTATTTTTGTGCCAACAATAATTTGCTGTTAGAACCTTATATATGTATAAATTAGTCTTAATTCTTTTCTGTTTGCTCCTTGGAACTACTGCGTTCTCTCAAGAAAAATTCATTCCGAAGAAGTCAAAAGGGTTGCCTAAAAACTTTGAACCCAATCGACAGGGACGAGATTCTATATCCGACCGACCGTCTAAAAAGGTGGTCAAAAATGAAAAAGCGAACATTAAGGATTATTTGATTATTTCCCGTAAAAACGACACCATCCAGTTGGACACAACCTTGTCTATATATAAGGAGTATAAATTTAATTACCTCCGAAAGGATGATTTTGAGCTTTTGCCGTTCAGTAATATGGGGCAAACCTATAACACCTTATCAGAAAACTTCAAATCAAATGAGCTTCAGCCATCATTTGGTGCACACGCCAAACACTTCAACTATATGGAAGTGGATGATATTAATTACTACCACGTGCCCACGCCACTTACAGAGTTACTATATAAGAGTGGTTTTGAACAAGGTCATTTGTTAGATGCCTTATTTACCGTTAACACCTCTAAACAATTTAATTTTTCAATTGCTTACAAAGGCATGCGATCTTTAGGTAAGTACGAGCATATTTTATCTAGCACAGGTAACTTTAGGTTTACAACAAATTATAAAACCAAAAACAACCGATACGTTGTGCGCACGCACATTGTCATGCAAGATATTTTGAACGAAGAAAATGGGGGACTTTCAGACGAGGACCTCCTAAATTTTGAATCTGGCGTAAAAGAATTCTTAGACCGCCCCATATTTGACCCTGTATTTCAAGATGCTCAAAGTAGTTTGGAAGGCAAACGATTTTACTTGGACCACTCCTATATACTAAAGGAGCGAGATTCTCTAAATTCTAACAAAATATCCGTAGGGAATATCCTTTCCTTAGAAGATAAATATTACCACTTCACACAAGCGACGAGCAACAGCTATTTTGGAGATGCCTTTATTTCGTCCAAAGTTTCAGATAAAGTCACTCTTGAAACCTTTTATGCAGAATTTAACGCCCGCTATTCCAATAAGACTTTAGGGGCTTTTAAAGTGAATGCAGGCTATACGAACTATAATTATGGATATAACTCTGTTGTGATCCTAAACAATCAAAGAATCACCAACCGACTTTTGGGTTCTGTCGTTTCATTTGGGGGAACCTACGAAAAAACCATCGGGGCCTTTGCTTTAAAAGGTGATGTGGGTTTAAACCTTACGGGAGATTTAAAAGGAAATTCCCTAAATGTAGAAGCAGCTTACGCCTTTAATGAGGACATGGATATGCGTGCGAGCATCAATTCAAACTCTAAAGCCCCTGATTTTAACTTTCAGCTGTTTCAAAGTGACTATCTAAACTACAACTGGCAAAACAATTTTAAGAATCAAAATACAAAACAATTAGCGTTCACTCTTCACTCAAAAAAATTCGGAACCCTCCAATTAGATTACAATACGCTAGATAATTACTTGTATTTCACTAAAGACGCAGCCATAAACGGCGGCGTCAAGCCCTTTCAGTTTGATAAAACCGTAAACTATATAAGAGCGAAGTTGTCAAATGAAATAAGCTTTCGGAACTTTTCTTTAAACAATACCGTCCTATATCAAAGTGTCATGGAGGGTGAAGAGGTGTATAATGTCCCTCAAATAGTCACGCGACACTCCTTATACTATACAAACGAGTTCTTCAAAAAGGCTTTATTCCTACAAACAGGAGTCACGTTTAGTTATTTTTCTAGCTATTATATGAACCGATACGATCCATTACTTGCAGAATTCTATGTACAAAACACCACAGAAGTGGGCGATTTCCCACGGATTGACTTTTTTATCAATGCCAAAATCCGCCAAACACGCCTCTTTTTAAAGGCCGAACACCTCAATTCGTCCTTTACAGGCTATAATTTCTACTCCGCTCCTAACTATCCTTACCGAGATTTCGTAGTACGCTTCGGAATTGTGTGGAATTTCTTTCTATAACCCCCTTGCTCTAACCACTTGTAATTCAGCAGATAGAAACGGGTAAAAAAAATAAACAAAAAAACACAAAAAATAAATCTTGTTTAGGGTAAAAAAGGTTGTATGTTTGCAGCCGCTAAAAAACGGTAGTAGATTATTAAAAGTTCTTTGATTAATTGTGGTGTTATAAGGTTTGAAAAAAAAGATAATTTTATTTTCAAAAAGCATTGCGATAACCAAAAAAGGTTTTATATTTGCAGCCGCTTAGGTTCTTAGGGATCTGCGAAAAAGATAAAAAGTTCATTAAACATATTGATTGACAGCGTAAAGAATTAATTGGAAACGATTAATTTAATACAGAGAATAAACCATTTTGAGTACAACACATTAAATTTCCTTTAGTTGTTAAGAGTACAGGTTTCTTAAGAGAAACTTTAAAAATTAACGATGAAGAGTTTGATCCTGGCTCAGGATGAACGCTAGCGGCAGGCTTAACACATGCAAGTCGAGGGGTAACAGAGTAGCTTGCTACTGCTGACGACCGGCGCACGGGTGCGTAACGCGTATACAATCTACCTTATACTGGGGTATAGCCTTTAGAAATGAAGATTAACCCCCCATAGTCTCTAAGAGTGGCATCACATTTAGAGTAAAGGTTACGGTATAAGATGAGTATGCGTTCTATTAGTTTGTTGGTGAGGTAACGGCTTACCAAGACTACGATAGATAGGGGCCCTGAGAGGGGGATCCCCCACACTGGTACTGAGACACGGACCAGACTCCTACGGGAGGCAGCAGTGAGGAATATTGGACAATGGAGGCAACTCTGATCCAGCCATGCCGCGTGTAGGATGACTGCCCTATGGGTTGTAAACTACTTTTATACAGGAAGAAACACCTCTACGTGTAGAGGCTTGACGGTACTGTAAGAATAAGGATCGGCTAACTCCGTGCCAGCAGCCGCGGTAATACGGAGGATCCAAGCGTTATCCGGAATCATTGGGTTTAAAGGGTCCGTAGGTGGATAATTAAGTCAGAGGTGAAATCTTGCAGCTCAACTGTAAAATTGCCTTTGAAACTGGTTATCTTGAGTTATTATGAAGTAGTTAGAATATGTAGTGTAGCGGTGAAATGCATAGATATTACATAGAATACCAATTGCGAAGGCAGATTACTAATAATCAACTGACACTGATGGACGAAAGCGTGGGTAGCGAACAGGATTAGATACCCTGGTAGTCCACGCCGTAAACGATGGTTACTAGCTGTTTGGACTTCGGTCTGAGTGGCTAAGCGAAAGTGATAAGTAACCCACCTGGGGAGTACGTTCGCAAGAATGAAACTCAAAGGAATTGACGGGGGCCCGCACAAGCGGTGGAGCATGTGGTTTAATTCGATGATACGCGAGGAACCTTACCAGGGCTTAAATGTAAGTTGCATTAGTTAGAGATAGCTATTTCTTCGGACCACTTACAAGGTGCTGCATGGTTGTCGTCAGCTCGTGCCGTGAGGTGTCAGGTTAAGTCCTATAACGAGCGCAACCCCTGTTGTTAGTTGCCAGCGAGTCATGTCGGGAACTCTAACAAGACTGCCAGTGCAAACTGTGAGGAAGGTGGGGATGACGTCAAATCATCACGGCCCTTACGTCCTGGGCTACACACGTGCTACAATGGTAGGGACAGAGAGCAGCCACTGGGCGACCAGGAGCGAATCTATAAACCCTATCACAGTTCGGATCGGAGTCTGCAACTCGACTCCGTGAAGCTGGAATCGCTAGTAATCGGATATCAGCCATGATCCGGTGAATACGTTCCCGGGCCTTGTACACACCGCCCGTCAAGCCATGGAAGTTGGAAGTGCCTGAAGTCCGTCACCGCAAGGAGCGGCCTAGGGTAAAGTCGATAACTAGGGCTAAGTCGTAACAAGGTAGCCGTACCGGAAGGTGCGGCTGGAACACCTCCTTTCTAGAGAAAGACGACTAAAGGTAAATTGTGAAGGAAAGAAATTGTTTGTTCTCATAGCTGTTAATTAAAAAAGATACCAATAAAAAAAGTAGAGTCTCATAGCTCAGCTGGTTAGAGCGCTACACTGATAATGTAGAGGTCGGCAGTTCGAGTCTGCCTGAGACTACTAGTTTTCACCAAGGGCAGAGAGATTTGCCTGGCTTGCCACGACGCAGGCGTGGAGACTACTAGTTTTCACCAAGGGCAGAGAGATTTGCCTGGCTTGCCACGACGCAGGCGTGGAGACTACTAATTTTTTTATATAATGGAAAATCTAGAAGTTGGGTTAGTTGCGAGTTTTTACTCAAAACTCATAACTAATAACTCATAACTTAAAGAAATGGGGGATTAGCTCAGCTGGCTAGAGCGCCTGCCTTGCACGCAGGAGGTCATCGGTTCGACTCCGATATTCTCCACAACGGTTATTGTTACTGATATTATTTATCAGTGGTGATACGCCACACGATCATTGACATATTGAAAAAGATACATGAAACATTAGATATATTTTATATATATTTAATAGAAAAAGTAAATTAAAATTGTTGCGAGCTAGCAATAATTAGAGTAAACTCATTAAAAAGACAAAAGTGCAATAAGCTAAATAAGGGCGTATGGGGAATGCCTAGGCTCTCAGAGGCGATGAAGGACGTGATAAGCTGCGAAAAGTTGCGGGGATTGGCACATACAAATTGATCCGCAAATATCCGAATGGGGCAACCCACTATATTGAAGATATAGTACACCGTAAGGTGAGCAAACCCAGGGAACTGAAACATCTAAGTACCTGGAGGAGAAGAAAACAAAAGTGATTCCGTAAGTAGCGGCGAGCGAACGCGGATTAGCCCAAACCAGTCTTGTTACGGCAAGATTGGGGTTGTAGGACCACGCTGTTGATTGTGTAATGAATTAGAATCTGTTGGAAATCAGAACCGTAGAGGGTGATAGTCCCGTATAAGTAAAGAGCATAAATCATAGTGGTATCCTGAGTAGTGCGGGACACGTGTAATCCTGTATGAATTTGCCGGGACCATCCGGTAAGGCTAAATACTCCTGAGAGACCGATAGTGAACTAGTACCGTGAGGGAAAGGTGAAAAGAACCGTGAATAACGGAGTGAAATAGATCCTGAAACCATACGCTTACAAGCGGTCGGAGCCCTTTTGGGTGACGGCGTGCCTTTTGCATAATGAGCCTACGAGTTACCGTTTCTAGCAAGGTTAAGCACTTCAGGTGCGGATCCGTAGCGAAAGCGAGTCTGAATAGGGCGTATAGTTAGTGGCGGTAGACGCGAAACCGTGTGATCTACCCATGGGCAGGTTGAAGCTGTAGTAACATACAGTGGAGGACCGAACCCGTTGACGTTGAAAAGTCTTGGGATGACCTGTGGGTAGGGGTGAAAGGCCAATCAAACTCGGAAATAGCTCGTACTCCCCGAAATGCATTTAGGTGCAGCGTATTATTAGTTTTATAGAGGTAGAGCTACTGATTGGATGCGGGGGCTTCACCGCCTACCAATTCCTGACAAACTCCGAATGCTATAAAATGATGTAATGCAGTGAGGGCATGGGTGCTAAGGTCCATGTCCGAGAGGGAAAGAACCCAGACCATCAGCTAAGGTCCCAAAATGTATGTTAAGTTGAAAAAACGAGGTTGGATTGCATAGACAGCTAGGATGTTGGCTTGGAAGCAGCCATTCATTTAAAGAGTGCGTAACAGCTCACTAGTCGAGCGATCCGGCATGGATAATAATCGGGCATAAACATACTACCGAAGCTATGGACTCCGTCCTCGGGACGAGAGTGGTAGGGGAGCATTGTAGTGTCGTCGAAGGTGAAGCGTGAGCTTTGCTGGAGAAGCTACAAAAGAAAATGTAGGCATAAGTAACGATAATGCGGGCGAGAAACCCGCACACCGAAAGACTAAGGTTTCCTCAGCTATGCTAATCAGCTGAGGGTTAGTCGGGACCTAACGCGAACCCGAAAGGGGTAGTGGATGGACAACAGGTTAATATTCCTGTACCTGCTCACGCTAAAAGTGACGGAGGCGAAAAGTTAGTGCGCACAGACGGAATTGTGCGTTGAAGCCAGTGGTAACACGGCGATAGTACACCAAAGCTTCGGCAGCGGTGATAATCTAGCAAATCGACTTCCAAGAAAAGCAAGTGAAGCAGCCCGTACCCTAAACCGACACAGGTAGTTGGGATGAGAATTCTAAGGTGCTCGAGAGATTCATGGCTAAGGAACTAGGCAAAATCGACCCGTAACTTCGGGAGAAGGGTCGCCCCCGCTTCGGCGGGGGCCGCAGTGAAGAGGTCCAGGCGACTGTTTATCAAAAACACAGGGCTCTGCTAAATCGAAAGATGATGTATAGGGCCTGACACCTGCCCGGTGCTGGAAGGTTAAGTGGAGGGGTTAGCTTCGGCGACGCTCTGAAATGAAGCCCCAGTAAACGGCGGCCGTAACTATAACGGTCCTAAGGTAGCGAAATTCCTTGTCGGGTAAGTTCCGACCTGCACGAATGGTGCAACGATCTGGACACTGTCTCAGCCATGAGCTCGGTGAAATTGTAGTATCGGTGAAGATGCCGATTACCCGCTGTGGGACGAAAAGACCCCGTGCACCTTTACTATAGCTTAGTATTGGTTTTGGATAAGTAATGTGTAGGATAGGTGGGAGACTTTGAAGCGGCGTCGCTAGGCGTTGTGGAGTCATTGTTGAAATACCACCCTTTGCTTATCTAGAGTCTAACCCCGCTTTGCGGGGGACAGTGCTTGGTGGGTAGTTTGACTGGGGTGGTCGCCTCCAAAAGAGTAACGGAGGCTTCTAAAGGTGCCCTCAGCACGCTTGGTAACCGTGCGTAGAGTGCAATGGCATAAGGGCGCTTGACTGAGAGACATACAGGTCGATCAGGTACGAAAGTAGAGCATAGTGATCCGGTGGTTCCGTATGGAAGGGCCATCGCTCAAAGGATAAAAGGTACGCCGGGGATAACAGGCTGATCTCCCCCAAGAGCTCACATCGACGGGGGGGTTTGGCACCTCGATGTCGGCTCGTCACATCCTGGGGCTGGAGAAGGTCCCAAGGGTTGGGCTGTTCGCCCATTAAAGTGGCACGCGAGCTGGGTTCAGAACGTCGTGAGACAGTTCGGTCTCTATCTACAGTGGGCGTTAGAAATTTGAGTGGATCTGTTCCTAGTACGAGAGGACCGGAATGGACTAACCTCTGGTGTACCAGTTGTTCCGCCAGGAGCATTGCTGGGTAGCTACGTTGGGAAGGGATAAGCGCTGAAAGCATATAAGCGCGAAACCCACCACAAGATGAGATTTCTTTAAAGGATCGTGGGAGATTACCACGTTGATAGGCTACAGGTGTAAAGGCAGTAATGTCATAGCCGAGTAGTACTAATAATCCATAGGCTTATTGCACGGACGTTTTTTTATATTACGTTTACTCATTATTTACTAAGACATCATGTATTTATTTTCAATATGTTAAGAAATTGTTCAGTCAGAAGGCTGAATACTGTAACGACCCTACAAATAGTAGTAAGTTACAAATAACCCTAAGGTGGTTATTGCAATGGGGCTCACCTCTTTCCATCCCGAACAGAGCAGTTAAGCCCATTAGCGCCGATGGTACTACATTTGTGGAAGAGTAGGTCACCGCCTTTTTTGAGAATCCCTAACAGAAATGTTAGGGATTTTTTGTTTTATGGAAGCTTGGAAACTAACGGTAATTAAAAATCACATACTCACTTGTTTTTTAAACCCTCACTACCACGCTAAAGCGTGGCGGCAATGGAGCACGGACTACATGTCCGCGCTAGCGGTTTTTTGGTCAGCTTTAGCTGAATTTGCTACGTGATTGTATAAGATTGGTTGCTTTGTTTAAGCAATAAAGTTAGTAAATAATTACAGACAAAGAAAATCCGCGAGGATTTTCGTAAGTAAGCAAAAAGCAAGCAATTAATTTTGTACGGTGTTACCACACGTTTTTTTCTTTCAGTTTATTATACTGTTTATATTTATTCATATTGTTGACATTCAAATATTAAGTGATTCTTAATTTCGATTGGTTTAACAACAATAGAATTCAGTTTTTGATTTGGAAATCCACCAACGAGATATTTTTCAGATTCCAATTTATCCATCCATTTTAGAAACTCTTTTAGTTCAACCATTTTCACGATACAATTTTTCCATTCAGTTTTAATTAATTCTTGTGCGAATTCCAATTCTGGCCAGATTGGAATAATCATTTCGTCATCAGTTCCACAAGTGACATAATTCCCTTTTTTGTCCGCAATCAGAAAAATCTGCTCAAAATCTGCAACTTTTCTTATGAGATATCCATACCGTTCTTTGGACTCAAGTTTGAACACACTTTGTAATTGTTTAATATGCATAAAAATTAGTTTTCAATTCAGTTTTTTATTTTTCAAAATTTCAAAACCAAAAAATCCTTTTTGAGTTTCAAATTCAACAGTTTTATAAGAATTCATTTTTTCATAAAATTTAGCATAAAATACTAATTCCTTATTTTTTCCTTCATAGTTTATTGTAAAAACTGGTTGTTTTTCGCCTGTCGAATATTTTGATCCACCTTTTATCCAAGTTCTCCTAATTATTTCATAAGATTTTTTTTCTACATTCTGTTCCGCAAAATAATAGTTTGTAAGTATAAAAATTGAACAAACTATAAAACCAAAACCACAGATATAATGCATCAATGAATAAATGTAAAGTCCAATTCCACTATATTCATAAGTTTTTCTATAATTTTTGAAGTCAATTATAAAACTAATAATTCCAATAGTTAAAACAATTCCAATTAAAATATTTACATCAATAATTGTGTTTCGATAAATAATTGTCTGCCAAACCATTAAAAATAAACCCAAAATAAAAATAGTAGGATAAAATATTTTTCGTTGTTTTTTCGTCATTTTCGGCAATGTGTGGTAACGTTTTTGTATATAGTTTGTTGCGTGTTTCAAGTACCTAATTTAGCAAATACAAACCGAATAGAAAATCCGCAGGAATTTTCCAAGTAAGCGATAACTAGCAATAAATTATATACGTTGTTACCATACGTTTTTTATTCCATTTTTTTTAATTCTGATTTTTTTACAACAATTGTATTTCCCCAAATATCTCCTAACCGTTGATTTTTATCTGTGTTTTTTATTGTTATGAATCCGATTAGTCCAAAAAAGAACATATCGATTGGGTCAAGTAAATGTCTTTTAAAAGATTGTCCAAAAGTCAGTTTTTCGTCCGTTCCGCTAAAAGTTGTATCGTCAGATGATTTTCGGATAGACACAGGTTTTAGTCCAACTAATAAATTCCCAAGTGTTGCTCCGAACCATTGCTCAAATCCGATAGTCATTATTCCCCAAAATAGCATTGGAATTAATGCAGGAAGACCATTTAAAGAAAATCCACCTTCACCGTTTGGTTCTCCAAAAGAATAGCCAAAGTAAAAAAAGAAAGCAAAGATTATAACGTAGTCAACAATTCCTGCTAAAATTCGGTCTCCAATATTTGGTTCAGTTTTAAATTTAGTAGTTAAGTTTGTTTCGTTCATCGTTTTTCTCAAATGTATGGTAACTCGTTATATGGAGAACAAACCTCCTGTTTATACGTCTCTATTTCCGGATAACAGGAACTTTTGTTCTCGTTTATCATTTTTCATTTTTTGTATTCATAACCTTAAGTTTATAGAAATTAATTCAACAACTATGCTGCTCAATTAACTTTTAAAAACATCACATACCCACATACCACTGCGTTAATCACAGTCCTATAATATCTTACTCTAAAGTTGAATTGGTTAAAATGAAGAATCAGATATGAGGTCTAAGTCTGGGATAAATGTACTAAAAATTGTTGAACTGCTTACAAAGGTCGTTGTAAGCCCGTGGTGTCTGGTCAGATTTGCGGTGTAAATTTTTCACTGCAACGTATTAACTGCTTGATTTATAGCACAAAAGAGGGGTGTTGTAGTGCCCCAATTAAATACTGGCTACAAACTCCAAAAACACTTTTTTATGTAATTCTAAATCCATCGTAGGAGACAATGAAATACGTACAATATAATCTTTGTCACCTTCTTTTGTGGTGCCTTGGGTAGAGGTGGCGGGAATGGTCCAATAGCACCCTTGTAACTGTCCATAACTCACACAAAATTTACTTTCGTTTGGGATTTTGCTAATCATTAAATTAATTAATTTAAGATTTAAACCTCTCTTGTTCGTTTCTCTTTCTGCACTAGTAGTCCCTTTGGTGGGGAGGTCTAGTGAAAACACAGAAGGGGTAAAGCCTTGCGCTGCCAAATCTTCAGACACAAAATTGATTTTTGCACTTGGTAAAGTCTCTTTTATGAAGTTGACAAAGTCTCGCGTGTTTTTATAGGCGTCCTGAATGCGTTGATTCATGGACGGCAATTGGGAGGCCAAAATTTTATATTGAAGTGCTGTTGCTTCGTTATCACAAAGTTGGAGGTGCAACTCAATCTTGCCCATCAAGGCTTCGGATTTTTTATTGCCAACAACGTAGCCCGCCGTACATTTTCCACCACTCGGAAATTTGGACCCACTGGCATACGATAGGGTACGAACGGAAGAAAGCAAGTCATCCGCTCCTAAAAAGAGAACGTTTGGACAAAAAGTTTGGTCTAAAATAAACACAGGATCGATTGCAATGTCGCCTGTTTTGGTTTTACGGACGGTACTTAATGCATTTTTTAATTGTATCAAATCAGGCACTTCCACTCTGGGGTTGGTAGGAATTTCTGCAATGATGTAAGGGATGGCGTCTTCGCTCGCAATTTTAGCTAAGATGGTTTCAATACTTTGTACCATTTCGTTGTCGCCATCTACGGGTAAATCGACCACTTCCACATTTTCAATACAGGCCGCCACGCGTCGTGCTTGGTCATTAGTACCACCATAACAGTTGGGAGGTACAATAAATTTGATCGCTTTTTTGGGATGCTTTTCTTGAGCATGGTGAATGAGCCCCATCATAATCGCGTATTGAACGGAAAGTCCACTAGAGCCCACAAGGGGTTTTGTAGGACTGTGGGTAATGGTTGTAATGCTTTCTAAAACCTGTGCTTTGCTGGTTTTTAGAGTGCTATTTGTTTCATCTGAAGTAGATCCCACTAGAGTCGATAATGCTGTCAAGCAATTGACGGGTGTCATGGCGATGGTTTCTCTTCGTCGTACATGCTGAATGTCGGATATGTAGCCTTTATTTTGGTTTCCATTTACGAGTAACACACTTCCAAGCGCTGCACTGGTTTGGAGGTAAAAATCGATGTTTGGAGAATGCTCCACCTTCCAAAGTTCTTTTTGTTGTGAGATAAAAACAGTGCTGCCTTCAAATTCAGATACGACTGTTGCATTTTCAACTTGTTTTAATTCAAATTTATAGCCATAGACACGTTTTAAGACTTCGGCATCAAAAGTGGCTGGCAACTCCCCTGTATAAACAATTTGGGTGTTTTTATGGGCTAATAAATTAGTTCTTAAAATTGCCAAAACAGGAACGGTCTGTGATGAAAAACTGATAACGTTTTCTGGGTTGAGTTGATTTAAATTGGCAATGGTCCATTCCAATACACAGGACAAAGGATGTCCTAGTCGGATGTAGTCGTAAGCGGTGGGCAAGGATTGGAGTGCCGATGGATCAGAATTATGAGTTTTATACAAGGTTTCAAACTGTTCTAAAAACTGAGTTTTGGCACCTTTTTCATCGTAAATATCCAGTCGATGGGTGGTTAGATTCAACCAATCGATTGGTAAATTTTCTAAGACTTCTTTTAGATAGTTTAGCATTTTATTCCCTTCCATAATTTTCATCTTCAAATAGAGTAGCAAGATACATCAATCCGATTTATTTTTGAAAGGGTTCTCATGAAATCTCTAAACGATATCTAGCTGTTTCTGTAATACAAAAAACCCCAAAGCTGTTGTAGCAATGGGGCTTGGTTTTGTTTTTAAATCAGAAAGAACCCTATTCTTTCGGGATGTGTTTTAGAGTGTTTTTTATTTTGGCATCTTTAATACTCTATTCGTTTAATCATATCTTCTATTTTATTTGATTCTATATTCTTTGTCAAGCCCAATTCTCTAACTTCTTTTGTCCATTTTTTTTCGTAATCTCTTCTCGCTTTGGCATTAGTAATTGGGCGATAGTAGGGTCTTGTGTCAAATGCTGATATCAAAAGTCTATTGACTTCCTCAACATTCATTTTCGGCTTTATTGGATGACTCTGCCTTTTTTCAAGACTTAATAATATGTTTTTTTGAATTTTAGGGTCTTTAGTTTCTTCTTCTTCCCTAACGGAGTTTAGTATTAAGAATTTTACTGGACTGGACTCGAGTTGAAATGCCATCAGTCTACAATGTCCATCAAGCACTACATATCCATCAATACAACTTAAATACCAGATAAGTACAGGGGGGCAGGAGTTTTCACGTAAGAGTTTACGGAACCATTTTACTCTTCCATTATCTGTCCTTGGTTTTTCTTTTAAAGCGATAAGACTTCCACCTCTTCCAAAATCCCATTCCACCCATCTTGGGTTTTCTCTATCAAACACAGTATCACTGTTATTAATAAATTCTGAAGCGTTTTCTGTTTTGTTCTCTAACGAAGATCCTATTGTTATAGTCCACAGGCCTTTTGATAAAAAGCCAGATTTTTCACTACTCAATTCTTTTGTAAAAAATCGAGCCCAATATTTATAATACATTGATTTTTTTGATTTCTCAACGTTTGGAGCGTTTATTGGACTCACCGGCATATCACTTAATTCCCAATCCATTTTATTATTTAGAACCCATACTCCCCAATATTCTGAACCAAAAGTACCCCACAAAATTGCTTGCTTTTGGTTGTATAATTTGAATCGACAGTTAATACCAGACTCTAGTTGGAATTTAGGAAAAATGTCTTCATTACCATCAACTCTCATTCCAGACCATTCATCAGAATCGTTTAATATATCTATCCAATTCATTTTTTAATTTTATAGTTTCGTATCAAGCCAGCCTCATGTAAATAGGAGTGTTGTTTTTTAAATCAGAAATAATCCCTATTCCTTCGGAATGTGTTTTGCTAAAAACCGGGAGTTAGCATCGTTTAGTCCGTTAATTAATTTACTTCGTTTGCCGTTCAATTTATTGTTTGTCGCATTGTAATTTTTTACACCTTTGTTTACTTCTTTAACTTTACTATTGAAAGCATTTACTTGTTTTTTGGTTCTTTTTCTTTGAGGTGTTTTGTCGAAGGTGTTTTTAATGCTCTCAAAATCTTCATTCAGAATGATGAAATCTGTGATTTCAGTAATTTCATTTTCGGTCTCCTCAATATAAAACTCAAACAGTTTTTGTGTGATTTTAATAAGCGAAGCATCGTTTTTATACAGCTCAACAGGTTTTAAAATTTCCAGTCCTTCCTTTGCTAATTGATTTAACGCATTCGAATTTTGCTGAATTGCGTTTACATCGTTGGTTTGTATGGCATCCATCAAGTGGGATTCATTGATACTCACTTTAAAAAAGATGAGATACATTTCTTTGTAATGCTTAAAAACCTCATTCGAAATCTTCATTTTTTTACTTAAATCCGATTCACTTTCAATAATTTCAATGTTGTTTTTAGCTGCAAACGCATAGTAATCTATTTCGTATTCCATTTGTGACTCTTCCATTTTTTTATCGGCTAATTCCTGTGCTAAAAAATACGCTTCCATATAATCGTAGGATTGCTCAGAAACGGCTTTCATGTCAATAATTTTAGCATATTCATTTTTCAATAAACTTCTGTTCAATTTCAAATGATCCAATACTTTGGTTTTAAATCCGTTTCCTCCAAACCCTTTTGCCTTGCTAATTTTTAAAATGGCTTTGTCAACAGTTTTTATAAGGGCACTTCTCCGTCTGTCAATCGTTCGATCACTTTTGCTGTGTGCCATGGCTTTGGTGTAACTCCACATGCTTTTTGTGATTTTTAACTGGTTGTCACTCACAAAATTTAGATACTCTAAAGCCGTTTTATGGGATTGCGCATGGAGTGCTGTCATTTGGATGAGTAGGAATACTGAGAGTGCAATTTTTAAATGTTTCATATTGTTAGTTGTTTAAGGGGTCTGTAAGTATGTTTGTGGCTTCTTTGATGTAGA
The DNA here is from genome assembly GCF_001735745.1 of Formosa sp. Hel1_33_131. NCBI lineage: Bacteria > Pseudomonadati > Bacteroidota > Flavobacteriia > Flavobacteriales > Flavobacteriaceae > Formosa > Formosa sp. Hel1_33_131. The sequence goes on from NZ_CP017260.1 coordinate 1,854,145, forward strand.
AGTCGGTAGCGATTTCGTCTAAAATAAGAGTGTTGTGAGTGCTGTCCTCTTCATTAAATTGAATAATTTGTTGGGTAGATTTGGAGTTGGTGACTGCTAAAGTATCTGTTTTTTCTAGTTTGTTAAAAGTCATTTCTAAGTCTTCCCAGCCTCTAACAAGTTTGTCATTATGATTATAAACACCTTCTATATTTAAGCTGAAAGAAGTGTTTTTATGAAGGTTATTTTTTAAATAAAAGGCATTCATTTTTTTCAAAAACTGGAGTCCTTCAGAAGCGATTACTCTGTTTTGAGCGTTGGCTAAAATGGTGTCTTTATTTTTAAATTCTAGCGGTCGATGTTTTAAAGAAAAAGGAATGGAATCGGTTTTTAGAGTGTGGGGACTGTACTGTTCTCCAATTTCAAAATCGTCATAAAACGAAGGGAATATAACATCTGGTACCACTCCCGTAGATTGATGACTTTTGCCAGATACTCTATAAAACTTCTCGATTGTTACTTTGGTGTAACCCAGTGCTTCGTCATTCTCACTTATGGGGAGAATAACTTGCCCCGTTGCTTTGCCAAAGGAGTTGGTGCCCACAATAATGGCTCGGTTATAATCCTGCATCGCTGCCGCAAATAACTCGGAAGCAGAGGCGCTGAAACTGTTTACAATCACGACGATTGGTTTTGTAAAAATGCTTCCTCTGTTAAAATCTTTTACAGTTTCTGCATCCGTTGCTTTTTGTTTTAGAATTGTAATGGGGCCTCTATCAATAAACATTCCAACCAAATCTAAGGCCTCACCAATGGATCCTCCACCGTTAAATCGCAAGTCTAAAATTAGACCTTTAATGTGTTCTTTTTTTAATTTATAGATTTCTTTAGCGACATCATTTGCAAGTCCTTGTTTGTTGGTAGATTCAAAACTTGTATAAAAACTTGAGATTTTTACATACCCGAATTCATTATTGATTACAAATCCACGCACTGAATTTTCTTCCACTTTAGACACTGTTTTAGTCAGCTTTATATCTAGAATTTTCCCACTGTTCTTTTTAACCTTAAAAACAATGGTTTCGTGCTCACTTATGAATCCTGTAATATGTTCGTTTGAAACACAATTTAGATCCAGCGTTTCTTTTTTAGAGGATAAACCTAAGACAATATCATTGGCCTCCATTCTTTGGTCTAAAAACGCAGCACCTCCAGGTTGAATGTAAGCCACAATAATATCCCCTTTTTCGTTTTTGTCGGTTACAATTCCAAAGGATAGACTGTTACTAGAGAGCGAATTTACAAAGCTCTCTTTTTCGGAATAATTAAAAAAAGACGAATTCGGGTCTTGGTATTGAGTGATGGAATTCAAAAACCGTTCCTTGGTGAGCAGATCAATATCTTGACTTAAAAGGTCTTCTAAAAGACAGATTTCTTTTGTAATAATAGCATCCTTAATTTGAGGTTCAAATTCAGAGAAATTAGCTTTCAAATACGTCAAGGTCGAGTCTTTCTCATAGATTTTATTTAGGATGTTTAAACGAATTTTTTTAGTCCAAAATTTATCTAATCTTTTGCTGTTTTTAGCGTAAGTGTATTCTTTATCACGACGGTAAGAGATGCTGTCTAAAGATTCGTAGTCTAGCTTTTCTGTTTTTAGTTCTGATAAAAATGTAATTCTACTTTGTATTTTAGTCTTTAAAACAGTACTGTACCTATCAATAAATGAACAGTTGTTTTGATTTATAAAATCATCTAAACTGTCTTTTTCTGTATTGAAAGTTTCAATGTCCTTTTTTGTGAATATAACTTTCTCGTAGTCTAAAGACGTGATAAATAACTCAAAAACGCCTCTTGAGAAATCATCATCAATGGGTTTAGCGTTGTAATGATTTTCTTCTAAAGTGGTATTTAGAGCCGCGATTTGCTCACAAAAACGAGGTTCTTGCTGACAGGATAGAGTTTGTATTGCGAGTACACAAATCGTAAGGGAGGTCAGTAGGGATTGGGGTTTGTTCATTTTTTAAATGTTAGGGACACATATATTAAACCAAGACCCATTCACAGAAGTGTATATTATTTAAGTAAACAGATTAGTGTGAAGAAAAACGTTTGGGGCTTCGCTTCGTGAGTACGAATGTATGAAAAATAGGAATTGCTCCTACAATTAGAACCTAATATTCACACCTACCAAGGTATAGTTTCCAATTTTTGAAAAGTTATAATTGAAGTCATAAGCCGTTCGTTTTTCACCAAAAGTGGTGGTTCGGCTGTCGTGTTTTTTGATGCGTCTGTTGGCGGTAGTTTTCCCGATGACATAGCCTATCAATACAGCAATTGGATAATCGGATGCCCAATGTACTTTGCTGCTCATCATCTGAAATGCTAGGGCGGTCATCAGTGTGTATCCAACAGGTTTAATCCATTTTATTTCTGGGTAGTTTTGAGTCAAGACGGTAAAAGTAGCCATAAAAGTAGCCACGTGCCCTGAGGGCATCGCATCATAAATGGGCGTATTTGATTGGTATTCACTAAAACTAGGAAACGGTCTCCAGTTTCCGCCATTAACCCCACTGATCTCCGCTGTGTTTGGGGTTTCTCTCCCCGAAATACGTTTGATGGTTTGGGTCAAAACCCCCACGGATAATAGGGACTCTACGATTTGACTGGCAGTGCTCACAGCCCTGTAATCTTTGTTTATTTTTCCGAAAGCATACAAGCCACCGCCGATCAATAGTGAAAAGCCGCCATTGCCAACATAGTAAACCGCTGTATTGATATCCTTCGGAAAGAGCCTCACTCCAGAAGCTTTCACATAAGACCCGTCGCCAACCCAACCTATTTTTTCACCCAATTCGGTGGAGTTTTCAATGATCTTTTGATCTAACGGAAGCAGCACTAAGGTGCTTCCTACCGCAGCCCCGACTTGTAATAAGTTTTCACTTTGTATGGTGTATTTTCCAAATTGGTAAACATTATCAGGAATGTTTTTAAACATTTCAAAAAAGGTGGTTTTTGAATATTCAAATTGTAAGTTTTCATTTATCGTGTACATACTTTTGTAGGAAAGACTGTCTTTTTGTTGTCCTCGCACGCTAGAGAATACAACACACATCAACATTAGAATTTTCATTTTCAATTTCATGTACTAAATTTTAGATTTAAAAATGGTTTTTTTGTTTTCAGAAGGACATGGAAAAACCAATACCATATTCCTTCCCGTTGTAGAATGGCATCACGATTCCATCCCTGTCTTTTTTATCCTTAAAAAACGTTCTTTTCATAAACGGGTACATCCAATAGGCAACTTTGGTGCTTATAATTCCAAAGCCTGCTCCGGCAACCACGTCCGTAAACCAATGCCTGTTATTATAAATTCTTAAATAGGCAACACCAGAAGCCACCAAATATCCTGAAACGCCATACCAGATAGAAACATCTTTATATTCCTGATATAAAAATTCGGCGCCCATAAAAGCGGTGGCAGTATGCCCGGAAGGAAAGGAGGTGATGTTGGAGTCATCGGGCCGATTCACTTGTGTTAGTTTTTTCATTCCGAAAACAGTTGTTCCCATAATTATAAAGGCAGTTCCTAAAATGATGGTTCGATCTTTTAAATTATGTTTGCCTTTAATTCCGAGGGCATTTAAACCATAAACAGAAAGGGCAGGGGTGTACTGAACCATATCGCCCACCGAAAATTCTTCATTTACATGGCCATTTAATTCTTTTTTTATCTCAGAATTAAAGTTTTTGATCCCCTTATTTTCAAGTCCTATGACCCCATATCCAATGAGAGCGGTTGGGATAATGAGGGATTTATAATTAAACTTTGGGATCTGCTTTTTTGAGAGTGTATCGGTTTCTTTACTCTGTCCAAAGAGGGAAGTTGTGAGTAGGCTCACAATAATGAGTGCTTTAATTCTATTCATTTTTCGATTTGATTAGTCGCAGCGGGGGATGACGCTGGGGTATATTTAGGCGTAAATTATCTATTGGTGTGTTTCTAGTCTCTAAATTTTATTTAACATATGTACTTAAAAAGAAATTTCTTTTCAATAGCATCATACTTCACTCTCACCATAACAGTCCAAGAATTTAAGAAGCCATCTTTTTCATTTCGTTCAGTGTAATTGAATACGATAGCCACAGTACCACTATATATCGTATAATTGGGGTCTAAAGGTGCATATCCAAAAGCTGCTGCAAACCTCGATAATTCTTTAGTCCCTGCAATGTTTTTTGGGATGACTAATAATTTGTCTTGATGATAGACTTCATAAAAATTTCGTTTACCAACAGGAAAACGGTTTTCCGTCACATAATATATCTTCCAACCATAGATTGGGTCTTCAAATAATAACTTCTTGGATTTATAATTACCCATACTCGTTAGTGCAAGCATGATGAAGGCAAATACTCCGATAAAAATTAGGCTTATTTTATTTTTCAAATGTTATTTGTTTAGATGAGAAGGGTTAAGTAGTTTTAAGTTTAATTAACTCTAATGTCTCGTATTCAAGAGCTCTTTTACCTGAGCTTGTAATCAACTCAAGTTTTCTTCTTTTTATATAAATTTTGTTTTTTCCTTTCCCAATCGAATAGTTTATTTCCCCTAAATCATTAAAATCAAGGATTTGAGGTCTTGAACCAAAAGGAATCTCTTTAATTGTATAATTCAAACAGTACATATAGTTTTTTCATTAGTTGGAAAGCTTTACTGTAGATGGCAGTTTTGTTTTTTTGTCCGTCAATAATACAGGCCGTCGGAACATTGTCTGGTATTCCATCGTAAATATTTCTGCAATAAGTGGTTACAAATTTATCTATATATAATTTGTTTCGCCGCATCCAGCCCCACTTGCATGCCGGGAAACGGTGCCGACTCATCACTACTCAAATTAATTCTCCTATCATCCATTATAAAAAAGGGGGTTGAAAGTTTCGTTTTTTTTAATTCACTAATTAATTTTCGAGCTTTATTTTCAACTACTTTCCAATCAAATAAAAGTATTAATAGCTAAATGTTTCAGTAATTTTACTACTGATAAAATTGTTTTCATTGCGTTGGTCAAAAACCTTCGCTATGGTCAATGTATAATCTTTAAAATAATGTTTGAGTTCAGCAACTTTATACATATTTGAAGCTTTATATAACACAAAATCTCGATGAAAACGAATTTTAATCTGCCCTTTATTTTCCTTCTGTAAACAATCACATAAATACCAATAAGTTAGGGCAAAGTAAAAATCACTACTTAGTTCTAGAGGGCTATAGTCTTCTGAACTCGGTTTGAGAAATCTATCGGTATCTTCTTCCAATAAAGCCAAAGCTTTTGTAAACTGTCTTGCTTTAATACAATACAGAATCGGTTCATGATAAGAATCTGAATCTTTTTCCTTTTCTTTAATATATTTTTCAAACATTTTTTTTGCTAATTTGATGTTATCTGATTTCATCAAAAAAGGGAGCACGTAAGCGTAAGCTCCTATAGGTACAGAGCTACAGGTGTGTTTTTTAGTGAATAGGGGTTCACCAACTTTTAATGCTGTTTCTAAAAGTTCGGTATGACAATAAAGCTTGAACTTAGCATATATCCTACAAGCTTTACAATCAGACATATTGTTTGTGGTTTGAATCTTAGTGGCACGTTTGTAAAACCCTTTGGCTTCTTCAAGCATTCCTAACTCCAAATAGACTCTAGACTTGTATTCATAAATTACTTTTTTTGAATGGCCTTCTTTTAAATATCGCTTTTCCATGTCTTTAACTGCATCGAAAATTTGTGTTTTAGTAATGTTTGGAAAATCTGGTAAATCCATGATAACCCATTTGTATTTCCACAATAAAGAATGGTCATCTGAATATTCTGGATGTTTGTCTAATAAAGATAATAGTTGTGGAAAGATTGAAATAGAAATCAATGTATTTCCTGACCATTGAGCTGCTTTAATTAAATCGGAACCTACTTCTAATTGCAGTTCTAAATCTTTCATAGATTGTGTTAATGCATAGGCTTTCTGTAAAAGTTCCGTTCTACGAGTCGACTCATCTTTGTAATGAGAAGCTTCACCCAAAAGTTTATTTAAATCTGTTTTCATTGGTGTTTATGATTTAAGGTCAATTAAACGAACCATACTTTCTCCAATAATGTTTAATTCTTTTTTTGTAATAGGATGATGTCCCATCATTAGTGATTGAACATAAAGGATCTTGATAAATGTTTTTGTCAATTCAGCTTTCTTCTGGCGTGTTAATTTTTGGACCAATGAATTGTTATAATTTAACACCAATTGTGCTATTGCAACAGGTTCTATTTCTTTGCTCAAATTATCCATAATATTTTTCCACGGCGTATCTTCTTCGGTTTCCTGCATATCTCTTAGTATTTTCATTTGGTCATTAATATGAAACAAACACGGAATATCATCGGGAGCAAATTTTTTCAATTGAAAAGTACAATTATAGGGCAGTAAGGTCTCATTGCCCAAATCGACAAAATCGAAGAATTCATTTCGTTCCTCAAGACTTAATTCTTCAAAAATTTGAATCATATCATTGGCACTTACGGAACGTACAGGCCATTCTGGGAAACAGACACTTGCTTTTTCTAACAGTTCAATACAATAGGCATAACCGGCATTGATTAGATGTTTGTTTTGAGCAATTGCAATAGGAATGAGCTGCCTGAATTCATCAACGTTGTCAACAAAATCTATATATTTTTGTGATTCAAAAAATGTAGGAAGCGTTATGTATCCCAATGTGCTAGGAAACTCTATAAAATTAATCATCAATCGGAAAAAATCTTCATTTTCAATGGCGAGCATCTTAATGGGATTGTGATGAATACTGATGAGTTTATTGAGTTTTTCGGGACTGTGTTTTGAAAGTTCTTTCAAATAACTTTTGAGTTGCTCTCCAAAATATTCTTTTGTTTGCATTAAGTTATCATCCTCATAAAACGATTCGCGAGAGGCTGTGGGTTTTAGAGTGTTTGTATTGATGATGCAATAGGCAAATACCGCCCAGTCAGGTAGTATGCTGGCTCCACTTTCGACTACCAACATATTTTTTAAATAAATGAGGTGGTTTTTTTTTGAGGATATCCCTGTTGAATAGGGTAAGATATAAGCAACCCCTGCGTTGCTATTATCAGGGTTATAAAGTGGCACGGCATCAAAAAAATCGATCTCAAAATGCTTAGCCCCCAATTCTAGTAATTTTTCTTTGGGGGTATTATTCGCAAAAGGATTGATCTCGGCATTTATTTTATTAGATTTAGTCCCAACACTAAGCGTAGTTGGGAGGAATTGTCCGTAGTGGCGAACAATTTCTGTTAATGAATCTATTTCAAAAAAGGACGAAGGCTCTTTCGCTTTCAAATATACTTTTGTTCCTGTTTTTATCTTTTGCTTTATTTTTTTAAGGGTGTAAGTGCCATCATTTTTTCCGTGCCACTCTAATGCGTCTCCTCCTTTTGCGGATTGTGTGATTAGAACAATTTCATCAGTTACCATAAAGCAAGAGAGAATCCCGATGCCAAATTGCCCGATATAATCATTACGTTCAAAATCAATTTTTTTTTGATTTCGTTTTAATGAAGACCCTATTTTTGCCAAGAATTGATGGATTTCATCTTCGGTAAGTCCCTGACCATTATCTTCTATACAAATTTGAGGATGTTGATCGTCTTCAAAAATCTCAAAATGTATATGCCCTTGAATGTTTTCAGAGTTTTTACGCATCTGAATGGCATCTACTCCGTTTTGAATTAATTCTCGGATAAACACCTTTTCTTCACTATACAAATGATTGCCAAGGATGTCAATCATTCCTCCTAAATCTACTTGAAATGTATGTTTCATATTAACTTTTTTTCTTCTTTAGGTTCTGTTCAATTCTATTTGAACTCTTTTTAGGATTACGATTTTTTGATCTTTCATACCCTTTCGTTTTCTTTATGGATGATTTCCAGTCTAAAACTTGACGTTCAAATTTGTCCGTATCCTTAAAAGCACAAAGGTTTCCATCGGGGTCCAAAAACTTGGCGACTGTTCCCCATTCGTGCTCTTGACAATCCACTTCTATATGATGATTTTCCAAAGTATTTACGTACGCTTTAACGTTTGTGACATTCATTCTCAAGCACGTTCGTGTTCGTCTATTTTCACAAGATTCCAACGGATTTTCATCCTTAATTTCAACCATTAAATAGGCACTTCCAAACTCAAAACAAGTGAGGGTATTTGTTTTAAAGAGGACATTCAGTTCAAGAATATTTTGGTAGAATCTCACACATTTTTGATAGTTAATGGTGTACAGTATGATACCTGTTCTATCGAAGTTTATTTGTTTTATTTACGAGGGGTTTTGTAGGTTATTATCGAACAATGATTTTTTTAGTATGTACTGAATTACCATCTCCAATTTTTACAAAATAAATTCCTTTTTGAACATTGGAAATGTCTATTTCGTTTGTAGTTTGTATTGAGTTTGTTTTAGTAAGTATTTTTTCGCCAAGTATATTGAAAATTTCTATATCGGTTCTGTTGGTGGTATTATAATTAATTTTAAATTTTCCATTATTTGGATTTGGATACAATACAAATTGATTCTTATCCACAAAATCATTTTCCCCTAACGTAATTATATCCCTTTTCCAAACTCCGCAATCGGTTCCTGCAAACATTTTGGTGGAAGTAAAAGCCAATGAACGAACATTGATTTGGTTGCAAAACCAATTCCCTGAACTATCTTGAAACCCTTGATTAAATGAAGACCAGGTTATGCCGTTATCGCTCGACACTAATATTCCTTGTCCTTCAGTTCCAGCAAAAACAGTGTTTCCATCGTTAAAAACAACATAGACAGGTTTGTTTGCAAAAACACTTGTGTTTGATTGAATCCAATTGACTCCATTATTTATTGAACGATACAAGACAGGAAGACCTGAAGTATTTCCTGCATAAATAGTAGAACCGCCTACATCTAATGCATTAATATAGTCCGAAGAAGTTGGCATTGTTGATGAGGTCAAACTCCAGTTTGGACTGTTGGTTGGTGAACTCCAAACACCTTCAGCGTAAGTTCCTGCGTAAATTGTAGTTCCTTTTATTTTTAAAGACACAGTATCTAACAAGTTTGAAGATACAGTCAGGCCAGTGTTAAAAGAAGTCCAACTTGTGGTACTTAGGGTACTTAATGGGGACGCGAATACGCCATCACCAGCAGTACCTGCAAAAATAGTTATTCCATTATGAGCTAAACGTATATTTGAAGATGGGCTAATTCCACTCGGGGAAACATCCGTCCAATTCAAACCATTATCAGAGGTTTTATAGATGTGACCATTGTCTGTGCCTACAAAAATATCAGACCCATTTACAACCATAGACATGATTTGCATATTAGGAAATGCACCATTTCTTTGTACCCATGTAGTACCGTCATCACTTGAGAAATAAACACCATCACTTACCGTCCCAGCAAAAAGACTAGCTCCTATAGTTTCCATTGCCCAAATACTTCCTCCTGGCGGTGTGGTTGTCTGTGTCCACTGAGATTGTGAATTAGTTTTGTTGTTCCAGCCTAATATAACGAGCATACTTATAACGAGTGTTTTAGAGAGTTTTGTTTTCATAGTTTGAGTTTTAATAGGGGGTTAGAATTGACTGTCATGTCGGTTTGATAATAATTAGCTACTCCAAAATCATGAATGTTTTTTTTCTTTTTCCAGAGCTCATCATAATAAATTTGTTGCTTTTGTAAGTTCCGTAATAGGGATAATAATAGGCGTTGCCCTTGTTGTTTTGTATTTTGTTGTAGGACACATCACCATTAACCGCATATTCAATATCATACAATGATGAGGACTCAAACCATCCTTTTGATACTTTTGTTCTGCCATCATTCTTCTTAGTTAAGTTCTTCCCAGAATTTAAAATAACGTGTAGTTGATCGTTTTTTAAAAACACATTATAGGAAGGGGAGTTTGCTCTTTTAAACACACTTCTGCCCCAAGCTAAATCGCCATCAGAATTAAATTTTAAAATCAAAATATCGTCATAATGATACACTCTTTGAGTGTGACCACCTGTCATCATTGGTCCAGCTGAATGCACATAATGTTGTGTGACGTAAAACTCTTCGGCAATTAAGTAAGTGTCCCCATTGCTATTTTTTAGCACATAGTCTATGTCAAAATTAAAGAGCTCTTTCTTTTTTTTATTTTTTCGCTGCGCCGTTCTGTAACCATACAGATCTTCATAGACTTGCTTTGGTAAGTCTTCTGATTTTTTTGTTTTCACACTAAAGTTATCGGTATCAATCAGAAAATTACACCCCCCTTTGATCCTGCCCACATTTAATTCTGAATAAAAACCGATTAAATGCAGTTCATTATTGATATTAGAAATGCTTAAAGATTTAATATGTATTTTCTTTAAATTAAGTTTCAGTGGGGTGTTTTTAATTTTCGTTATTTTGTTTAATATAAACTGATAATTAGCTTTGCCTCCCTTTTTCTCTCCTCTCCCTTTTATAAATAACTTACCTAAGGAGTACACGTTTGCGTCGTTATCTACATATAAATCGTTGTGTTCAAAAACGCGTTTTACGCCTTCTTGATAGGCTTTTTTGAAAATTAGTTTTTCGGTTTTTGCATCAAATACTCGAATGGTATAGGAGTTTTTATTTTTTCGAATGTTATCGGTTGCAATAGCAAAATAATTACCGTTAGGGGATAAGGAAAAACTGGTGTTATGGTTTTTTCTTGAGCCAAATAAACTTTGTTTTTTTTCAACATTGGTTTTAAAGACAACAGTTTTAGTATAAGCTTTTGAGTCTAAATTTAAGGTATGGCAGTACAGGATACGCTCGTCTTTTTTTGGTGCATACACAGTAAATAATTTGAGTTGATTGTTGTAAAACAAATCGCCTACATGTTTTTCCTTTCGGTCAATTTTCACATCTTTTGAGTCTGTTTTTTTGAGCTTGACATCAAAAATGTCAAATAGAAAATTTCTTTTACTACTTCTAACAATTGCTGTTTTTCCAGAGTCTGAAGTATAGATAGCAATCACCTCGTCAGATTTAACTTTGTCTTTGTATTCTGCGCTTTCGCTTACTTTTAGGTTAGTGGCGGATTGTGCTAAGACATAATTTGAAATTGTCAATACACAAATGATGAATAGTTTTTTCATGAGTTTATGTTTATTTAGAGGGTATGTATTTCCGTTTTGAACTTTTGTTACCTCATTTCTTCTTTTTTTCTAAATACCATATTTATTCTGTATTTAGCTTGACTTCCAAAAACTTCTATGTCGTCACCTCCACCCACGCCAAGAGATCCAGCGGATGCATTATAAGAATCTACATATTCAAAGCCTAGTTTAGACATTGCATTCAGTAAATCCGTCTGATTTCTTATTTTAAGTTTTTTTCTATTTTGAAGTAATGATTCCAATTCGCTTAAAACATCAGCATACTTAGATTTTTTGTAATCAATTGAAATGTCAATTCCTCCTAAAAGTTTTGTGTTTTCAGACGTAACCACAATGTACTCTGGGAGTTGTTCTACATTAACAGAAGAACGGGTTTCTGATGTTAATTCTTGGGCTCCTAATCCAGATGAGAGGATCAGAATAATGACGAGTAATACATTTGTTTTCATTTTTTTCATAGTTTTTGTTTTTATTGTTTTTATCTCAAGTCTTTCTCAACCATTTCTAACAATACGTGAATATTTTTTTCCAATTCAACGTAAATTTCCTCATGGAGTGTGCTTCCAGTTACTAAATATATGATCAACAAATTTTCAAAATGTTGAGATTTTAAAAGTAATTTGTTGCTGTTGTTTTTTTTAGACGTAATAGCTTTTGCCCATTCTGAGAGTCCTTCGTCATCCATTAAAGTCCTGATGTCACCATGTTCTAGAATACAATTTTTAATTGCTTGCCTTATGGAGTGAAATTCCTGTTCTTCCCTCCTTACATTCGTCATAATTCCATCCCAAGATGAAATTTTATTTTTTATTTTTTTACTTGAAATATCGATGATCCCGCCGGAGTTTAATAATTCAGTAAACACTCCATTTTCGTAATTCAATACAATCTCGTTAGAAAATGCTTGATTCAATAAATGAGAAAGTTTTTTTTCATCCAACAGATGAAATTCTCTATTAATTAACCTAACAAGATTTCTTTGCCCTTCTAAAGAAAGGGTCAATTTTTTCTTTTCCAGCTCAATGATTTTGAGATTATTCGTGAGTTCATTTTTAATTGAAATCAAATATTCTTGTTCCCTTTCCTCTGTTTTGTTTTTTTCATTTATATTATTTATTTGTAGGGCAATTAATATACCAATTACAAGTAATATAATTTCTCCTATCGCATAAATAATATAGTTTGAAACTTTATTTTCAGAGACCAGTTTTTGTCGTGCTTTTCTAAGAATTTTAGTCATTTGCTTTTCTAGATATTTTTTGTTTTAATAAAACCAAGGCACTTTGCGCCGCTTCGATACCTCCTTTTTGATTTTGTCCTGTTACAATGAGATGCTTTTTATCGACGACGATGTGACTTTTGAACATATCAATCAGCCCACTTTTATATTCATAGTTTGCATTTGCATTTTTCAATTCTGTTTCAGGGTGTTTTGGTGTATTTCCGACCATTAGTTCTTTTAATTGTTTATTTGTCACTGCTGTGATGTTTACATTTTCAACCAGCGCAGACCCATCTGGTTTTGTGGCGCCAATAAAACCCAATGCTCCATGACAAACGGCTCCTAAGACTGTTTTGGAGGCGTAAGCTTGACTAATGATAAATCCTAATTTATCAGATTGTGCAAAGTCATAAGCGGCACCCCAACCTCCCGATAAAAACACAATATCATAATCCTCTATATTGATCTCCGAAATAGATTTTGAATGGCTCACCTTTTCCTGAAACACAGGGTCTTTCAAAAACCGACGGTCTTCTTTGGTGCGGACGAGGGGTTGTAGGGATAGTTTTTCTATCGGTATTTTGCCTCCTTTTATACTTGAAATGTCCACCTCCATCTGGGCGTCTAAAAATGTATAATAAGCCTCGGTCATTTCTGAGGCATACACGCCAGTGGGCTTTCCTACCTTTAATAATGTAGCGGTTTTTTGGTCAATCTTATCTAGTGTGGCTTGGCTTGTTGTGATGATGACCGCTTTATAACCTTTTAAGTTATACGCTTTTCTACTCACATTCGATTTGTGTGGTAATTTCATGTGTTTTAATTTTTATTGTTTTTTTCCACTCGTAAAACCGTCTCCATCTTACGGCCTCTCGCTAATTCATCGACTAGCTTGTCTAAATACCGCACTTTTGTGTTAATGGATTTTCGATTTCTTCAATTCTGTAACCACAAATCGCGCCCCTGATCAGTTGTGCATTTGGGTTTAAAGAAGCGTTCTGAAAGAAATCTTCAAAAGTCACCTTTTCTTTTATGAGCGTTTCTATTCTAGGTTCATCATATCCTGTCAACCAAGTAATCACCTGATGCAACTCTTCTTTGGTTCTTCTTTTTTTTTTCAACTTTTGTAACATAATGAGGATATACGGAGGCAAAAATCATGTTTGCAATCCGTGCATCATGATGGCTTGTTGTACTCATGCCGTTTGTTTTACTAGTTATATTTACGTCTATTCAAAGCCTTTTGAAATCACCCCTTCTGCGAGTTTTCCTTGGGGTGTAAAATCTAAATTCAGAGTACTATCACTCTCTGAATAATCACTTCTTAATTGCCAAATATGGACGCCTTCAAACCAGTCTTTGTCCCAAACTTGACTAAAAAATGCTTTGTAGCAATTGGCTTGTGTCTCATAAGAAACGAGGTCTTTAGGGTTGGAATAATTTTCTATCCACTCCCATGGTTTTATGGCACTGTCCGCAGTACTTTTATACCCCATCTCTGTAAAGAGAATCTTTCGATTGTATTTTTTATGAACCTGTTCTATAGAAAGGAGGTGTTTTTGCCATCCTTCAGAGATTTGTTCCACACTCGGATAGGTGTTTTTTGTCAATGGAAAATACGCTTGAATTCCGATGTAATCTAAGTCTTTCCAAAACGTAATTTTTTCAAACTCGTTTCTCCAGTTAGCAGCATAGGTGAGTTTGCCAGAATATATGTGTCTGATATCTTTTATAAGAGTCTCCCAAAATTCAGATTTCTCTGCGGTTAAGCGTGACAATTCTGTCCCAATACAAAACAATTCGACATTGTTTTTTTTAGCAATTTTAGCATAGAATAATATAAACTTTCGATAATTCTTTTGCCACAAATCCCAATTGTCTTCATTGGTTGGAAAAATATCAGAACGCCATTTTCCTTCCGAGGGGTTGTGCATCCAAATGTGGGGTTTCAGAAACACCTTTAACCCCAGTGCATGTGCAACCTGTATTTGATGACTCCAAACCGAATCTCTACGATCGAGTTCCAAACGGTTTCCTCTATGATAAACGAGATTAGGACTGTCCTCGTTTTTTTGTCCACTGTACGGAACTATCGTAATCCAATTGTAATTATTTTTCACAAAAGGCTGTAAGTTTGTAGCATTAAGAGACCCAAACACATGCGCCCCTTTTTGTTTGTCATTGGACTGATCTGAGCTGGAAATGAAACCGATTGAAAACACTATTAAAAACCCTGCGATTGCGATTTGCAAAAGGGTTCTAAATTGTGATTGTTTTACGTTTTTGCGTTTCATTTTAGATTAATTTTATTACAATATTTGTGTATTTTTCACCTTTAGGAGTTCAAAAGAATCCAGTAAACAGTGGCACTCAAAATGGCTGCAATTGGCAACGTTAACAACCATGATAATAGAATGTTTTTCACCACTTTAAAGTCTGCTTTTTTTGTCACAGTTCCTATGCCAAAAATGGAGCCTACAGATACGTGTGTTGTTGAAACGGGCAGTCCGTGAATACTGGCAGTCGTGACCAACAGCCCCGTAATCAAATTGGCTGTAAATCCTTGTCCACTATTCATTGGAGTGATCTTTTTACTCATGAGTTCTCCTACTTTTTTGGCGTTTAATAATCCGCCTAGCGCCATGGTAATTGCAACAGCACTCATTCCCCATTTAATATCTAAGGTGTTTATGACGATGAGGAGTCCCACAATCTTTGGAGTGTCATTTAATCCTCTAGCAAAACTTACAATTCCTGCACTTATGTAATGTGCGAAGTCTAACATTTTTTGCGAATTTATCCCAATGAATTCCCCACTGTAAGTTTCCATGCATTCCTTTTCATTCAAGATTTTTATAGTCTTTTGAGGCTCTGACCCTACAGTCAAGAACTCATTTGTATTTACAGTTTTTACAACGGGAATTTTTTCGGATCCAATACAAATGCAGCTCTGTTTGGTGACGCCTAGCGCAACTCTTAGTTTCCGAAAAAGAAGGTAGGCTAATAAGCTTAGTATTGCCGCCATAAGTGGACTGACAATTAAAGGCATTAAAAACGTACTCCCTAATTTAGCAAAATTAAATGCGGTTCCTACGGCAACCAAACCACTGCCAAACAAAGCGCCTACCAATGCGTGCGTTGTTGAGATAGGCATTCCAATTTTTGTAGCGATAAACACTGTTAGAGCGGCTCCTAAAGCGATTGAAATCGCAAATTCAGGAGATTGAATTAAAGTGTCTGGAACCAATCCTTTCCCAGAGAAATTCTTAACAAGTTTGCCTGCTAAAAAAATAGCTGCAATCGACCCAGCAAAAGTGGTGACTGTTGCCCAAGCTATTGCCTTTTTATAATTAGTTGTACCACTGCCAAACAAGGTTGCAACGCC
This sequence comes from Formosa sp. Hel1_33_131, assembly GCF_001735745.1. NCBI lineage: Bacteria > Pseudomonadati > Bacteroidota > Flavobacteriia > Flavobacteriales > Flavobacteriaceae > Formosa > Formosa sp. Hel1_33_131. Next base: position 1,869,957 of record NZ_CP017260.1, read on the forward strand.
TTTAAAGTTGTCATTTGCACCATTGCTATAAGCCAGAAAACAAGCGGCTATAAAAAGAATAATTAAAATCATAAGGTATATTTAAGAATGAGGGTTTGAATTAGATTAAAACGCAGGTAGTACCACACCCTTTGGGTATGAACATATCAGAGCTGCGAGTCGGAACTGTGACTCATATTTGGGCAATACGAGTCAAGGATTTAGATATAGTTTTGGTTTTGTAGTCTTCTTCTATTCTGCGATGGGTAATAAGTCACAAAACCAGAACCCAATTGTGCCATTATCAGTAAGCTGATCATCTTGTTTAGGTGCTTTATATTCTCTGAGAATTTTATCACCTATATTAAATTTTATTGGTTTTTTGAAAATTGGTCCGTCATAACAAAATGTATGAAACTCCCCATTTTCACCACAGGGATCAACGTTTTTAGGTAGGTCGTTTATGAAATCTTCGTCGATTTCTCTTCCTACGAATGACTTGTCTAACAAATCAGATTTAATACAAATGACAATAGCCTTGAAACCAAGTTTTATGAATTCATTGATTATTGTTTTTGTATCTCTTTTCCAAAGAGGGAAATGACAGCGAATGCCAAACGGTTTTAATTTTTCCTCCCTAAAAATTCTAAGATCTTCCAAATAGATATCGCCAAAACCGCAATCGGAATACCCGTCAGATTTTAATTTCATGACCGTACAACTCATGATCTGGTTATAATCTTCCATTGAAGGTTCTTCTGGCAGTTCAACAGTTGTTACAGGAATTCCAATAGATTTAATTTGTTGCTCCAATAATTCCCGTCGGAGTCCATGCATGGTCACTCGATCATGATGCGCATTTATAGAGGTAAGTAATCTTTCAATCGAATAGATTCCTTCCCTTTGCATGTGATAAAATGCCAAAGAGGCATCTTTTCCAGAGCTCCAATTAAAATATGTTTTTAGCTTTTGAGTCATGGGGGTAGCGACCTAAAGTGATTTCGGTTTTTGGTGGTAGCACCTATCTAATGTGAATAACGAAACAATACAGTAGATTGGCTATTCTATAATTTCGTAGTCAATACTTAGTTTACGCAAAGCTCTTAAAGCAGAGCCAGAATTTTTATCGTCGACCTCTATATCTACAGCGTCTCCTTCAAGAATTATACCTGTAAGTTCATTCGCTAAGGAACCACTAATGTCAGATGAAATTTCTGCAATACATTTGGCAATTGCTCTTCGGTCTGGTCTCTGAGCATCACAAGATAATAAGTTTAATTTCATAATTTAATCTAACTTTTGATAAAGCACTAAATTACGTAATTATTTCTAATAGACGATTGGCACTTGTTTGAACTATTGAAATATTATTTTTTTTCACTCAATTCTTTCACTTTCAGAGCCCAACTATTTAATATATCTTTTTGAGTTTCAAAATCATCATTAGAGTATGGACCACAAACAATTTTTAATTCTGTCGATTTTGATTGTTCATTATCTAACAGAAGAAATTTTGCAACATATTGAGAATCGCCTAATTCAGAATCAATTTGAATGTAATGATTGCCATATAAATTTGCTGCGAATTCTGAAGTGATCACTCCGCCATTCAGATATCTAAAATTAACTTTTGATGAATCATTCCAACTGGGTATTGGCGTATGATCTTTATCAAAGATCACTTCCAAAACTTCGTAATATTGGGGATTGGTAAGCACCTCCCAAATTTTATTTTGAGGAGCATCTATTTGGACAGACTGCATTACAAAGCGGGTAGGAGATAGAGATTCAATCTCAGCATCCAAAAGAAATCGAACCTCATTTAAGCGCGCACTTCCATTTCCGCCATTTAAATATCTAAACCCAACAACAGAATCTTCTGCAATTTTCACCGCTTGTATTACAATTATAAGCTCTTCTTTTTTTGAATTTTCATTGTAGTATCGCCCCAATTTAGGCATCTTCATATCCAAAGGTTTTGCGTTTGGATGTTTTTTTTGATCAACAAAAATTAAGGACGTCCCATTTTGAGTTTCTTCTTTGCTTGGTAAACGTCCATTTACTACGTTTACATTTTTCCAGTTGCGAATGTTTACTGCTGGAAATCCATTAAGATTATCAGGGCAATACCAACCCCCATAATTATGCGGCTTCTGCTTTGCGGTAATCACTTTTTCTATCGATTTTTCTACCTTATTGTTTTCAATAGTTTTGTTGTTTTCTAAACAAGACATAAATGTAACAAGACAGAGTAGGAGCAGTATTTTAAGAATATTGTTTTTCATGTGTTTATTGTTTTTAAGGGTCACACTTCAACTGCGCCTACCTTGGGTAGGCAAGCCTGTATGCCGATAGGCAGGCTCATTGCAAGTTTGGTACATCTATTTAATCATTTTCTTGGGTGTCAAGTTTTAATTAAGGGTACTTTATGTATAGTTGAGCGGCAGTTAAAGTACTAAATTACATAATTATTTTCAGACCGAGTTGTTCGTTATTTTTTATTTAATTTCATCAATTAATCGGATGTTATAGAACTCAATTTTAGTTAGAAATTCATCTACATTTTCATGTTGCGCTTGGTACCATGATTGTTTTTTAAAATACGTATCCATTTTAGCATCTTCCATAAAAATATAGCCATACCGTGCATATATTTCATTTTTCATTAGCATCAATTTCTTAGTGCTCATTTTTTCTATTTTGCTAACTTCTAATTTTTTAAATGAGGCTGTTTTGTACTTTCCAGGATAGCTGTTTTCAAATGTCATTTTTTTCCGCCTTCCAATTTCAAATTCACGACCATCAACTGAACTCGACCAAGGATTGTCAATTTTTAAGCTTTTGTGAGACTTTCCATTCTTATCGGTATAGATTACAAATTGTCCAGTATGTTGGTCGCTAGTGATTTTCCCTGTCTTGTCAATTTTAATGGTTTTCAAGTTTTTAAAATGGAATTTCCGAGTTCCTGTGTTTTTTTCCCAGTAGGTACTCTTTACTTGACCTATCAAGTTGTCGCCACAAAAGAATAAATTTAAGTCAGATTCACTTTTTCCTTCTCCAAAATGATAGGTTCCTTCATATGCAATTTCAAATTTTGGAACCCAGGGGGATATGCTAGATTCATTAATTTTTTGTCCTTCCCAATATTGTGCAAAAGCCAAATTGGAAATAAATAAGAGGACTGCAAATGGTTTCACAAGTAGGTTATTTAGTGGGTTAAATAGGGTGTGTATAAGCTGAGTTCAATTTTGAGATTGAACTTGCCGTTTGGTATATGTGAGTGTTTTAAAAACTAAATAATTTTACAAGTAGTTGAGTGTGGTTTTCTCAACTATTTTCTCTTAAATTGTATGGGTTCAGGACCGGCCATTAAATTAGCAATGACCTTCGTTTTTGGGAATTGTTCCAGTAGTATTTTGATAAACACGGTAATTGGAATACAAAGGATCATTCCGGGTACACCCCAAAGAAACCCCCAAAACATGAGCATCACCAAAATGGTAATCACATTAATAGAAAACGATTTGCCCATAAAGATAGGTTCTAAAACACCACCCATTATGAGCTGAACAAGCGTTATTATAAGAATAAAAAACAATAACATTCCTGTTGGGTCTAATTCTATAAAAGCAAATAAGGACAAGCAGACCACTGAAATCACAGAGCCTATCATTTGAACAAAATTAATTACAAACGCAAATAATCCCCAAAAAATAGGGAAACTTACATCAAAGGCATAGCAGGCAAGTGTAAAGCCTAAACCTGTAAATAAACTGATGATAAATTTAACTTTAATAAATTTTATCAGGTCTTTTTCAATTCGCATGAAAACCTTCACAGATGAAAATTGTTGACGAATCACAAGGTTGTGTAATATTTTCTGAATATTCAAGGATTCTGACAGCAGTAATATTGCAAAGAAAAAGGTCATCAAAGTCATTGTTGTGGTGGTACTAATTAAATCAATTGTGGAGCCAAATGTTTTACTTAAATCTATTTCCTGAATGTAATGTAGAATAATACTTTTGCCTTCGATGCGTTCAATCCCAAAATAATTTTCTACAGGAAATATTAAGTGTTTTAACTTCGACTCTGCATTTTCAATCCAATTATTTTGGGATGCTAAAATTTCTTGACTCGAGAGTTGAATGACTTCAACGGACATTTTAATGAACACACTAATAATTAGGATGACAATCAAAATACTAATTGTTTTAGGCGTATTTTTCTTTCGTAACCAACGCACTAAAGGCCAGAAAAGTAATGCTATAAACATTGAAAAAACAAGTGGGATAAATATAAAAGACAATAGTTTTAGTACGTAAAAAACTACGGGCATAGCAATTATTAATAATAAGATATTTGTTGTTCTTCTTTCGTTCATTTTCAGAGTATTCTTGTGTGTTTAATAGGTGTTTGGACGGTGCCCAATTTTTATAAATTTATTTATTTGAGCTGATCCCTTTAGTTTTTTTAATTTTAAACGGTAAAAAACGGAAACCTTAAATAGCCAACTGTCTGAGAAATCAGTGTTCAGTTGGGTGCGATTATCACCAAAATTTAAGAGCGGAAGTCCCAATGAAATTTTCTCATCATAAATACGATAGGACCTCCCAAGAGAGCGTCCTAGCCCCAGTTGAAAATTAAAACCATTTTTTGTTCCGTATTGGAAATAGGTGTATAGATCTTGAGAGAATTTAACCAAATAACGATCTACTTCTGTTTCCGCAGGCGAATTTAGATGGTAACTCCTAGTTTGCCCTTTGAAGTTTAGTCCAAGTCGAACGTTTTTGGTAATGGAGTAATTGAGATCTACAGAAAGAGGCAGAAGTACTTTCACTTCAATTTTTTCAGTAGGATTCAAGTAATAAAAACCAAACAAGGGAACAATAAAAGGGCCAAACGACTCACTGTTTGCATACACCCCAAACTTGTAGTTCAATCGGTCTGTTTTAATATACTTCATCAATACAACGCCTCCTAGCTGAAAATCACGATTAGAAATTTTATTGAAGTCGGAAGAGATTTTAGGGAGGAGCATATAGGTGCCGCTCCATTTCGAATTGTGGTTAATATTGGCTCCTAGCTTTAAGGTCAGCCCCGTTACCGATTCTTCTTTTCGTCCAGGGTCAAAAGCGGCGGAAATGTTTTCGTAAATGATGCCTGTTAGGAAAGTAAAACGGTCATTAATGACAATAGGGGCGGTCAGATTTCCGTTTATTTCCTGCAGTGTCGTTGTGGCATCTGTTGTGTCAAAAGTATTTACAGGAGTAATAGCGTAGTCAAACGTGGCAAGGTCTATATAGTCCTGAGCGGGGGCCGTAGCTGTCCAAATAAGCAAAGCAATAATAAAAGGTGTTTTTTTCAAGAGTTTTATTTTAAGCTTAATTATATTATTTTTCTTATCCTATTCTAATTGCAAATAACGTGTTTGTATGAGATTATTTACGTTATTTAACAATATATTTCACAGGAATTTTATCGTAGTTTTTTTTTATTTTTGACTTGAAGTATTCATTGCAAAAGCGATGATAACACCTCCAGTAAAAAACATAATAAGACTGTAAACAGCGGGGGCGATGGCATAGTTGTCATTCATTAGAACTCCGGAGGCAATCGCAATGGCCATGGTGCCATTTTGAATTCCAGATTCTATCGAAATTGTTCGTGATTGTGCTAAACTTAATTTCGCAATTTTCGCTGTAGCCAAACCGACAAGCATGGTTGCAATATTTAATACTAAGGCTGTCAATCCTGCTTGTTTTAGGTAAGGAATCAGCTCTTCTTTCTTTTTTATAACCAATCCAATGATGACTAAAAATAAGACTGCGCCCGAAGCAATTTTCACAGGTTTATTCATTTTATCTGCAAAAATAGGTTTGGCGTTTTTTAGAGCCATCCCAAGAGAAACAGGAATAATAACGATTACAAAAATTTGAATCACCGTTTGCAATTTGTTGATTTGAACCATTTCGTCCGCTTCTAAAAATTGGTTTAGCGCAAAGTCTATCACAAAGGGAATGGTGAAAATAGTAATCAAGCTATTGACGGTTGTTAATGAAATGGATAAGCCAATGTCTCCTTTTGCTAAATAGGTGATGAGGTTCGATGTGGGTCCGCCAGGGCAGGCCGCGAGTATCATGATTCCAATTGCAATGTCTGTTTCTACATTTAATAAAGAAATTAATACGTAGGCAATAACCGGTAGCAAAATAATCTGATTTACAAGCCCAACAATGACTGCTTTTGGGTGTTGAAACAAGCGAATAAAATCATCTTTCACAAGCGATAAGCCCATGCCAAACATGATGATGATTAATGCAATTGCGAGAATAATTGTTCCTGTATCCATAGGGTTCTGGGGTTTTAAATAGGTTTTATTTTATTTTTTTGAGAATCTCCAAACAATAAAAATTACTAAAATAATAATCAAAAACACAAATAAAGCAATTTTACCTAAGCTTAAAATTAAATTTTTTATCGGAAAGTTGTTTGTGTTTTCAGGGATGAAAATAGTGTAGCCGAACGTTTTTTCTACTTCAGTTATATCATTATAATATATTGTAAATTCATCGGGAGTAACTGAAGGTTTTTGAATTTTCAGGTAACTATTTAGTTGTACCTCATTTTTCTTTTTATCGTAATCTATATTAAAGTCGTAGTAAAAAACATCATTACTAACGACGTCATTATTATTTTCAATTTGCCATGCACTTGGTAAAACAATATTTGTTTTGTGCTCTCTAGAAACAGGGTATGGTAAGCTCATTTCATTTTTTCTTGTTCCCTTGTTAGGTACATAGAAAATATCGGTTAAAGTACTAGGTGTAAAAGTAATAGAGATAAAGCCTGGTTTTAGGCTCATTGGCTCCCAAATACTATCTATAACGTAAGACTCTTTAACGGTAAATTCATTTTGGGATACATTATCATTTACAGAGGGTTCATCTACTATTTTTATTTTAGAATAGGAGTTTGCATAATAATTTTTATATTCTTTTAGGATGCTACTTTTGCTATTGTCTTTAAAATAATTACGCATTCTGTCCGCCTCAGAATCTGTATAAATAGTAGTTACTTTTAATGTAGCTCCGCCATTGACTTCTTTTATGACAAATTCTTCTAAAGTGGTTATTTTGTTATTAGAAGAGGATGTTATAGTGTCATAAGCCACATTGTTTTTTTGAACAACGAGTCCATACTCATAATTAGGGAAGTGAGTGTTTTTATAGGTCCCCCCTTGATTATAGATTGTAGGGTCATAATATAACTCCCATTTATCTTCATCAATTACTTTTACCACACAATGGTCAAAAAAACTTGGGGATGGGGGTAATTCTGTAATGGTATTTTTCATTGTGGTATTAAGAAGCATTGGGTATGCTTCTACGTTGATTTCTTTAAGCATTTGCACCATTAGCAGGCTCTTGTCTTTACAATCTCCATACCGCTGCTCAAAGACTTTATTAGGGAAATTAGGCTTGTAACTATTCACGCCATATTCTAAACCTAAATATCTAATGTCGTCTTGAACAAAATTAAGAATTGCTTTTATTTTTTCACCTTCTGTATTATAGGCTGCATTAATTTCGGATATTTTCATTTTCACGGCCGGACTTAATGGTTCGTTTTGCGCGTAAATAGTAGTGGCCCAGTTTACAACCTCTTCCAAAGAGAAATAATCACTTACAAAAATTGTGGGCATTACTATTTTCCACGATGGAATACTTGATTCGTATTCAAAGGGTTCAGGTGTTTCAACGCTCCAATTATAAGTCGTAACTTTCTTTTTTTTACTTATTTTTGGTTGAAGTGTTGTATTAAAAGTCTTGTAATTAAGGTCGTTTTTCGTTTTAATAGTTACATTAATTTTCCCAATAGGCATGTAGTCATTTAGAATAAAAGCATTAGAAAATTTTCCATAATGAATTGGGTTAAACCCTTTGACAGTATAGCTTAAATCAATAATATCTCCAGCGCGAACATCTGTCAAATTTAGCATTGCAGAAAGCGACCCATCATAAAGATAATTTTCTGCATTTAGCTCTCGTTTTATTACTTGAAAATGATTTGGATTCAATTTATTGATTACTTTTCCATCTCTAATAATGTTAATAGAATGAAATGTTAACTTTTGATATAACGGATCGTAGACGGCATTAATGTTGGAGCTTGATTGCACACCTGTTTTGTCTGTTATTTTAGTTACGAACCTAAAATATACTTCCTCTTTAAATACATTAGTTTGATAATCAGCTAAAAGGGTTAATGTGCCTTCTGTAATTTCATCTTCGTCTACTTCTGGATGTGTGTTGTAATCCTGAAAATCCACCCACGATGGGTACTTAGAAACGTTTACAGTGTTTTGACTATATGCACAGCAAATAAAAAAAATGGCTAATAAATGGGGAATGAATTTTTTTAGTTTTAAAAAATGCATACTTATGGTTTTTTTTTTAAGCGGAATTAGACTTCTATTTTTTTGATACGTTTTCTATTCACAAAACAGGTTATAATCGTCAACTAATTCTATTAAATTATTTGAGTTATATAATTTATTTTCTAAATAATAAACAATTTTGCCGCAGTCAGAAAAATATTTTTTTGCTCTAGAAATAAAACTCCCAAAACTATTTGGGCCACTTATTAATTTTGCTATTTGCTCATTATTTCTTTTGAGATAAAATTGAGAATCTTCGTAATAAGTTGTTATCGAGTGAAAGTTTGGGTCTGCATTAAACATGCTATGACTTTTTAAAACACTTCTTGTGTATAAGTTTACTTTTCCGCGAACAACTAGTTCCATTAATACATATTTCTTCTTTTTTATAGGAACGAATACGTAATGTAGTGTCGTAAAGTCTTCATCTCCAAAAATGACTTCTTCGACAGTATCGCTTCCAAATTTTTTCCTAGGGGATTTTCTATTTTTCCGATATTTAAAATCGGTACTTCCTATTGATATTAGTCCGCCAGAGTGTAATGGGAATTTCACCAAGCCTCTAAACGAAGAGCCATTCTTTAAGACTACTTTTGCAGGAGTCCATTCGTATTGGGCGTGAACTGAAAAAAAGATAAAAAACGTTAAAATTAAAAATATGTTTTTTGTCATTACAGTTATTTAGATTTTCTGAGCTGTTGTGGAGCGACTAGAAGTTGCCTAAAATGTTTTACTCCTTTATTTTCATTGGGATGTTAAATTCGTGCTTTTCTTTTCGTTTTTCTCCAAATCTAACTTTTACTTTCAAAGTGTCTGTTTCAAGATGATTATTTGAAACTTTAATTTCTGTTCTTATCGTTCCGCCTTTTGTTCCAAGCACGCGAATTCCAGCCCCGTAAACAGAGAAAGTATTTGGTTCTATATTAGTTAGTACAAAGTTTATTTCAGTTGGCTTATCATATTCCAAATAATCATTTCCGTTCAGTATTTGTATTTCTACTTTTTGATTTCCATTCTTGTAAATCAAATCCGTTTTTTTAGTTTCGGAATTTCTACAACTGTAAATGGTAAAAGTCATAAATACGATGAATGATTTCAATGCTATGTTTTTATTCATAAAAATTGGTGAGTATTTCCGCAACCTCTTCGTGTATGGTTAGTTGCGGCGTTTGGCAGTATTTGTTTTTTAACACGATGAACAACTTCCAACTTTATTCTCTATAAATAATTGATTATCACTTTTGTCAGATAAAAATAACGACAAGCCTATTCCTGCCAAATGAGTTGAAGTTCCAACCAACATATCAAGACGATTATCACCATTTAAATCACCAATCCAATAAAGGTAAATTCCACCTTCAAAACCACCGGAGGAAAAGGAAGGAATATCCATTTTTACAATACTTTTATTAGTTTTCCCACAAGCAACTCTTAATTCATAATTTTCTATTTTCTTAAAATATGGAAATTCATTATTTTTAGTTTCGATTAATTTACCTTTTGTGTAAATCGAATAGCCTCTGCTCTTTTCTTCGTTTTCAGAGTTTGGAACGGAAAACATTATGGTTTCTCCAGGATACATTTTTCTATTTATCCATCTTCCAATTGTTGAATCTTTTATAGAATTCAATCCTTTAATTATAAATTTCGGTTGAATACTACTGTCAGAATTGTATTTTTTAATGTTAAAATTAGTGAGATTATATTTTTCTTTTTCATAAACTGCGAAGTAATCAGAAAAATCAATCTTAGTTTCATCCATTCCACTTCTTTCGTAGCAATTCATTAACATAACACTTATCGGATTCTCGTTTTCTAAATTTTGAGAATAGATATTGCAATAAATTAACAATGAAAAAATTAGAAATCGTATGTTCATAGTTTATTACTAATTATTGCCGTCGTGTTTGTGTATAATTTTGTTGCATGCTGAAGCACTTAACTTTAGTAAATACAAATCTAAAGGCAAAGTCCCCCGATTTAGAGCAAGGTAATTCATTTTTTCAATTGTATACAACGACCCCTTCAAGTATGTTTATCCCTTTTAAATTCAATGTTCTGTAGAACTTTCTCTCCCAACCGCCCACGGCTTCGCCACAATGAGTCCCGTTTTTTTTAAAATGAAAATCACTAAAAACAGCTTTAGGAATTGGTGCAACGACTAAAGCCCTTCTAAAAAGGGTAATTTAAACTTACTTTCGTACCATTGGTCGTGAAGAAAAACGTTTGGGGTTTTAATTCGAGAATAAATATAATAAAAAAAAGGCAACCATTGTAATTCGCCTTCGATTATAATCAAACTAATCTTTAAGCACCGCTCTCGAAATCACCATTTTTTGAATTTCAGACGTCCCCTCATAGATTTGAGTAATCTTGGCATCCCGCATCAAACGCTCTACATGGTAGTCTTTTACAAACCCATTTCCACCGTGAATTTGTACCGCTTCCACTGTATGTTCCATGGCGATTCTCGATGCAAACAGTTTTGCCATCGCACTCGACGTGTCATAAGAAACCTTCTGGTCTTTTTCCCATGCCGCTTTCATCACCATGTGGCGTGCTGCTTCAATATCCGTAGCCATATCCGCCAATTTAAAAGCAATCGCTTGGTGGTTGCAAATTTCGGTGCCAAAAGCCTTGCGTTGTTTGGAGTATGCCAACGCCAATTCATAAGCGCCAGAAGCAATCCCTAATGCCTGAGACGCAATTCCAATCCGCCCACCAGACAAAGTTTTCATTGCAAATTTAAATCCAAATCCATCCACGCCAATACGGTTTTCTTTGGGCACTTTTACATCGTTAAATTGTAGCGTATGTGTATCGCTTCCACGAATTCCGAGCTTGTCTTCTTTGGGTCCAATCTCAAAACCAGCCATCCCTTTCTCGATGATAAACGCATTGATTCCTTTAGACCCTTTACTGCGATCCGTTTGTGCAATCACAATATATACATCCGATCGGCCGCCATTGGTAATCCAGTTTTTAGTCCCATTAATCACATAATGATCCCCTTGATCGATCGCCGTGGTTTGTTGGGAAGTGGCATCACTGCCCGCTTCGGGTTCGCTCAAACAAAAGGCACCCACATGTTCGCCACTTGCTAATTTTGGGAGGTATTTTTCTTTCTGAGCTTCCGATCCATACGTCTCAATGCCGTAACAAACCAAAGAATTATTGACTGATACAATCACAGATGCCGACGCATCTACTTTCGAGAGTTCTTCCATAATCAGCACATACGAAATGGTGTCCATGCCGCTTCCGCCATATTTTGGATCCACCATGATGCCCATAAAACCAAGTGCTCCCATTTTTTTTACTAAATTGTCGGGAAATTCTTGGAGAGTATCTCGTTTAATAACGCCGGGACGTAATTCTGTTTGTGCAAAATCACGCGCAGCGTCACGAACCATAAGGTGTTCTTCAGATAAAGAAAAATTCATAAAAAGTGTATTTGTGATCCAAATATATAAAAAATTTACTATGCATGCATAGTAAATAAGCATAAATATTAAGTATGATCCATTCAAATTTTAATAAAAAATCAAAATACAATGTTATAGGAGTCATGTCGGGAACCTCGCTCGACGGGATCGATTTATGCCTTTCAAACTTTGAATATGGAACCTCTTGGAAGTTTCAAATCAGCGCTGCCGAAACGGTGGAATACTCTGAAATATGGAAACAACGTTTAAGAACCGCCATCGATTTAAACTCAAAAGAATTAGAAATTTTGAATGCAGATTACACTCGGTTTTTAGCCGACGTGATTCAAACGTTTATGAAGGCGCATAGCGGTACAAAAATAGATGCCGTTTGCAGTCATGGGCACACCGTTTTTCATGAACCCAACCTTGGAAAAACGCTTCAAATCGGGAATTTACCCGTTTTGGCAACCTATTTGAATCAAACTGTGGTTTGTGATTTCCGTACGCAAGACGTCGCTTTAGGTGGTCAAGGTGCACCTTTGGTACCCATTGGCGATGCGCTCTTATTTTCGGAGCATGACTACTGTCTAAATTTAGGAGGCTTTGCCAATATTTCTTTTGAACAAAATTCCGAACGGATTGCTTTCGACGTCTGTCCTGTCAATATTGTACTCAACCACTATGTGGCAACTTTGGGAATGGCCTATGACTCCGAAGGTCAAATAGCAGCCAAAGGAACCGTTTGCAAACCCTTGTTAGAGGTCTTGAATGCATTGGAGTTTTACAAACGACAACCTCCAAAATCATTGGGATTGGAGTGGGTGCAAAGCGAAATTTTTCCATTGATAGAAAGTTATAATTTAGAAGTCCCAATGGTTCTAAGAACCGTGATCGAACACTGCGCCGTACAACTTTCAAGTGTTTTAAAAACACATCAGTTGAAAAAGGGATTGATAACGGGAGGCGGTGTGTTTAATACCTTTTTAATGCAACGCATTTCAGAGTTATCTGGAGACCACTTACAACCAACACAGCCTCTAATTATCGACTTTAAAGAAGCCTTGGTATTTGGGTTTTTAGGCGTTTTGAGATTGCGAAATGAACCCAATTGTCTTCGATCTGTCACGGGCGCTTCCAGAGATCATAGCGGAGGATATATTTATTTCCCTGAAAAAAAGATTTAAATTTATAAAAAACCTGTTTAGTTTTTTATATTTGTTTCGCAGTTCCTACAAATGAAGACTGTACCTAAACCTTGAACAACTTATATATGGAAGCGGTTATTATTATTGTATTTATTACCGGCTATTTAGCCATCACCCTCGAACACAGTTTAAAAATAGACAAATTAATTCCAGCCTTGGTCATGATGGCCTTTAGTTGGGCGTTGATTTCTTTTGGAATTGATGACTTTAATACCTGGTTTGATTCTGGAAAACATGCCCTTCTTAGCAACTTTGAGGCGTTTGGTCATACAGAAAAAATGCACATTCTCGAAGAAACCTTATTACACCACTTAGGGAAAACAGCAGAAATACTCGTCTTTTTAATTGGCGCAATGACCATCGTTGAAATTATTGCCTATTTCAATGGATTCTCGACTATAAAGAACTTTATTAAAACCAAAAAGAAAACAAAGTTACTCTGGATTTTTGCGGTGCTAGCGTTTGTGCTATCCGCAATTATTGATAATTTAACGGCAACGATTGTTTTGATTTCATTACTTCAGAAAATAATTCACGACCGAAAAATGCGCCTTTGGTTTGCGGGACTTATTGTTGTTGCAGCCAATGCGGGCGGTGCTTTTTCTCCAATTGGAGACGTCACCACCACCATGTTATGGATTGCCAATAAAGTAAGTACAGGACATTTGTTTGGATACTTGCTTTTACCTTCCATTGTGTGTATGGTTGTACCAACCTTCATAGCGTCTAGATTGTCTGTTTTTAAAGGCTCTTTAGAATTGGAAACAGGCGAGTCGGAACCCACAGGGCGTTTTAGTGGCACTATGCTTTATTTAGGTTTAGCTGCCATTATTTTTGTACCTATTTTTAAAATGGCAACGCATCTACCTCCTTATGTGGGAATGATGCTTTCATTAGGAGTTGTCGCCATCTTTGCAGAACTATACAGTTCTTCAAAATTTAGTTTGAAAGATTTAGATAAAGAAAACGCAGAAGGCCACGTTATTCACAGCCCCGTACACGTTGCATTGACAAAAATAGAATTGCCGAGCATTCTATTCTTTTTAGGGATTTTAATGGCGGTTGCCGCCTTGGAATCTTTAGGAATTTTATTTGGTTTTGCAGATTGGCTTAAAGAGTCAACACCCGCTTTGGGAACCGAAATTGCTGGAGCAGAAATATCTGATTTAGTGGTGTTGCTATTAGGCGTAGGCTCTGCGGTGATTGATAATGTTCCGTTGGTAGCAGCCTCTTTAGGAATGTTTTCTCAACCTTTGGACGATCAACTTTGGCATTTTATTGCCTATTCCGCAGGAACGGGAGGAAGCATGCTTATCATTGGATCGGCGGCTGGAGTCGTAGCCATGGGTATGGAGAAAATCAACTTTTTCTGGTACTTAAAAAAAATCTCTTGGTTGGCCTTAATCGGGTTTTTAGCAGGAGCAGTTGTATTTTTCTTTACAAGAACACTTTTTTAAAAATACTTTAGTTCACATTTTTACGTTTTAAAATTCAAAGTAATACTTAAACATATATGATCACCACCCGTATTCAAGATGAAATCGCAATCCAACTGGACGCGGAATCCGTCGAAAAAACATTGTCCATAGTCGAATTGATTAAAAGTGGAGGCCTCGCGGGGCAGCTCATTATAGCTCTTTTAACCGTACTCCTTGTAGTCGCTTTATATATTTATTTTGAACGCTTGTTCACCATAAAAGCCGCTTCTAAAGTCGATCCGAATTTTATGAACCAAATAAAAGACCATGTGGTCAACGGAAAAATTGACGCCGCTAAGGCAGTCTGTGCACAAGTCAATTCTCCCGTATCACGATTGATTGATAAAGGGATTTCTAGAATCGGACGTCCACTCGCCGATATCAATTCAGCCATTGAAAATGCTGGGAAATTAGAAGTCTATAGCTTGGAGAAAAACGTAAGCGTGCTCGCAACCATTTCTGGAGCAGCCCCCATGATTGGGTTTTTAGGAACCGTCATCGGGATGATTTTATCCATTTTTGAAATCGCCAACTCCGGCGGTCAAATCGATATTAAATTATTGGCCGATGGACTCTACACCGCCATGACTACCACCGTTGCCGGTTTGGTCGTTGGGATTGTCGCCTACATTGCGTTTAACCATATTGTCGGACGCACCAACAAAGTGGTCTATCAAATGGAAGCCAATTCGGTAGAGTTTTTGGATTTACTCAACGAACCTATTTAATATGAATATTAGAGGTCGAAATAAAATCAGTCCAGAGTTTAATATGTCGTCCATGACGGACATTGTGTTTCTATTGTTGATTTTCTTCATGATAGCATCCACTTTGGTCACCACCAATGCGATTGATATATTATTGCCAACAGCCAGTGGAAAAACAGAAAATAAAAAATCGATTGCCGTCAGTATAAAAAAAGATTTGACCTTTTATATCGATCAATCGAAGGTTGAGGTTCAAAATTTAGAAGCTGAATTACTTCAATTACTCCAAAAAGAAACCGCACCAACCCTTGTGTTGAGAGCTGAAAAATCCGTTCCTGTGGACTATGTCGTCAAAGTGATGGACATAGCCAATCGGAATAAATTCAAAATCATATTAGCTGTAAACCCAAATTAAGATGGGCTACTTTAAAACCAAACATCAAAAACATTCCGCACGATTGACCACTGTCATCATGCTGTTATTGATCTTGCTCCTATTTATAGTGGGCCCTGGTTATATGGATCCACCTTTGGAATATGGTGTTGCGGTTAATTTTGGAACCACGGACACTGGAAGCGGAGCAATACAACCCAAAAAACCGTTGGCGTCGCAATCCACCCCCGTTTCTGAACCGGTCGTAGAACCTGTAAAAGCAGCACCGCCCGTTGAGTCCAGCGAACCTGCCGCAGCAGAAGAGGTGCTTACCTCCGAAGATTTAGAATCCATTGCCATCAAAAAAGCAGAAGCCGAAACCGCCAAGCTGAAGGCAGACGCAGATGCCAAAGTGAAGGCAGAAACTGAGGCTACCGCAAAAGCGCAGGCAGAGGCGAAAGCCAAAGCAGATGCTGAAGCGAAAGCAGAGGAAGAACGTCTCAAAAAAGAGGCCGATATAAAAGCGAAAAAGAAACAAGAATTAGATGCTTTGATGGGCGGCATCGGAACAGACGACGGTACCGACACAGGTTCTGAAGGTGATGATGATACTCCAGGTGATAAAGGTCAATTGAACGGCGATCCCTATGCGCCCAGTTATTTTGGATCTCCGGGAAGTGGAAACGGCGGCGTTGGCTATGGACTGAATGGCCGTGGGCGTCCGTCCAAAACGAAAGTCATTCCCGACTGTGATGAAGAAGGTAAAGTGGTGGTTGAAATTCATGTCAACCAAAAAGGGAATGTGGTCAAAGCCATCCCCGGAAAACGCGGTACGACGGGCGATATCTGTTTGTACGAGGCCGCTAAAAAAACAGCCCTTACCCACAAATGGCCTGCAGATTCCAAAGCACCTGCCAAACAAATTGGTTTTGTGATTGTCGATTTTAGCGTCCGCCAATAAATGAATTATTCAGAAACCACGCAATGGCTTTTTTCTCAATTACCACTCTATCAGAATGTGGGGAAATCAGCTTATAAAGCCGATTTAAGTCAAACCCTGAAACTCGCCAAACAACTCAATCATCCAGAACATCAATTCAAATCCATTCATGTTGGAGGCACCAACGGCAAAGGCTCCACAGCACACATGCTCGCATCGGTATTGCAAGAGGCAGGTTATAAAGTGGGTCTATATACATCGCCCCATTTAAAAGACTACCGCGAACGCATCCGTATAAACGGTGCTACGATCAGCGAAGATTTTGTGGTTGATTTTGTCGCGCATAACAAATCCTTTTTTGAAACCAATGCATTGTCATTTTTTGAAATGTCTGTGGGAATGGCATTTGCCTATTTTGCAGATGAACAAGTCGATATTGCGGTGGTTGAGGTCGGTCTTGGCGGTCGCTTGGATTCCACCAACATCCTAAACTCCGAAGTGTCGGTCATTACCAATATTGGTTTGGACCACACCCAATTTTTAGGTACGACTCTAGAAGCCATTGCAGGGGAGAAGGCAGGGATTATAAAACCAAACACGCCCATCGTAATTGGTGAAACACAGTTAGAAACCGAAGTCGTTTTTAGAACCAAAGCCACTAAAGAACAGGCACCGATTTATTTTGCCGATCAACGTATAGAAACTACACCTCCCACAAGTTTAAAAGGTGCTTATCAAATTCATAATGTACGGACGGTACTTCAAACTATTGAAATCTTAAATAGTGGGGCGTTTCCAATCCCTACAGAAGCAGTGCAACAAGGCCTATTAAAAGTCACCGAAAACACAGGGCTTCGTGGCCGTTGGGAGGTTTTGGGCAGTTTTCCAACAATCATTTGCGATACCGCACACAATAGGGAAGGGCTAAGTCTGGTGTTTAAACAACTCTTAACCAAAAAATTTCAACACTTACATGTGGTGTTGGGCATGGTGAATGATAAAGACATCCTGTCGCTTTTAGAGCTATTTCCAAAGGAGGCACAGTATTACTTTTGCAAACCCAATGTTCCTAGGGGGCTAGAGGCGTCTGAACTCGCACAGATTTTCACAGAACATGGTTTTGAAGGAAGTGTATATCGGTCTGTTAAAGACGCTTTAAAAGCCGCCAAACAAAGCGCATCCCACGACGATTTGATCTATGTTGGCGGCAGTACTTTTGTGGTGGCGGAAATAATTTAACTTTTTATTAAAAATCTTTTGTGAATTGAAAAACTAGACTATATTTGCAATCCAATAATTAGGGCGCATAGCTCAGTTGGTTCAGAGCACCTGGTTTACACCCAGGGGGTCGGGGGTTCGAATCCCTCTGCGCCCACAGAACATGAAAATCCACTCATTTGAGTGGATTTTTTTTGTTAATACATGAACCATTCATAACTAAAAACTCCCCATATAAATGAGGAGTTCTTTTAAATTGATAGTTTTCTAAAACAAAAAAGACTGCCTTTTCGGGCAGTCTCTTTTTGTTTTGCTTAACTATAGGTATATTTATAATTAGTTAAAACTTTAACTAACTGATCCCAAGTCTACACACTCTATAATTAAACAAGTAGATATGTAAAGTTAAAAATATTAGCGTTATTACCAAATAAATGCAAAAAAAAGAGCCTTTTCAAATTAGAAGGCTCTTTATAATTATTAATTCTGTAACACTATTTCAGGACGTCACATTATTTTAAACTTAATTTAAAACCCATACCCTTGAGTACTTCTGGCACTGTTGGCATTAGTACCACTAATAGTGCTATTTAATTGAGGTGTACCACTTTCCCATAGGTATTTTTCATTTCCGTAGTTACTATCATGCGAAGTCCCAATGGATTCATAAGTTCCAAAATAAAACGGTTCACTAGCTGATAATGTGGAGTCAAATACAATTTCATAAGCTGCACCTGCGGTAGTGTTAATTGTGTAGGTCTCTCCTACAACAATCACATTATAATCAGCATCCACAAGAAAAGGAATTACAGTGGCACCTGTTGTTGTAGTTAATGGGTAAATAATAACTTTAGTCATTTGTGTGCTAGCAACTAATATTTGAGGTTGTGCGTCTGACCCAATATTGACTGTTGAATAATTCTCATCATGACCTTCTGGGAACGTATGTGCGTCTGCATATCCAGAGAGTAAAGTAGGAGGTTCTGGCTAATCGTCTATATTTCCATCACAATTATTGTCATAACCATCATTGACTTCTTCTGCCCCGGGGTTTGTTGAAGCATCAGAGTCGTTACAATCGAAACCAACAGTCACATAGCCATTTGGTTGAACACAAGCAGTGATAGAAGTGAAATCATCTCCATAGCCGTCACTATCTGCATCTAGGTACCATACAGTGGCAGCACCTATGTTAGCATCAGAGTCGTCACAATCATCAGCATTACTCACATAACCCACAGGTTGAGCACAAGCGACAGTTAAAACACTGTTATCGCCATAACCGTCACTGTCAGTATCTGCGTAAAAAAGACTGCTCACACAAGGGTCTATCCAAGTGGCTACGCCACCAACCATGGTTAAAACTTGACCTTCAGTACCAGAACCTATAAAACTATCTACATAGTTTTTTGTTGCAACATCTTGCGCCTCTGTAGGGTCTGCTACATTTTGGACTGGATTGGAATTCATATTTAATACAGCAGTCACACTCAAATTGTCTGCAGAAACGTTGACATCCTCATTCACATTAATGTCCAATGTTCCGTCAGGCAAAACAATTTCTAAATCTTCATCTGAGGATTCTGCAATATAAGGTCCGTACTCTCCTGAAAGATAGTCACCAAAAACTAATTTACCCCCACTGTAATAATCGTCGGGGTTATTACCAAGAATTCGTACAGCAATGTTGTCTCCTGTATTGTTTTCAGCAAGTATATTTAAAGCTCCTGGGCCATTATCTTCGTCTACACTCCATTGTTCTAGAGCCGCCGATGCTCCAGTTCCATACAATAAACCGTCATTATCTATTTGTAAGCCTTTGGCTGCTCCACCATCATTGTTAATCCAAAAATCTTGTAAGCTAATGTTTTGAGTCGCTACATGATCCCAAGAGCCAGAACCCGCACCAGCAAGAGCCGTCCAAGCGGTTCCATTGTAATAATAAAATCCTGCAGTTGCATCAGTTTGGTAAATCATTAAGCCATCTGCTGCAGCTATAATTTCATCACGTTCGGTTTCTGTCATTCGTGGAATCAAAATACCGCCTTCTGTAGAAGTAATTTCCAAAGCTGCCGAAGCATCTATTACGGGCGTGTTAATTCCTACTTGAGCCGTTAAGCCCATGCTAAAAATAGCAATACTAAGTATTAATAGTTTTTTCATTTCTTAATAATTTTAAAAGTTGACAATTGGTTTTGGTTATTGGTTGTATGTAGTAAATAAACTCCTGTTGGAAGTTCAGACACATTCAATTCGTTGCGGTCAGATTCTAATACCTTTTGTCCAGAGACATTGTATAAAATAGATTTTTGAAGATTTTTTGACACAATGATCAGTTTGTCTGTCGTTGGATTTGGATAGACTTTTACAAAATCATTTGCAGCAATTTCTACGATCGTAAGACTCGCATTAGCCGAACTGGCTGTGATGCGTGTAAATTCTAAAGCCTCCGCAAAAGCATAGCTTAAAGTGTTGTTGGTATCGTTCACAATTGCGGGATGATTCGTCCAAATGCCCTCAGTACTTAGAGTTTCTAAAACCAAATCGTCTTCAGGAATATCATTGAGTTCGCCGTCTGCGTAGGCAAAAGTAATTGTGCCAGTAAAACCACTCAAAGCCGTTGTAGCGTCGTACACTCTGTTGATACTCGTGTTGCCTTCGACCACTACAGGCGTGTTTGTAATTGAAACTTCATTGGCGTCGCTAATGACATAGGTGTCACTGGGTGCTAATGTTAAGCCGCCTAAATTTAGGGAGGCTGTGTTTTCAATGGAAATTGAAGCGCCGTCTGAAACGGTTAAAATTTGACTGAACAACATGCCTGGAAGGCATAGGAGTCCTAAGATATATTTTTTCATAATTGGTTAATTTTATACAAAGATACAAAGTCTCTGGTCAAATGGATGTTTAATACTTTTTATTTACAAGTTAATAG
This sequence comes from Formosa sp. Hel1_33_131, assembly GCF_001735745.1. Classification (NCBI taxonomy): domain Bacteria; kingdom Pseudomonadati; phylum Bacteroidota; class Flavobacteriia; order Flavobacteriales; family Flavobacteriaceae; genus Formosa; species Formosa sp. Hel1_33_131. The sequence goes on from NZ_CP017260.1 coordinate 1,890,660, forward strand.
AGACCTTGATCTGGTGTTTCTAATGCTTTGCTAAAAGTGTGGTTAAATATGAGTTGCATCTCATGTATACTATTGGCGCAAACAAAAAAGACTGCCTTTTCGGACAGTCTCTTTTTGTTTTGCTTAACTATAGGTATATTTATAATTAGTTAAAACTTTAACTAATTGACCCCAAGTCTACACACTCTATAATTAAACAAGTAGATATGTAAAGTTAAAAATATTAATGTCATTACCAAAAAAATGCAAAAAAAAAAGAGACTGTCTTTTCGGACAGTCTCTTTTGATTCAATTAAAATTAATTATCGCGCTTCACATGAATCACTCCAGAGATTGTATGTGAAACTCCTTGGTTATCCTCGTAATCGCCACTGAAATTAAGGTCAATGTACTCCCCGATAGCTGAGCCAAATGCACTTAGATTGTATTCGATAAAATTATTCACGTTGCTAATATCTTGACATTCATTCAAATTAAATCCAGCAGATGTGGAATTCCAATCTATGTTGCTGTAAACACCTTCGTAGTTGGGGAAAGTTGTGTCAAGTACTCCATAAAGATAAAAACAACCTTGACTAGTATTAGTGTTATTTGAACCATAAATAGTAAGTGATGGTGGATTGCTGTCTGATCCAAAATTTACATCAATATTTTCAAAGAAATACAACGTTTCTCCATTGTCATCAATAGTATACTGTATAAACTCTTCTAAACTATTACAAGCTGTCAATACCCCTAGGTTTGTTAAAGGACTTGTCAATGTGTAATTAATTTCACCCGTGCTTTGCAGGTTATCGTAATCATACCCCGTAATGCTAATCGCAGCGTTTTCATTACAATTAAGTACATTGATATCAAACACACCGTCCGTGACTAAACTATAAAACGCAGCACCATCTTCAATACGGCCTTCGACATATCCATTAGCCACTGCACTACCATCACATGTATTGAAAACACCCGTGATAGTTTCTTGATATTCTTCAACTTCAGGAGCATCAAGAACGATGTCAAGCGTGGTGTCTTGACTAAAAGGTCCAATGCTTTCAGATGAATTAGGGATTTCTAAGTTATTACAAATATTATACAAAATATATTGTAAGTTTAAAACTTGGTTGGCTGGGACAATACCACAAACTTCTCCATTGTTATTGGTGATTCCTGAGCCACTGCCATTAAATTCACTTTCAATACTTACCATAAGACTGCTCAATGGAGTGTTGTTAACATCACTAATATTTATACATAAGTTGATGTATTCGACAGGGATATCACAATTCCAAAAGGAGAAATGACTGACCGTTCCAACATATTTTGTTCCTTGGAGTGTGGCACTGCCCTCTTCAACCCAATAGCCGTTTTCTTCATCAAAATACCAAAGTGGAATTTCATTGGGTGCCCCTACTAATGTTTCAGAATCTAATGGGACGGATAGGGTTGCAGTGGTGCCCTCAGAAAGATTCAATTTCTCTCCAGTTTCACTGCGCAATTCTACGGCGAGCATGCCAAGAGTTTCAAGCATTCTTGCCTCATTTTGTAAATTTTCAGCTAACAGCATCCCGGGCATTTGCTGTGGCATGTCTTCATCGGTTGGGTTTAGAAAATGCAAAGTGACTTTTACATCTCCTGTGTATTCACTTCCATCGGAAAGGCTATAAGACCCAGAGAGATCAACCGCGGCACCATTGCTTAAATTCACAGTTGCGGCAGTTCCAGAACTCACTGTTTGAGTCACTGTTTGTGGTAATAACATTATTTGAACTTGATTGATCCCTGCTGTTGGGACTACAGATCTTGAACCGTGTAGGAAGCCTGCTTTTTCTACTTTGATAAAAGCAAATTTCTCATAGACTTGTGCGTTTTTTATAATAAAAACACCATTGATATCGGAATCCGTTGTGCTGTTTCCAATTTGAACCATGGCTCCGCTCACAGGATTGTTTTGTAGGTCGACAATACGGCCCATAAAATCGCTATCAGTTAGACTTCCAAAGCTTTCTATTAATGTGACGGATGGCGACGGTGTGTTGGGTTCTGTCGATCCACCAGCGGGTTCATCATTACAGCTTACAAAGCAAAAGAAAATTATGAGTGCGAATAAATTTCTGAGATTTACGAATCTTTTAAATGTGATCATCTTCATTTTAAATTGGTTAATAATTCAATAAATATACAAAATTATATATAAAACTTTTATTTTGCAATTAATTAGGTGTTCAGCGTTTCTAAATGGAACGGAGGGTATGAGTATTGTTTAAACAAAAAAAGACTGCCTTTTCGGACAGTCTTTTTAGATAATATATTTTTTAATAAAACGCCTTAAACCAACATCGTCACAGGATTTTCAATAAAGCCTTTTAAGGTTTGTAAGAACTGTGCGCCCGTTGCGCCATCTACCGTTCGGTGATCGCAAGCGAGGGTGAGATTGATGGTATTTCCAACAACAATCTGTCCGTTTTTAACCACCGGTTTTTGAACAATCGCTCCCACCGATAAAATTGCTGAGTTGGGTTGGTTGATAATCGACGTAAAGCTTTCAATTCCAAACATTCCTAAGTTAGACACGGTAAATGTACTGTCGTCCATTTCTTGAGGGGTTAATTTTTTATTTCGTGCACGTCCCGCAAAATCTCTAACTGCAGCGCCTATTTGTGGCAAGCTTTGCTCATTGGCAAAACGCACTACAGGAACGACCAAACCATCTTCAACCGCCACCGCCACACCAACGTGTACATGGTTGTTGAGTTTCATGCGATCTGCAAACCATTGTGAATTCACTTGAGGGTGCAAACGCAATGCCAATGCACAGGCTTTGACAATGATGTCGTTAAATGATATTTTAGTATCTGGAACCGTATTGTATTGTGCTCTAAACGCCATGGCATTGTCCATGTCAAACTCTACATTCAAGTAATAATGAGGTGCAGAGAATTTAGATTCGCCCAAACGTTTCGCAATGGTTTTACGCATTTGCGAGTTTTTGATTTCTTCAAAGTCTTCTTGACCTGTCGGTACAAACTTCGCTGCACTTGCGGCAGAACTTGCTGCTGCGGGGGTGAAGTTTTCAACATCGCGTTTGATGATGCGTCCGTTTTCACCACTTCCAACCAATTGGTTCAAGGCAATGCCTTTGTCGTCCGCCATTTTTCGCGCGAGTGGCGAAATATGCAAACGCCCTGTTGTATTGGGTATAGCGACTGCAACGGGTGCAGCGGCTGCTTTGGGTGTTTCTTTAACTTCGGCAGCAGGTACTTTGGGTGTCTCTGTGAGGTCTGCTTCTACAACGGCTGTTGCAGTCGTCGAAAAGTTAGCAGCAACCGCTGAAACATCCGTTCCTGCAGGGCCAATAATCGCTAAAAGATCGTCTACTTTTGCAGAGTCGCCTTCTTGGAGTCCAATGTATAATAAGGTGCCTTCATTAAAGGATTCAAACTCCATGGTTGCTTTATCCGTTTCGATTTCAGCTAAAATATCGCCTTCTTCGATCACATCCCCAACTTGTTTGAGCCAGCTCGCAACAGTCCCTTCTTCCATGGTGTCGCTTAAGCGCGGCATAGTCACCACAATCACACCATCAGGAATGCTTGCTGTACTTGGTTCCACAACGGCAGCAGCGGCTTCTAATGGAGCCTCTGTTTCTTCTGTAGTTGTTTCTTCTACGGCAGCCGTTGGATTCAACAGTGCCGATATGTCTTCGCCTTCATCTCCAATAATGGCAAGAAGCTCATCGACCATGGTCGTTTCCCCTTCTTGAACACCAATATGAAGCAAGGTTCCTTCATTAAAGGATTCAAATTCCATCGTTGCTTTATCGGTTTCGATTTCCGCAAGAATATCACCTTCTTCAATTTTGTCTCCTACTTTTTTCAACCAGCTCGCCACGGTTCCTTCTTCCATGGTGTCGCTTAGTCGGGGCATATTAACTATGATTGCCATAACTTATAATTTATGTTGTAAAAATGGATAATCTTCTTGTTCGTATACGACATCGTACATCAAACTTTTTTCTGGGTATGGCGATTCGTCAGCGAATTTTTCACATTCAGCTACCAGCTCTTTCACGCGTTTATCAATCACTTTAATATCGTCTTCAGTAGCATATTCTTCACGAAGAATCACATCTAAGACTTGTGTAATTGGATCAATTTTTTTGTATTCTTTAACCTCGTCTTTGGTTCGGTAGTGTTGTGCATCACTCATCGAATGTCCTCTGTAACGGTAGGTTTTCATTTCTAAGAATGTTGGACCATCACCTCTTCTGGCACGTTGAATGGCTTCGTCAAAAGCTTCTGCGACTTTGATTGGATTCATTCCATCTACAGGTCCACAAGGCATTTCATACCCCAAACCTAATTTCCAAATATCGGAATGGTTGGCCGTTCTGTCTACAGACGTTCCCATGGCATAGCCATTGTTTTCACAAACAAAAACGACTGGAAGTTTCCAGTTCATCGCCATGTTAAAAGTTTCGTGTAACGAGCCTTGACGGGCTGCACCATCGCCAAAATAACAAAGGGTGACTGCACCAGTTTCGTTGTATTTATCTCCAAACGCCATTCCAGCGCCTAAAGGTATTTGTCCACCAACGATTCCATGACCGCCATAAAATCCTTTTTCTTTAGAGAAAATATGCATCGAACCTCCCAATCCTTGAGACGTTCCAGTGGCTTTTCCAAAAAGCTCTGCCATCACACGTCGAGGATCAACGCCCATCCCAATGGGTTGCACGTGATTTCGATAGGCAGTGATCATTTTGTCTTTGGATAAATCCATCGCATGTAAAGCGCCTGCAAGTACGGCTTCTTGACCGTTGTACAAGTGGAGAAATCCTCTTACTTTTTGTTGGATATATACGGCCGCAAGTTTGTCTTCAAACTTTCGCCAGAGCATCATATTCTCATACCAATCAAGGTAGACTTCTTTAGTTATCTTCTGCATGCGTTTACAGTAATTGTTTTTATTGTAAACACAAAAGTAATACTTTGATTGATAACCTAAAAAGAGTAGGGGTTAATTTTTTAAAAAAACGTTATAGTACGGTTTTGTCAAAGATCCAAGGAAGGATGTTTTCGACGGAATTTGAGACGGCTATTTGCCCAGAAGTCCCCATAAAATAGAGTTCCATAGGGGCGTTTTGCTTCACTTCATATTCGGACAGCGCCTGTCTGCAGGCACCACAAGGAGGAATTGGTTTGGTGGTTGGATTAAGGGTAGATCCTGCCACAATTGCCATGCGAAGTATTTTTTGATTTGGAAATTCAGCTCCCGCATAATACACAGCAGTGCGTTCTGCACACAATCCAGAAGGGTAGGAGGCATTTTCTTGGTTATTTCCAGAAATAATTTCTCCATTTTCTAGTTCTAAAGCGGCACCCACTAAAAATTTAGAGTAAGGTGCATAGGCTTTTTTACGGGCTTCTGCTGCTTTATGTATCAGGTTTTGAATGGGTATGTCAAATTCTTCAATTGCATCGTACACATCAAAAGAGGTCTCAATTTTTACTTTTTTCATTGGTTTATTTTTTAGTGCCTTTTACAATTTAGAGATTTCATAATTGGTATAGACAAAAAAACTATTGCAGTGCGCAATAGTTTTTATTAGTGTTTTATCAAAGCGATTGCTTAGTATTCGCTGTATTCGCCGTCTCCAAAATTAACGGATAAAGAAAAACGCAAGGTATTTTCTAGAGGACTTTGTACTTTGGAAGCTGAGATTAAATACGATAGATCAATATTAATTGCGGTGTATTTGAACCCGGCACCCATCGCGAAAAACTTACGAGCTCCTTTGAATTCATTTTCATTGAAATATCCGAGTCTAAAAGCAAATGAGTCTTGGTAAACGTACTCGGCGCCTAAGGCCCAAGTGAACTCATCGAGCTCTTCGCTGAACCCACCAGGCGCATCGTTAAACGATTGAAATACACCTGACATAAATCCAACGTCCGGATCTTGTCCTTCAAGAATTACGTTACCCACAAGAGTTCCTCTAACATCTCCGTCATCAGGGTTATAAACGCCATCGCCATTGGTATCGGTATAGTTGTATTCTTTTCCTGTTACTGGCGGTGTTGGCACCAATAGTTTAGTAACTTCAGCGGTGACATTGACTCTGTTGTATTGGTCAAAGATAAAGTCAAATCCACCACCCAATCTTAAATTGGTTGGTAAGAAATTTTCTCTTCCACCTTCGTCATATTTAATTTTTGGCCCTAAATTTTGAATGGCAAATCCACCTCTCCAACGGCCATTAAATTCGTTGTAGGCTTCTTCTTCACTTTGGTAATACCCTGTAATGTCCACACCAAACGAACTTGCCGCTTTGGCATTCACGTCGATTGCTTGAATTTTCAAATCTGAACGCAAATAACGCAGGGCAACTGCCATTGAAAACTGATCAGAAAGTCTCAAAGAGTAAGAGGCATCGAATGTTAATTCGTTGGGGCTTTCAATTAAAGGCGTCGAAAATTCATCTTCACGGAGTTCAATTTCTCCAAGCGAAAAATACTTAAGACTGACAGCAAATGCACTCCGTTCGTTAAGTCTGTTGAAATAGGTAAGACTTCCTAAAAAGATGTCATTTACTAATTTCCTCAAATAAGGGGTGTAGCTAAACCCAATCCCAGCTTTTGCTTCTGAAAAGGCGTATTTTGAAGGATTCCATTGTTGAGAGTAGGCATCTACAGAGGTTGCGACTCCCATGTCTCCCATACTTGCGGCACGTGCATCGGAAGCAATTAGAATAAACGGGACTCCCGTTGTAATCACTCGCGAGTCTGGGTCGGCTATGATAGTAGTCTGAGCCACTGCTTTGGTTGAAAATAGCGCGACTAAAAACAGCACACAAATGGATGTTAATTTTTGGTTTTTTTGAGTTGGAATCATTTTTAATTTTGGTGTTATGAATTAACAAATATAATGTAATATTAAAGGATTACAAGTTTTTCAATTTTTTCTGCTTGCATTCCTGTGCTTGATGAACGTACTTTTAATTTATAGACATAAACTCCTTTTCCAATTTTGCTGCCAAAATCGTCGGTGCCATCCCAAGTGATATCTCGAGAGACAGAACTTGTTGTTTTAGAGCCGGCATTGGTTTGTCCATTAATGGTTTTTATCAATTTACCCGAAACGGTGAATATCTGAATAGAAACGTCTAATACATCCGAACTATTGTGGTTGAACCAAAATTCTGTGTAATTCACAAATGGATTGGGGTAATTCAACACATTGGTAAGCTCTAAACTAACGTCTTTATCAAAGACGATAAATTGAATGTCCTGTGTAGAAGCATTGTTGTACACATCCCATGCTTTAAGAGTCAAAGTGTGTAAACCAGGGCTTAAATCTCTCAGAGGATAACTCAAAGAACCTCTTTTGTAATCATCGATGGCTGCGACATAATAGTCGTTTAATTTGTAAACATTGGTTTCATCTCCATCTAAAATACCGGTAATGTCATGTCCAATCCCACTGGCGGTATTGATGCCATTTTCGTCATATAAATTTGCTAAAAGCGTCGGCTCTTCATTGGTGATGCCCCCAGAAACAAAATTTTCATCGTTCATATATAGGTTGATGGTCGGTCCTATATTGTCTTCTGGCGCATTGAGGTTGACCCCTCCAATTTTAATGTCGTAATTATACCCCCTATTGTCGGATAGAGGAGCTTCGGATTTAGAATACAAACTTATTTTTCCATTCCCTTCTGTGACTGTAATATCTCTAGGGACAATAAATTCAAATGCAAATTGTCCATTGGTCACACTTGCTTGTCCTCTAAAAATCACTTCTCCCAACGCATCAAAGTTCATTAGAATCAAATTATCCGCCGCATCTTCTACGCCGTCGTTTCCAAGGGTAGAACGCTGAAGGTCTTTGTCGTAAATAGTTGCGGTGAGTACGCCGTTGTAGTTATTTAAAACAGTTCCCTGTGCATCGGTGACATTCCCTTCGATTTTGGCAGGACCCAAAGCTTTTAGAACTTGGGTGCTGTTGTTCACGTCTTCGTCATTTATTTTTGTAACTCTAATGTCTGGTTTTGCAATGGGAAGTTTAATGGCAGGATCTCCAATGTTAAAAACCAAGCGACGCTGAGGTTTGCTGGAAATCGCAGGATCGTTTTTAGTACGCCTCAGTGCTTCACCAATACTCAAGGTTTGGTCACTTCCGTATGAAAATAAATATTGACTTAAGGTTTTATTAAAAGCGGTGCCAGCATTCACATAAATTTTCCGCGTGGTGGTGATCAAGCTAATGGCACCTCCTTTTTTATTCCAAAATAAATACTCGCCAGCCGTTTCTCTCAGCGGGTTGTCAAATTTGGTGTATTCACAAGTGACGGTTACAAAGCAGTTAAGCTTGCAGGGGTTGTTAAGCTCTTGTGCATTTATTTTGTCAAAAATACGTTCGTTAGCTAAGCCATCTTCCCCGCCGTGTCCAAAATAATTAACCACAAGCGCTCCGACTTCTAGCGCATCAAAAATAGCTTTGTTTACGAGAGAATATCGTGCGCCTCCTGATGAGGTTTCTTGAACGTAGGAATCTGCATGAATTTTTTTGACATTCATAAAGGGTTTTTCTGCTTTGACATCCTCTGCAATAATTTCAGTTGTGGATTGAATGATGCGGTCTGATACATCATCTACATCATCCGAGATGAGTAAAAAATTATTTCGCCAACTTCCATAAGTTTCGGGCATATAATAAGACTCTACTTTATCTACCATTTCTTTGGCACGTTGGGTGTTTTCGGCCAAAATCCGTCCCACTGCAATGTCTAGTATGTTGTTGTTAGACATGGTGCCTTCATTGGAATCCATCATGCCAAAATAGTCATCAGATATAAAAGAAGTTGTCAAACTAAAACTTTCTGTGGAATACCAAGAGGGAACAATATTGGTGTTGTTAGAAATACGGTCTTTGTAATCAAAAGAAGCATCGCCAAATAAACACAAGTATTTTAGTTTTTTGGAAGGTGTACTGGCATTGTCATATACATATTTTACAAAATTTCGAATGCCTCCAATGTCTTGCATTCCAGAACTAAACTCTTGGTAAATGGATTCTAAAGCATATACTTTGACGTTCAAATTGTGTTGAGTCCGATTAATTTGTGCCAGACGTTCCGCTTGCGCTCTTAAATAATTGGGTGCGACGATTAGATAGTCAATATCTTTAAATTCTCCTTGGGCGTCCAAAAATACCGTCCCTTTAATGTCTTGATTGGGTACATTGGTGTTGTTGGTTTTTCTGGGGACATAAAAATCAGGCCCCACTGCTTGGTAGGTTTTTAAGGTTCCTAAACTCGTTTTGAAACTAAATTCAGATGCGGCATCCGTATTGGTGTAAAATTGAATTTGATACGGATTGCTGATGTCCCAAACTTGAGAGATGGTAGCGGCATTTGAAATCTCAAACTGACCAATCCCTAATTGTGTTGAGGTGCCATTATGTTTGAATTCAAATTGAGTTCCGAGGCTCGTCAACGCACATTCGGCTTCTATCGATATATAATCTAAATATGCCGTCGCAGACGGATTGCCATTATTGTTGTAAGATAATTCTACATTGATAGTTTCTGAGCTAGAGGAAACAGCTCCGCTAAAAAAATCTGCTCTTGCGAGAATGTCTTTGTCAATTGCTTCATAAGTAAAATTATCAACTTCAGATCCATTCACGTTGAGCTGCATTGAAGTGTCAGACTCGGATGCTGCGGCCGTATAAACTCTCAAGGCCACAGGGCTGCTTGTGATTAAATTTGGGAAGTCGAAACTAAACGCTCTTACGTTTTCCACATAGAAACGATGCCCAAACCAGCGCCTTCCCATTTTGGCAATATTATAGGTGTCAGATTCTACAAATTTATAGTTATGAAAACTGTTATACGTCACATCTGCTTCGCCAGTGGGTTCTATTGCTGTGGACATTCTGGCGCCATTTCCAAGGCTGATATTTACATAATAATAACTTTTATCACTGTAAGGATTAACGTGTGAATTGTTGTCGGAGTTGTACTTTTTAGGTCCAATGGCATACATCAAAATGTAGTCACTGTCATTAAAAACACCATCTTCTTCGCCAACCACTTGGATGGTGTTTTCGATCAAATCGTTAGAAACGGTATCCGAGTTCAGTAAAGGAAGCGATTTCCCACCATGACCATAAATCTTAATATTTTTAGGGTTTATGGAACTGGTGTTGATGCCCAAGCTATTCAGAAAATTTCGGTTTAGTTTGTGAACCCCCGTGGTATCGACGGCAAATCGGTACCAATCTCCTGATTTTAAATTAGAGCTGCTGATGGAAGCGGTGCTAGAAGTCCTTCTGTTTTGCGCATTCATTCGGTATGAAATCGTAAATCGTGTCATTTTTTTAAGAACCCCATTTTCATAATAAATAGGCGAAATTTCTACATGGCCTTTTGAGTTATCTCTATAAACTGCATTCTCAACCTTTAAGGAGGGCGTATTTGGAATGGAAGATAGTGGCAATTGTTTTAAATCTGTTTTGGAAATCTCAATACTTTCAACGGATTCTAGTGCCGCCGAACGTTCATCTAAGCGTCCGTTCAGATTCCATTGGGCTGAAAAAGTAATGCCATTTTTGAGCGAAAATGTATAGTATTTTGAGTCAAAAGAAGGGAGTTCAATAGAGCTGTCGCCAGTGCTTAAAGTGATTGATCCGCCCCAGTTGATGTCAAAACTTTGAGTTTGAGCGGTTCCAAAATAAAAACAAAATAAGGCTATAAAAGGCAACAATCTTTTCATAGTAAAGAAACGCAATGTTATGGTCATTAGTATCGATAAATAAAAGCTAATTTCAAAATTACAATAATAAATCATAAAATTCAGCGTTTTTAATCAAAGTAATCCAAATAAATAAATCAAAAAAATAGAATAAATCCCTCTGCTTTTTTATTGCATAATAATCTATAATTAGTATATTGCGGGACTTAATTCAATTGCGTTTTACCAATTATAAGTTGAATATGAAAAAAATGATAACAATACGAATATTACTTCTAGTAGCATTGTCCACATCTTTAGTAGGATGTAGCAAATCATCAAAATCTGGAAACTCTTCAAGAGGGACAGGTTGGCAAATTAACGCCAAAGAAGGTGGTTTTCAATACAACACAAATTTCAAAGAACAAGAAACTGCACCAGGATTGGTCTTTGTGGAAGGGGGAACCTTCACCATGGGAAAAGTGCAAGACGATGTCATGCACGACTGGAACAATTCGCCCAACCAACAGCACGTTCAGTCCTTCTATATGGACGAGACAGAAGTTACCAACATGATGTATTTGGAGTATTTAGATTGGATTAAGCGGGTGTATCCACCAGACAATCCAGATTACAGATCTATTTATAACGGAGCCGTCCCAGACACACTCGTATGGAGAAACCGTTTGGGTTACAGTGAAGTGATGGTCGAAAATTACCTTCGTCATCCCGCTTATAAAGATTACCCAGTGGTTGGAGTGAGTTGGATGCAAGCCGTTGAATTTGCAAACTGGAGATCCGATAGAGTTGCAGAAATGGGCTTACAAGAAGAAGGCTATCTTAAAAGAGATTCCAATATTCTAGATACCTCTGCAGAAAGTAATTTCAATATAGACACCTACGTAAACACTCCAACAAGTACTTTTGGAGGGAATGAAGAAGTTATTAAAGGTGGAAAACGAAAGATTAAAACTGATGAAGAGGGCAATGAAATAAATGTCTATGCCACTCGTGAAACAGGCGCTATCCCCTTAAAATACCGTCTCCCAACAGAAGCAGAATGGGAATATGCAGCATTGGGACTTACAGAGCTTAGAAGTTACAACGTTTACAGAGGACGTAAAAAATATCCTTGGGATGGTCAATACTCTCGATCTGGAGATCGTAAAACAAGAGGAGATCAATTAGCAAATTTCAAACAAGGCAAAGGAGATTATGGCGGAATTGCTGGATGGTCTGATGATGGAGCCGATATTACAAACGAAGTGATGTCTTACGAGCCCAATAATTTTGGAATCTATGACATGGCGGGGAACGTTGCGGAATGGGTTGCGGATGTTTACAGACCTATTGTAGATGATGAGTTTAGTGACTTCGGATACTATAGAGGTAATGTATATACCAAAAATGCTATTGGAGAAGATGGTGGTGTTTCAGTGATTGGGATTGATGACATTGAATATGACACACTTTCAAATGGAAAAGTAATTGCCACAGGCCTTCCAGGTCAAATTAGTCAAGTACCGGTGGACGAAAATGAAACCTATTTACGTACCAATTTCGATGAAAGTAACAATATTAACTACCGGGACGGTGATGCAAGATCTTCAAGATTCTTTGATGATTTTGAAGAAGACGATTCTGATAATGATGCCGTGACGCGTAAAATGTACAACTCTCCAAACCACAAGGTGTCTGCAAATGACTCAGGGATAAATAGACAATATGATAAGTCAGATGTGAGAACATCACTTATCAATGACGAAGTAAGAGTCTACAAAGGTGGATCTTGGAAAGACAGAGAATACTGGCTCGATCCAGCTCAAAGACGTTATTACCCAGAAGATATGGCAACAGACTATATCGGATTTAGATGTGCAATGTCTAGAGTAGGGTCTAAATCACTTTCAAAAAAGAAACGAAAAAATTAATTTTTTTACTTTACATAATTTTAAGTCCTATCAATTTTAATTGTTAGGACTTTTTTTTATTTTTAGGATATGGAATTAAACCAAATTCATCACTTATTTTTGAAGAGCTCAGGCACTTCTACCGACACGCGAAACATCAAACAGGACTCTCTATTTTTCGCCTTAAAAGGCGCGAACTTTAATGGGAATACATTTGCACACCAAGCGCTTGAAAGCGGCGCAAACTATGCCGTGATTGATCAGGTCGTGCATCCCACAGACGAACGTTTTATTTTGGTTGATGACGTTTTAGAAACGCTGCAAGCACTCGCTAGTTTTCATAGAAATCACCTCGGGTTGCCCATTATTGCCCTGACAGGAAGCAACGGAAAAACCACCACTAAAGAATTGATTCACGCCGTATTGAAACTACACTTCAAAACCGTGGCGACCGTTGGAAACCTAAACAACCACATAGGCGTGCCTTTAACGCTTTTAAGCATGACTGCTGATACCGAAATTGGCATTGTAGAAATGGGAGCGAACCACGCAAAAGAAATTGCGATGCTTTGTGAAATTGCACAACCAAACATGGGCTATATCACCAATTTTGGGAAAGCCCATTTAGAAGGCTTTAGATCAGAAGAAGGGGTCGTAAAAGCCAAAAGTGAGTTGTATGATTTCCTCAAGGCGAACACAGGCTTGATTATTTTGAATTCTGATGATGGAAAACAAGTCGCGCAAGTTGGGACTTACGATAACGTTTATACCTTTTCTCAATCTCTGGAAACGTCTCTAAATGTGAAGCTTACGGCGACACAACCCTTTTTGAATGTCGCACTAAAAAACACAACCATTAAAACCAACCTTGTTGGGGCTTATAATTTCTGCAATGTAGCAGCGGCTTTGACTATTGGAATCTATTTCAAGTTATCACCCTTACAGCTAAAAAATGGAATTGAAGCCTATGTGCCGGAAAATAACCGATCGCAAATCATTCAGAAAATCTCCAATGAAATATTATTAGATGCTTACAACGCCAATCCGAGCAGTATGGACGTTGCGTTGGAAAATTTTAAAGGCATTCAAAACCAACACAAGCTCGCCATTTTAGGAGATATGTTTGAGCTTGGAACTACCAGCGCCAAAGAACATTTAGCAGTCGTAAACCAAGCAATTTTAACCAAGGACTGTAGTTTTTACTTTGTAGGGTCTCATTTCTTTGAGCAGAAAATACACCATCCAAACCTCCTATTTTTTGAAACCTTTCAAGACCTTCAAATACATTTAGAAAAAACAACCATTTCAAATACCAGCATCTTAATAAAAGGATCGCGTGGGATGGCTTTGGAGCGGGTATTGGAATTCATTTAAAAAAGACTGTCTAAAAGCAAGAAATCTGTCATTCTGAATTTATTTCAGAATCTCAATTAACTTAAATTTAATTTGTTTCAGAACCTGAAACAAGCCTGCCTGGCGGTAGGCAGGTTCAGATTGACAAAACACAGCTTTATTTTGTGGGTCATACTGGATTCGAACCAGTGACTTCTACCCTGTCAAGGTAACACTCTGAACCAACTGAGTTAATGACCCTTTTTGTGAGGATGTAAAAATACTAATATCTTTTAATTATGTATCTTTATTTTTTAAATTATAATTAACTAATATTTAGAACCTTGATACTTATAACCAATCAAACATTTCCTAACTATATTATCAAATTTATGTCCGATGAATGGATCGTGAATAATTGTGCTGTGTTAGTGGTTGTTATTTTTATCTTGGGACTGGGTCGTTTTTTGTCGCGACAACAGAATGTGAATGTCACTTACCTCATGGGAGGCATTATGTTTTTCACATCGGTGGTGACCCCCTTACGGACGGTTTTAAATGGACACTGGAATATAGTTACTGATCTGCCGCTTCATTTGTGCGGAATTTCAGGGTTGATCTGTTCTTTTCTGCCCTTTTTGAAACGGAAACAAGTTTTGTTTGATTTTGTGTTTTACACGGGTGTTATTGGCGGCATCATGTCCGTGCTCACCCCTCAAATGAATGGCTTTGACGGCAGTGATTTTGCGTATTTAGAATACTATGTAAGACACGTAACGATCTTTTTATTACCCCTCTACATGCTTCAAAATTTAAACATCAAACTCTCTAAATATTCAGTCCTTACGTCCTTTATTATCATTAATGTGTTATTGGTATTCATCATGCCTTTAAACTTTTATTTAGGGTCTAATTATATGTATTTGGCAGAACCGCCACAAGTGAATAATCCTTTGGTCATCGGTCAATGGCCCTATTATTTGTTATGGTTTGAAGTTTTTATTGTGGTCTTGATGTCTGTTTTTTATAAGCTTTCCACCTTAAAATTTAATCTAAAAAAACAACTAATTAGTGATTAATGGGCACTTTAGTATCTTCGCTCTTAAAACGAATAAACAAACAAACCCCATGAAATTCAAAATTCTACTGCTAGCCACTCTCATTGTTCAATCGTGTATTTCAAATCAAGACGATGAAGTAAAGCCTCAAGAAATTCGTGACTTTGTTGAGTTTCTAGCCTCCGACGAACTCAAAGGTCGCGAAACCGCCACTGAAGGTGAATTGGTGGCTGCACAATTTATCAAATCAAAATTTATCGAAGCTGGCATCAAACCCTATTTCGAAACCTATTTTGATGCCTTTGAATCCAAAGGTTTTAAAGGCGTGAATGTCGTTGGGTATATAGAAGGAAATGATTCTAAATTAAAAAATGAAATTGTGCTGTTAGGCGCGCATTATGACCATATAGGATTTGGCGAAACAGTGGAAAACGATTCCATTGCCAATGGTGCCAATGACAATGCTTCAGGCACTGCTGCCGTCTTGGCAATTGCCAACCGTCTGGCACATTCAGGAACGAATAAACGATCCATCATAGTTGCATTATTTTCAGGAGAAGAAAAAGGATTATTAGGCTCAAAAGCCTTGGCTAAAAAATTAAACGAACAAGACATTGATTTATATACCATGCTGAATTTTGAAATGATCGGCGTGCCTTTTATAGATCGTGATTATGACATTTTCTTAACCGGTTATGAATTGTCTGACTTGGGTGAAAAACTAAACACCTATACCAATACAACCATGGTTGGGATCTCAGATGTTGCTAAAAAACACAATCTTTTCAAGCGATCCGATAATTATTCGTTTTACAATGAATTTAAAGTACCAAGTCATACCATTTCTTCTTGCGATTTGACTAATTTTGATTTTTATCACCATGTCGATGATGAAATAGACCAATTAGATTTCGCTTTTATGGCGACCACTATTAATAAATTAATACCTGGCATCGTGCAAATTTGCAATACAGATACCAAAGAAATTCAAATGTATGCACCCTCCATACCTTGAGCTTGATACCCAAGGAAAATGATTATATGGATACTCCATACCTGCACTGAGCGTAGTCGAAGTGTGACCGATAAAAAACAATAAATAAAACACGCATGAACCGAACTAAAACAGTTATAATTACAGGAACCAGCCGTGGCATCGGTTTTGAACTCGTCCATCTTTTTGCCAATGCTGGCTACGAGGTTTTGGCACTGTCCAGAAACGCAAAGCCTGTTTCTAATTTAAATTTCGATAACATTACTGCCTTGTCTTTTGATTTGAGTAAATCCGAAGATTACGATCGCGTAGAAGCCTTTGTTAAAAAAGAATGGTCACAGGTTGATATTCTGATTAACAATGCAGGAACACTTTTAAATAAGCCATTTGCCGACACCACTTTTGAAGATTTTCAACAAGTCTATAGCACCAATGTTTTTGGCGTTGCCGAACTTACCCGACGTATGATTCCATTCATGCCCAAAAAAGGACACGTGGTCACCATAAGCTCCATGGGTGGCGTGCAAGGCTCTGTAAAATTCCCAGGGTTGTCTGCATACAGTTCTAGTAAAGGTGCTGTCATTACCCTCACCGAACTTTGGGCAGAAGAATACAAAGAAACAGGTCCCTCTTTTAATGTCTTGGCATTGGGTGCTGTGCAAACTGAAATGCTAGCCGAAGCGTTTCCAGGCTATGAAGCCCCCACAACCGCGACTGAAATGGCCAACTATATTTTTGAATTTGCAAAAAATAGCCATCAGTTTTATAACGGTAAATTATTGCAGATTTCTAGTTCTACCCCTTAACTCGATTTCGATTCTTTTTAAAAAATACAGCCGTGGGTTTAACAGCTTATTAACGGTTTTAAAATAAAATATTTCTTTACTTTTGTAAATTGATAAAAACCGCATTTTATGTTCAATAATTTAAGTGAAAAATTAGATAAAGCCCTTCACGTCCTCAAGGGACATGGGAGCATCTCAGAAATCAATGTTGCCGAAACACTCAAAGAAGTGCGACGTGCGTTGTTGGATGCCGATGTGAATTATAAAATCGCCAAAGAATTTACCAATCGGGTCAAGGAAAAAGCATTAGGTCAAAACGTTTTGACCACGCTTCAGCCGGGTCAATTAATGGTCAAAATTGTAAAAGACGAGCTGACCACCTTAATGGGAGGCGATGTCGAAGGTATTAATTTATCGGCCACTCCAAGTGTCATTTTGATGTCGGGTTTACAAGGGTCGGGTAAAACCACCTTCTCTGGAAAACTTGCCAATTATTTAAAAACAAAAAAATCCAAAAAACCAATGTTAGTCGCCTGTGACGTGTACCGTCCAGCGGCCATCGATCAGTTGCAGATTGTTGGAGAACAAGTCGGCGTTGAGGTTTATAGCGACCTTGGAAATAACGATCCTGTTGCCATTGCCAAAGCAGGTATTGCCGAAGCCAAAGCCAAGGGGTGTAATGTGGTGATTATTGATACCGCCGGTCGTTTGGCAGTCGATGAAGCCATGATGAGTGAAATCGCAAACATTCACAAAGCAATTCAGCCACAAGAAACACTGTTTGTAGTGGATGCGATGACAGGGCAAGATGCTGTAAATACCGCCAAAGCCTTTAATGACATTCTGAATTTTGATGGAGTTATTCTTACAAAATTAGATGGAGATACCCGAGGTGGAGCTGCCATATCCATAAAATCAGTCGTCAATAAACCGATCAAGTTTATTGGTACAGGTGAAAAAATGGAAGCCATTGACGTGTTCTATCCTGCACGTATGGCCGAACGAATTTTGGGTATGGGAGATGTGGTGTCCTTAGTAGAACGCGCACAAGAACAATTCGATGAGCAAGAAGCTCGAAAAATTCAAAAGAAAATCGCCAAAAACCAATTTGGGTTTGATGATTTTTTATCTCAGATTCAGCAGGTTAAAAAAATGGGGAATATGAAAGACCTCATGGGAATGATCCCTGGGGCTGGAAAAATGATGAAAAATGTGGATGTGGATGACGATTCGTTTAAGTACATCGAAGCCATTATTCATTCGATGACTCCCGAAGAACGTACCAAGCCAACCCTTTTGAATGCCAGTCGTAAAAAACGGATTGGTGCAGGATCAGGAACCAGCATTCAACAAGTGAATCAATTGATGAAACAATTCGATCAAATGAGTAAAATGATGAAAATGATGCAAGGTGGTGGCGGAAAAAAAATGATGCAAATGATGAAAAACATGCCACGATAGCTTTAAACTAACGACCCGATTACAATGATTTTACTAGACGGAAAACAAACAAGTGCAGATATAAAAGTTGAAATCGCTGCGGCGGTTTCAGAAATTAAAAACCAAGGAAAACGTGCGCCACACTTAGCAGCCATTCTCGTAGGAACTAATGGTGCTAGTATGACCTATGTAGGCGCCAAAGTCAAAGCCTGCGAACTTGTCGGATTTGATTCCACTCTGATTGATTTGCCCGTTGAAACCACAGAAGAAACCCTATTAGCTCAAATACATACTCTAAACGACAATCCAGCAATTGATGGATTTATTGTACAGCTTCCATTACCAAAACATATCGACGAACAAAAAGTGTTGATGGCCGTACATCCAGATAAAGATGTCGATGGCTTTCATCCCATGAATGTAGGACGTATGGCGTTGGACTTGCCAACCTTTTTACCTGCAACTCCCTACGGCATCATGGAACTTTTAGAACGTTATAAAATACCAACCTCTGGAAAGCAAGTTGTCGTCATCGGGAGAAGCCACATTGTGGGACGCCCCATGAGTATTTTGATGAGTCAGAAGCGTCCAGCCGGCGATGCTACCGTCACCATCGCACACAGTCGCACAACCAATTTAGCAGAGCTGACTTTAGAGGCAGATATTGTGGTTGCTGCTTTGGGAATTCCAGAATTTTTAACCGCTGAAATGGTAAAGCCAGGAGCTGTTATTATTGATGTGGGAATTACAAGAGTCCCCGATGAAACGAAGAAAAGAGGGTATCGAATTGCAG
This sequence comes from Formosa sp. Hel1_33_131, assembly GCF_001735745.1. NCBI lineage: Bacteria > Pseudomonadati > Bacteroidota > Flavobacteriia > Flavobacteriales > Flavobacteriaceae > Formosa > Formosa sp. Hel1_33_131. The sequence goes on from NZ_CP017260.1 coordinate 1,909,699, forward strand.
GAGATGTGCATTTTGAAAGTGTTGCTGAAAAAGCAAGTTATATCACACCAGTACCTGGTGGGGTAGGACCAATGACCATTGCGATGTTACTGAAAAACACACTGCTCGCTTGCGAACGTCATGCTGCGAATTCATTTATTTAGCAAAAATCTGAGACGTATCTTTAAAGGCTTTAAACTCTAAAGCATTCCCTGCGGGATCATAGAAAAACATCGTGGCTTGTTCGCCAACCTGTCCTTCAAAACGGATGTAAGGTTCAATAATAAAATTGATTTTTTGAGTTTTCAAATGTTCTGAAAAACTTTCAAATTTTTCCCAAGGAAGAATCACCCCAAAATGAGGAACGGGCACCTGTTTTCCATCGACCTTACTGACATGAAGATCCGTTGCTTCTTCTTTTGGTTTGAAATGAATCACGAGTTGGTGTCCAAAAAAATTAAAATCCACCCAATGATCGCTGTGGCGGCCTTCTACGCAACCTAAAATATCTCTATAAAAGATACGACACGTTTCTAAATTCCAAACGGGGATGGCTAAATGAAAAGGGGCTACAGACATTAGAGTGTTTTTTTAGAGTGTTTCAAAGTTTCGTTTAAAGTATTCAATTCATCCTCTGTTAAATCGCGGTAAGCACCAACTTCACATTGTTGATGAATGTTCATGATGCGGGTACGTTTCAACGATTGTACTTCATAATTCAGGTATTCGCACATGCGACGAATTTGACGGTTGAGGCCTTGTGTTAACACTATTTTAAACTCATAAGTACTTAGCTTTTCTACATTACAGGACTTGGTGGTTTTACCGAGTTCTTCTAATGGAATGCCTGCAGACATGCGTTGTACGAATGTTTGAGAGATCGGTTTGTCCACCGTCACGATGTATTCTTTCTCATGGTTGTTACTGGCACGAAGAATTTTATTCACGATATCGCCATCATCTGTCAATAAAATCAAGCCTTCACTATCTTTGTCCAAACGTCCAATCGGGAAAATCCGAGTTGGGTATTTGATGTAATCAATAATATTGTCTTTTTCAACGCCCGTATCGGTCGTACAAACGATTCCAACAGGTTTGTTGAACGCGATATAGGTTCGTTTTTTGGCTTCATTAAGAATGGTTGTTCCATCGACTTTTACTTCGTCGCCTTCTAAAACCTTGGTACCCATTTCTGGAACGACTCCGTTAATGGTCACACGCCCTTCGTCGATCAGTTTGTCAGCAGCACGACGCGAGCAATGCCCGGCTTCGCTTAAATATTTATTCAGTCTTGTTGAAGTTGGTTCCATGTGGCGAATTTACAAAAGTTTAGTGGCTCAAAAATTTAATTATTTCATCAGAAATAAAATCCCCTTTTAGAGAGTGGCCAAGTCCTTCAGTCGAGATTAGTTTGGCGTTTTTGAACTGAGCATCAATGTCAAGCGCATCTTGATAAGGGATGATGCGATCGTTTTTATCGTGAATTAGTAAGCCTTCAGCAGCAATATTTCTCGCAAAGTCAGCCGTTGAAAAATAGCTCGGTGGGTTGCCAAATTTAAGCTCAATCTGAGTATCTATCCCTTTATAAATTTGTTGGCTATAGCCCATCATTTCTTTATAGCGTTTCATGATGCCTATAAATGCTGAGGGTGCTCCAAGAAGTACAATTTTTCTAGCGTGCGTATAGGTTTGTTTTTGAAGAAAAATAACCAAAGCCATCGCTCCTACAGAATGTCCAATAAATGAAGTGGGTTTAAATTCTTCACTGACAACATTGATGAATTCTGAATAGAGGATCGCATTAAAAGTGTCGCTTCCAGACCCGCCATGTGCAGGACCATCCAGCGCGATCACATTATACCCTTCTTTTTGTAGTTTTTGAATTTTATGGCGCCAGCGTCCAGAATTGCTTTCCCAACCGTGTGCCAATAACACAGTTTCTTTGGTGCCTTCCCAGTGATAGGTTTGAATGGGCAAGCTGTTGTAGTGCAAAGTTGTTTTCGTCGTCGCAGTTTCTAAAAATGAATTCGCATAAGAAGTCAGTTGACCATCTCTCGGCTTTGAAAATAATTTTAAGGCAAGATTGGAGGCGTATGCCGAATTAAAAAATCCAATGAAGTTTATAATTCCTCCGATAAGTTTTGGGATGATTGTTTTTATCATTGTTCTTCTCTATGTACGTTTTCTATTGAAAATGCGGGTGTGCAGATTGCTATATATTCACAAGGGGCGTCAAAGGGATTTGAATATTGAACTCGTGTATTTTTTTCAATTTTAATGGACTGTCCTTGTTCTAAAATGAGGGTTTCGCCCTCAATAATGAATTGTTTTTTTCCTTTGATGATAAAGGTGTATTCTTCAAATTCAGGCGTTTGGAAGGGTTCACTCCAACCTGGAGGAGCTACCATGTGGGCAATACTCAGAGCGGAGTTGCCGTCCGTTGCTTTCCCAAAATGTTCTTCAATCAGTTTGCCATCTGTTGTTGGAACAACAAAGGGGGATTTTTGAATTTTATAAGCTGCCATCGTTTAATACCATTGCATGTAAAAGTCCTTTATTTTAGCCGTTTCAGGAATGGAAATCGCCTCTATTTTTTGATTCATATCGTAGCGCATTTCTTCTGGTAATTCCGTTTTGTTTAGCGTGAAATACGCATTGATTTCATCCACAGAAATAATCAAACTTCGCAGTGTGTTTTGAATGCTGGAAACGGTGTATTTAGAATTGATGTCTCCAAAAGTGCTCAGTGTATTCAGACCGTCTTTGTTTTTAAAACGCGCGTCCATAATACGCACCGTTCGGATGGTGGACAACGAATCTAAAGAATAATTAGGGTCTAATTCGAGTAACAAGATTCCCGTTCCTTTTTCGAAAATACTGATGGTGTTGGTGCTGCCTGTGAATTCATCACCTCCAATGTATTTGCTGATAGAGTCGTTAGCAAACACCACTTTTAGGGCGTTCACTTTTGTGGAGTCGGTGAGCATTCCAACACTGTGGTTGGTAATGGCAAAGGAATCTGTTTTTGTTTCACAAGCCACAAAAAGGCCTAATAGTAATCCGATCAATAAATAGTTTCTCATGGTTGATGTTGTATTGTTCAATGCTAATTTTTTAATTTCGAGTAAAAATAAATGAAGTTTTATGACTTAAACCAAAAACAGTAAACTATTTTTGCCCATTATGTTAAAAACCGAAATTAAATCGCTTGTAAACGCTGGTAAAATGCTGCCACTTATGGAGGCATTCTATACCATTCAAGGGGAAGGATTCCACAAAGGAACCGCTGCTTATTTTATAAGAATAGGGGGCTGTGATGTGGGTTGCCATTGGTGCGATGTCAAAGAAAGCTGGAATGCCGATTTACATCCGCCGACTGCAATTTCGGACATTGCTAAGGATGCGGCGAAAGACAGTCAAACCATTGTGGTTACGGGTGGTGAGCCTTTGATGTGGGACATGAATCCATTGACCGCCGAATTAAAATCAAAGGGGATGCAAACGCATATCGAAACGTCTGGGGCGTATAAGCTTACTGGCGACTGGGATTGGATATGTTTGTCTCCTAAAAAATTAAAAGGCCCTTTAGATGAGGTGTATCAAAAAGCACACGAACTGAAAGTGATTGTTTACAATTTGGACGATTTAAAATTTGCGGAAGAACAGGCCGCTAAAGTAAATTCCAACTGTATTTTGTACCTCCAACCGGAGTGGAGCAAGCGCGATAAAGTCACGCCTTCTATCGTTGAGTATGTGATGAAACACCCCAAATGGAAGGTGTCACTTCAGACGCATAAGTATTTGAATATTCCTTAGAGGTTTCAATCGAATCATTTTACTATTTGTTTAACTCGGCGTCTCTAAGATTCTACTCACGTGGTATGTTCATTATTAAATTAATAGGTTTTATGGATACTAACTTAGTTTCAATTTTATATCCACCAGAGGTTTTACCTTTCCCACTTACTACTTTGTATTTTCCTGGATATTTCATTTTATCTAATTTTTCCCAGGGATGTAAACACGCTACGCGATATAGTGAAAAAAGATCGTGATCACTTTTTTCAAGTACAACTGTTCGAGAGGTTACCGGTCTTTTTCTTTTTGCATTTTTATAAATTAACACCTTTACTTTTCTGAACAGGCTGTCAGATTCGATTTCCTCAAAAACAAATTCATGATTTAAATAGGCTTTGGTCGATTCAATTTTAGAGGTAGATAGGTGTTTGAAAGTATAATTCATATTCGTTTCTACTATTTCGTAGGTATGGTAGATTTGTTTTTTAAAATCAGACAAAAACGCTGTTGAAGAAGATGTAAAAGTACCTATGGTTAGAAAATAATGATCATTGGTTGCGTTTGAGCAAACAATTCGTGTACGTTCCCTGCCACTTACTTTTTGGGTGTAGGTAGCTATCAGGTCAAATTTATAAGTTTGAGCGTAGGTCGTTACTCCAAAAAATAAGTATAGAATTAATAATAATGGTTTCATATGCTTAAAGGTTTTTTTTTATGTTTTCATTTTTAAGTTCCGCGAAGTCAGGAGACTTTGCGGAACTGGTGTTTTAGTTGAATGACTTTGTTTTAAATAATTCAATTACTTATTTTTTAATACGATCATTTATTTCGTTCTTTATATTGTTAATCTGTTTATGATAGCTAATTATATATTAAGGTAGGGCGTATGGTAAAGAGTCTCCTATTACTCACCTTTATTTTTTTTCGCTTGATTTGTTTATTAAAAATTAAAATTACTGTTTTTTTTAAGTCATTATAGTTGAAGTTTTCCACAAATTTGTACGGAAAAATTGTATGAATTTTGTTCTTTTCCATTTCAAGTACATATTTTGGACTTCCTGATTTCAGAGAATCAGATAAAATTGTTGTCCTAATTATAATTTCAGGTTTTCCATTTTCATTAATCTGGAGAAACATATGCTTATAATTTTTGTCTTTTGTTGCTTTAAATTGCTCCAAACCATGTACTCTTTTTCCTTTCAAAATAAATTTATCAAAACAAAAGAATGTGCGAGGGTATTCACTTACAGTGTCTTTGGCGTAGTTTTCATATAATTTCTGTTTGTGGAGTTCAGCTTTTTCGTAATCCTTTTTAGCGTTATACACTTGTATGATTTCAGCGTAATATTTAATATTTGTAGGGTCTAATTTATTTAATTCTTTAAACGCAATTAGTGCTTTATCTAAGTGTTTAGTTGATCGTTCGTGTTTTGCAATATTTTCAAGAACAGAAATGTAAAGTTGTGTTTCTTTCGAGATATTATTTTTTGCTACATAAAAGGATTTGAGTGCATTTTTAATATCGTTTTTTATCAAATAAACCTGAGCAATCTGTGTAAATAAGTAATCGGGAGGGTCATCCTTCTGTAGGGCATGTTTATAAAGCTTAATCGCTTTATCATTATTGCCTATAAACAAATGCGAATTACCAAGTTCATTTAAATAGTAGCTGTTATTTGGGTTTAATTTAATCGCTTTTTTTAATGATTTAATGGCGCTACGGAACCTCCCTATGTAATTAAAATAACTTCCTTTAATGAAATGAGGCCTAGGATTTGTTTTATCTTTTTTTATTGACAAATTCATTAATTTCAAGAACTCTTTATAATAGGGTTTATTATGATAAGCTTTAGAATAATATGCCATGCCAACATAATAAATAGCTTTTGCGGAATAGTCTTTTACCTTAGCTGAATGCTCAGATATAATCTGATCATATTGTTTGTTTTCAAACAACGTTTTTATCAACTCTTCTTGAGTGTTGCCGAAAAACCCTGTAAAACTAATTAATGCTATAATAATTTTGTTCTTCATTCTTGCCTTTTTTATGTTTTGCTAAGTCGGGAAATCAAAGATTCGACGTTGTCAAACTTCGCAGAGCTGACCCAATCGCTAATTTTCAATCTATTAATCATGACATTTTCACTATTGATGAGAGATTATTGTTTTATCTATTCCTACTGACCCAATAAATCTCCACCAAATCCCTTTTTCTTTTTTTAAGATTCCATATTCTAAGCCGTTTCGCAAGCTTAAAGGAAACATCATATAAGCTATTAATACAAGGTTTTTGTTTTCAGAAAAATAAAATCCATGTATTTTAAGACTTGGTGTTTCTTTGAAATTCAAATTTTTATGTTCTTCTTTATAAAATTTTTCTGTATGATTAATTATCTTTGAACTTATATCAATTAACTTTTTGGTGTCAATTACTTGTCTTTCTTTGAAATTTCGATTAGAAGTTTTTTCGAAAAAATCCAAATCAGTGTCTTCTAAAAGACCAACGTATTTTTCATTAAAATACGCCTTTTTACAGTTGATTCTCATGCTCAATGTGTCTAAACTACTATTGCAAATACTATCTGCATTTTTATAGATATTCAATAATTTGTTGTATTTTATTTTAAAATTACTTGAATATTTTTTCTGCACAATATTTTTATTAATATAGATAGTCTTTTCATGATTGTATTTCTGATTAATAAAAGCATTTAAAATTTCATAATGATTTTCTCTTAACTGGTTAGAATCATTATCTTTTTGTGCTGTGCAAAACAGACTAAATAATAAAATGTAAAATAGACTTATGTGTTTCATGACTTTATATATTATTTATTTTAAGGACATGGGCTGCCATTAGCAGCTGCCCCATTAGTGTCTTCTTGATTGTTAGCGATAACTATAGCTTCGGCTTCATTGAAATCTATATAGCCTCCAGGACCTTGCGCACTAATCCAAGCGTCCGTGTTATATAAAGCCCCCCATGCAAGGTGTTCATAATAAGTACTGTCTTGTTGATTATTATCGTATTCAGCTAAAGCATCGCCAATTATTTCAATAAAAGAAGCTGCCATTTGTTCATGATGGGCATCCTCAATATTGCCAACAGCAACACCATTTTCCTGAGCAACATAGAAGTTCCATACAGCTGGAAAATTATCTTGAAAATTGTTAATAATTGTTGAGTCGGTATTGTTTTCAATAACATCGTCTACATAACTTAATATATAAGCATGTATCGCCTCATGTAAAATAGTTCTTGCAACGGCAATTTTTGTGGCTTGGTTTTTATAAGTAGGGTCAATTACCGTTAAGTAGTCATAGGGTGTTCCCTGCCCATTTGAATCCAGAACCCAATTTGTTTCAGCAGCATGGTTTGGATTTGTAGGCGTTTCTGTTTTAATTTCCCAATCATAAGGAGCGTTCAGGTCTCCAAACCTTTTGATTACTTCTGCAATGTCAGTAGATTGCAGGGTTTTAAGTTCGCCTAAAATTCCTTTAGAGCAGTCGTCTAAATTTGCATCAACAATTTCATCTTCAATAATTAAGGAAATAACAATATCAAGAGCTTCTTGAAAATTTTCACCGACACCATTACACATTGCATCAATAGCCGCTGTAGCAAGAGTTGTAGCTTGCGGGTTTATGACTGGGTCGTCATAGCCTGTGCCTCCAGTTGCTTGGTTGTTTTCAAAATAAGCGGTAATGTCTTTTACTGTTGAATAGTGAGCTTGTCCTGAATTGGGGTTTAAACATTCTTTTTGTTCGTCTGTGAGGTTGTCAAAAAAGGCGTCTGTTTCGCGGTCCAATCTGCTAGGTAATACAGCTATTATGATATTTTCGAGTGGGTCATCTCCGTTGGCGTTCCCTGAGGAGGATCCGCCGCCGCCCGAAGAATTGTGTAGTGGGTCGTAGTTGGGGTCGGTATTTGAATTCCCCCAAGGATTGTCTTGATCTAAATCAGATGAAGACGTTCCTGAGTCTGGACAGTCTACAAATGCCGTTTGATACATAGGGTCTCCATCTTGGTCATATCGAACATTTCCATAAGCATCAAGTAATGCTCTTGATATTATACAGATGTCATTTTCTGTTACTCCGGTAATTGCCCAGGGTCCAAAGCTAAAACCACTTCCTGTTCCAGATCCATCGCCACTGCTTGCAATAAAGCAGTCCGATGCGTCTATAATCAATATACCATTTACGACAGAAACGCTAATCCAGCAGTTGTTGGCATAGTCATAAAACATTTTGCTTTGTGTATAGTCATCAAAATCACTTGCATTAATCTGATCGCTGCTTACCTGTTCTTTGGACATATTTAAGTCTTTAAGACCAAGTCCAATTTTTTGGTATCTGTAAATATAGTATTCAATAGAATCATTGCTTTTTTTGTGTATTACAAAATTTTCAAAATGGGATTCGGGTTTCGTAGGGGTTTCAATCCTAAAGGTATACACTTTTGTGGTGTCTGTGCTTACTTCCAAAATTTCATCCGTCAATATGGTAAAGCTGTTGTCATTGCTTGTTATGGGGTCTGCCGATGTAGCCCTAGAATAAGTGCCCTGATTTTTAGAAGCCATTGTTGTATTGAACTTATTGAAATCAAATTGAGAATCGATTAAATCCAAAGATTTTTTTATCAACGTATTCCCTTTCACTTCATTTAGAGTGACCGATTTTACGGTAAACCCTTTTGTTTCGGTTTGTGAGCTGTCTGTGAATTCAGTGTCATCTCTTTCGCAAGAGGTAATTAAAAGTGCCATAAAGACAACATAGACAATTCGTTTGAAGGTGTTTTTTTGTGTTGTTTTCATAACTAAGAGTTTTTAGGTTTAAATCATTTTTTTTAATGAACACCCGACTGAAACCCCTCAAATAAGTTACACTACAGGTATCCTGAGTTACAGTCTACGCGCATTCACTTAAAAGAAAAATTGGTTATGAAAAGGTTATGAAAAATTAGATTTGATGTCTAAGTGTTTGTAAATGTAATAATATGAAATACAGTATCCAAATAAAAAATGATATTTTCATAAAGATAATTTAAAACTATCAGTAAAATAACAGAAAACTATCAGAAAACTAACAGTAAAGTATCATAAAAATGAGAATACTGCATTTCCCTTACTAAAAGTAAGGGAAAACCTTACTTTTAAAAATTCCCTTCTTAAAACAAAGGTTGCTGTTTTCAAAAAACAGTCCCAAATAATTTCAATTCAAATACTTTGGTTATTTTACCTTTTACACTTTTTTAAGTCTTTTTAATTACAGTATAATATGTATTGTCAATTTTTAGTTTCAATTTATTAGCATTTATACAATATGTATTTATAATATATAAGTTTAGATGCATATTTGCAATCTAATAAATAAGAAACTATTATGTGTGGAATTGTTTGTGCATTTGATTTAAAACAAAAATCAGAAATTTTAAGACCTCAAGTCCTTGAGATGTCAAAAAAAATAAGACACCGTGGACCGGACTGGAGCGGTATTTATAGCGATGAAAAAACCGTGATGTCGCACGAGCGTTTGGCAATTGTGGATCCTGCGTCTGGGAAACAACCGTTGCTCAGTGAAGACAAAAAACTTGTTTTGGCTGCCAATGGTGAGATTTATAACCATCAAGACATCCGGAAACAATACGAAGGTAAATACAATTTTCAAACCCAAAGTGATTGTGAAGTCATCTTGGCACTTTATAAAGACAAAGGCGTCGATTTTGTGGACGACCTGAACGGAATTTTTGGCTTTGCGATTTACGATGTCGAAAAAGACGAATACTTTATTGCTCGTGACCACATGGGAATCATTCCTTTGTATATAGGCTGGGATCAAAATGGCACCTTTTATGTGGCTTCAGAATTAAAAGCCTTGGAAGGAACCTGTTCTAAAATTGAGTTGTTTCCACCCGGACATTATATGTCTAGTAAAGACGGGAAATTTGTACAATGGTACAAAAGAGATTGGAGAGAATATGATGCCGTAAAAGAAAACGAAACAAGTATTGCGATAATTAAAGAAGCATTAGAAGCAGCGGTGCACAGACAATTAATGAGTGATGTGCCTTATGGTGTGTTGCTATCCGGTGGTTTGGATTCGTCCGTGGTATCTGCAATAGCAAAAAAATATGCTCAAAAGCGTGTGGAATCTGGTGATGAAACGGATGCTTGGTATCCGCAAACACACTCCTTTGCGGTAGGATTAGAAGGCTCTCCAGATTTGGCAGCGGCACAAGTGGTTGCAGATCATATTGGAACCGTACATCATGAAATTAAATTCACCATTCAAGAAGGATTGGATGCCATTAAAGATGTGATTTATAATATAGAAACGTACGATATTACCACCATTCGTTCTTCAACGCCAATGTATTTAATGGCAAGAGTTATTAAGTCTATGGGAATTAAGATGGTATTGTCTGGTGAAGGAGCCGATGAGATTTTTGGAGGCTATTTGTATTTTCATAAAGCCCCTAATGGTCAAGAATTTCATGAAGAAACAGTTCGTAAATTAGATAAGTTACACATGTACGATTGTTTGCGCGCCAACAAAAGTTTAGCGGCTTGGGGCATTGAAGGACGTGTACCATTTTTAGACAAAGAATTTATGGATGTCGCAATGCGCATCAACCCACAAGATAAAATGATCAATGGCGAACGCATGGAAAAATGGGTCATTAGAAAAGCCTTTGAAGATATGTTGCCCGAAAGTGTAGCATGGCGTCAAAAAGAACAATTTAGCGATGGCGTTGGCTATAGCTGGATTGATACCTTAAAAGAAGTAGTTGATAAACAGGTTTCTGATGAACAATTGGCAAATGCTAAATTCAGGTTTCCAATTCAAACCCCACAAAACAAAGAAGAATTTTATTACCGTTCCATTTTCGAAGAACATTTTCCAAGTGATGCCGCTGCTTTAAGTGTGCCGCAAGAGGCAAGTGTCGCTTGTAGTACAGCTATTGCTCTAGAATGGGATGAAGCCTTTAAAAACATGAACGAACCTTCTGGAAGAGCAATTCTAAATGTGCATGACAAAGCTTACGACTAGAAAATTTATAAACGCAAATAAAGGCTTCTGAAGTCCTTTTTATATTTTTTTAATTTATTTTAATATCACAACGCCCTTAAATTTGATTTAAGGGCGTTTTTAGTGGATTTAAGCGCGTTTTAGAAAAACAGCCGATTGTTAATAATTCCACTTAAATCACTTAAAAATCGCTTTAAATTCGATGAGAGATTAATTATCTTTGTGTGGCTAAATGCGGTTTTTGCGGCATTTAATTTAAACTAAATAACACATTCAACACAATGAGCGAAGAAGTTAATAAAAGTAGTTATTCGGCAGATAGTATTCAGGCCTTAGAAGGAATGGAACATGTGCGTATGCGTCCGTCCATGTATATTGGAGATGTAGGTTTGAGAGGATTGCACCACTTGGTGTATGAGGTGATTGACAACTCGATCGATGAAGCTTTGGCAGGTCACTGTGATAAAATTACCGTGATTATCAATGAAGATAATTCCATCACAACGGAAGATAATGGTCGTGGTATCCCTGTAGATATTCACAAAAAAGAAGGCGTTTCTGCTTTGGAAGTTGTGATGACTAAGATTGGGGCTGGTGGTAAATTTGATAAAGATTCTTATAAAGTTTCTGGGGGTTTACACGGAGTTGGTGTCAGTTGTGTGAATGCACTCTCTGAGCATTTAAAAGCAACGGTTTTCAGAGATGGAAAAGTTTATGAGCAAGAATACGAACGCGGTAAAGCGATGTATCCTGTGAAGCAAGTCGGGGAAACTGATAGAAGAGGAACGACGGTTACTTTTAGACCCGATCCTCAAATATTTACACAGACTTTAGTATATGTATATGATACCTTAGCGAGTCGTTTAAGAGAGTTGGCGTTTTTGAATAAAGGCATTACCGTTGTGCTTGTTGATGAAAGAGAAAAAGACGAAAAAGGCGAATTTGTGGGTGAGACGTTTCATTCTACCGAAGGACTTTCAGAGTTTATCAAATATTTGGACAGCAACCGTGATCCGATCATGAAAAGCGTCATTGCTTTTGAAGGGGAGAAAAACGGAGTTCCTGTAGAAGTTGCGATGATTTATAACACCTCTTATGCGGAGAATTTACATTCCTATGTAAATAATATTAATACCCATGAAGGAGGAACCCACTTATCTGGTTTCCGTCGGGGACTGACCCATACATTAAAAAAATATGCCGATGAATCGGGGATGTTAGACAAGCTTAAGTTTGACATTGCAGGGGATGATTTCCGTGAAGGATTGACTGCTATTATTTCTGTAAAAGTTCAAGAACCACAATTTGAAGGACAGACCAAAACCAAGTTAGGAAACAGAGAAGTATCTGCTTCCGTGAGTCAGGCCGTTTCAGAAATGCTGACCAACTATTTAGAGGAAAATCCGGACGATGCTAAAATCATTGTTCAAAAAGTGATCCTTGCAGCGCAAGCCCGTCATGCAGCCCAAAAGGCACGTGACATGGTGCAACGTAAATCCGTTATGAGTATTGGAGGCTTGCCTGGGAAACTGAGTGACTGTTCAGAACAAGATCCTACAAAATGTGAAATTTATCTAGTTGAGGGAGATTCGGCAGGTGGAACCGCAAAAATGGGACGGGATAGAGCTTTTCAAGCGATTTTGCCATTAAGAGGTAAGATTTTGAACGTCGAAAAAGCAATGACTCATAAGGTGTTTGAAAATGAAGAAATCAAAAACATATTCACGGCTTTAGGGGTGACCATTGGAACCGAAGAAGATCCCAGAGCGCTGAACCTTTCAAAATTAAGATACCATAAAATTGTGATTATGTGTGATGCCGATATTGATGGTAGCCACATTGAAACACTTATTTTGACCTTCTTTTTTAGATACATGAAAGAATTGATCGAAAACGGTCATATTTACATCGCCACGCCTCCTTTGTTTTTAGTGAAGAAAGGAGCCAAAAAAGAATATGCATGGAATGATGAAGAGCGTTTGGCGCTGATGGAGCAATATGGCGATGGTGCAAAAATTCAACGTTATAAAGGTCTTGGAGAAATGAATGCCATACAACTTTGGGACACCACCATGAATCCAGAGTTTAGAACCTTACGTCAAATTCAAATTGACAATGGAACCGAAGCCGATCGTATCTTCTCAATGTTGATGGGAGACGATGTGCCGCCAAGAAGAGAATTCATCGAGAAAAATGCAATTTATGCCAATATCGATGCTTAAGAAGCAACCCCAAATCCTATTTATATGAAAAGAATAATTATTTTTTGTGCATTCCTTTTTGGAGTGAATGTGTCAAGTGCTCAGAATCTTGGAGATGTCATACTCGGATCGGACGATGCCAGTACCTTACTTCAAAATTACCTCAGCCCAGCAATGAAAGGGTTGATGAGTAGTATGAATGGCGGTTGGTATTCCACAGCAAAAACACACAAAAAACTCGGGTTTGATATTACCTTCGGACTCAATGCGTCTTTCACGCCAGACAAAGACAAGGTGTTTGAATTTATAGCCGATGACTATAATTTTATATCTCTTGTGGATGGAGGAAGCACAAGCATTCCAACCGTTTTAGGAAAAGACAATACGAACACAGCGTTCAATGTGTCTATTCCTTACCAAGGGGGTAACTTTAAATCGGGGACATTTGAATTGCCTGGTGGCATCGCAAAAGATTTGCCAGCCAGTGCTGTTCCAGCCCCTTTTGTTCAAGTTGGACTCGGACTGCCTTTTAAAACAACCATTAAATTAAGGTATGTTCCCAAAACCGGTTTTGCTTCAAAAGTGAACGCCAATTTAATTGGGGTAGGACTTCAGCATGATCTCACACAATACCTTGGACTCATAGGAAAACTTCCGTTTTCTGTCTCTCTTTTAGGAGCATATACATCGGCAACGATTGATTATACGATTCAAAATGGGGATTTATCAAATCAGGTTTCTGTAACAAACGGACTGGCTCAGTTTAAAGTAAAAACGTGGACAGTACAAGCATTAGGATCTTTAGATTTTCAAATCGTGACCCTTTATGGAGGGATTGGTTTCAATGGCGGAACGTCCACATTTAAAGTCAATGGAGATTATGATCTCACATATCAGGAAGTATCTTCTTCTAGGTTAGATCAAGGAACAACTAACACGGAATCCATTTCAGACCCTATTAGTCTGAAATTCAAATCGACGGGAACGCGTGCTACACTTGGAGCCCGTTTAAATCTTACCTTTTTTAAGATTTTTGCGGATTACACTTTACAAGAATACAATACTGCGACCCTTGGGTTTGCTTTTAGTTTTAGATAATTATAGTAATAATAAAAAATAAATTAAAATGAAAATAACAGTAGTAGGTGCTGGCGCAGTTGGAGCAAGTTGCGCAGAATACATCGCCATTAAAAATTTTGCTTCCGAAGTTGTTTTATTAGATATCAAAGAAGGCTATGCCGAAGGAAAAGCGATGGACTTGATGCAATGTGCATCACTCAATGGTTTTGACACAAAAATCACGGGTTCTACCAATGATTACAGTAAAACAGCAAATAGTGATATTTGTGTCATCACATCAGGAATTCCAAGAAAACCAGGAATGACCCGTGAAGAACTCATAGGAATCAATGCTGGGATTGTAAAAACAGTCTCCACAAGTTTGGTAGAGCACTCTCCAAATACCGTGCTAATTGTTGTGAGCAATCCAATGGATACCATGACCTATCTTGCACATAAAGTGACAGGATTGCCGAAGCATAAAATTATTGGAATGGGTGGGGCATTGGACTCAGCACGTTTCAAATACAGATTGGCTGAAGCTTTAGGCGCTCCAATTAGCGATGTAGATGGTATGGTTATCGGTGGTCATAGTGATGTTGGAATGGTGCCTTTGACGTCGCATGCAACACGAAACAGTATCAAAGTTTCAGAATTCATTTCAAACGAACGCTTAGAGCAAGTTAAAGAAGACACCAAAGTTGGTGGAGCAACCTTAACGAAACTTTTAGGAACCTCCGCTTGGTATGCACCTGGTGCCGCCGTGAGTGGATTGGTACAAGCGATTGCTTGTGATCAGAAAAAAATATTCCCATGTTCTGTATTATTAGATGGGGAGTTCGGTTTGTCTGATTTGTGTATTGGTGTGCCCGTTGTTTTAGGAGCCAATGGTATTGAAAAAATCGTTGAAATTAAACTAAGCGATAGCGAAAAAGCCCATTTACATACCAGCGCCGAAGGGGTTAAAAAAACAAATTCATTACTAGACGTGTAGGTATATCGATGGTGTGAATTGTGTTTTTGACGAATAAAGGGGTCTTAAAATACTCTTTTTATTGAAAAGAAAAGAATCTATTGTCAATTCACATCGTAAATCATATATTTGCTCGGTTATAAAAATTAATACAGATTAAATTAATTCACAATGCAAAATAAAGGACTCGTAAAATTATTTGCGCTTCTATTTGGCTTGGTAAGTATTTACCAATTATCATTTAGTTTTAAAGCAAATCAAATAGAAGATAATGCTAAGCAGTTTGCTATCGAAAATGTAGCAGATACTGAAACCGATTATGACGCTAAACGCGCGCTTGCACAAGTCACGTATTTAGACTCGTTGAAAAATGAGGAAGTTTATAACATCGGAATTGCTCAGTATAATTTTGATGAAGTAAAAGAAAAAGCCATGAATCTTGGTTTGGATCTTAAAGGAGGTATCAGTGTCATTCTTCAGATTTCTGTAAAAGATATTCTTGTTGGATTGGCAAACAATAGTAAAGACCCTGTGTTTAGAAAAGCATTGAGTGATGCCGAAGAACTTCAGAAGGACAGTCAAGACACCTATTTAGAAGACTTTTTTGTAGCGTTTGAAGCGATTCAAGGCGACACCAAATTGGCATCTCCAGATATTTTCGCGAATCGTACCTTAAGCGAAGTGATTACGTTTGACATGACAGATGATGAGGTCAAGCCTGTATTGTCACTCAAAATAGACGAATCGATTGTATCGGCTTTTGAAGTCCTTCGTAAACGTATTGATAAGTTTGGAGTCACCCAACCAAACATTCAGCGAATTGGAAATACTGGACGTATTCTGGTTGAATTGCCAGGAGCCAAAGATAAAGAACGTGTCAAAGGATTGTTACAAAGTACAGCTCAGTTAGAGTTTTGGGATGCCTTTAAAGGAGAAGAGTTTGGAACTTTTATTTTTCAAGCCAATGAAACTTTAAAAGAAATTGTGGAAACTTCTACAACAGAAGTTGAATCCAATGCCACTGAAACAACTGACGATGCAATTTCTGATATCATTGGAGATACCGATGCTGAAACAGGAGATACAGGAGAAGTAAACCCGTTGATCGATTTAATTCGTTCACCAGGCTATAATGGCGGACCCGTCATCGCTTCTTTTGATCGAAAAGACAAACAACTCGTTACAGACTACTTAAACAACCCACAAGTTCGTGCGCTCTTATCACCAGAACAACGTTACGCAAAATTTGTATGGGGAATTCCTCAAGTTCAACAAACCACAGGAGAAGACTCTCAAAGTATTGAATTGGTTGAGTTATACGCCTTAAAAGGAAACAGAGACAACGAACCACCATTGAGTGGAGCCGTTATTACAGATGCAAGTCAAGCCTACCAACAAAACGGAAACCCAAGTGTGTCCATGCAAATGAACCTCAAAGGGGCTAAAGTATGGGAAGATATGACAGGCAATGCGTTTAATACTGCAGGTCAGATCGCCATTGTTTTAGATGAAATTGTATATTCTGCACCAGGAGTGACTACAGGGCCTATTTCTGGAGGAAACTCTGAAATATCAGGTTCATTCACCTTAAATGAAGCAGTCGATTTAGCAAACGTATTACGTGCGGGTAAACTTCCAGCGTCTGCAGATATCGTACAAGCAGAAGAAGTAGGGCCTTCTTTAGGTCAAGAAGCGATTGACAGTGGAATGAAATCATTCTTAATTGCTTTGGCATTGGTTCTTTTATGGATGGTGTTTTACTACGGAAAAGCAGGAATTTACTCTGACATCGCATTGGTATTAAACATTATTTTAATCTTCGGAATTCTTTCTGGATTGGGTGCTGTTTTAACATTGCCTGGAATTGCAGGTATTGTATTAACCATTGGTATTGCGGTAGATGCAAACGTTCTTATTTACGAACGTGTTCGAGAAGAGTTATTTAAAGGAAAAGGTCAAAAAGAATCTATCAAAGATGGATTTAATAACGCCCTGTCTTCCATTTTAGATGCCAATATCACCACAGGATTAACAGCCTTAATTTTATATGTATTTGGAACAGGGCCGATCAAAGGGTTTGCAACGACTCTTTTAATTGGTATTTTAACCTCTTTATTTACAGCGATTTTTATCTCAAGATTATTGATCGACTGGCATTTGAACCGTGGTGGAAAATTAGAATTCTCAACAGGAATGACCAAAGGTCTATTCCGTTCTATTAATATTGAATTTCTTAAGAAACGTAAAATAGCCTATTTAATTTCTGGAACAATTATCATTGCAGGACTTGGGTCGTTATTCACAACAGGATTAGATCAGGGTATTGATTTTGTGGGAGGAAGAACATATACCGTTCGTTTTGCACAAGACATGAACACGGAAGAAGTTAAAACGGCATTGAATGACGTCTTTAATAGTGCTGAGGTCAAAACAATCGGTAGTGCGAATCAATTAAAAATTTCTACGAAATACAAGGTTGACGAAAATTCAGCAGAAGTAGATCAAGAAATTCAAGAAAAATTATACGGAGCTTTGGTACCATTTTTACCAGACGGAACCACTTATAAGCAGTTTATAGATGCCGATAATAATGTTGGTAAAATGTATGCAAGTAAAGTAAGTCCAACCATTGCGGATGATATTAAAAAATCTTCTGTGTGGGCAGTTTTAGGATCTTTAATTGTAGTATTCCTTTATATCTTAATCCGATTCAAAAAATGGCAATTTTCATTAGGCGCCGTAGCAGCAGTATTTCATGATGTCTTAATCGTGCTAGGGATCTTCTCAATTTCTTGGAGATTCTTACCTTTCAGTATGGAAATCGATCAAGCATTTATTGCGGCGATTTTGACGGTGATTGGTTACTCCTTAAATGATACCGTGGTTGTATTTGATAGAATTAGAGAATACTTAAATGAGCATACAAGTTGGAAATTTGAAAAAGTGGTCAACAGTGCATTGAGTAGTACTTTAAGTCGTACTTTAAACACTTCCTTAACAACTTTAGTGGTGTTATTAGCGATGTTTACATTTGGAGCAGATTCCTTAAGAGGATTGTTGTTTGCCCTTATTGTAGGGGTGCTTGTAGGAACCTACTCTTCCTTATTCATTGCAACGCCAATCATGCACGATACACTGAAGCGTTTAGACAAAAAAGAAGACTAATAACTATTTGTTATATATCAAAAAAGCCGCTCATTGAGCGGCTTTTTTTGGTTTAATTTTGAATGTGTTAATTTCTAATTGGATACAATTGGATACAGAATGGATATTTTTGAAACTATTTTATCTATATTTGTAATTGGATACAATTGGATACAAAATGGATATATCAAAAAAAACAGCTTTCAACCCTAGGATGTTTCAAGAAATCATAACGAAGCTGAGCGAGATAGATTTGTTTAAAGGGAATTGGGATTCATTTGAAACAAAAGAAACAAAATACTTAAAAGAATTGCGTGAGATTGCTACGATTCAAAGTATAGGTTCTTCAACAAGAATCGAAGGAGCAACATTAAATGATCAGGAAGTCAAACAACTTCTGAAATCTGTTAAAATCAATAAACTTGATAAACGTGACGAGCAAGAAGTAATTGGGTATTATGAAGTACTAGAAACCATTCTGGAGCATTATGGAGAGATTGACTTATCAGAACGTTACCTGCATCAATTGCATTCTATTCTTCTAAAATATAGTGATAAAGACCAGCGTCACAAAGGACAGTATAAAAATTTATCAAACCAAGTCGTTGCAAACTATCTAGATGGAAAACAAAAAATAATATTCAAAACAACGGCTCCTCATTTAACTTCTAATGAAATGCAGCAGTTGATCGATTGGACAAACATTCAGCTAGAAACAAAGGTTTTACATCCCGTTTTAATAACTGCTGTATTTGTATATGAGTTCTTGTCTATCCATCCTTATCAAGATGGGAATGGACGAATGTCAAGATTGCTTACTACTTTCTTGTTGATGAAACAGAATTATAATTTTGTTGAGTATGTATCTTTTGAACACGTCATAGAGGAGAGGAAAGATATGTATTATAAGGCGCTTATGGAAACCCAAAAACACAGAGGCACCGACCAAGAACTATTAGATAAATGGGTTATTTTCTTTTTAAATTGTTTAACGACACTTGTTCAGAAATTAAAAGGTAAATATGAGGTTTATAATACTTTAAAAATCAGCTTGAATGCGCGACAAAAAGAAGTACTGGAATATATAAAGCAGCACAGAATTATTCAAGTTAAAGACTTAGAAGAAAACTTACAATATTCTCGAAATACGTTAAAAAAGGATTTACAGTACTTAGTAAAAGAAGGATTGATTCTAGCAACAGGTTCTGGTAGCGGCGTTAAATACCACTGTAAAGAAGAGGAGTTATAAAACAACAGATCAATGGTCTTTTAAAATTAGTTCTAAAAAACCACTCAATATTCTTTCAAAAACAACTGTACCTAAGTTGTTTTAGGCTTATAAATAAACATAAAATACAAGCCACACAACACAAAAGGAACGCTCAATACTTGACCGGTATTCAAGCCAAAAATCCAATCCTCACGACTGTCTATTTGTGCAATTTTGAATTGTTCTACCACAAGTCTTACTGACATTAAGAGGACTAAAAACAAGCCAAACAGAAAACCTGTTTGCGTGCTTTTCTTTGTTTTCCAGTATAAAAAGAATAAGATAAGAAACACAAATACATAGCCAAAAGCTTCGTACAATTGCCCAGGATGTCTGGGAATGGTATCAAGTTGTTTAAAAATGATCGCTAAAGGGAAACCTTCTCCAGCAGCTTTTCCGATCATTTCAGAATTAAAGAAATTACCGATTCTTATAAACACAGCTCCTAATGCACAGGCAATGACTACGCGATCCAGAATCCAAAGCACTGATTTTTTCAACACCTTTTTATTGTAGAGCCACATAGATAAAATCATTCCTATAGCAGCGCCATGACTTGCCAAGCCTCTAAACCCTGTAAATTCAAATCCACCACTAAAACGGAAAGGAAGAAAAACACTAAAAAAGTCGTCTTTGAATAATTCAGGTTGATAAAAAATAACATGACCCAAACGCGCACCAATCATAATTCCCAAGACAGAATACATGAACAGTCCGTCTAGTTTGTCTTCAGATTGACCTTCGTTTTTATAAATCTTTTTTGTGAGATACCAGCCTGCGATAAAAGCCGCCATCCACATAAGGCTGTAATAATGAATTTTAAAATCTCCAAAAAGAGCGATGCCATCAGAAGTAGGATCCCATATAATCTGTAAAAAATACATAGTCGTTTATTTAGAATGTAAATATAGAAAATTGACACCAAACTTTGGGGTAATGCGTTTTTAATAAATAAGCGTATTACTTCTTCGGGACAGGATCGTGCCCTGAACCGCCCCATGGGTGGCAGCTTAAAATGCGTTTCACGCTCAGGAATCCTCCTTTAAATAATCCGTGAGACTGCAAAGCTTCTTTGGTGTATTGTGAGCAAGTGGGTTGAAACCGACAACTCGAAGGTGTTAAAGGTGAAATGAAATTTTGATACAGCTTGATTAAAAACAAAAAAGGCGCAATCAAAATAGTTTTCATGAGTATTAATCTAAGATGAATGTAGTGCCGTCTTTGCCATCTTTCAGTTGTATTCCGATGGCCAGTAACTCGTCTCTTATTTTATCCGAAAGTGCAAAATCTTTTTGGGCTCTCGCATCGTTTCGCATTCTGATGAGAAGTTCAACCGTATCTCCAAGTTTTTGATCTTGGTTGTTAGATGTAGTATTTTTAAGACCTAGAATGTCAAACACAAATTGATGCATTACTTCTGTTAGCAAGGCTAAATTCTCAGAGCTAACAGTGGCTTTTCTGTCTTTAATTTGGTTGATGTATTTCACAGCACTGAACAATTCTGCAATCAGAATAGGGGTGTTAAAATCATCATTCATTGCCGTGTAACAATTGGACTTCCATGCTGAAATGTCAAATTCATTGGCGTCTGAAGTAGCTTCAAGTTTGTCCAATGTAGAGACGGCTTCCATGAGTTTCATATACCCTTTTTCAGAAGCTAACAACGCATCGTTACTGAAATCTAAAATACTACGGTAGTGCGCTTGCATCATAAAAAATCGAACCACTGATGCAGAGAATCCTTTGGTTAATTTAGAGGTCTCTCCTGTCAAAATTTCGCTAGGTAAAATATTGTTACCCGTTGATTTCGCCATTTTTTGCCCGTTGAGTGTCAGCATATTTGCATGCATCCAATAATTGACAGGCGTATGGCTGTGCCAAGCTTTGGCTTGTGCAATTTCACACTCGTGGTGCGGAAATTTCAAATCCATTCCACCCCCATGAATGTCAAAACGCTCGCCTAGATATTTGGTGCTCATCGCGGTACATTCTAAATGCCACCCCGGAAAACCATCGCTCCAAGGCGAAGGCCAACGCATGATGTGTTTGGGTTCTGCTTTTTTCCAAAGTGCAAAATCTTGTGGATTTTTTTTATCCGTTTGTCCTTCAAGCACTCTGGTGTTATGAATCATATCTTCGATATTCCGACCACTTAAAATCCCGTAATGATGGGATTCATTATATTTTAAAACATCAAAATAAATAGAGCCATTTGCTTCATAAGCAAAGCCTTTCTCTAGAATTGATTTGATGATTTCTATTTGTTCTACGATGTGTCCCGTCGCCGTAGGTTCAATACTTGGAGGTAAAAAATTAAACGTATTTAGGATGTTATGAAAATCAACCGTGTAGCGCTGCACCACTTCCATGGGTTCAATTTGCTCGAGACGCGCTTTTTTTGCAATGCGATCTTCTCCTTGATCGGCATCATTTTCTAAATGACCCGCATCTGTAATATTACGGACATAACGTACTTTATAATCGAGGTGTTTGAAATATCTAAAAATCATATCAAACGACATGAACGTTCGGACATTTCCTAAATGCACATTGCTATACACTGTTGGACCGCAAACATACATTCCAATGGCACCTTCATTAATAGGATTAAAAATTTCTTTTTTTCCTGAAAGTGAGTTGTAAATATGGAGGGTATTTGTGCTGTGTTTGCCCATAGTTTATAGAATTAAAATTTAGTCTCTAATTGTATGTAGTCTAGGAATTCTCTTTTGGTATCTTTTTCTTTGAATTTGCCACCAAATTCACTTGTTACGGTACTACTTTCGATGTCTCTTATGCCACGAGAATTCACACATAAATGCTTGGCATCAATGACGCAAGCTACGTCTTTTGTGTTTAATACTTTCTGTAATTCTTCAACAATTTGTATAGTCAAACGCTCTTGAACTTGTGGGCGTTTTGAAAAATGATCCACAATACGATTCATTTTTGAAAGTCCTACTACCGTCCCGTTTGAAATATAGGCTACATGCGCTCTCCCTACAATTGGGAGGAAATGATGCTCACAAGTAGAGTAGAGTGTGATGTTTTTTTCAACCAACATTTCACCATACTGATACTTGTTGTCAAAGGTCGAAGCTTTTGGTTTTTTAGTGGGGTCTAGCCCTCCAAAAATCTCATTGACAAACATTTTTGCAACGCGATTAGGAGTCCCTTTTAAACTGTCGTCACTCAAGTCTAAACCAAGAGTTTCCATAATGTGCTGAACATCATCCTTTATGATGTCAATTTTCTCGTCGGAGCTTAATTTAAAAGCATCAGATCGCATAGGAGTTTCAGTTGAAGTCCCTATATGATTGTCGCCAATCGTGTCAAATTTTTCAGTATTATTTTTCAGTCCCATTCTAATATCCGTAATAAAGTTTTCAATGTTTTGTAAGTACAAAGATACTTAATTTCACTGTTGGATACTTTTTTTTTTAGATTAATAATTCCTTTTTTTCACTAATTCCTTTAAATTTTTTAGTAACTTTACGTCTAAGCTTTCTCCTTAAATCTTAGACAACTACCCTACTAGTCCTGCTTTTTAAAAGAAGCAGTTATTATTTTTATAAAATTGAATACTAACTCTTTTATACACAGGATGAAAACATATATTTTACATATTTTTTTTATTGGGCTTTTTAGCTACAATTGCAATTCTCAAAACTCAACGCGTCTTTATTTGCCTCTTGAGGTTATTCAGTATAACACTAATGTAAACGCTCCTTTTTCAGTAACTGAACTATCTCAGTTAAATGAGGTGTATGGAGCCTCTTTAGATAAAGAAATTTTAAGCCGTCCAAACCGAGTTCTTGCGATGAAGAATTTACTTCGGAATCGAATTGTAATTGAAAACAGATCAAAGCCAAAAGATCAAAAAAAATGCACCTTATTATCGGAAGTGCCTCTTTTTGATGCTTTTGTTTCAACGCTTCAAAGAGATTCCGTTTTTAACTCTCAAGAATTTAACCCTCTTAAGTACGCATTTTCCTTTTACAGTCGAGGCGAACATATGTATCGAGTCGATGGGACAGATTACTTCATAATAGTTAAGTCACAACATTCTAACAACAGATAAGAGATGAAAAAATTAGTTTTACTTCTTAGCATACTTTTTTCAGTTTCATTAACGGCACAAGTGTTTGTTATTGAAGATGGAGTGACCATCAATACTTGTACAGGGGTTTTTGTAGATACAGGGGGAGACAGTGGTCCTTATTCCGCGAATGAATCCTTTACCTACACAATTTGTCCAGAGAACGCAGGACAATTGGTGCAGTTACAATTTTCAGCGTTTGCAACCCAAGCTGGAGCAGATGTTATGACAATTTACAATGCAGACAATGCAACGGATCCGGCGACCTCTTTTGGAGATTTCTCAGGTACTGCATCGGCAAATAGTCCTGGTTTTGTGTCTGCCACGCAAGACAACCCCTCAGGTTGTATCACTATAGTGTTTACGTCTAGTGGTGGTGTGAATGATCCTGGCTGGGTAGCGGATATTTCATGTTTTGAGCCCTGTCAGACCATTGTTTCTGTACTGGACTCTGCAAGTCCGTCATCCAATGAGGATGGCTATATACGTGTATGTCCATTTGAGGATATTACCTTAACAGGGAGTGGGCAGTTTAGTACGAGTGGTGCTGGAGCAACTTACGAATGGGATCTTGGGGATGGCACAACTCAAGCTGGTCAAACGGCGGTATTTTCTTATGATACTCCTGGCGTATATTTAGTAAACCTAAACATTACGGATACCAATACAAGTGTGGATCCAGATGGGTGTAAGAATACAAATTTAATAAACCAAGTGATTCAAGTGGCATTGCCTACGGATTTCACGGGAACTGGAAATGCAGCAGCAGATTCAGCCCTCTGTTTTGGAGAATCCACCACCATTAATGGCGTTGCAACGGTTGTGCCGTTTCTAAATGAATGTACACCGCCAGAGAGTGATGTCACCTTTTTACCGGATGGAAGTGGACAGGTTTATGAAACATCTATTATTGTAGATTGTTTTGAATCGGACCAAACTTTAGATGATATTGCTCAGTTACTTGAAATTTGCTTAGTCATGGAGCACTCCTATTTAGGCGATTTAGATATAGAAATCATTTCACCAACAGGGGAGCTTGTGCGACTTCACGATCAAGGAGGTGGGTCTGCAAATTTAGGAATCCCTTGGGCTACAGGGGGTGTTGATGGAGAAAGTAATAATTTGACCGAAGGTGTAGGTTTTCAGTATTGCTTTGTGCCAGG
Organism: Formosa sp. Hel1_33_131; assembly: GCF_001735745.1. Taxonomy (NCBI): domain Bacteria; kingdom Pseudomonadati; phylum Bacteroidota; class Flavobacteriia; order Flavobacteriales; family Flavobacteriaceae; genus Formosa; species Formosa sp. Hel1_33_131. Next base: position 1,934,417 of record NZ_CP017260.1, read on the forward strand.
TACAACAAACCCTACTTTAGTAGGTGGTATACAACCAAATGAGACGTTTGTGAGTGGTGATGGCCCAGGTACGTATACGGATTCATTTGTGCCAGCAGGGACTTACGCATCTGTAAACTCTCTAAACGGTCTTATTGGTTCTTCCCTAAACGGAAGTTGGACCATTCGAATTACAGATAATATTGGTGCAGATAATGGGTATATATTTGCATGGGTTTTAAATTTTGACCCTACAATCCAACCTCCAGATCTTTCTTTTACACCAATAATTATTTCTGAAGAATGGGATGCAGATAGTACTATAATTAGTACAGATGGGAATGTAATTACAGTACAGCCTCCATCAGAAGGTCAGTATTGTTATACGTATCGTGCCACGGATGACTTTGGATGTGAATATTCAACAGAAGTTTGTATTGATGTTGCACCAGAATTGATCTATGCGGCTCCCATTGATTTATTTGTATGTAATACAGGGGCGACGTCCAGTGTTTTTGATTTAACGGGAAATGATGCTATAATGTATGGCCCCACCCCAAGCCCTGCGGATTTTGTTTTAACATACCACAGAACTCAAGCACAGGCGGATTCGGGTTCCAGTGCAATTTCAGCAACTGATGCAGCCGCTTTTTCAGGGACAGATGGTCAAATTATTTATGTCCGTTTTGAACATCAAACAACAGAGTGTTATGAGACCGTTTCGTTTACGCTGAACCTTCTTGATCAACCAGTAATTACTTCGGTAATTGATATGATAGTTTGTGATGATATTAGCAATGATGGCTCGGAATCATTTGATTTATCAAGTAAAACCCTCGATATTTTAGGTACGCAAGCTCCTGGAAGTTATACGGTCACCTATTACACAAGTTTTGCGGATGCCGATGCAGGAACCAATAATTTGTCGAGTCCACATATTAATGATTCTTCACCAGAACCTATCTATGTTCGTATAGAAGCAAATGGGGGAGCAGGCTGTTATATTGTGTCTCCAAATCCTGTATTCAATTTGGTGGTGAATCACAAAGCGACTGCTTCTGCACTTACAAACCTTGAAACTTGCGATGACGACTCAGATGGCGTGATGACTTTTGATTTAGAAGCTCAAACAGCCATCGTTTTAGGGTCTCAAATCCCTTCAGATTTTAGAGTTACCTATCATGAAACACCAGCCGATACAGATTCAAATATAAATTTATTAACAAGCCCTTTTGCAAATACAACCGCAAATCAACAAACAATTTATGTGCGAGTTGAAGAAATTGGCTTAGAGTCGTGTTATGAAACAACGCAGTTTGATGTCATTGTGAACTCATTGCCATCCACAATCGCAATGTCTATTTTACCCACTTGTGATGATGATACCGATGGAGCTGGAGCGTTTATGCTCACCTCTATGGATGCTGAAGCATTAGGAGGACAAACAGGAATCACTGTAAGTTATCATGCAACTTTAGCAAAAGCAGAACTGAATGAGTCTCCATTGACGAGTCCTTACACAAATACCACAGCAGATTCCCAAACGATTTTCATACGCTTAGAAAATACGTCATCAACATGTTTTAGTACTATGCCTTTAGAGCTGCGCGTTGACCCACTACCCATTGCCAATGCAGTATCAACGCAAACTGTTTGTGATGACGACTATGATGGCTTAGCGAGTTTTAATTTTACAGGCATTGATTTGACCGTTATAGGATCTCAAGTTGGAATGGTTGTGAGTTACCACGAAACTCAATCGGATGCAGACACAAATACATCTCCTGTAACAAGTCCTTATATAAGTATTATAGCAGATGCACAAACACTTTACATTCGTTTAGAAAACACCGATACAGGCTGTCACGACACTACCACTTTAGGATTGTTAGTAGACCCTTTACCAGTCATTCCTGCCATTATAGATTTTGAATTGTGTGATGACACGAATGCGGGCGATTTACAAGAATTATTTGATTTAAGTAGCAAGGATCTAGAGATCATCAATGGTCAAAATGTAAGCGTAAGTTATTACGAAACACAGTCTGACGCCACCAATGACCAATATGTTTTGACGGATTTTTACCAGAATACTTCAAACCCAGAAACACTTTATGTAGCACTCACAGATTTAACCACGGGTTGTCGTGCGACGGGAAGTTTTATACTTATCGTAAATCCGTTGCCTCAATTGATTGTTCCAACAGAACTAGAAATTTGTGATGATGGAACTCCTGATGGACTTACTCAGATAGATTTAACAGAAAAAGATGGAGAAATTCAAGGTGGAAATGTAAATTATACAATCAGTTATTATTTAACACAGACAGATGCAGATTCGGAAACCAATCCGTTGGCAATTCCATATACAAACATTAGCAACCCTCAAACTGTGATTGCACGAGGACAGGATGTAAATACAGGTTGCTATACTACAGTCGCTTTGGACTTGAATGTCGCACCAGCTCCTCTTGCAAACACGCCTCCAGAATTGACCAATTGTGATCCAGACAGTGATGGTTTTGGTGTCTTCACATTAACAGATAGAGACCTTGATATTTCAGGCGGTGTTGCAGGCGTAACAATCAGTTATCACGAGACGTTGTCGGATGCTGAAAATGAAGTCAATCCTTTAGCAAGTCCTTATGTTAATATAGACATCAACACACAAACGGTTTTTGCACGTGTAGAAAACCCAACAATATCCACACTTTGTGCCACCATTGTAGAATTGGTATTGGTCGTAAACCCAACCCCTCAATTAGTTGATCCGACTCCTTTAGAGGTTTGTGATGATGATACAGATGAATTCGCACAGTTTAATTTAACATCGAAGGAAGCCGAGTTTTTAAATGGCGTTCCACCACTAGAGGTAAATATTAGTTATTATGAAACACAAGTGGATGCTGAAAATGAAACAAATGAGATACCACTTCCAACAGACTATACAAATCTAGTCAACCCTCAAACAGTTTGGATTCGGGTTGCCTACAACGCTACAGGCTGTGAAAAGATCACAAGTTTAGAATTGATTGTCAACCCACTTCCAGTATTGGTGGCTCCCAATCCGTTACTGTTATGTGATGACAATGCACCCGGAAATGAACAAGAAGCCTTTACATTAGAAGACAGAGAAAATCAGATCCTTAATGGACAAACCGGACTGGATGTAAGTTACCACTTGACCCAGTTAGATGCGGAAGCAAATGATTACACTCTTGTGAGTCCTTATACAAACATTAGCAACCCTCAAACGGTTTTTGTCCGTGTATCAAACCCAGCCACTGGCTGTTATGATTTTACAACCTTAAACCTTGAAGTGTTGCCAATTCCAATTCCAAATACGCCTGCTAATTTAGAAGCATGTGATGATAATGGAAGTGGAAATGGTCAGGGAGTTTTTGATTTAACCACCAATGAAACATTCATTCTCAACGGTGAGTTAGGTGTTACACCAACCTATCATGAAATACTGACAGAAGCCGAGCAGGGCATCAATGCGATTGCATACCCAACCAACTATACGAATACGGACATTCCTCTTCAGACACTATATGTGCGTGTAACAAATGATACAACAGGCTGTTTCGCTATTGTGAATTTTGATGTGATTGTAAATACATTACCAGAGGCAACTCCCGTTCCCACCTTAATTGCTTGCGAGCTCAACACAGACGAAATATATGCGTTTGATTTAGAGGTTCAAAGTGATTTGATTCGAGGGGCTCAGAGTTCATCTATCTATTTAGTTACTTACCATGAAACGTCCACTGATGCGATCTCTGGGGTTAATTCCTTGGTAAGTCCTTATATGAACACCAGCAATCCTCAGACCCTTTATGTGAATGTAACCAATTCAATTACGGGCTGTCAAAACACAACAGTAGAATTTGATGTAGAAGTTCTCGAAGCCGCTCAAGCGACTTCTCCTGCAGAACCTTATGCACTGTGTGATGACAATGTAGAAACGGATAATGATCCAACAAATGACAGTGTGCTGTTTGATTTAACCACACAAGACACAGAGGTATTAAACGGTCAAGACCCTTCAAATTACTTAGTTCGTTATTTTGCAAGTCAGATAGATGCCGATCAGGACCAATTTGAATTACCAAGCATCTATCAGAATGCGGTAAACCCACAGGTAATTTTTGCACGAGTTGATAATAATACCCAAGTAATAGATCAGACGGGGACTTTGGTTGATAGCTCCGTATGTTACGAAACAGCGCCTTTAATTTTAATGGTGAATCCGTTACCTTTTGTAGATATAGAGGATGAGTATGTATTGTGTGTGGATACCAATGGCACGGAGGTTTTAGGACCTTTAGAAATTGAGACAGGATTATCGGATTTGGAATTTATCTTTATTTGGAGAGATGACTATGGAACCATTGTTGAAACCGCATCCAGCTATGTTCCAACTCAAGGAGGGGTTTATACTTTAGAGGTTTTTGATGCGCTTCAGGCCACTCAATGTGCAGCTCCAATCGAAGTATTCACAGTGATCGAAAGCTCACCACCAACCGTAACCGCAGTGGTAACCACACAAGCGTTTGCAAATACACATATTATCCAAGCGACCGCTACGGGTCTAGGAGATTATGAATACAACATCGATCAAGGTCCATGGCAAGATATAGGTCTATTTGTAGGAGTAAATCCAGGAGAACGCGTTGTGAATGTACGGGATTTAAATGGGTGTGGAGTCGGACAAGCAATAGTTTATGTCATTGACTATCCAAAATACTTCACTCCAAATGGAGATGGATACCACGACACATGGAACATCGTTGGTGTTTCAGACCAATTCAATTCGAAAATTCAAATATTTGATCGATATGGTAAGCTGCTAAAAGAAATTCGTCCGTCCAGTGGAGATGGTTGGGATGGTACTTATAATGGAGCCTTACTTCCTTCAAGTGATTACTGGTTTGTATTGAGTTATAACCAGCTCGTCACAGGAGAACCGACGCTGTTAAATGCGCATTTTACACTGAAAAGATAACGCATACGTTTTGAATACAAATAAGAAAGCCCGTAACTAAGTTACAGGCTTTCTTGTTTTAATAGTTTAGTATATTCCTATAAACTCATACTTAATGTAAGAGACACATTAGAGTTTGTTGTATTTATTCTAGCTGTGTCTAAATTACCTGCATTAAAGAATCGGTGGTCCATTTTGCGTTTAGAATTTTCATAAGCTAAATCCAATCGAGAGCCCCCAAAATCATATCCCAATCCAAGCGAGAATCCTTTAAGATCGCCATAAGCAGCAGTGTCTTTATAAGGGCTTTGTTCCATTTTATAACCGCCTCGGTAACTAAATTTCTTATGTCTTAGTTCGCCACCAATACGTACGGTATTCGCCGCTTTTAAGGTATTGCTAATCACAGAATTTTGCTGTGAAAAATTACCTCCACTATTCGATCTGAACTCAGTAGTGCTGTAGTCTTTTCTAGAGTAATCAATACTGATCAGTCCCGTATCCCCAATAATAAAAGCAGCACTTCCGGTGATTTGTGCCGGTGTTCGTAAATGATATTCTGGAAACACATTAATAACGGCGGGATCAACTTCCGCTTCAAGACTTGTGGCGTCTTCAAATGTATAGAGATACTGTGTCGTTTCTTCTCTTAATCGCATCCAAGTTGGACTGTCGTATGTGAGCCCTAATCTTATAAAATCGTTCACTTTAACAATGCTACCAAGTTGTAACGAAAAACCTTCACCTGTTGTTAAAAGGGTGTTTTTAAAATGGACTTCATTTATTGTAGAACCCGTATTAGTGTTGTCTTCATAGAATAAAGTACTTCTTTCGTAGTTAAGAAAATGAGAGTTTAGGTTGATTCCAAAATAGATGTTTTTATCATATTGAAACCCAAGGTTTGCAGAAAATTTACCATTGTACCCCGTGGAAGCGTAGCTGTATTTTTGATAGAAATCGCCAGCAGCTATATTAGAGGCGTAGGCGGTATTTTCATTGTCGGTATCATCGGCGGGTTCTAAAATAAAACTTTCATAACCTAAATAGGCTTGTTGATAGCTGCTTCCGAATTCTGACCCTATTCCGCTGTAAGCCTGAGAAATATTCTCTCCTGGCAGTGCCGTAATCTCATCAAGTCGGAGCCCGTTTGCATAATCGGTAAAATAACTTCCAATACTGTTCTGCGTTGTACCTGCTGCTGAAAATTGGTTGTCATAATTTTGAAGTTGTTCGTAAAAAAGACTGACCACAAATTTATTCCATGTTGATTCAGTGTTTCTATTGTTAAAAACAAACGCCGCCCCAATTTGATTCATATCAAAAGAGTTGTCTTTTAAAGCTTGTGTATTAGATCCATAAGCTACATCATTTGAAACCTTAAGACTTGAAAGCGTTAAGGAACCATGGCTCAAATTAAAAATGGCGGATCCTGCGGGATTCATACTCACTGCAGACATGTCGCCACCAAGCGCTCCAAAAGCCCCGCTCATAGATTTAAATCGTGCCGTCCCTTCTGTAGTTCCAGTTGAATATCTTAAAGCATCTGTTAGGTCTTGGCCATAGGAATTTACCATGGAGGCAACCCCCATTAGAGTTAAAATTAAATTTTTCATCTGTGTGTTTTTTATGCCTAATTATTTCTTCTTCGTGTAGAGCTGCTACTGCCGCCGCTACTTCTGCTGCTTCGTGTTGTGGAGCTTGATCTTGATCTTGTTGTCGAGGGTGTGCTCGTACGTGTCGAAGAGCGCGTTGATCTTGTTGTATTAGGGCGTGTTGTACGATTCGTAGGACGTGTTGTAGGTCGTGTTGTTGAATTGCTTCGCGTCGATTTTGTGGTTGGTCGCGTGGTTGTTCTAGTTCTTGTAATCGATCGTGTGTTTGGACGTGTAGTCGCTCTACTTCGCGTTGTGGTTCTTGTATTTGAGCGAGAATTAACTCTGCTTCGAGTGGCAGATCGTGTGTTGGCACGTGTAACGGCTGCGCTTCGAGTTGTAGCACTTAAAATACTTCGACTGCTCAAACTTGAGTTTCTATATCTTCCCCTTCTTTGTCCGTTAATGTATGAATAAGAACGTCCTCTATAATTATTGTAGCCGTAGTTGTTATAACCATAATTGTTGTATCCGTAGTTGTTACACCCGTAGTAACAATAAGGGTTGTACCATGAATTGTAATAGTTTGGTTGCCAAAAGCTGTAGCCCCAATTGTTCCAACCGAGATTCCATCCCCAGTTGTTGCGATAATTGTAGCCCCATCCATTTCCATAATAAGGGCCGTTGTCGTAAACATTGATAATCACTTCGCTGTTGTTGTTTTCTCCCCAACCCGCGTAATTATCCACTTCTACAGAGTCGTCTTCATAGGTTCCTTCATAGGAATCAACATCTGTAAAAACAGTGTTTTCATCCTCAAGCTGAAGCGATTTTTCTTTGAAATAATTTTTATAGTAATCAGATGAAGTAGACGTATTGTCAACAGTCTCCTGTACTTGTTCTGTAGGGTTAGAATCGGCATAAATTCCATCGTCATAAATTCCAGAATATTGGAAAGATCCACAAGAAGTAAAACTTAAAAGAACTCCAACTACATAGGCGAGTGCCATTTGTTTCTTTAAGAAAGTAATAAATTTCATAAGTGTTTAAATTAAATTGTTGAACGTCACAAAAATACTTAGTTTTGTCAAACTAATTAGATATACAGCATTACTAACAATAGTTGTGCCAAATTACGAAATTATGAGTAAAAATCTTACAACAAGATCCGAAGATTATTCAAAATGGTACAATGAACTTGTAGTGAAAGCCGATTTGGCTGAAAATTCTGCGGTCAGAGGTTGTATGGTTATTAAGCCATACGGCTATGCTATTTGGGAAAAAATGCAAGCAGAATTAGATCGTATGTTTAAAGAAACAGGCCATCAAAATGCCTATTTCCCATTATTTGTACCAAAAAGTCTTTTTGAAGCGGAAGAAAAAAATGCCGAAGGCTTTGCAAAAGAATGTGCCGTAGTAACACATTACCGTTTGCAAAATGACCCTGACAATCCTGGGAAACTTCGTGTGGACCCAAATGCAAAACTTGAAGAAGAGTTGGTCGTACGACCAACCAGTGAAGCGATTATATGGAGTACCTTTAAAGGATGGATTCAATCTTATAGAGATTTACCGCTTTTAATTAACCAATGGGCCAATGTGGTGCGATGGGAAATGCGAACGCGTTTGTTTTTAAGAACCGCTGAATTTTTATGGCAAGAAGGACATACTGCGCATGCCACCAAAAGCGAAGCCATCTCAGAAGCCAAGCTTATGAATAATATCTACGCAAATTTTGCTGAAAATTTTATGGCGATTCCTGTAATTCAAGGGGTCAAAACGGAAAGCGAACGTTTTGCAGGTGCCGAAGAAACCTATTGTATCGAAGCTTTAATGCAAGATGGAAAAGCGTTACAAGCGGGAACCTCTCACTTTTTAGGACAGAATTTCGCAAAAGCATTTGATGTTAAATTTGCAAACAGCGAAGGAAAACAAGATTACGTTTGGGCAACCTCATGGGGTGTTTCCACACGTTTGATGGGTGCCTTAATTATGACCCACAGTGACGATAAAGGATTGGTATTGCCTCCAAACCTAGCACCTTACCAAGTTGTAATTGTTCCTATATACAGGAATGATGAGCAATTGGCTGAGATAACCACGCAAGCCGAGACGATCATGACTGCTTTGAGAGCAGAGAATATTACTGTAAAATACGACCATAGAACCACCCAACGACCGGGAGCTAAATTTGCACAACACGAATTGCAAGGGGTTCCTTTAAGACTGGCGATTGGACCAAAAGATTTGGAAAGTGGCACAGTAGAGTTGGCTCGAAGAGACACATTAACCAAACAAGTGGTGGCTTTAGAAAGTTTAACAGACACCATAAAGACCTTAATTACGGAGATTCAAACAGGCTTATTTCAAAAAGCGCTGGATTTTAGAGCGGATCACATCACAAAAGTGGAAACATTTGAGGCGTTTAAAACGGTTTTAGAAGAAAAAGCAGGATTTATTTCGGCACATTGGGATGGCAGTACAGAAACAGAAGACAAAATAAAAGAAATCACAAAAGCGACAATCCGTTGTATTCCAATAGATTCGGAACTGGAAGATGGGGTCTGTGTATTTTCTGGGAAACCTTCCAAACAGCGCGTTTTATTTGCGAAAGCTTATTAACTTTAACTTTTTTCAAAAAAAGTTAGTAAGAAGTTGTAACATTTAAAAATAGTTGTATTTTTGCAACCGCATTAGAAATAATGCACGCTATTTGAAATAAAAACAGAATTATCAAGATTGTGTTTTTGGTTATAAAAAATGGCCCGTTCGTCTATCGGCTAGGACGCATGGTTTTCATCCATGTAAGAGGGGTTCGATTCCCCTACGGGCTACAATTATTTAATAATAATAAAATTAAGAATTATGGCAAATCATAAGTCAGCTTTAAAAAGAATTAGAAGTAACGAGTCAAAGCGCGTGCTGAACAAGTATCAGCACAAAACAACGCGTAACGCAATTAAGAACTTGCGTGAAACAACGGATAAGAAAGAAGCTCAAAAAATGCTTTCTTCTGTTTCTTCAATGATTGATCGTTTAGCCAAAAACAATATCATTCACGATAACAAAGCGGCAAACCTAAAGTCTGGTTTATCAAAATTTGTTGCAACTCTTTAACGAATACACTGTGTCGTCCTAATTACATAGGTTGACTTTAGGAATTCTATAAAATTTAAAAATCCTTTGAAGCGCGCTTCAAAGGATTTTTTGTGTTTAAACTTGTTTTTAGAAGGTGTGTTTGACCACGCAGAACTACTTAAGAAAAGCACTATTAGGTGCTTAAAACTTTCAAAATCCTATTTTTTTTAAAAAAATATTCCTTGTTTTAAGAAGGGAATTTTTAAAAGTAAGGTTTTCCCTTACTTTTAGTAAGGGAAAAATCACTTCATTATTTATTTCAATTTATTATGTTTACAAAAATTATACCTCAAATCTAATTCTTTGTAAGCAATTTAACCGTGCTTAAGATATTAATTTACTGTAAATAACATAGGGACTTTTTTAGGTATCCATACTTTTTTGGATGTCAGAATTTAAGTTCAAATGTAGAGTACAGATGTCTATTAGAACCGATTCTACAAGACAAACTCAAGACCATCCGGCTTACGGAAATTAAAAAACAGGAGTTTATTCTCTAAGAAAGTGAAAAATAAATGTCAAAAAGTCCACCACGTGGAAAGTCCACAATGAAGAATAACGACTTAATAATTTATTCTTAACCTAAATTTATAAATTATTTAATTATGAAAATTTTATTTAAAATATTTATGATAACTTTCTATGCTGGTGCGCGAATCCATTCGCGTTCCAAATAAACTTTGTAAGCCACACGATAGGAATCGTGCGGCAGCAAGGGATAACTATGATTTTTGAGAAAGTAGAAAACTAAACTATTTATAAAGAACACAGGCTTTTGTTTTAACCCCTATCATTTTTCAATATGAAATATTTATATTCCATCATTTTAACACTTTTGATGCTCTCTTGTGAGAGAGATCACATTGATTTAACATGTCAAAATAGTTTCGAAAACACCTCAAAACTAAACGGTCTAAACATTTACAGTGCTCAATTAAACTCAACAAATAATACAAATGTCCTAGGGAATAGTATTTCTTTAGTAGGAATTTTATCTGCCTCAAAAGACTATTTTAATCATTCCTTTGAAATTAAAGATTATCAAATAGACGAATCGATTACAAATTATAAACAAGGTTTAGAAAATACATTACCTATTACTTTGATTATGTTACGTCCTTTGGTTGATTTCGGAGGAATTCCATATAGAGGTGATTTTTATTTAGAAACAGAAGTACATTGGCAGATTTTTGAAAACTCTTACAAAAAACTCATTTTAAAAATAGCCGAATTATCAAACACTCACCCTATAGATTTGTTGTGTATTGGCACAGAATTAAGAGAGTTTGTTAAGAGAAGACCTCTCTTTTGGGAAAGCTTAATTGAGACCTTAAAAGAGGAGTATCCTGAGCTTAAATTAATTTATGCTGCAAATTGGGATGATTATGAAGCATTTCCGTTTTGGGAAGAAATGGACTATATAGGAATCGATAGTTACTTTCCTCTGGTCAACAAGCCTACACCAACGGTTGAAGAATTAATAGCGGCTTACAGTCCTATCAAAAACAACATCCGTAATTTCAGCTGTCAACACAATAAAAAAATAGTATTTACCGAGTATGGTTTTAGAAGTATCGATTATGCTGCGTGGAAATCGTGGGAATTACCAGGCACTGCCGTAGCCACTACGTATAATTTTGCTGTACAGTCCAATGGGTATGAAGCGTTCTATAAAAGTTTTTGGGATGAACCTTGGGTCGCTGGAGGGTTTTTATGGATATGGAATCTTTTCAAAACAGAGCTATCAACCAATCCAATGTTATTAAATCATTGGGATCCAAACTTTAAACCTGCTGAAAGTATTATAGCTCACTACTATAATGATTAGAATCGTGCTTCCATAGCAATATTTCCATAGTTTAAATTACCCAGCTCAGCAAAGTCTCTGACTTCGCAGAACATAAAAAAAGCCTCTCGATATCGAAAGGCTTTCTTTGTAAATTAAAAAATGAATACTTAATTATCCATTCATCGAGATTAAAAACTCCTCGTTGTTGCGTGTTTGTTTGAAACGGTCGTTGATAAACTCCATCGCTTCCACAGGGTTCATATCTGCAAGGTACTTTCGCATCACCCACATACGTTTGATTGTTTTCTCATCTAACAACAAGTCGTCTCTACGTGTGCTTGATGAGGTCAGGTCAATAGCAGGGAAAATACGACGGTTCGAAATCTTACGATCTAACTGAAGTTCCATGTTTCCTGTTCCTTTGAATTCTTCAAAGATCACCTCGTCCATCTTAGAACCTGTTTCGGTCAATGCTGTTGCGATAATTGTTAAAGACCCTCCATTTTCTATATTTCGAGCCGCTCCGAAGAAACGTTTTGGTTTGTGAAGTGCATTCGCATCCACACCACCACTTAAAATCTTTCCAGAAGCTGGCTGAACCGTGTTGTAAGCACGTGCCAGACGTGTGATCGAATCTAACAGTATCACAACATCATAACCACATTCTACAAGACGTTTTGCTTTTTCTAAAACGATGTTCGCAATTTTTACGTGCTCATGTGCTTCTTTGTCAAACGTAGAAGCAATCACTTCGCCACGCACATTACGTTGCATGTCAGTAACTTCTTCAGGACGTTCGTCAATCAATAAAATCATTTGATACACTTCTGGATGGTTTGCCGCAATCCCGTTGGCAACATCTTTAAGAAGCATTGTTTTACCCGTTTTTGGTTGTGATACAATCATCCCACGTTGGCCTTTTCCGATTGGAGAAAACAAGTCCATAATTCGAGTAGAAATTGTACTTTGTTTTTCAGCAATATTAAATTTTTGCTTTGGAAAAAGAGGCGTTAAGTGTTCAAATGCGACACGATCTCTCACCGCTTTTGGGTCGAGTCCATTAATTTTACTCACTCTAATAAGTGGAAAATACTTTTCTCCTTCTTTTGGTGGACGCACATGTCCTAAAACGGTATCTCCATTTTTCAATCCGAACAAACGGATTTGAGATTGAGACACATAAATATCGTCAGGAGATGCTAAATAATTATAATCAGAAGATCTTAAGAAGCCATAGCCATCTTGCATGACATCCAATACGCCTTCACTTTCAATGATGGCGTCAAATTCAAAATCAGGTTCTTTATAGCGGTTTCGAGTGTCTTTATTCCCGTTATTGCCCTGTTTTTGATTCGGGTTTTGGTTTGGATTCTGTTTTTGATTTGGATTCTGATTCGGATTCTGCTTCGAATTCGGGTTTTGATTTGGATTCTGTTTCGAATTCGGATTCTGATTTGGATTCTGATTCGGATTTTTTTGTTTTTGAGGCCTTGGGTTAATTTTAGGTGCGACCTTAGATTCCACTTTAGCTTCTGAACTAGGTTCTGTTCTGACTGCTGCTTTGGTTTCAATTTTCACCTTTGGCGGTCTGTTTTCAGAAACTTCCTTTTTTGGTACTGCTTTTACAGCAGGACTTGCTTCTGGTTTTTCCGCAGTAGCAGTGTTAGGAGCCGTTGGCTTTATATTAGGATCTTTAGTGGTTTTAGAAATGCGTTCTCTTCTTGGTCTTGGTGTCTTTGATGCTGATGCTGGGGTCACATTTGGTGTCACCATTGTTGGGTTGGCAGCCTGCAAGTCTAGTATTTGATATACGAGATCTAATTTTTTTAAACTTTTGAATTTAGGAACGTTGAGCTTTTTGGCAATTTCTTGTAATTCAGGGAGTTTTTTTTCTTTTAATTGTGAAATTTCAAACATTATGTATGAGAGTTAATTTTAAATCCTTTAATAAATTAAAGTCCTAATTATTGGAATGATTTTATGAAGAAGTAATTTTTATGGTAAATTGAATGAAGCGAATTAAGTATGATTTCGCCGTTATATATGCAATTATACAACTTTATTTTTAAACTTTTTATAGATGTAATAAAAAATAAACTATTATTTTTGCTACTCATTAAACTAAGAATGCTTCAGAGAATTCAAACAGTATATTTATTATTTGCCGCTATTTGTTCTGGCGGACTCTCACAAATCCTGTCTTTGCGAGAAACAGAAGGGTATATCGAATTTGCGATTGATTCATTAGAATATATAATTTTATTTTCAGCCTCAGCCTTGCTGTCGTTGATCTCTATTTTTTTATTTAAAACAAGACAGACCCAATTTGTTTTGGGACGTTTGAATATCATACTAAACTTAATTTTACTAGGATTATTTATATATCGATTGCTAACTGTATCTGGAGAAACTGCGAATTCTGAGAAAGGTATTGGGCTGCTACTTCCTATTTTGTCTATCGTATTATTGGTGTTTGCCAATAAGGCCATAAAAAAGGATGAGGCGCTTGTAAAATCAGTGGATCGGCTGAGATAAATAACGTTAGTATAAGAGTGCGAAAAAAACCTTGAGATTTCTCAGGGTTTTTTTATGCCTTTCTTTTAAACTCGATCACTTCTAAGTTTTGAATCTTTTCACCTGAAATTTCAAACCGCAGCATCGTTCTGACTTTGTGAATTCCATACGTGCCCACAGCTCCTGGGTTCATGTGTAAGAGGTTGAGTTTTTTGTCATTCATTACTTTTAAGATGTGTGAGTGACCACAAATAAATAGGTTAGGAGTCTGCACTTTAATCATATCTCTGACAGCTAGTGAATAACGTCCGGGATAGCCACCAATGTGTGTGATCCATACTTTCACCCCTTCACATCTAAATTTCAAATGCTCGGGAAATTCCAAGCGGGCTTCAACATTGTCGATATTACCAAAAACAGCCCGTAAAGGTTTTAGCTTTTTTATGGCATCCGTTACTTTTAGGTCTCCAATATCGCCCGCATGCCAAACTTCATCCGCCTGTTTCACATATTTAAGGATGTCTTCTCCCATATAACTATGAGTATCCGAGAGTAATAAAATTTTTGTCATTAGAAAATGTTAATGTGAAAGCTATTAATGACAAAGTCTATTTATCTTTGTCTTTCTAACCACAAAAGTATCAAATTAGCTTGAGATATTTTATTGATTTATCTTATAATGGCCGTGCCTATCATGGATGGCAAATTCAACCCGATGTAAATACGGTACAATCGGAGCTCAATCATGCGCTCAGTACAGTGTTGCAAGCGCCATTGGATTGTATGGGCGCTGGCCGAACCGATACGGGAGTGCATGCAGAACAAATGATCGCTCATTTTGATATTGACACAAAAATTGACGTTAAGGATATTGCCTATAAACTGAATGTATTCCTCCCGAAAGACATTCATATAAATACCATTAAAGAAGTCCAACCAGAAATCCATGCCCGTTTTGAAGCATTAAGTCGGACTTATATTTATAAAATTTCGAGAACAAAAAATGCGTTCAAATATCAAAATGAACATACCTATACGCTTCCGTTAGATGTAGATTTAATGAATCAAGCGGCTAAAATTTTGTTTAAATACACCGATTTCCAATGTTTTTCTAAAGTGAAAACAGATGTAAAAACCTACGATTGCACGATTATGGAAGCGCATTGGGAACTTGACAAAAACACGCTTAATTTCACAATCAAAGCCGATCGTTTTCTTAGAAATATGGTGCGCGCCATTGTAGGTACCATGATTGAAGTGGGGGCTAAAAAAAGAACACTCGAAGAATTTCGAGCAATTATCGACTCAAAAAACAGGTCTAATGCAGGCACTTCGGCGCCCGCTCACGGACTGTATTTAATTAATATAGAATATCCAAAATCAATTTATGTCCAATAAGAAACCTAAAAGCAAAGTTTTTGATGCGCAGTTATTCAAAAGGCTGCTGCATTATATCAAGCCCTACACAGGGTTTTTTATTCTTGCGTTGACCACCGTCATTGGGTTGGCAGTTTTTGGAGCCCTACGTCCTAAGGTGTTGCAATTGGCCATTGATCAAAATATTGAACAAAAATTTGAACCTGGGTTTTTAAACTATATTTTTTTAATGTTAGGGCTCTTGGTCCTTGAAGTTACGTGTAATTTATTGTTTATTTATTATGCAAGTTGGTTAGGGCAGTCCGTGGTAAGAGACATTCGGATTAAGCTTTTTAAACATATCCTTGGGTTTAAAATGAAGTATTTTGACAACTCCTCGGTGGGTGTTTTGATCACTCGAACAGTGACCGATATGGAGCGCATTGCCGATATTTTCGGAGAAGGACTGTTTATGATTTTTAGCGACATTTTAAAAATGAGTGTAGTAGGTGGGGTGATGTTTTATATGAACTGGCGACTCAGTGTCATTGTCTTTTGTACGCTTCCAATCGTTTTGATAGCCACCAAAGTTTTTCAGCGGTACATGAAAAAAGCATTTGAAGATGTGCGAACCGAAGTGTCTAACCTAAACTCTTTTGTACAAGAGCGCATCACGGGTATGAAAATTGTTCAAATATTTGCAAGAGAAAAAATTGAATCCGAAAATTTTAGCGCCATCAACGAGCGCCACAAAAAGGGGTGGATCAAAACCGTATGGTATAATTCTGTGTTTTTCCCCATTGCAGACCTTTTATCGTCTGTGACTTTAGGAACAGTGATTTGGCTTGGAGGCCTTAATACAGTACTCGATCAAACGGCTTCTATTGGCGATTTAACAGCGTTTATAATGATGGTGCCAATGATTTTTAGACCCCTGAATCAAATTGCAAATAAATTCAATACCCTTCAAATGGGGATGGTGGCTGCCGATCGTGTTTTTAAAGTATTGGACACAACATCAAATATTCAAGATCGTGGCGAGGGCGTTCTTAAAAATTTAAAAGGGGACTTAGAATTTAAAGATGTTAAATTCGCTTATGTCGAAAATGAACCCGTTCTAAAAGGGGTGTCTTTTAAAGTGACTGCTGGAGAAACGATCGCCATCGTAGGGGCAACAGGTGCTGGAAAATCAACCATTATCAATCTGTTGAACCGTTTGTATGATATCAATTCTGGAACCATCACGATTGATTCTAAAGACATCAAAACAATTTCAGTTAAAAATTTAAGACAAAATATAGCAGTCGTACTACAAGATGTGTTTTTGTTTGCCGATACCATCCTGAATAATATCACCCTCAAAAATCTCGATATCAGTGAAGCGGAAGTGGTAGCCGCCGCTAAAGAAATTGGTATTCATGATTTCATCATGAGTTTACCGAAAGGCTATCATTACAATGTCAAAGAAAGAGGCGTGATGTTGTCTTCGGGGCAGCGTCAATTAATCTCATTTTTAAGAGCCTACGTGACCAATCCAAAAATTTTAATATTGGATGAAGCCACCGCTTCGATAGATTCTTATGCCGAACAACTCATTCAAAAGGCGACTCAGAAAATCACACACGGACGTACGTCGATCGTCATTGCGCATCGCTTGGCAACCGTCAAAAAAGCAGATACAATTATTGTGTTGGATGCGGGTGAAATCGTTGAAAAAGGCACCCATGCAGACTTGTTGAAAAATAAAGAGGGGCATTACCGAAATTTATACGATGCTCAGTTTTTAACTAAAAATAGTTAACGTTAAGATAAATCGGCTTTGATTTTCTCGATCAAATCTTGCGTATCTGTATAGATCACAAACTCTCCGTTATTTACATAGGAAAGCTGTCCAGTTTCCTCACTCACCACAAGAGCCAGTGCATCTGTTTTTTCAGTAATTCCAATCGCAGCACGGTGGCGTAGTCCAAAGCGGGAAGGGATGTTTTTCTCGTTATTAACAGGGAGAATTACTCGTGTAGCCTTGATTACGTTTTCTGAAATTATAATAGCCCCATCATGAAGGGGACTGTTCTTAAAAAAGATACTTTCCAGAATAGGTTGCGTCACGGTAATTTTCATGTCATCTCCCGTTTCTACCAAAAAATCTAAATTATTATTGCGTTCAATCACAATCAATGCCCCAGTTTTGCTGCTGCCCATTTTGGTGCAGGATTTTACAATGACTTCAGCATCAGAAGCCGTATTCTGTTGTGCTTTTACAAAACTAAAACGTTTCATAAAGGAACCGCTTTTGCTCAAATTTGTGGAGCCAATCATTAATAAAAACTTACGAATTTCTGGTTGAAACACTACAATTAAAGCAATGATTCCAACACTCATAAAACCGCCTAAGATTTTGCTTAGCATGCGCATCTGTAACACATCTACCAATAAATAAAAGAGGTAAAAAATTACAATCCCAAAAAAGATATTGATGGCAACGGTGCCTTTGATCAATTTATAGACATAGTACAGCAAAAATGCGACTAAAGCAATGTCGATAAGGTCTAATATATTGAAGTTTAATAAGTCTTTGAATATGTCCACTTGGTCTGAAAATTTTAATAAATATAATAAATATAATAAATATAAAATGAACGCTATTTTTGAAGCGCCTTATGAAGTTGAATGCATTCCATGGCTTCTTTCACATCGTGAACCCTTAAGAGTTTCGCACCTTTTTGAAGTGCCACCATATGCAGTGCTGTACTGCCGTTAAGCGCTTGGTTTGCTGTCGTATTTAAGGTTTTATAAATCATCGATTTTCTAGAAACTCCCGCCAAAAGAGGGAGGTTTAAGTTGTTGTAATAATCGAACATCGCTAAAAGTTCAAAATTCTGTTCAATAGTTTTCGAGAAGCCAAACCCAAGATCTAAAATGATATCTTTTAGTTGGTGTGTTCTTGCCAATTGAATCCGTTCAGTAAAATAAGTATAAACCTCTTTTACCACATCCGAATAGTTGGTCATTTTTTGCATCGTTTGCGGTGTGCCGCGCATGTGCATCATAATATAAGGGACACCGAGCGTTCCAACCGTTTCAAACATTAAGGGATCTAATTGACCCCCAGAAATATCATTGACCATTGCGGCACCAGCTTCAATGGATGTTTTAATAACACGGCTTCTAAAACTATCAATCGAAATACGGCTCTCAGGAAAGGTCTTGACAACGGAGTTCACAATGGGAATAAGTCGTTTTAATTCTTCCTCTTCCGAAACAAAATCAGCGCCTGGTTGCGAGCTATAAGCACCAATATCGATAAAAGTAGCCCCTTCCTTCAGTAATTTTTCAACTTGTGTTAACATACTTTTTTTGTCTTTAAAGCGTCCACCATCATAAAATGAGTTGGGAGTCACATTCAAAATACCCATCACTTTAGGAGTGTTGAGGTCAATTAGTTGGCCGTTACAATTGAGAGTCATAAAAAGGTATTGTTGGTTGTTTTTGTCAAGATTTAAAACTTTAAACCATAAATCTTGATGTTTTGAATATTTTAAGCGAAATTTACGGAAAATTCGATTTATTTCATGCAAAATACTTCAAAAGAATACGATGCCGTTGTACAAGTCTGCCAAGATCTGTTTAGTAAAAAGATGAAAGACTATGGATGCGCATGGCGAATTCTTAGATTACCTTCGTTAACAGACCAGATTTTCATCAAGGCACAGCGCATTAGAGGACTTCAGCAAAACGCCATTCAAAAGGTAGAGGAGGGCGCTGCAAGTGAGTTTGTGGGGATCATTAATTATTGCGTCATGGCACTCATTCAAATTGAAAAGGGAGTTGTGGAGCAGCCCGACTTGTCATTTGAGGAAGCGGTAGCGTTGTATGAAGACAAAATTGCGGTCACCAAACAGTTGATGCTGGATAAAAATCACGATTATGGCGAAGCCTGGCGCGATATGCGTGTGAGTTCCTTGACCGATTTGATTTTACAAAAATTATTACGGGTCAAACAAATAGAAGACAATGCCGGCCACACCCTTGTTAGCGAGGGAATTGACGCCAATTATCAGGATATGATCAATTATGCCATCTTTGCTTTAATTCACTTAAACGAATCTTAATATGAAAATCTTAGTTCCTTTCTCTCGTATTTTTGTTGGAATTTTATTTATAATTTCAGGCTTTATAAAACTCAATGATCCTTTGGGGTTTTCTTATAAACTTCAAGAATATTTTAGTGCAGAGGTTTTAAATATTCCTTTTTTGGAACCCTATGCGCTTATCATTTCTGTTTTGGTGGTGGTTTTTGAAGTCGTTCTTGGCGTGTTTTTATTGATTGGATACAAGCCAAAATTCACCGTATGGAGCTTGTTGCTCATGATTGTGTTTTTTACGTTTCTCACCTTTTATTCTGCATACTTTGATAAAGTGAAGGATTGTGGATGTTTTGGCGATGCTTTAAAATTAACCCCTTGGGAAAGCTTCACAAAAGATGTGGTCTTATTGGCGTTTGTATTGATTTTGTTTTTTGGAAAATCGTACATCACTCCTATATTTAAGCCGTTACCAAACACTATTCTTGCACTTCTGAGTTTTATAGCCAGTCTTGCTTTTGGATACCATGTGTTGATGCATTTACCGAGTATTGATTTTAGAGCTTACAAAATAGGGGATAACCTCATTAAAAACATGAGTACCCCTGTAGATGCGCCTAAAGCCGTTCAAGAATTTACATGGGTTTTTAATGTAAATGGAGAAGAAAAAACAATTGTAACCGATGGGTCTTATCCCAATGTTGAGGGTGATTACGTGAGTGTAGAAACGGAAGTTATTGACGAAGGCTATCAGCCCTCCATTTTGGATTTCTCGATAGAATCTGAGGATGAAGATTTGACCAACGCTTTTCTTAACGAAGAAAAACTCATCATGATTGTATCTTATAATTTGGACACCGCAGAAAAAGAAGGCTTGCAAAACCTGAAAGCCTTATCGGAAAATGCACAGGCGAAAGGCTATACTGTTATTGGGTTAAGTGCTTCTGGAGAAGATGCAATTTCCAAAATAAATGAAACCTACGGACTTAATTTTGAGTTTTATCTATGTGATGAAAAAGCTCTCAAAACCGTGGTGCGTTCCAACCCAGGTGTCTTGGAATTAAATAAAGGTACGGTCCAACAAAAAGTACACTGGAATGACATTGATAATTTAGATCTTTAAACCTTTTGGGGAGATATATATTAAAAAAAATACAGCATTCATTTTGGACACTTTTAGGAGTTGTCACCACTATATTTTTTCTATTCAATGTCTTGCCCGGCGATCCGGCACAAATGATGCTAGGTCAAAATGAAGACCAAGCACAATTGGCAATCGTAAAACAAAAATATGGATTTGATCAGCCTGTACTTACACAATATTTGTACTATCTAAATGATTTATCACCCTTGTCATTTCATTCAAATTCCGATGAAGATTACACCTTTTTAGAATCCCATCCTTACAGTTTTCAATCCTTGTTTAAAACCGTCAATACCACCGTCGTTTTAAAATATCCATACCTTCGTACGTCCTTCACCAAGCAAGGAAAAAAAGTCAGTCAAATACTTAAAGAAACACTTCCAAACACCATTATTCTGGCGGTTGCTTCTATTTGTGTGGCGTTGGTATTGGGGCTATTTTTAGGAGTGATTTCCGCATTGTATAAAGACCATTGGGTCGATAAAACAATTTTGGTAGTCAGTACTTTTGGGATGAGTTTGCCTTCTTTTTTTAGTGCTATTTTGGCCGCTTGGATTTTTGGATTTTTATTACACCACTACACGGGATTGGAAATGACGGGGAGTCTTTATGAATTGGATGACTTTGGAGAGGTCTATCAATTAAAACTAAAAAACTTAATATTACCCGCCTTGGTTCTAGGAATCCGTCCGTTGGCGGTTGTTACACAACTGATGCGTAACTCATTGTTAGAAGTCTTTAATCAAGATTATATTCGCACCGCACGTGCCAAAGGCTTGAGTGAATTTCAAATTATTACCAAACACGCGATGAAAAATGCGCTCAATCCCGTGGTTACTGCGATCTCAGGTTGGTTTGCCTCTCTGTTGGCTGGCGCTGTTTTTGTAGAATATATATTTGCATGGAATGGATTGGGTAAAGAAATCGTAAATGCACTAAACACCTTAGATTTACCCGTAATTATGGGGGCTGTTTTAATAATTGCCCTTACTTTTGTGCTGATCAATATTTTTGTTGATATTATTTACACCTATTTAGATCCAAAAATTAAATTAGACTCTTAAATAAAATTTCAAAATGAAACACATATTTTTAGTATCACTCTTCGTTAGTACACTGTTAAGTTGTCAAAATCGCGTCGAAACTGAATTTTCAGAGGCCGCTTTAAACGATGCGTTTGTGACACTAAATGGAGATTCTATTTTATTTAAAACCATTTTGGAAAACCACCAAGGCAACACTGTTTTTATAGATGTTTGGGCCTCTTGGTGTAAAGATTGTTTGGAAGGCTTGCCAAGTGTGAAAGCACTTCAGGCGAAGCATTCCGAAGTTGATTTTGTGTATTTATCTTTAGATAAAACGCAAAAGGCTTGGAGAAAAGGGGTCGATAGATTAGAAATTAAAGGCGATCATTACTTGATGCAATCTGGATGGAAAGGAGCCATGGGCACATTTTTAGATTTGGATTGGATTCCTCGCTATATGATTATTGACAAACAAGGAACGATTAAAGTTTTTAATGCCATTAAAACATCAGATATAACACTAATAAATAATTTAAAATGAGAAAACAAATTGTAGCAGGAAATTGGAAAATGAATAACGACTATGTTGATTCAGAATTATTCGTTTCTAAACTGCTGAAGGAATTGAAACACAGTAAAGCAGAAGTTATTATTGCACCCCCATTTACGAGTCTTTTAGCATCTTCAAACTCAGTTAAAGGCAGTCGAGTTATAGTGGCTGCTCAAAACATGCATTTTGCAGAAAACGGAGCTTATACAGGTGAGATCAGTGCAGCAATGCTTCAAAGTGTTGGCGTTAAAACGGTTATTTTAGGACACAGTGAGCGTCGTGCGTATTTTAATGAAACCGATGCCCTTTTAGCTAAAAAAGTAGATACGGCATTAGCTCACAATATGCGTGCGATATTCTGTTTTGGAGAAGAATTGGAAGATCGTAAATCGGGAAATGAAGAAACGATTGTCGAAGGACAAATTAAGAATGCCTTATTTCATTTGCCAGCATCTGCCTGGGAGCATATTGTATTGGCTTATGAGCCAGTTTGGGCCATTGGAACAGGGGAAACAGCATCTCCACAACAAGCACAAGACATGCATGCTTTTATACGTCAAACCATTGCGAACCAATATTCAGCGGACTTAGCAGCTGAGGTTTCTATTTTGTATGGTGGAAGTGTGAAGCCCGCAAATGCAAAAGAAATTTTTTCAAAAACAGATGTTGATGGCGGTCTAATTGGCGGCGCAGCATTGGATGTAGAGCAATTTACAGCCATCATAAACGCATTTTAAATTTGGGAGATTCTATCTATATAGGCTACACATTTAAAGTTCAACCCGTTCAGCCAGGTACCGAAATTTTGATTGCGGAGCTTGGCTTTTCTGGTTTCGAAAGCTTTGTAGAAACCCCCGATGGGGTCATTGCTTATATTCAAGAAGCAGATCATTTTGACATCATTTTAGACTCAATTCAGATTTTAAATTCTGAGGAGTTTGTCATCAGTTATGAATTTGAAACCATTGCGCAAACCAATTGGAATGCCGAATGGGAAAAGAATTTCAACCCCATTGTTGTCGAAGATCGCTGTGCGATTCGTGCGCCTTTTCATGAAGTATTTGATGTTGAATATGACATTATTATTGAACCCAAAATGAGCTTTGGAACCGGACATCATGAAACCACGTACATGATGATTCAACATATTTTAGCATTTGATTTTACCAACAAATCTGTTTTGGATATGGGTTGTGGAACCGGTGTGCTAGCTATTTTGGCCGAAAAAAAAGGGGCTACATCTTTAGAAGCCATTGATATTGATAATTGGTGTTATTTAAATAGTTTAGAAAATATCTCACGAAATGATTGTCACCACATCAAGGTTTTAGAAGGGGATGCGTCCTTACTTGAAGGAAAACGTTTTGATGTTGTCATCGCAAACATTAATCGAAACATTCTGTTGAATGACTTAAGTACATATGTTACTTGTTTAAATGAAAATGGTTCCTTATTTTTAAGTGGTTTTTACGACAGCGATTGTGAGTTGATTGAGGCAACTTGCAACGAACTCGATTTGAAACTTGAGAAAAAATTAACACGAAACAATTGGGTCGCCCTGAAATTCGTTAAGTCATTATGAGTACAAAAGAAAAAATTAAAGAAGATGTAGAGGTTTCAGTTGAAGAAGGACATTTAAATGAAATTGTCTTGTTCAACGACGAGGTCAATACTTTTGACCATGTGATAGAAACCCTAGTTGATGTTTGTAAGCATTCCTACGAACAGGCAGAACAATGTTCGTTACTGGTTCATTATAAAGGAAAATGTACCGTTAAAACGGGGGTGTATGAGGAGTTGGAACCTCAATGTACTCAACTTCTAAAAGCAGGCTTAAGCGCTGAAATCGTTTAAGATTCTGTATCCACACTCACATTTTGAATGCCTTCTAAATCATTGAGTTTAGTGATAATGGTATGGGCACATCCACCACATTTAAGATTTCAAGAGTTGTGGTCATAGTCAAAGCAATTAAATTGTGGATGGGCATACAAATTCAGATAGTGATAAATCGGTCTTTTTAAGCGCTGTAAATCCACCAGCGATATCAACGATGTTACGAAAGCCACGTGCTTTTAAAATGGATGCCGCAATCACAGAGCGGAAGCCACCAGCACAATGAATGTAATAGGTTTTGTTGGCATCAATTTGATCCATTTGATGGTTGATGTAATCCAATGCGAAATGCTGCAGATCGTCCAATTTCAAATGCATCGAGTTATATTCGCCATCCTTACGAACATCCAAAACATGGAGGTTGTTCTCTCTTGTTTTTGTTGAAAACTCTTTTGCTGAAATAGAAATTATTTGATCGGTTGTTTTTCCCGAAGCGATCCAAGCGTCCATCCCGCCTTCTAAATAGCCAAGCGTGTTGTCATAGCCAACGCGGGCTAAACGGATCACAGCTTCTTCTGACTTCCCTTCAGGAACGACTAATAGGATGGGTTGATTGATGTCTGTAATGAGCGCGCCAACCCAGGGGGCAAAGCCGCCATTAAGTCCAATAAAAATAGACCCTGGAATGTGATTTTTTATAAAGTCTTGTTGTGTACGAACATCTAAAATAAGTGCCTCTTCGGATTTTGCCAATTGTTCAAACACTTGCGCAGAAAGGGGGGTGTCACCATTAGATAATACTTGTTCCAAATTGGAATACCCACTTTGATTCATTTTGGCATTTTTGGCAAAATATTGTGGAGGTGGACTGATGCCGTCTAGGACTTCTGTGACAAACTCTTCTTTGGTCATATCGGAACGTAGGGCGTAATTGGTGTTTTTTTGATCTCCAATGGTGCCAACCGTTTCTTTACTTAAATTTTTCCCGCAAGCCGATCCAGCTCCATGTGCAGGATATACAATCACAGCATCGTCTAAAGTCATAATTTTTGATCGCAAGGATTGAAACAACATTCCCGCCAAATCTTTTTCAGTGAGGTCTGATTTAACAGCCAAATCTGGACGTCCAACATCTCCTAAAAACAGCGTATCGCCTGTAAACACGGCATGGTGTTGCCCGTTTTCATCAATGAGTAAATACGTCACAGATTCTAGTGTATGACCAGGGGTATGTAATACTTTAATGGTAATGTTTCCAACTTTAAATTCTTCATTATCGGAGGCATTGTAAGAATTGAAGGTTGTTTTGGCATTTGGACCAAAGACAATCGTCGCTCCTGTTTTTTTAGCCAAGTCCACATGACCGGACACAAAATCGGCATGAATATGGGTTTCAAAAATGAATTTTATTTTTGCATTATTGGCAGTAGCTTTATCCACATAATGTTGTGTTTCTCGAAGTGGATCGATGATTGCAACTTCGCCATTGGACTCGATATAGTAGGCGCCCTGGGCCAAGCAACTGGTGTAGATTTGTTCTATTTTCATGACTAAAAATAATTAAAGTATAGTCACAAAAGTAAGTTTTTTGAAATTGATACAATATTCTTTTGATAAAAAGATTATTAGCTTATATTTGCACCCTCAAAATGGCCTCGTAGCATAACTGAATAGTGCACTTGATTACGGCTCAAGAGGTTGCAAGTTTGAATCTTGCCGAGGTCACAAAGCCAAAAATAAGCGAAGTATTTAACAGTCAAAAAGCTGTTAACTGCTTCGCTCTTACTGGTTTACGGATAACCTTAAAACGCTTATATATATGTATTATTTTGAAAACCCGACAAGTTTTGTCCCACAAATTGTCCCACAAAAGATGAATGGGAAACTTTCATACAAAATCAGAATTAAGGACGATTACATCCGGGAGGATGGAACCAGCGCTCTTTTTTTAAGTATTTATTACAATGGTAAGCGCAAACGGTTACCATTAGACATAGCCGTTCCTGTGGCTTCATTCGATACCAAAACACAACGCGTAAAAAAGAATTTTAAATTTTCGTTAGATTATAATTTAATCATAGAAAAAACACTTGCGGATCTCAATGCAATTGAAGTGAGCTATCGATTAAGCAACGAAAGAATTTCTCTGGTGAAGGTTCTGGAAGATTTGCAAAACCCATCACTCCGGGTTGACTTTAATTTATTTGCAGAAAAAACCTTGGAATTTCAATTTGAAAATAAAATAATTAGTCCAACAACCTATCGTCAACAAAAGGGATGCCTAAATAAAATCAAACGATACAAATCACCGTTATTGTTTATAGACATTGACCAAGCTTTTTTGGATCGGTTTAAAAGCTACCTAAAAAATACGCTAAAAAATAAGCCAACAACCGTTGAAAGTACGATTAAGAATTTCAAAAAATTTCTACACAAAGCCAATACTGCAAACATTAAGACGGAGCTAAAATTCAGCGATATTCAAGTAAAATCAATGGTTGGGGACTTTGTTTTTTTATTGCCCGATGAAGTCAAAAAATTACATGATTTTTATGGCTCACCGTTTATCAATGGGACATGGAAGCATATTTTGCAGCGTTATTTATTCAGTTGCTTTACAGGATTGCGAATTGGAGACATTGAAAAAATCACGGAAGACAATTTTTTAGAAGACTATTTAGTTTACACCGCTCAAAAAACGGGAAAAATCACAAGACAGAAATTAAACCAGACAGCCTTAAACCTCATTGAAATGCCACAAGTATTTGAAGGAGCCTACACCCGAGAGCATATCAATAGAGAGTTGAAAAACATTGCGAAAGTGTGTGGCATTAAAAAAAGATTGCACTACCATAGCAGCCGCCATACGTTCGCAACTAATTTTTTGATCCAAGGAGGGCAAATCCAAAACCTTCAACAATTATTAAATCACTCGAGTATTGAAACGACCATGATTTACACGCACGTAGTTGAAAGCATGATGAATGACGATCTCCGACTGATGGATGGGATTTTAAAAGAAACGGGTCCAGTCTAAGGAATTGGACGTTTCAACTCCAGCAGTTGCGCTAATTCTCCAAGATCCAGACGTAGGAAAAGCAATCTCATGATGTGCAAGCGTGAAATTTGTAATCGTTGAAATTATTGGCGCACCAATTGGAAAACCTGTGGCCAGAGTTATTTTTTGTAAACTCATCTGAACACTCGTTGGACTTATATCTACAAAAGAAATAGTAAATTTTCCTGAAGGTGCTACAATTTCAGTTATATCTAACTTAGTCAAAACAATACGATTCACTGGTGGATTACTGGTGTTATCAGTCACAGTCACCGTTAAATCTTCAGTGCTTGACATCCCTTCAGAATTGGTGACTGTAATTCTCACTACGTAATCACCATCTAAATTGAACAATCCCGTGTTTGAAAACACAAGAATGGAATCGTCTGAATTTTCAGAAGATAAAGACGGAGTCGGTGACGATGTAGGAGAACTTATTAATTCCCAAGCATAAGACAAATCGAGACCTTGCGGATCTGTACTACCATTAGCATATATTTTAGTTAAAAAATAAGGTGGATTCGAAACCACGGCTGGATTTACTGACGTTGAAAAACTAGTCTCATGCGGCAATTGTCCACTAACATTCGATGCGGCGGTGGTTTTAATTACTGGAGGTAAAAAAGTCTGAACGGCCGGGGCTTTATTATTCAACTTAAAGAGTTTTAAATTTATTTTTTCAAACAACGAATTTATGTTTACTCGTTTCAAAGAGTGAATTAAAAAATTGTTATTATAAATCCAAAGCTTGCGCTCCAAGTCTAATTGACAAGACAGGTATAAAGGTAAATTGATCGTTAAATTATACTCTTCAGAATTTAATTTTTGAAACATCCAATTTTTAAGAAATAGATCAATAAAACCTTTACGAGAATAAGAAACACCTGCATCAATAACTAAGGGATTTGCATTTGTATTGGCTTTAAAAAACAACATTGAAAGTCCTTCCTGATGCGACACATTTGGAACACCATTTACATAGGACGTTTTGAGCGGCTCTATGGGAATTGAATACTCTTTAAAGTCAGTGGCCGATTCAATATAATTTCCTTCCTTATCAAAATATAAGACTTCATCATCTGCAAATGAAATTTTATAGCCAATGGATTTGTTTAATTTTCTAGGCACTAATGTCTGACCGTACTCAGACAGATCCAACGACGGTTTATTAGCAATAAAATTATTAAACAGACTAAAATTAACATTTTTTGAAGGTGGATCAAATACAGAACCAATGTTTATCGATTTTTCTAAAGCAATTATAAAACTACCTACCGAAATATCTGGAAGCAAATCACTTTTAGAAATTATATTTTCATACAAAGGTCGCTTTGTTCCATTCAATTCATAATCTCCTTTTATAGTAGGCTTGACAGATGCAATACAAACAACTTTTATTTGTAGAAAACTTCCTATTTGATTCTTATCAACATCAAATTCGAATTCTAAAGTTCTATTAAAATTAATTTCCGTGTTATCCGTTGATGAATTGATAATTTGAACCTGTTTGATGACATTATTAAATAAACAAGTGACACGAAATGAACCGCCATTAACATTCGGCAACACGCCTTCGATATTTATTTTTGTAGCAAAAGAACCATAACTGGTCATCTCAATATTTTCAGAATATTCATTATGTGTTACAGCAGAACCGGAAAGCACATTGGATTGTGTCAACGAAAGATTTAAGGAGTCACTTATAGAAGTATCTTCATTTGTGTAAAAAACTGAAGTTTGATTGTACAGCAAACACTTTTCAAGACTCGCATTGGTTATAAAGTCCCCAGAAATTGTATAACCAATTTCATCAAAAATACCTTTTAAAATTTCCCTTAAATACATGAAGGGCCTAATCTCATTCATTTTATAAAAACGAACAGGCAAATTGAAAGGATTTGGAAACGTCTCAGAAAAATCACCCCCAACAACTTCATTTATATAACCAGTGTGCGACCCAAAACCATAGTCTTTATATAATTCTGGAGCATAAATTCTTGGAAAATTAACCTTAGTTTCAGGATAATCTTTTGCGATGGTTTGTTTTGCATAATCAAAAATACTATCCCCTACATCAATTGTGCCCCAAGGTAAATCCCTGAGGTTTTTATCAAAAATAGTCAGATTATCAGCCTTGTAATAAAATACGGCTTCAATTTCTTTAGCAATCCGAATCACCATCAACTCAGCATCGTAAAACTTGTCATTTCTAAACAGGATTCCTTTGACATATTTATTAGACTCCGTACTGTTATGAGATTCGATAAAATCAAAGAACGATAAAAAACTGCGCTCTCGTGGAACCTTAAACGGGAACGACTGTTGTTTGATTATGTCCTTTTCAAAAAAAGAATTTTCTTCAGAGAACTTAATATTTAGATGCGAAAGATTGAGTCTAAAAAGGTCGGTAGTAAATATCGTCATTTTCTGAAAGTTTGAATTTTAAAGTTTCGTTGTTTAAGTAATAATCCGATTTGAACGGCTTTATTTTTTGCGCGCTACTTAGTATAATTCTTTTAAAACCACTATCAAAAATATACCGATTGAAGGATTTTAAAAGAGACCTAAGCATCTCATATTTACTATCATCACGCATATAGCCAGTATTGATGGCGTACATTTTTTTTATCTCAATTTTCGTAGGTGTCAAGCTTACTTTTTTGTTATTTGAGTGTCTAAAAACAGATTCCTTGTATTGCTCGTCGGTTTGGAGTTCTCCGGTTAATTCCATAACGGACAGGGTTCCAAACTCGTTTTGATAAGCAATCAAATTGTGATCAATGCCTTCATACTGAATATTAAACGTTCCTAATTCAGCGTAGCTATTAGATCCAAAATTTAACCTTAACAACAAAGAATCGGAAGCCCCACTCTTTATTTTTTCAACAGGAACCGTCAACGTGTGCAATTTTTTAGAAGACGTGACGGTTGGCAGTGTTTTAATTGAACTGGTCACGCCATCGTTAACGGTGAGGGTGTCCGGAAGTGTCAAGGACAGAAACGTAAACGATAACATGCCATTTTCAGACACATAATTGGATTGATTTGAAGGCAATGTGTATATATTTCCACTAGTTAAAGCGCTTTGGCTTACGGTAACGAAGTTTCCAAGAACCATATAAAAAGTAGATACGTGAGCACTAACCGAAACGGTTGCCTTCATTTCTGAAAGTTCCATTTTCACCGTTGCAAGATCGTAACTATTAATTTTATAATCGTTCACAAAAAAACTAGGGACAGAAAATTTTTGAGTGATAATACTGTGAATGTAATTTTCAATATACAATTCAGCTTTGTTCTGGAAAAATGGAACTTCAAACGTATGTATCCATTGTTCTCCGTTAAAATTAACGGTCAGTTTTACAGACAAAAAAGTATCTGTATCAGTAGTCGTGGCTTTTATTTTGAAACCCTTAGAAGTTCCGTAAATGTTTGCTGCTGTATAATCTCCGGTATATATCATGAGTGACGTGTATTTTCAAAAATTTCGTTGTGCTCCTGGTCTATTTCTTTGCGCTCTATAAAGTCGTCATAATCGCGAACGGTGTAGGCTTTGATGCCTTCATCTAGTTTTGCAGAAAACTTTTCAAGCATTTGCATCAACGCAAAATTCATAGCGTTTGGATCGGCGGTTTCGGTGTCTGTTTCTGTGGCGGTTTCAATAGAGGATGGCTCAGACGTATTGCCGCCATCAAAAAATTGCCCCATTTCTTTTTTACGTTCTTTCTCTAGCCAATTAATCGTAGGAGCATAGCGTGGGCTTTTGTTCATCCATTCTGGAGCGACCCACTCGTTCTCATGAACAACACCTGTCACCGCGCCAAACTCATCCTTATAAATGGCTTTGTCGCCTGTGGGACCACCGTCGTAGAAGCCTGTGCCAGTCCCTTTTATAACACCGACAGATTTTAATCCACTAGCCAAAACAACCCCGGTACTTACCACCTTTGCAGCCGTGCCAAAAGGTTCTGGAAGTATTGATTTTGCACGCCAAACCTCCGTAACCCCTTGATAGGTGTTAATGGTGGCTTGTGCAATTGCCGCGGCTTTACCTGCTGCGGTGTTCTCTCCTAGTAATTGAGCAATATTGCCAAACAGATCTGCATAGGCTTGACGACGTTCATTAATAGTTGCTTTTTCCTGTTCAGCACCATCTTTATTGGCTTTTTCGCGTTGCTTATCAAATACTTTTGTGGCCGCAGCTTTTTTTAGAGCAAATTGAGTTTCTAAGGCTGCTATTTGCGATGCAGTCGCATTTTTGAGCTTATATTCTTTTAATAGTTTATTTTTTTCAATTTCTAATAAAACGTTTGCAACATATTGAGCCTTATCAATTACAGCCAACTGACGTTCTTCTTCAGTCGTGGCTTTTTCAATTTCTAATTCTAATTTTGCCTCGTCTTCTAAAAGCTTATTCTCTGCCTTAATAGCGTCCAACTCCTCTTTAAATTCTGCATCCCTTTGAATTTTTAACTCTTGTTTTTCCCGGGCTTTTTGGTCGTCCAATTCGGTCAGAGCATCTTCGCGTGCAGCTAATTCAGTTACAGAAAGTGCCTTTTTCTCTTCTTCGGATAGAATAAATTTTTCTTTGAGTCTGGCGTATTTTTGATCTATGGCCAACAACTCTTTTTCAATGCCTTGTTTTTGGTTGAGAAGACGGTCTTCATTTCCTTTTTTAATAAGGTCATTGAGTTCCTTTTGACCTTTTTTGTAAAGGTCTTTTAGAGTGGCAATTCGCTTTTTTTCTTCTTCAGTTAAATCGGATTCATTACCAGTGGGTGTTACGCCTTCACCGCCTTCGGTGTATGTTGGAGTCACCACAAACTCACTGGCTTTTTCATCTAAAGCCTGAAGCTCTTCACTAATTTTGGCTTGTTTTTCTTTTAAAGAATTTATTTCATTCAATTTTCCACCAATAGAAATCAACGTTTTCAAATGATCGCTTGTCGCTCCTACTATTTTATTACCGCCCTCATTATTGTAAAACTCCAAAATATCCGCATCTGTTTTAGCTATTTCAACTTTACTTTTGACACGTAATTCTCCTATTTCCTTATTGAGTTCGTATTCTTTTCTAAATGCTTCGACGCCTTCTTTTTGTTTGTCTGCGGAGATTTCTTTTAGTGCTTCTAACTTTATACGTTCTCGGTATTCGATATTAACCTCCTTCAATCGATCCCGTAACTGTTTGTTGGTTACTTTTTCAATATCTAAATTTTTTAAGAAATTAGGATATTTAGTTTGCAACTCATTAATTAAAGTTTGTCTTATTTTTTGCGATTGATTGGCTCTTGTAATTGCAGTCACCAAAGAATTAGTTTCAAATTGCTGCTGGCGCAATTTCTCACTGAAACGATCAGCAGGCGCAATAGCATCTAAAAAAGATGCTCCGGCACTTTTAATATCTTTTATAAGCCCGGACTTCAATGCTAATTTACCGATTCTGAGCTGCAAATTCTCTAAAGATACATTCCATTTTAAACTGGAATTGGCGGCATCGTCTAAGATGCTCCCGGCACTGGTCAATTCTTTTTTGGCAATATTAGCAACCGCTTGTACAAAGTTGGGCGTTTTTTCTAGCTCTGCATTCAAATCTTTTTGAGAGATCCCAAGATTGTCAATTCGCAACTTCGATTCTTTGGACAGCCCCTCAACTAAACTATTGAGCATTCCGTCAAAGTTTTCACCAGTTTGGGCCGCTCTGGTAGATACAAACTCCAACAATTCTGGAAAGGGCTCCATGTCTATTTTGAAGTTTTTGAAGACATTGGCGGCTTTTTTAATGTCCAAATTCGTAATTAATCCACGAGTTGCGGTACGAGCGCGCTCCAATATTTCTGAACTGCCTTCGATTTGTTTAAACGCAAATTCAACCCCTTTGGCTTCTTCTGCCAATTGGATGGATTCGTTCACAAATTCTCGGGCTGCCCTGAACCCGGCTTTTAAAACGTCTGCAATAATGAAACCACCGGCAAATGCTTTGACATAACCCAGGACGCTTGTTTTTCCGTCCTTTAGCGTTTTGTTAACGCCATATATTTCTGTTTTTACTTTCCCATAGGCTTTGCCTAGTTTGTCTAGCTCAGCTTTGTATTTTTTGATGTCTTTAGGATCGTTGGCTTCTTTGAGTTTCTTTTTTATGATCCCTATTTCACGACCAATACCGCCAAGACTGTTTTTGATTTCTTTTCCATTGATGAAGATGGACAGTTGTCGGGTTATTTTTTTATCTGCCATTAGAAATTGATTTTAGAAATGACTTCATCGCCTCGTATGTTTCCGATTTCGGTGGCCAGAGTTTCCAAGGCATTGTTAGCCTCCATAGCTTCAGACAAAAAGCCTTGATTGCTTAGAAGTCGCATTTTGATTCCGTTGGATTTTACGCCCTCAAATCCAAAATGATTTTTGAAGCCGTAATGTGGCATCTTAATGATTAATCGTTGGAGTTCGGGGCCGTTCATTCTGCCAAGCACCGTGCTTTTTAAAAGTGCGCTGTTCCCGGACGTGGTTTCAAATCTGTTTTTTATAAGATTTTTTAGCGACTTGCGAAGTAGCAACGCTGCTTTTTGTCCGGCTTGTTTTTCTAGTTGTGCAAAATTTGTGACTCCCATTCCTACTAATTTACCGGCAATTTAGCACGCCCCCCATTTTTAGAATAGGACATAAAAAAACCGCTACGTTAACAGCGGTTTAAAAAATTTAATTTAAACAAAAGCGGTATATTTTTTTGGGGTTTTTAATGCCGTTGTTTTTTTCAAATTTGTACTGGTGGGAACTGCATTCAAAGAAAAATAGCATCGCTTCGGACGATAGTTTTTTTTGTTTGTGCAAGGCTTTGAGCTCTTCATAAGCCACGGCTCGGAAATGTTCGTGTAAACTACCCATGTTTTTCGGTTTTTGAGGTTTGTAATTTAATTAATTTTACGACCAGAAAAATAAGGGTTTCAAATCTTCTGACAGAATCAAAGATTTGTGATTTTGCTTCCATGAACTCCTCTTTGTTGACAGCGTAGTTGGTTTCGTCCTCTGCCTTTAGCACATAGGCCGTGTGGGCATCCTGAAGCACCTCCAATAGGTATGGGAGGTTTTCGGTTTTTAGGAATTTTTTGAATTCAGCCTCAGCTGTTAAGGGTTCTTGTTCTGTTTCGTTTGATAACATAATAGAAAGGATTAAAAATAACAGGAGCTATCCAGCCGAAACAGAACCGAAGTA
The DNA here is from genome assembly GCF_001735745.1 of Formosa sp. Hel1_33_131. Classification (NCBI taxonomy): domain Bacteria; kingdom Pseudomonadati; phylum Bacteroidota; class Flavobacteriia; order Flavobacteriales; family Flavobacteriaceae; genus Formosa; species Formosa sp. Hel1_33_131. Next base: position 1,968,683 of record NZ_CP017260.1, read on the forward strand.
ATGAGAGCTGTCGGGCGTTACCGCTACCGAACTCCTGCTGTATTGTTAGAAAAATGTTGTTAATAATCATTGTTCTGTTTCTTTTGATGGTTCAAATATAAGAAAAATTAATTAAAGTAGTTTTTTATCAATTCAGAAATACGATCATTGACATCTCTCATCTTCTTTTCATAAATCTCTAGCTTTTCAACATTCCCTGATTTTATATTTTTTGATACGTTTGGTGCAATTTTAATTTTCTCTTTTCTCAACGCTTCGTACCCTTCGAGTGTTTTTAAATCCTCAATTGCTTTATCTAATTTTAAAGAGAAAAAAGGTTTATATTCTTTTTTTCGAGCATTTAAAAATTGAGATGCTTTGGGCGGGGTGGTTTTAAATAACTCTGGAATGAATGTTTTTTCTTGCAATTCAAAAATCCTATAAATAACGTTATTATAGACATCTTGAAATAGATAAATCTCATTATAACTGATCCATTTATACAACTCGGGCAAGTCGTATTTATTAGGGTCGATTTCATTTATTTTATTTTTAATAGTAGTATAAACTTCATCTGAAAAATTTATTTTATTGTATTTCCATTCACAATATTTAAACACTAATTTATAAGGATCTGACTTATTTATAACCGATATAATGACAGCATCATATTTAGTTGATCTAGATTTTTCTTTACACTTTATGTATTTTTCTTTTTCATAGCCATCCTTATACATCGCCCTGACTTCTGCTCCAGCTTTAAAGTTTGGAAGATTGTCCAAATCATCTAAAATTTTAAAATTTGATTTGATTTGAGGTTTTTTTGGTGTTTTGGGACCAAACAATTTTTTTAAAAAATTCATAGGTTTAAGATTTAAGGTTTGCGAAATGTACAAAAAAAAAAAACCACTCTTTTTGGGAGTGGTTATAAATGTTAGTTTAAACAAAACTTCCTTACTTTTTTGGTTTTGATTCCAGTGGTGTCTTTTTCAAAACGGTACTGGTGCGCGCTGCACTCAAAAAAAAACAGCATGGCTTCTGAGGATAGTTTGCCGCTTTTGTGAAGTGCTTTTAATTCTTCATAAGCTTTGGCTTTGAAATGTTCGTGTATGTTACTCATAATTCAACGTCTTTAAAATCGTCTTCTTTAAATCTTATGGTGATGTAAGACGGTCGATTGGTAATGGATCAGATTTTTTTTTCTGGAAACATTTCGAGGACATCTTCTCGGTTTATGAAGTTAACAAGAAACGGGTGTTTTGGTTTGGGGTTTTTCATAATGGATTTGGTTTAAGCAAAAGAGCTTGTAGAATCCCAAAACCAAAAATAATTGTGGCACATTTCTGGGCGCTAACTCTTTTGTTGTTGTTAAAAATTTGGTTCTAATAATCATAGGCTTTGGGACTTACGAAAGTGCAATATACTACAACTAAATAGAATGTTTAACATTTTTTAAAAATAATTAAACAGAAATAACCCAAATAAGAAGTAAAATTTTTACAAATCGCTCCATTTTGTTTTATCCGGACAGTCGGGTACAGTATTTTTTAACGTCAGCTCGCAACGGTACCCAAATAATCTGTCCGAAAAAATAGGACCTACTTTAAAAAAATGAAAACTTGATCTGTCCACCAATCCATACATCCAATTTTTGTTGCCACTGGCGTCCACTGTTTGTTTGGAATCGTGAATGATGCGCGCCTCTATTTCAAAACAAATTTTTTGGCAATGGTCCAGGACTTCGTTTTGAGATTGGTAGGCATCTGCATGAGCGGTGGGCGTGTTTGGCTTTCCCAGTATGGTAATGGCGGTGGTGTTTTTATGGATGGTTTTGCCGGGTCCTCCGGTGGTTTGGGTTTCAATAGCATCAATGAGCATAAGAGGGGTGTTTATCCCAGACCGCATGGCACCGGAAGCATCGAGAACGTTCCATCTGTACGATTCGTTAATATCTGCATGTTTGGTAGCTAAATCTTCTAAATAGGTGACAATATCTAAAAATGAAGTTCTAGGCATAGGGCTTGTTTTTTAGTTGGTTTTCAAATTCAGACATAAATACATAGACGTTGGTGTCTTTGGTTTCGTTGTGAGTGCCGAATTTCCCACCAGAAAAATGAAGTACTAATTTTCCAAAACCGCTTGATTTTGGTGTTTTTGCATTTTCTTTTGGTTTTGGAAATACGGTTGGAAATTGTTTGAACAAATGCGTTCGAGATCCTTGGTAGCTTAGTAGGATGGCCAGCAGAGTTTCTTGATTGAGTTTTGATAAATGCCGCGCTCGGGCGTCCAATTCGGTTTTGTCAAAGGGTTTTCGTTTGCCATTGGCGTCCAACTCCCGATAGAGGACTGCCACTAAATAACGAAGGTATTCGAAGTCTTTATCGTTGAACCATCCTAAATAGAGGTCTTCAGCGTGTGCAAACTCATCCACGGTTAGGTTATTGATCCGATCGGATGGCGCGAACCATTTTTGGGATTTGATTTTGATGCATGGGATAAAGGTTGTGAGATCCAGTCCGGACTGCAACCAACTGTATTCTTTTTTTAAATTTGAGAGCGTGACATTTAACAATGTTTTTTGGACTTTCCATTTTTTACGAAAGTGCCACCACCTCACATTGAGCAAAACCAAAAATATTTTGTAATCAAAAATAATTCCAGACAAATTGGAATGCGAATATCTGGCAATTTTTTTGAGTTGCCAGATATTTAAATCATTCCACGATGTTGGTATTTTTAAGTTAATGGTCATATTTTACTTTAGTAACGATTTAATTTTTTCAAAAGTACGGCCGCCAAAATACGCCAATACAACGGTCATCATAACCTTTTCAAACGTGTCATTCCAAAGTGGATTGATAGTGAACCCAATGCCGTCAATACTGTCTAAAATACCGCAAAGCGTAAAAATAACAACGCACCAAATCAGAACCATGGGTCTAACGTTTTTGGACATCCAACTATCACTTAATTGACCCGATTTCCAACGAGCGGTAATTGATTCCATTTCCTTGTTTTGTTGGTCATAGATGAGTGTCTGAAGTTTGATTTTATCTTCATTAGAAATTTGACTTTGCGCAATCGCTTCGATTGCTTCTTCGGGTGTTGAAAGACCTTCCAAAATACTGCCTAATGGTGGTGAAATCATGGATACAGCTCCAAGCAACAATTTGCCTACCGTGGTGTCTTTAAATTTTTTCTTTGGTTTCATAAGTAAATAATTAGAGGTTTTTCTGTTGTGTTCATATACCCAACATGCACCCATTTTAAGGTGTCTTCAAAATTTTCGAGTGTGTTTATTTTTTTTAGTTTCCCTGATTTTATTAATTCAATAATGAAATTATACAATTCTCGTAACAGTCCATTTACAGGCTCTAAATCAAATGTAGTGCCTTGTTTGTGTGTGGAATAAAACGACCCGTCTTTATCGTTTGGTGGGCGTAATCCTCTGGAGTCTAGTCCGTGATTTAAACGATTTACATAGATCCCTGAGCCGTACACTTTATACCACTCATCTCGGATGGTTTGCAAATCAAGTAAACATTCAGCATCGAGGCGTCTCCATGTGTGTTTTTCTCCAATTGCCTTTATGATTTGAGGATGCGCCAACTCATGTATGTTGTAGTTTTTTGGGATGTACATTTATTTATTTTTTAATTGTTCATTTATTTTTTCTAAAGCTTTTTTCAATTCAGCCTCTCTTTTCTCGTGTATGTCCACAAGTGCATTACACCGAATCAAAACCTGTGCGACGATTACAAACAGCCAAAAATTAAATAATCCTCCGTAAGCAAAAAATATCAACGACCCTATAACACCTGTTAAAATGTCAATGATCAATGACTTTAAAAGCTTCATGTCGTGAACATGATTATATACGCGCCGGAGTGCCCAAACGTCGATGACGAGCGAAGCAATAAACAGCCATAATGTGTATTCGTTTTGTGACAGTAAAAAAATTAAGTCCATTATTTAAAAATTTTATTTTTGATTTTATCAAGAATTCCTGTAACATTATTGCGTATAAACGCTATAATTTGATGAGGCGCAATAGATACGACTGCAAAGGATACATACACTGCAATTGGAGGTATCTTAGAGCTATGATACACTATAACTGAGCCTAGCACTCCTAAGAAAATACTCAGCACCAAACCGCTTACAACGTCTTTTTTTGAAAATGAATTGGATTCACCAAATAAGTCACCAACCGCAAAAGCAAATAAGTAAAGCCCAATCAAAAGCCCCATTGCTGTTAGATTTTCTTTGTTAAAAAAATAATCAGTCAAGCCTGCGGCTACGTTGATGTATATAAAGTTAGTAAAGGCAAATAGTGCTTTAATTTTCATTTTCTTATTTAATTATAATTGAATCCAAGCTGTGCCGTTATAACCATACCAACCCTTCGTTGCGTCTGTTTGATAAATCATTAGCCCTTCTTCTGGGCTTATAATAGCATCTCGTTGTACTTCCGTCATACGTGGTGGTAAAAAGCCTTGTGATGTGCTGTCTAATTGTAGCTTTGCTGAAGCGCTTGGCGTTGCTGTTCCTATACCTACATTTGTTCCGTTGTCGAATATTTGACTATCTGCCTCAGTGTCTGAATCAGTGAATTTAGATAAATAATTAGCTGTTCCTGTGCCATCTATGTAATTTAATGATTCTAAATACTCTTTGTTAATCAACACTTTATTGCTTGCGTTTTCAATATTAGAAACACTGCCTGTATAATTTAATATTCCTCCAAAATCTGATTCAGTTTCTCCTTGGTTGTGTATAAATCTGAACTTTTTGTTAATAGCTTCTAGTTTAGTTTTCATGGCGGCAACATCAGAACCTCCTCCTCCTGCTAAATAAGTTAAATCTCCTTGAACATCTAAATTGGGATTACTGTGATCTATGTCGAAATCCATGAATATAGTCTCTCCGCCAGTAATATGTCCTTGCTTTAAATCTAAAACGGGATGTGAAGTCTGGAAATAACCAGTCACATTTGGATTATCAGCTAACAATGTTATGCTAGTACCTCTCCCTACTCCATTTATACTTTGCACTTTAGTACCTCTCGCCCTCACATCCATTGCTTCTCCAATGAGAAATGTTGTAGTGCCTTCTCCATCTAAATTAACTTCTAAATCTCTTCCATATAAAACTAATGAATCAAAATCACCAGTTTTCTCAACTATTAATTGTACCCCTTTCGTTCCCGTTTCATTATCCGTTCCAGAACGTGTAATAGTCTTGTGTTCCCCGTGATAATAACCCGTTCCAGTTGGATTATGGGTTCTTTCTAATATTTTTACTTCATTAGCCATCGCTCCTCCAAGTAATGGGTTTTCAATTATTTTTTGAAAAACCGTTGAGTTTAGTGTGTGAGTATCTGTTGTTCCAATGGATATTTTTTTAGAAAGCAAAGTTATTTTTTCGGTGGCATCATCTATTTTTATTTTTGTACCGTTTGAAGTGTCATCATGATCGCCAACAATGGTTATAGCATCACCACCTGCCCGTGTTCCACTTTCTGTAAACGTTTCCAGTTGGATTTGAGCCAACAAATTAGCTGCACTGATCCAAGTATTCATTTTTAAATTCGTGTCCAATAAAGGAATTTTCACCGCTGTTGTGACCTCTGTGGCGTTTGGAAATTTAGCACCAGTGGAATGTTGTATTGGAGTTCCGGATTGCGCTCCTAAACTTAAGGAGGTAATAAAAAGCAGTACTTTTAATATAGTTTTCATATTTTTTGTTTTTATATTTTTATGGATTAGAGACTTTAGAAATTTCTGTTAATTGATTTTTTTGTTGTGCTTTTATAAGAGTTCCATCTGTACCATTCCAAACTTTGTTTTCTATTTGGTCATAATCAATAGCAATAGGGTCTTTATAGTAGATAACTCTTAATCCATCTGTATCAGCAGGAGTAAGTATATATGCTGGATTTATTGCTACTGCATTTGTTATATCAATATAAGACCTCAAATTAACTTCTTGAGATATTGTCAGAGCATCTTTTCTTTCCAAGTGTACAACTGGTGCATTAATTCTTATACTATCTTGTAACAAGTCCACTGCCCCTGTTGCGTTACTTGTCAGAACTAAATCAAGAGCTATTTCATCTTCAAATATTCTATGAGACACTGCTTTTGCCTGTTCAAGGGTAAGCTCCATTTCTCCAAACTTATATGTAAGGATTCCCCCTACATTACTTGCATCTATGTTCGCAACTTGTGTAGAAACATCCAGTGCAGTGTTTACAAAAGCTTCACTTTCATAATTTATATCTATAGTAGTTGGTTCATTAATTGTTTGAGTTATATACACTATTTTTTTACCTAAACTCCAAATAGCATATTCAACTACTGTCCCAATTGCAACTTGTGTTGTTATTGATGTTACACCCTGAGTATATGCAATACTTGTTCCTTTGATTGTGAAGTTAGCAGGAGCAGATATTTTTACAATCATTCCATTAGCGTCTTCATAAGGCATTGAAATAGTTTCAGAAGCTGTTACTGATATTGTTCCTGTTCCTTGTAATTTCAATGTTTTGAATTTAGTTCCTTCATCTAAATCACTCGCTTTTATTGTGATAGTTTTTGTTCCTGTATCTACCGCAAAGACACTTCCTGCTTTGTCATATACTAAAATATTCCACCCAGTTTCTAAAATAAGTTCTGTTCCATTTCCTGTAAAAAGCAAATCACTAAGACTTGGAACTTCCACATTCGCACTATCTACTTTCCAAGACTTGGCTCTATCATACAGTTGATCGAGGTTGTCGATGGTAGTATAAGCATCAACTGTCGCTTTGATGATTTGGGAAATATTATTATCATCAAACAAAGTCCACCTTAAATCTAAATTGCCGTTACCTAAAAGATTTACGGCGGTTTGTGATATTTGATGATTATAACTATAAAAATAAACTGTATCATCCCCAGTATTATTATTATCCGTGTTTTTAAAGTCAAAAGTAGGTGTAGCACCTGCTGCCCCGCCTCCTGTGCTTGTATTACGATATGCAATACTTACGACCTTATCAACACTGGCAATCCCACTCGCATTTGTCGTCCCCACAGCATTTTCATCTGCCGAATAATCGGAATCTCTATTCCCATTATCAACATCTTCTGAAAACACTACAGCTCCTTCAATAGGACTTCCCGTAGAGTCTTCTATTGTTGCATCTATTCCTTTCGTAAATCTAAAACTTGTATTAGATGTATTATTTTGCCCAAGTAAAAATCCTTTTTGGTCTAAATAATTTTTTAGTTCAAAAAACTGTCCCTCAGCTGGATTCCCGAAGACCCCGACATTTCCTACTGCTCCTATTGCTCCAAGGTCTTCAAAGGTTCTCGGTGTTGTTGATGTTGTTGGTGGTAATGAAACAAAAATCATACGACCTCCGAATAACCGCACCCCATTAAACGCTGTTGGTTCTGTGAGAAGGTAAGTAGGGTTAACATTATATAGGTCTAATCCGTTTACATTCGTATTGGTCCCCCACATACGCATATTTGCCAAAACAGCACGACTACGAATCAAAGCATTTGTTGCTGTAAATGTTCCAGCTGCTGCAAATTCAAAGACCCCATCACATTCCACCCCTGCTCCGTTTAAAGTGAAACTTCCATTATTTAATAACCAACTTTGTGCTGGATCAAAGTCTGAACCAGCTCTTTCTATGTAAATGCCTATTTCTTTTGTATATTCCGTGTGTGTGCCATAAACTTTAGTTCCGTTTACAGTTATACTTCCTCCTGCATTAGTAGTTAGAGAAAGAAAGCCTGATGCTAAACCAAAAGCTAATTTTTCTGTTATGGCATCATAACTCAATGTTCCTGCTACAACCAAAATAAGATTGTTTAAATCATATAAAGTAGCCCCACCCATTAGCTTGGAGGTAACTCCTGTTATAACAGAAAGACCAGATAGGTTAGTGTCTGTTCCTGATTGTGTAATAGCTACCCCTGCGAGGGTAAAAGTTGAACTGATACATCGAGATAAATATTTATTTATATCTGTTGCATTTTTTTCTATAATCTCTTGAATCTTGATATTTATTACTGCTTTTTCCTTTTCTGTACGATACGGAGCAACAAAAGGAAAGGGCACTGGTTCTATAACTTTCTTCAATATATTCTCACACTTCACAAGGTTTATCTTATGACTCTTTTTACTTTTCAGTAAATCTACTGTGATTTTTAACCCTTCTACATCACAAAGATATTCCCAATCAACAAAAGGTTTTATTTTTGTTGTGTAAAACTCTTTTGAAATTGCGTAAGAACCGTCCTTTCTCATAGACTTATAAAAATAGACAAGAGACTTGTTTAAACTGTATTTTTCAATTTGCTTTTCTGTTAGTTCTCTCTGGTATCTGGCTACTTCATTATTTATTTCTTCATCATTTAAAGATAATAAGTAATCAAGTTCTTTAACATCTAATAATGTGTATTGTCCTGCAATGAAACGTAGGGTTCTTATATCTTTTAAATCGCCATAGAAATTATCCTCTTCTTTATAGCCTGGATAAATAAGAGAATTTATTTCTTGATTTTGAGCAAACACTAATTCCTTATGTTTCAATAAGTTTTCAATATTTTGTAGTGAATTTTTAAATGCCATAGTGTTATTATATTAAAAATTAAGAATAACTCAAACCTTGACAAATCACCAAAGTTAAAGGCTGTGTTGTTTGTCCTCCATTATTAGTTTCCGTTGCTGTTGTTTGTGTATTATCAGCAATAGTATTTCTATTTACATACCAGTCGCCATTGGAACGAAGTCCTGATATATAGACATAGGTCGCATCATCGAAATAAAGAGTGTTACTCCCTTGCAACCCCATGCCGTTGCCCCCGCCTTTTTTAAAAACCGTTTTTTTGAGCTCGTTTAAAAATAAAATTTCCGTAGCAAAATCTGCACGGACTAAGGTCTCAATTGTAATGTCAGAAATATGAAAAGATCCGCCGTTCAACCATTTTTCTGAATGCACGTTAAAAAGACTTATTGTTGTACTTTCTTTTTTTACATCGTAAATTTTTGGATATAATACGCCATCGAGCTCGAAGTGAGAATCTGAAACGGATTTGAATATTGCCATGATTATTTTGTTTTAAAGTTGCGAGATAGGTGTCCATGCAGCAAAAAAATCAGCATTTCCGGGTCCATTATATTCTGCGAAAACCCAAAATTCCGTTGCGCTTTTTCTGCCATTCGCAATCAAATCTCCATCTTGAAATGTTGATCCATCACTTCCATAAACGGGTATATAATCAAAAACGACACCTTCGACAATGTGTGTTTTTCGAGGTGAAAGATTTGCTAATTTTTGTTTTTCAAGGGTTGTAAAATCATTTGTTGACAAATCTTTTCCTGTTACTTTATCAACTTTTGTAGCTTTTAAATCAACATCGTTCGCAATTAGGATTCGCATGTTGGTCCGTAAGCCTGCGCCTTGATTGTTATTGGGAGTGGTCCCCGTATTTATTGTTGCAGTGAATGCCATATCTAATCTATATCACAGGTTATATCTTCGCTGTCGCACGTAATTATTTCCGAGTCGCTTTTAAAAGACCCAAAGAGCGATTGGACAATTTTTTTAATTACACTGAATGCTGTTATCATGTTACAAACATAGCTTCACCCTACTTTTTAAAATAGGACATAAATTATAAGACCCCTACAATTGACTTTGTATCTGTGAGATGTACGTGGTCTGGTGTTTTTTTTACGGTGTATTCTGAGAAGTCGGTAGCATTGGCCGTGATAACCCCTAGTGCTATTTTTAAATATTCTTCTCCTTCGATGCGTTTGTTTTCTTTGGTGCGAGTAAGAAAATCATTGATTTTTAAATTGACATTCGTCACGTTTTTTTCATAGGGCAATACGTCGAATTTCATGTGAATGCCTTGAGCATCGAGGACAAACATTCCGTTGTCGACTGTTTTCATAATGGTAAAGGCAACAATGGATTGTTGTAATATTTTTTTGACTTCGATTCGGTGAGCGTTTGTTTGCTTGGTTTTTAAAGCGATTAATAATTCCGATCCAATAACAGGTTCTATAAATTGATCTTCACAAACTTTAATATTTGGACGCATGGCCACAAAAGTTTGACGACTGTTGAAAATATGGTAGTAGGAATTAAAAATTGATGTTTTATTGACCAATAATCCTTTGTAAACGGTGTAGTTATCAGATTGAATCCACGGATCAAACTTCGTTGGTTTTTCTTCCATGAGCTCCAGAAGTTCGTCGAGTGCTTCGTGTCCGGACTTTTTAAAGGATCGTTGCAGCTCTTTGAATTGTTTGTCTGAAGCCGTTTTTGTGTGTTCTGAATCAACAACGTGTATTCCAGAATCATTTATCTGTACTGCCAAAACTGGAAGCCCTAAATAATACGCAAAATTTGCAACAGCTTCCTGTGCGAGTTGTTGTCCAGACAGTGTGATAGGGTCTGTGATTGGCGCGGTCGCATCAAAGATTGCAAATTGTGCTGCACCAATTAGCGGCTTTAAAAAATTGCGTTCTGCTTTTTTGATATAAGGCGCCAAGGTTTCAATAGAAACAGAATTATTGACGGTTAAATATTCAAGGAGTGTATCGGTGTTTTTGATTATCATAATTGCGCGGCTTTTTGTGTTCCTGTTGGGTTTTTATCAAGCGTTGTTAATACGGTGTCTTCAAAACCACCAACGAGGGTGGCATCCCATCCGTTATAGTCTTGAATAAATTCAAAGGGTTCTAAGGTGGTGTCTCTATTGCTTTTCATGAGCGCAGAAAGTATAAACCACGCTTCTCGCTTGTCGGATCCAGAGCCCGCGCCAATACTAGCACCGGGAATGCCTGCACCAATTAATGAGGGATCGACTCCAGCAGCGGTTAATGCAGCTTGGATACCAGCACTTGTATCGTCTAAGTATGCGCCGTCATTCGTTCCTTTTTCAATTTCGGTGATTTTTAGTCCGGGCTGTGGCGTACCGTTGTCGTCTTTATAAATCATAGACATGATGGACTTACCACCGTTCTCAACTCCTCTAAGTGAGTTATCTAAGTTTTCTACAAACTGAGAGCGAATCTCTTGACGTTTGGCTGGGGTGAATGTTTTCCAATCTTCTTTGTAAGTGCGTTCAAAATATTCATCGAAGACTTCGACGTGAAAATTAACATTCATTTTATCCTCTAAAAAGGCTTTTTTGAATTTTGGAATCGAATTGATAATGTCTAACCATCCACTGCTATCAATAGATTGCCACTCTGGATCTGGATAATAATTTTCGTTGATAAGTGGGTAAAATATCGGACGTATAAAGTTCCGTATTTTATATTTTTTGCAGTGTTCTTTGACTTCTTCAGCACTCCAATAGCTGTCAATCAATGGTACTTTGGTTACATACTTTGAAGCCACATCAACGCCTTCTTCCCATTTGGAAGATATGTACATATTTTTAATGGAACGCGTGTTTTCATCCATGAGCTCGTAACGGCAATTGGCTGTTTGTTGTCTCTTAACTCGGTTGATGGTTTTGAAATCGTTTGACAAAATATACTCTGGGCATCCTAAATGCCAAAATTCTAAATCTGCAATTATTTCTTTAAAAAAACGCTTCATCTGGTTGCGCTTCCAAAATTCATGTATATCTGGATATTGGTGAATACATTTTTGTTGAATAATCCGTTTGTCGTCTTCGTGTGATTCTGAGGCGATTATAAAGCCCGAACCGTAATGGGCTTTCCTGTTGGTTCGCAAACCAGAACGCAAGGAACCAGCACCTCTAATTTTTTTAAGAACTTTTTGAGGATAGTCATTGTTAGCACCCCAAGCTGCAACTTTACCGTCTTCGTCATCGGTGTGTAAAATAACCGTGGTTACTTGTGCATCTGTTTTTTTACTCGAAGCAAAAGAAACGACCGCTTTTACATTGCCACCTGTAACGGCTACATCATTGCCGTAAAATTGTGTGCTCATTAGTAGTGTGTTTTTTTTCCATTAATCGAGGTGATTAATCGGATATGAATTTTTTTAGTTTCTCCGTTTTGAAGTTCTAAATTTCTGGTTCGGTTTTCGTAATGCCGTGGGTTTCGTTTCACTCCTGTTGGTGATTGCAATGCAACCAACATAGAAGCCATTGAAGGTGTGGATTTTTTGGAGCGTAATTTTTTGACTTGATTATATTCTAAATGCTTGCCTCCTGTTTTTGAAAATTTTTGATAAGTTCTAAACGTCACATCAAAAGGAATTGCGTTCCCTTCATGATCGACTCTGTCTATAATTGCGACGGCAGATTTAAAATCAAATCTATTTTTCATAATGCTAAATTAGGAGCATTGCAATTTTTAAAATAGGACATAAAAATTTTGTGAGAATTTGAATGAGAACTTCATTATTTTAAATCAAAACATCTGTTTTTTTCTGAATTACATTAATAAATTGTTTATTCCGTGCCAGTTTTACTGTTAAAATCTCATATTTTTTTTATTAAATTATTGATTTTCAAATTTTTATGTACTTTTTTTACCCTCTCAAATCTCTTTTTTGACAGTTCCCAACGCCGCATCCTTAGATAAATGACAATTGCCTGTATCGAAAACTAGGGATATATGAATTTTAGGTTACGAAAATCAAATAAATAGAGGAAGCGTCCAGTGTTCCTTGTCTTCCTTCAATAAATCTTTGTAGATGTCCCAGATAGGGATGTCGAATGCATCCGGTAGGTGAGTGGTGTGCTGTTGCTTCATGCTCTGGTTACGTTCGTCCTTCTTGACCTTCTGAATGCCATTCTTATCCTCAGCAGCTTCAGCGCGCTCGAGTCCAATGATAAGATCCGGGTTGTTTTGTTCGTTGATTGCGATGGATGGATAACGTGAACTGGTAGCCTTCAGCATCATGTTCATGAGTATATATTTCCCATTGTGAGGGGCCACAGGCTTACCTTTACTCTTATCATACACCGTCCACCCCTTCGATTCCAGTAGCCGCACGAGGACATCGCCATAGGTGTCGTTCGTACCCTTCTTGACTCGGGCGTTACCATCGTGACCATAATAGAGGTGAAGGACCTTGTTAGGCAGCGGCGCATAGTATTCCACAAAGTTATTAACGAGATCCTCGAGGTCTCGTGTCTCACTAGACTGAGACGCCCACATGGATTTAAGTACTTTGTATTGATTAGGCAAAGATTGACTAATCACAGCAGAGATAAATACCCCCCAATCGATCGAAAGGATAAGAGGACGCCCCTTATCAATGTCATTGTCCTGTTTACAATTGAAAGACTTCTCTGTATAATTAGCGGTAATTCCCTCCAGATAATCGTTATTATAATCGGTATAATAATGACTCTTTTTAAGTTGAGGATAAAATCCATTAAGAATCTCCTTAGGCCGTATATTTAATATTTCAGCATTGTAATATAAATCCGATGGTGATTCGTCCTTCATCTCTTCAAACCATTCTTCCCGTAAATTAAACTTATTGATTAAAGCACTCGCTTTGATAAAGGCATATTTCTCAGGCTTCTTTTTAGCCACTTTCTCAATATCCGTAAACCAGCGCCCTTTCTTAGTTAAAGGAGTAGAAGAGGCATAAATCTCAGCACCGAGCAAAGAACAATTTTCAAAACGGGCTTCTTTAGCTCTGTTGGTAGTTTTTACATTCGTAAATAGTTTCTCTGGATCAAACAAAGAAGCTTCATCTCCTAAAATACCAAATGAATTCAAACCACGTCCACTATTCGGACTATCGAGCGATACCAATTGAAAAACAGAACCATTCGAAAAATGTATAATGTTATCCCATTTGTCAGGCGCATAGATAGGCTCAGCAAATCCAAGTTTAGCACCTTTTTTCCCAACAACATAATCATAACCTTCATAAATCCCCAGAGCTGCCAAACCGTTTTTTGTTGATGGAAGTGTCCGGGACAAAATCTGTTGATACGTAGAACCAACCAAAGCAAACGAAGCACCAGGCATTTGCTTTACCATTTCCTTCATGAAAAATGCCAGAATAAACGATTTACCCGTGCCTCGACCCCATTCAAGATATATCTTCGTTTTTCCCAAAACAGTAACCGCCAAGACAGCCGCCAACTGCGCCGCATTCAAAACAATATCTAAGTACTTGCTTACTTTACTCATCCTCTTCCACTTCTTGAAATTCAGCATCTACCGTCATGTCGTTGAAGTCTAAAACACCCGTTGTCAAATGGCTTATAATCGCATCCGTCACCTCTTTAGGAATAGACATCTTAACAGGCTTATTGTCTAGTTTTTCAGGGTTGTAATTAATGGCATTTTCATTGTCAATATCTGAGTATTTACCCAACAAAGTCAAAGCCGTTCCTATGGCTTTCAGGTCCTTTGCCTTAATAGCCATCAATAAATACTTATGCGAATATTCATACAAGATTGACAAAGTGCCATCTCGATCCGCTTTCATCACATTACCAAACAACCGCTCTGCATCCCGAAGATCCCGATAGGCTTGCGCGCGACTGATTTCGTATTTTTCCATTAAAACGTTGGTCGATTGCTCTCTGGAGTGGAAATTTTGACGCAATGCAAATGCCGCCAACCAACGGTCTTTTATTTCTGTTTGGTTGGCGGTCAGTGGGTATTTTGTAGAATCCTTGTAATACGCAAAAAGCTTGTCAAAAGTAGAATCGCCTGTTTTTATTGTTGGTAGTTTTGATATTGCCATAATACAAAACTGGCAATTGTCAACTTTTTAGAATAGGACAAAAAAAAACTACCTTTAGAAGTAGTTTAATTTTCAATCATAACTAAAAAATTTAGTATAATATCTCCAAAAACTTCATCTAAAATATCAGTATCCCAAAAACCAACCGAAACGTTCGAAACAATATTATATTCCTTAAACTCCTGTTCCGAAAGTGTGCGGTTTGGAAGTCGCACATCAATAAGCTCCTCGCCCCGTCCTAAGTCCATCAGCACCTTAACACGTTGGTGACCGGCTATGATAGTCAGATCCGTATTAACTACCGGGATTTCAGCCAAATTGTAACGTTTCAAACTTTTTTTAAGTTTTTCCAGACGTTCTGGAGTAATTTTTCGAGGATTGTAATTGTAAGGAACCAAGTCCTTAACCTTTCGTTGTTCCGTGTGCCATTCTAAAGGCGCTAATGTTTCACTCATTTCTCATTTATTAAATTAGTTAATTGTTGCGCTTCATACTCATGCTGGAGCAACGTGCGCTCCGCCTTTTCAAAAGCAATTTTTAATTTTGTAGAATCCGATTTGGACAATTTTTGTCCAAACTGTTTTTTAAGGACTTCAACCTTCTTTTTATGCTTAGAAATTGTCGCTTTTTTATTCCCTCGAGTTTGAATCAACTGAGCTGGCGTCAAATCCTCAAAACTCCGAGGCTTGATATTCAAAACAACCTTGTGTTTCTTGTAATAATCCAATACTTTTTGAGACGTTTCAATCGCATCAAACAGATCTTCAATCATAATACACAACTTCAAAGCCGCCCCTTCTTCGTCCGGATGGAGCGCAGTAAGCTGCAAATGCAAAGAACAGGCACGTTTATAATTAGTGCTTTGTTCAATCAACATCGGATGCAATCCTATTGGCATTTCATTAATCCTATAAAATCCTCCAGAACTATGTTTGGTCACCACAGGCGTTGGCGTCTGAATCTTGGTTATAGGCTCTTGATCTTTAACACTAGGATCTTCAGCCTCCCGAAACTTCCCAAGCTCATACGCCAACTTCTCAGCATTGGCAAGGCTTTCTTTTCGCAAAAACAACCGAACCAAATTGGCACTATGCCCTTTTATGGACGCATACAATAAAACACCTTCGTTGTATTGACATCCGCCATCAAACCAATTATTAATTTTCATAGCGTAAAATTGACAATTGTCAACTTTTTAGAATAGGACATAAAAAAAACCACTGTTTAGAGTGGTTTTAATTTTTATTTGAAAGTCAAATTCTATACCAGATAATTACCAGTCCAAAATTCATTTTTTAAGTTATTTGATACAGAATCTTTAAAACTACAATACGGTTGAATCCTATATCTAATCGCATGGTTCTGTAAATCAATCGACTCATTTAATTTTTGATTATAAATTAAATTCAGATCACCAATAGGACTTCCGGGGTCCATAAACGAGTAACTATCCGGACTGGAATTTGAAGTTAAAAAGTAAGTTTCAAAAATAGGTGTCGATACATCTGGAGCTTCCGTAAACTGAAACACCGAACACTCTAAAAGAATTGTTGAATCCGTTACCGTACTTGTATCTGAAACAGTCAGAACAATAGGAACGTCTTGAAACACATCATTGTGGGAATCAACAAAAATAGGAACCGTGGCCACGCTAGCACTGGCAATTGATAAGAACCCGAAAAATACGAGTAATAGGCTAAATAAATTTTTCATAGAAATGAATTTTAAGATTAATAATTTATTGAGTACCAAAATTGACAATTTCCAAAATTTTAAAATAGGACAAAAAAAAGCCACTCCCTAAAAGAGTGACTTTTCCCACCAAATCTAACTAAAATTTGTTTTGTATTACGGAGCTTGAACCGTAATAGCACCCTTATAAATAGGGGCATCATACAACTGCTTATCTTGAAAAACAAGCGTAGTTGTGTTTTCACCTTCCGTAGTGGCTTCAATCTTACTTGAAGACTCCAATAAACGCCCTGCATATTTTGCAGATCCAATCTGTCTCACTTGACCGTTTCCAAATTCTGGTGCCAAAACAATTAAGTCTCGACCTTTACACAAACGCTTAAATCCTAAGATCTCAGCTTTGGATCCTAAAATTTGAACCGTCAATTTATTTTCTTGTGCCGGAGACATTGTTGGACTTCCAATCTGAGCCGTTTCCAAACCAACCGTTTCCGAGATCGCTTTAATTTTGGTAAACCCAAAACCAGCGTTGAAAGTATGATCGGCCGCAATTTCAACCAAACCTTCCAAAGTCGTTGCAGCACCAGTACCACAACGTGGACTCGGTTCTGTCAGCGATGCAAAATTCTCTAAAAATCCAACGTAAACTTCCGTGTGCGAAAAACCTCCAGTAACTTCACAATCCCCTGCGCCGCCTATTGCTTCTACTTTTATTATTGCCATGCTATATCTCTTTTAAAAGGTTAAATTTAGACTTAATCAAATCAGCCATAAGAGACTTATCCTTCACAGCTTCAGAAGCTTCGTACTTATCCCCCTTAAATCGGAACGCGTTCACGCCAAATTGATAGGTTTTATTGCCAGACTCATAAACAGCCCCTTCGCTATCGTCTGTTGTTTCAGCTTTTTCAGCCAACTCAGCACGAAGCAATTCAACAACACCTTCAGAAGCCTTCAAAGCTTCTTTACCTGTTTGAACTTTTGTCTTTTCAGCCGTTAAGTCAACAGTAAGCGTATTGTTTTTAGTATTGGAAACTTCCAGAGCTTCTTGTGTTTTGGCAAGCTGTCCATTAATAATAGGATGCTCTGCAACCTTAATCAAATTGCTTATTTCCGTATTTGTAGCACCTTCCGGAACTTGAATTTCAAGTTCCGCCGAACGTGCTAATAATTGTTCTTTATTCATAGTTTCTAAATTTTAAAGGTTATGCTATACCCAGCTACTTACGTAAACGAGTTCGTTATAGCCAAATCCAAGGCCTTCCCACCAATCCGTCATCAAAAAGACTTCTCTTTTGCTCTCTTCAACTTTTGGTTTGTTCATTCCATTAGTACGTCTTAGGTACAAGAAATTATCAACAGGCGTCGCCCATAAGTATTTTTCACCAGCCATAGACGGCAATCCAACCAATTCACAGGTAGTAAAATCAATCGTTGGTTTGTTTGGATCGTAATTAATATCCATTCCGTGCGTATTACGCTTATCTCGGTTATACCATTTCAAAATCTTCGGATCCATATAAACGCGCATTTTTGTGCCAGCCAATGCATTGTCAAAACTATCCGTAAACTCTTCGATCACATCAAAAGCATTTGCTTGAGTAATAGCAGCACTCAGAGCTACCGACTGCATTGGTTGAGTTGTATTTGCCAAACCATCAACCAATAATTTCTTAACCCCGTCCAAAGTAGCAACTGCAGCACCAGCAGTACCAACAGTCGCAGCGGCATACGTTCCTTTAAAATAAGCTTTCAACTCCAGGTCCTCAGCCATCTGTGGAATGACATCATTTTCTAACATGTAACGGACAATTGGCCAGTTCTTGCGCTCAGCTTCGTCAATAGAACCTAAGAATCCTAACCAAGACCCTTTTACATCGTCTGGAAATAATTCTAAATCAATTTTTAAATTGCGCAAACGAATTTCGTTTGGTAAAAATTCCAACGTCCCTTTGGCCGTAAAATTCTTTTGAAACTGTTGAACAATTTCACCCAATCGAGTGTTGGCAAATCGATACACTTCACCATCATATACAATGGGTTTTGCATAACTGGTCGTTTTTGATTTCTGGCGCAATTGCGTCATTAATCGTTTTTCGTTTTGTCCTTCTGGAATATAGTAAGACCCAAACTGAGTCACTATTGCTGTTTTTGTTATTCCCATTTTATTTTTTTTTTGAGATTAATAATTCATATCTGCAGAGATGTCCATCCCTTCGATTACATTCGGATTGTCGTCGTCTGCATTTTCAGGACCATCTAAACTCGTTGATGGCTTAGCACCATCCGCAGCACCATATTCTGCAACCAATGCAGAGAGGGCTGCAACACCTTGTTCGTTGCTCATTGTAGCAGCACCTTCTACTTCAGCAGTTGCCAAAGCATTTTGGATCGCTGTTGTAACCGTTGTACTCGTAGCGGTTAAGCCTGTTATTTTTTCATCTAAAGCAGTGGCTTCAGTCGCCGCCGTAGCTATTGCCGTGTCATTTTCAGACAATCGGTTTTCAAGCGCAGTGGCTTGTGCATCCGTCAAAATGATGCCCTGTTCGGTTTCTCCTTCAGCAAAAGAACTTCCGATGACTGCCTCTATTAAAGGCACTTTTAAATCGCTCATTGTATTTTTTTTAGAGTTATTTTTATTTGAATTATTTGGAGTCGTTTTTGACAGTTCAAAAACTTTATCAATTGCAGTTTGTAAGGTTCCAATCTGGTCGATTAGACCGTTTGACAATGAATCTTCAGCATTATAAACGCCACCGGACAAAACGGATTCGTTTAAATTACTTCTAACTGAAGTCATATCGTTATGAAATGTGTCGACAATAGGATCTAAAACATTTTTTATATAACCTTTAGGGTCACCGTTCAATAAGTCCTCAAAGTCTTTATTTTTGTCAGTTGATTTTGTAGCATATTCTGTAATCACCTTAGCTCCTTTTTTTTCATAGAAGCCTTTCATATTAACAAAACTTGTCATCGCTCCAATACTGCCAATAGAATCAGCACGTTTATTGGCAACAACATGACTCGCAGCACTGCCTATATAATAAGCAGCACTACACATCAAACCATCGGTATAAGAAACAACAGGTTTTGAATAGTTTTTAATAAAATCGTGAAATTCAGGCGTTCCTGAAACTTGACCGCCACCGCTATCAATATCTAAAACAACACCCTTACAATTCGGATCCGACTCGTGTCGAGCCATTATTTGCTGTTTGGTCTTAGTCCCATTAGGACCACATTCTTGATTGTATTTAAAAATTGGATTTTTTAAAGAAACGACTAAAACATAACCATCTTTATTGGTTTGGTTATTAAATGTTTGAGCAGAAACAGAAACAGATCCTTGCACTATAAATTCTTCAGAAATAAAATCTTCTTTATTTGAAGCTGGCATTTTTCCACTTAAAATGGAATATAGAGAAGGTAACAATGTATGTCCGTAGGATTCATTTATAAACCAACGACCACCAACTAAAGAATGTAAATTATTTAAATTCATTTATAACATGCTTTTTGCACGTTACAAACATAGCTTCACCCTACTTTTTAAAATAGGACACAAAAATAAGAGGGACTTTAATCATTGATAAACACGGGTTTCTGTGGAATTTTTCCAGATACAAGCACTTTAATTGCAGAGCCATCCTCGTACTTAATTCCATTAACCAATTGATATTCCAAAGCCAACGGACACTTTTTAGAACCATATATTTTTTGTTGTCCAAAATGCTTAATCCCAACCAAAATCACTTTTTTATGTATTCGTTTATTCAAATACGTATCCAATTCTTTCGTCTGAATTTGACACGTAAATTCTCCTTTAATATTATAGACAACTCCAGCCTTTGTTTTTTTGGATGTTTCTCGGATTTTTATAGACTCTCGGACGGGCAAAATATCAATGTGATCCGTAGGAGGATTAATAACAATACTGGAGGCATTGGCATTGGTCAGCAAGTCAGGGCAACTCGTTACATGGTCAATTTCATATATATTAAAACTAAACCAACCGCCTGGCTGTTCGTTTAAAGAGGTATTTATATCTGCCATTTCAATTTAATTTTAGGACAAAAAAAAGTTTACCGAAAAATGTCCGACCCGTTTTCCTTTGTACATATCTGTTTTTAAAGCTCTTTATTATCATTTTTGTCCATTTTACGATCCCTGTAAAATCCTTTATATAAAGTATCAGCACTAATTTCATCC